>NZ_JAFBCU010000001.1:0-615398 GCF_016907875.1 Arthrobacter roseus | reverse complement strand
CAGGTCGCGGCAACGTTCTTCACGGCCGATGTCCCTGTCCACCTGTCGTTCCTCGTTATGTCCCGCCCCTTCATATTCAACGCAGACTAGATAATCGGCGTAGGAAATATCCGGTTCGTGATGCTTGATACTACTCGGATCAACAATGGCGACATTCAGCTGCGGCGTCGGGAGGCCAGCCCGGTCCAACGCCAGACGAAGCATGGTTTCCGGTGGAGAGTCGGAACCCACGCGGCCCAACTCCAGAGAGGCCCGGGCCGTGCGGATACCCCGCTTCCCGGGATGGCGATCGATCATGGCCTGAAGGTCCGCCTTGGTGCAGTACGGATCATAGCGGCCCTCATAAATGAGGCGGGGAACGCGGATCAACTGGTCCACGACCACCACCAGTTCATCGACACTCAGCATTTCCGCAAGGTCCAGCCATGTTCGCTCGCGAGTGGTCACCCGGATGCCGTCAACAGTGGTGATTTCGTCGTCGTACAGTTTGCTGCAGTGACCGATGACTTTCGTGCGCCTCGGTGCCGATTTTCCTTCGGGTCTGGAAATGTGAATCATGGCTTGCTCTCCCTGACATGTGTAGTGGAACAGTCCCCAGACTGCGCCAGCGGTACGGTGCGATGCTGCGCTGTGGCTCGTAACCCGCGTGAATGCTCCAACGTGTGCTGAGGCAACCCCTGCACTCTCTTGCGGAACCCGGGGGGCCGGGCCGTCGTCGTCGTGCTGTAGCTCGTTACCGCTGGCAGCTCTAATTCCGCGGGCCACATAGAGAAGGCCGGAGCTGCGAAGACGGCTGCGGCTGACGTCGAAAGCGTCTGACTCGGACACGGTGAACGAACCAGTGGTCAGTGCAGCGGGTAACGGTTCCGGATAGCGCGTAGGGAGAGTATGGCTAATTTCCGCATCAGGGATCCTGAGTTATCCACAGGACACCATCGACTCTGCACTAGATGAGGTTCTCACGGCGTGAGAAGAGCATCTAATGCAGAGTCGATTGGGGGTGGGGGCGCAGGTCGGGTAGAGGGCGGGGCGGGGCGGGGCAGGGCAGCTAGTCGTCCAGCTCGAGAACGGCGGCACCGTGGCCTTCGCCGGTCAACTTGTCCGGCCGAATGACGTCCACGAGCGTCACGCTACGTTCGCCATCCAAGGGCGCGGACTCGCCGATCTGGAGGTCCACAACCTGCGTTGTCTCGTCCCTCAATGCCAAGCGGACCGTGGGCACACCACCGGGCTCACCGACCCGAATGGCCCCGATCAGGACGTTCCCGGCCCGCAGCTGCGAACCCTGCTTCAACTCAACGGTTTCACTCATTGCCGCCACCCCTACTTGTCGACCGAGCTGATGTTCGCAAAGTTCTCTCGGTACTCCTGCTCGGTCAGCCAGATATCGCCGACTTTTTGCTCGCCATCAGAGGCCGTACCGCCGTCGGGTCCCCAGGGGTTGCGCAGATGAATCATGCGTTCGCCGTCTCGCTCCGCGATCTCCTCCACAATGTATGCGTGATTGCCAACGATCTGCTTCTCATCGACCGTGTCCGTCCAGAAGTCGTACCAACCGCCGTCTTCGCCCTGTTCAGTGGCGGCGACAACCGGCCCGTCGGCCATCCGATCCTCGATATCGTCGAAATTGAGCTCGCCTTCAGTGCGCGTGTTCTGACCTGTGATGGCCTCGATCGCTTTGGCTGGATCGTCACCATCGATGTCAGAGTATGAGCCGCCAAAGAACTCCGCAGCGGCCTTTTCATACACAGTGGCGTAGTTGGCAACTCCATTGTCTCCGCGGGCAAATTCCTCAACTCGGGTGGCCTCAACCGTGATATCCACGGGTTCACCGCCTTTATAGAACTGCACGGTGTAGGTGCCGTCGTCGTTGCGGGTGATGTGCTCGGCCAGGAACTCTGGGTCCTGGGATGCCACGGCGCCCAATCCGGCCAGGAACCAGCAGTCGCCAAGCTGCCCCTGATAGATATCTGAGGATTCCATATCCCCCGAATCTTCTGAAATGTCGCCAAAGGGTTGGTGGTCAAAGTCGGCATCCGGGTTGCCGGGCAGATCTTTGCCACCACTGACACTGATTCCACCACTCGACGACGTGCTCGCGCGCTCCTGCTCATCAGACTGGCGGAGCAGCAACTGAGCGTTCTCACTGAGCAAAGCCTGGGCCTTGAGCAGTTTTGGGGCATGGGCGGACTTCCAGCTGGCGCGCAAAGAGCTGGCATCACCGCCGGCCCAGGGTACGTCCTGGACGACACTCTGCAGAGTCATGGTGACCGACCTCAGCTGCTCGGCCCCATCACCCATAGCTTTGGCCAGTCTTCGGAGCTGGTCCGGGTTGGCCCCGAGCATTTCACCCATGGTGCGCTCCCCTCATATTCTTGACGATTGCTCAACACTACGGCTGCCCGAGAACGGGCGCGATGGGGAGCACTGCCCATAACTCCGCAGAGGATCCTCGGTAAGCTGTAGCCGGTGTCAATCGAGCTGGGAGTAACTGGATGAAGCGTTTACCCGTGGTGCTGGCTATCGCCGCACTCGCCGTGACAGGCTGCCAATCGGGCGTTACAGAGCCGAAGTCTCTGCTCTCACCAGCTGAAAGCATCGACCTTTACGTCCCTGCTCTCGATGCCGTTGAGGATTCACTCGGGAACGCCTACCCAGACGCCACCATGGGTGGTGCCGACGTAGGCCCCAGACTTTCGCTGCAGGACGACGGCGAATGTGTGCTGTTCCTTCCCACGAGAACCATTGATCTCAACCTTTTCCTGGACAACAAGGAAGCCTCGATGGAAGCCCTTCAGGCTGCGCTGAACGAGCACGAATTCGGGGACCTGACCGACGTCGAACAGACCGGGCCCGTACGTTCCTCGCATGCCGAAGATGCAAGGGGTGCAAAGTTCAGCGCCAGTGACCGCAACTCCTCAGAAGTCTCCATCCGCGTCCCCGTCCGCTCCGAGACGTGCGGCCCAGATGATCTTCCTGCCCCGTAACTGAATCGCGTTGACCTGCGAGCCTGACCTTCGATCCCCGGCCGTACCGCGATAATAGTCGTTATGACCATCATGGAGCCGGCAGCAGCGGCCAACGAACTTTCCGGCGAAAAAATCGCCCTCAGGCGATTGTCGACGTCGGACCTGGCCTCGTTGACCACCAATCAGCGGCAGGAAGATTGGGCACATGACTTCCCCCAGCCCGGTGACATCGATGCTGCCCGCGTCGTTCCCATGGACATGGAGTTCCCCCGCTATGGCGCGTATCTGGCGGTGGAACGTGCGACTGGGCAGGTCGTGGGAACTGCCGGGTTTCAAGGGCCAGTGATGGACGGTGAACTGGAGATCGGTTACGGAATTGTTCCATCCGTCCGCAAGCGAGGATACGCCACCGAATGCCTGGGACTCCTGGTTCGTTTCGCCACCGCGGAACCCGACGTCGAATTCCTCACCGCCCACACCGAGGAACCCAATATTGCCTCGCAGAACGTCTTACTCAATGGCGGATTCATGCCTGTGGAGACCGACGGACCGTCCCTGACCTTTCGGCACAGCCTCGCCGCGGCGCCACGCTATATTGGAAGCCGACCATAAGGAGACCGGTGGGCAAGAAGACCAGACAGGCCAAGCAGGCAGCGGATACAACCGGTAACGCCGCGGAAACTGCCGTAGGCTCCAAGAGCTTTGAAGTTGTTGCGAGGGCGGGCTATGTCGCTACGGGGCTGCTGCATTTGATCATCGGCGTGATCGCCTTTCGAGTTGCACTCGGTAAATCTGGAGAAGCGAACCAGAGTGGGGCCATGAGCCAACTCGCGAGCACCCCGGGTGGGATTTTTCTTATCTGGGCCGGATTCCTTGGCTGTGCTGCACTGGCGCTGTTCCTGATCGCGCAGGTCATTTTCGATTGGAAGGGCCTGGAAACGAAGAAGCGGCTCAAGAAACAGCTCATCGCCGGTAGTAAGGCTGTGGTTTTCGCAGCTATCGCTGTGACCTTCAGCGTCTACGCGTTCGGCGGCACTGGAAACAGCGACCAGACGGCGCGCTCGGCTAGTTCCGTCCTGATGTCCAGTACGGCGGGCTCTGTGTTGTTGGTCGGTGTCGGCATCGGCGTCCTCATTGCCGGTGGCTACCACCTCTTCAGCGGTATCGCCAAGCGCTTCGAGGTCAACCTTGAGGGTGTGCCGCGAGGTACAGCGGGTACGGCGATCATCTGGCTGGGGCGCGTGGGGTACTCCGCGAAAGGGGCTGCGTTGATGATTTTGGGCTTGTTGATCGTCATTGCCACCATCAAGCAGAACCCCGAACAGTCTTCCGGGCTCGACGGCGCTCTGAAGTCTCTGCGCGATCAGCCCTTTGGCCTGTGGCTGCTGGCAGCAGTGGGAATCGGCCTTATTTGCTACGGGCTCTTCTCCGCCGTCCGCTCCCGCTACCAGAAGATGTAGCGCACGCTCCCTTTTAGACCGCCGTCGAGGTCTCAGCCCTGTACGATCCGACGCGCTGCTGCAAGGTATCGGCGGGTGATGAGCCACTGACTCAACACTGCCACGGGCGCACCTGCGCGGTAGAACCAATTGGCGTGGCGGCTGTACGCACGAATCTCAACGTACACCAGACCATCCGCTGTCAGCTCGGCGATGAATGCCTCCTCGCCTTGTTCTGGATGTCCAGCAAGTGTCCCGTAGGCAAATCCCGCCCGTTGCGGCGACCCTTCGCCATCGGGTTCCTCCACCCAGACCACGCGGCAGGGCGCATCAAGATGAAGCGGTCCTACGCCTATCCTGGATACCACTCGGGTTCCGACGGCGGCGCGCTCCGTCTCGGCGTCGACCTTCAAACCGGCCCCGCGTTGGAGGCCCCAGGTGAGGATGCCATCAGCCAGCTTCCGGTAGGCGTCCCACCCCTCTCCGACGGCGAGCCGGCGGTGAAGGCGACGGTACCCGTCAGGCCAACTACTGCCCTGGGTCAGTCCACGCTCCCCGTAGGTGAAGCCGCTCATTCCTGTGCCAGCCGTTTCCATCCCAGTATTTCGCGGTCCCTTCGGGGCAGGGACGCCACCACCAGATCGTAGGAATCCTCGATCATGTCCGCGATCATCCCCTCCTGTAGCGCGCCGTTACAGACCACGCCGTTCCAATGCTTCTTGTTCAGATGGTAGGCGCCAGTGACCTCTGGGTGTGCTGCCCGCAGTTGCACTGCGAGGTCGGGCTCGCACTTGAGACTGACGGATAGAGCCCGCTCATCCAAAGAGGACAGGGCGAACATTTTCGCCTTGCCGTCCGCCGCCCGGACCTTGAACACCGCAGTTTCCGGGCCGAAGGGAAAATCCTCGAACGCACCGGCGAGCGCAAGGCATTGTGTTCTCAGCTGCTGCGCGTCCACCGACTCTAGAGGCCCAGACGTGGGGCTTCGATGGCCGGGCAGGCGTTCATGACGACGTCGAGCCCCGCCGCAGTAGCCAGGGCAGCCGCGTCCTCGTCGATGACATCGAGTTGCAGCCAGACAGCCCCCGCGCCGACGGCTATTGCCTCATCCACCACGGCACCCACGCGTTGAGAATTCACGAAACAGTCGACGACGTCGATCCTCCCCGGGATGTCCGCCAAACTTTCATAACCGGTCTGGCCGTGAACGTCGTCGCCCTGGGGATTGACCGGGATGATCTCCATCCCGAGCCCGTCCATGAGGAACTTGGAGACGCCTACGGCCGCTCGGCGTGGATTTCCTGAGAGTCCGACGACGGCCCAGCGTCCGGGTGTGGTCAGGAGCCTTCGGATGACGTCGGGGTCATTGCTGTGTGCCATGGCTTCAGCCTACGCGGACGCGGGAAGCGGGTAGAAGTTTTCACTCCGCCAAAACGGTTACCTGCTTGGCCAGCTCTACCGCCGACGCGCTCATCTCGTCGGAGAGTTTCAATACGTCGTACTTGCCAAGCGCGGTCTGCTCGCCGCTGTGGGCGGTGATTCGGGTCCCGCCGTCGATTTCATCGATCCGAAAGTGGACGCCGGGCACCGTTTTCATGTGTCGTGCGGCATCCTCGTGGAGCCAGGTTCCACCCGCCCACTCTTTTCGGATCTCAATCCACACGTCCTGACCTACCGTCCTCGCTCTGAGCCCGGGCTGACGGAAAGCGTCGGTGAGGGAATCCATAGCTGCGTCAAGGGGCAACGTTGTCGTCCATTGTTCTGTGTGCTGGAAGCGTCCATCTATAGACCTGAATTGCAACAGAATCCACACCCCAACCATGTTGGGCCACAATGCGGCCGTCGCAAGGGTCTCGGGGTTTACTACGAACCCGAAGACTATGAGTGCAGTTCCAACTATGGCAAAGGCAGTCAACCCGATTCGCTGCCACCTGCCCGGGACCTGCACCATGGTCCTCGCCTTACCCCGGCCACTGACAAGATAAATACCTATGCCCAGCACGAATAGCGACTGGAGACCATAGAGGACACCCGTGAGACTATCGAACCAACCGTCAAAGCCGGACACGAAAACTAAAAACGCCGACAGGACCGCCAAAGCCACGGATGACCAGTCCGGCGCCAATCCTGATCCGTTTGTCTCGTTGCGAAGGCTGCATGACTACACCGAGTGGTTCGATGTTTGCTGAGCTCGTTGGCCCTCCAGAAGGGCGAGAGTCTTTTCCAGTGCTACCACCGACGAAAGCCTCCTTCGGTGCTCAAGACCTGTCCGACCATCCACCGACCCTCGTCGCTGGCGAGCCAGCCGATGAGTCGCGCCGGGTCATCAGGTTCCCCGAAGCGGCCGGTTGGGCAATGGGCCAGGACCGATTTGAGTACTTCGGAGGGTCTGTCCGTAGTTCCCTCGTCGAGGTATCCGGTGTTGACCGGGCCGGGGTTGACGGTATTGAGAATGATTCCGTGGTCGATCAAGTCGTTGGCAACCGAGGCTGTGATTCCGGCCAAGGCTGCTTTTGATGTTGCATAGGCGATCTCAGACGACATGGGGCCCTCGATCTGGCCAGAGGTCATCCAAATGACGCGGCCGCCGGCACGTCCGTCGTGCTGTTCTGCGAAGTATCGAGTGGCCAGCAGGGTTGAGCGCGAGTTCACTTGCCAATGCGCATCAAGCTTCTCAGCGGTCATTTCCATCAACCGACCATCGCTGCCGCTCAATGCATGGTTGCAGCACAGCACATCGAGATGACCGAACGCTTCCCGGGCGGTCTGGATGAGTCGGGCGGCGCCACTCGCAGGGGCAAGATCTATCCCGGCATGTTCAAGCCTTGCGCCATCGGCGAGCATTCCGGCTAGGTCCCGGGTCAATTCATCGATCGAATCAGCACCCCACGGTTGATTTTCATCGTGTGGAGCGTAGTGATGCAGGAAAAGATTTGCACCCATTTTTGCCATCCGAGAAGCAATGGCAAACCCTATTCCTTTGCGTCGGCTGACGCCGGTTATAACGGCAGTACGTCCAGAAAGCGGCAAACTCGAATCTGTACTCATCTGCTCATGATAGCGACGTGCAAGGTTCACCATTCAGCCTGGACGATTCCTCAGTGGGCGGAGGCGTCACGAAACAGGACGAGGCCCGGTTTGCCGTTGGGTGTGTCAGGGCCATGGCCAATCTCGACGAATCCGTGCGCCTGGTACAAACGTCGCGCGGGCGAGTCAAGGTCAGAGGTCTGCAGCCAGCATGCTTCTGGTCCAATGCCATCCAGCCATGACTCCAACACTGCCCGTCCGATGCCGGCGCCGGACGCCCGCGGGTGGCGCGCCAAGAGGGATGACACTTGGGCCCCGTCCAATCTCTTGGCGGCTTCGCCGAGTCGTGATCGAAGAGTGGAGGCCCACTCGTAATGCTGCTCAGCCCACAACCATCGATGGCCGTACGCAAACCCGGTGAGCGTGTCTGCCTCGTAGGCCACGGCCGCAGCAACGTCTTCGTCCCTGAGCGAAGTTGCGTATACGTTGGCGAACAGTTCTGCGACATCCTCGGTCTCACTCAGAGGTGGTCCGGACGACGCGGCGAAGTACACGACACGGACCTCAGAGGCAGAGGGCATGGCTGGCTTGAACGACGGAGACAGAAAGCAAATCACCTAATCACTCTAACTACGCCGCTAGGACGGGCGGTTTCGCAGGTAGTAGGAGACGGTCACGACGCCGAGGAGCGGCCCCCAAACCAGCATCGGTGCGTAGGTCAGGCCCATGAGAGGAAGACCCGCCGTATCGACCCGATCCCAGACCAACAACTGGCTGACGGCAATGAGTGTAAGGAGAAGCGCACCGATGGCTGCCGGGATGACGGCCGTGAGCGGCGGAACCCGACTACCCCCAATGAACGGAATCCACGGTGGAACCACTCGCCCCCATGGGTACACAAGGCCCAGAGTGAGTAGTGCGAGGCACTCAATCACGACGGTGAGGCCGATCAGGTACAGCGCACCCCAGCCGGGTAGATCATAGTCCGAGCGTAATACCGCATCGCTGAATCCCACCGGGATCCCAACGCTCATCGCCAGTCGCCACAGCCCCGAAGGCAGAACACACAGCGGCACGGCATGGGCTGCCCAGAGCACCCAGCGCGGTGGCTTTGTTGTAAAGGTTCCATTGCTCGGCCGGCTACGCGCGCTCGTCATGGCCACGCCCACAGTCTGCCTGAATCCGCGTCAACTCGAATCCTCCCTTTGGCTGATTTCTGGCGTCGTGTAGCTATCGGATGGTGATTGGGCTTACTTCACAGAGCTTTTCGTCGGAGCCGAGGTCGGTGAGAACGTTATTGAGTTCTGCGACGCGCTTGTTTGTTTCCTGGACGAGGGCTTGTTGCAGTACCGCCCAGTCGTGTCGGGTGGGTTCGGTTTTTGTTGGCAGCACGTCCAGGAGTGCCTTGATGTCTTGCACGGAGATGCCTACCCGTTGGGCTACCTTGATGACTTTGATTCGACATCCATCGAAGGTCGAGAATCGGCGCTGGTTACCTGCTGTGCGGGTCGCGCTGATCAGGCCGTGTTGTTCGTAGAACCGAATAGCCGACGGCGCAACGCCACTTTCTTGAGCCAACTCGCCAACCGTCAGAATGGGTTTTGCGGTGAGTGTTCCGCTCATTGGAGTACCGCCCTCATCGTATTTGACTTCAACTAATGTTGAAGTTCTAGCGTACGAGGTATGACTGAACCCAGCACTCCTCTTACGGTCGCCGAACCACCTCGTACGCTGACCTGGTCCCTTCTCCTGGCCAGCACGTTAACCGTCATGGCAGGTGCCACAATTTCTCCGACATTACCGGCCATGAGCGCGCACTTCGCGAGCACCGGACAACCCGAGGTGTTGAGCCGTCTCGTGCTGACTGCCACGGCTCTGGCCATAGCAGTAACCGCACCCTTTATCGGAGGGTTGATCAACCGGGTGGGAAGTAAGCGGGTCCTGGTGTGGTCGACGGGCGCTGGGACGGTGGCACATACCACCCCGGCTGGACGGACGAGGAGCGGCCGTTCTTCGACGCGTGGACGGCGACGCATCCCTCCCTCGAACTCCTACGCGTCTTCGGAGCCGACCCGGATACCCCCGAGGTCCAATAGACGATCGATCGGGTGCGCGAGCACGTCCGTTGGGAGTACGACGACCTACCGCATTTCGATGGTGAGGGCGAACCGTGCATCAACGGCGGAGCACTCGCCAATGCAGCGTATTTCAAGCAAGGAGGTTCCCCGATCGTCCAGACGATCTTGCGAGGCCAACTCGCCGACGGCGGCTGGAACTGCTGGGATGACGATGGCACCAGTGTCTCCTCGTTTCACTCCACGATCTGCGTATTGGAGGGCCTGTTCGCGTGGGAACTTGCCACCGGGGGCAGCGACACCACTGCGGTCGCACGTCGCCGGGGCGAGGAGTACCTACTAGAGCGCCAACTGCTCGTGCGTCGATCGACCGGCACGATAGTGGACCCTCGTTTCGCGATGGCGTCGTTTCCGACGCGGTGGTATTACGACGTCCTGCGCGCCCTCGACTACTTTCAAGTCGCACGGCCCCAGCGCGACCCACGGTGTGCACGGGCGGTGGACCTCGTCCGCGGCGCACGGCTGCCGCATGGCATGTGGAAGCTTGAGAACACTCATCAAGGGCCGACGCTGTTCGACATGGAAGGCGAGCACGAGGGATTCCCGAGTCGATGGGTCACCCTCCATGCGCTGCGGGTCTTGAAATGGTGGGATGCCGCATAGGCAGTGCTTCTTCGGCGAATGGCAAGGCATAGGATGCGTGGAAGTGTGCGAGCCCCCAAAAAGCCTGCGGGTTGGGACGAAAGACGCGGCTGAACACCTCGCTAGGAACGCGCGGGCTGAGGCGAAGGCTAAGAAAGACTGAGACGGGCTTTAAGGTTCGACGACGGCGCTTCGCATCCGTTGCAGGAAGGTGATCACTGCATCGGCTTCGGGCTCGGTCAGTGATTGGGCCGCCTCTATCATCCGCGAATGCATGCCTGTGAGGGTGGAGCGGACTTCGGAGTCGGAACTCTCCGTGGGTTGGATCAGCAGTGCCCGGCCATCTGTGGGATGTGGTTCGCGACGTGCGTGGCCACTTTTGACCAGACGGTCGATCAGGACCGTTGTAGATGCTGAGGAAATGTCGAGCTTGGCCGATAACTCTTTGGGGCTGAGGTCACGACCATCCTGGCGTGCTTGCAGGAGACATCGAACGGCCGCGAGATCCGTTTTCCCCATGCCCATCATGGTGCTGGCGTGTGCTCTCATCGCAGTTTCGGCCGTCCGATAATCCCGCAGCGCGTTCAGTACCTCCACCCCCCGTTGTCTCCGTGGGTCGCCGTACCAGTACCCCTGGACTCGATGATTTGTCTCTGAACCCATCTATAGATAGTAGAACAAATATAACTAGACTATCTAGCTTGTTTTTTAACGGTGACATCCCATAAGATCCTCATGGCCAAGAAGTGTGCCGCAAAGCGTTCCTTCAAGTTGGAGTAAGCCACATGGATCACAAACTGCGGGTTCTCATCCGATTGGATATCGACCGAGCTTCGGCCACCCTAGCCGTCACGGGCTGCCTGACGGAAAGCTCAGTCCCAGCGCTCTTCCCGCTCATCCGACGCGCCGGGGCGATGATAAAAGGCCCCAGAGTCATTGTGGTGCTCGATCAAGCCAGACACGTTGATCAGGCTGGCCTAGATCTCTTGAGAAAATTCGCTGCGGATCCGACACTCTCGAGGTGGGGGCACGCTATCAGCATTTCAGCACCGGCAGCACTACCGCCCTGCCCGGCCCTGCAGTCGATACCAGCAGAAAAGATTGCGGTATGAACACGGTTCGGCCCCTTCTGAGGGTGGTACCCAACACGGTAGACCAGCTGTTTACCGCTGATCTCTCCCGCGTTTCACGCAGCCATCTGATTGCTTTGAGCAGCAAGCTGTGCGTGGAACTCGATACTGTTGCTCCGGATCCAGGAGCCAGGGATCGTTACGATGCCCTCGTTGAGGAAATAGAATCCCGTAGCGCGCCCTTCATCCGTAGGAGCAACGATGCCCAGGGTTCATAATAATTTCGCCGCTTCACGATTCGATATTTACTCCGCCGGGAACGTGGCCGCAAGTGCCCATTACCGGATGAACGGCGCCGAAATCTCCTTTATTTACACTGAAGTGAACCGCATCCTACAAACGCCACCGCTGGTTCAGACCCTGATCCGTGGCTGCCTCAATTATGCCCACTACCGTCGCCTGGCAGTACTGCCTTTCTGCCCCACCATGTGGGAATACATCAGACACAACAGCCAATACACGGCGCTGGTTCCCCTGACACAACGAAAGCGGTTTCTCCTTCCAACAACTCCGCGTCCAACCGGCCAAACACGCCTGACTGTAGTGCCGCCGCAATAAAGCACGACGGCGGCAGGTGGAGCCTCGCCCGCTCAACTTCACCCCCGCCACCGATCACTCCGTGGCTCGAGATCGGGGTTTCTCCGCCATGGAGCCCCTGTGCGGGGTGATCTCGGCAGCGAAGGGGTGACCTCGCACGGAAAAGGGCGCGGGAGGCGGAAAGGAGCGCGGGGCGGAGCGCGGGCATGGGCGAGGAGAGCGGGGAGGAGCGGGAAAAAGACGCTAAAGGGCGGCGTCCACGATGCGGTTGTTCCGATCGAAACGCCGGTTCTTCAACACGGGCAGGAACTCCCGGACTTCGTCGATGCGCTTGCGCGTGACGTCCGCCGTCGCGGTGCCCTCTTCTTCGTCGTTGAGGAACGCCTGAGGCAGGCCCATCGGGTCCAAGACCACTGAGTGGCCAATTGTGTGCCCGCCGGAGGTGCCGGCTGCCGCGACCCACACGGTGTTCTCAATGGCGCGGGCCTTGAGCAGTGTCTCCCAATGATCGATCTTGTGCTCGCCCTTGAACCACGCCGCAGGCACGCAGATAACGTCCGCGTTGAGGTCGGCGAGTTCGCGTGCGAGTTCGGGGAACCGCAGGTCATAGCAAGTCATAACGCCAACGTTGAGTCCGCCGATGGGGACCACCAAGGGCACACCGTCGCCGGCTTTGATGCGGGTTGATTCCTGGTAGCTGAACGCATCGTAGAGGTGCAGTTTTCGGTAGGTGCCCACGATCTTGCCCGTTGCGTCCACAATGACGAGGGTGTTGTACGGACGGTCTTCGCCGCTGCCCTCGTACCCACCGGCCACCACGCTGATGTTGATTTCGGCTGCGAGAAACGAGAGCTGCTGGACAAAACCAGACCATGCTGCGTTGACAGCAACGGCGAGCGGCCCCTCAACCAGGCCGATACTGAACATCGATTCCTCGGGGAACACGATGAGTTCCGCGCCGGACGTTGCCGCTTCCCCTGCCAGACGACGCATGGTGGCAACGTTCTCCGCCACGTCTCCGGTGGGCCTGAATTGTCCAACGCTGACTTTCACGACTGCTCTCCTTTGCCCCTTCGCCTTTCTCCCAGCGTACCCACAAACACCCGAAGAAAGGCCAGCACTAGCTAGTGATGAGGTCGTTGATCACGATGGTCTGTTCGCGGTCTGGGCCCACCCCGATGGCCGAAATACGGGTGCCGGATACACGTTCCAGGGCCTCGATGTACTTCTGCGCGTTGACCGGCAGATCTGCGAGGCTGCGGGCACCGGAAATATCCTCTGTCCAGCCGTCGAAGTACTCGAAAATCGGTGTTGCGTGGTGGAAGTCGGTCTGGGTCATGGGCATTTCGTCGTGGCGCTGGCCGTCCACGTCGTAGGCAACGCAGACGGGGATGCTTTCCAGCCCGGTGAGGACGTCGAGCTTCGTGACGAAGTAATCTGTGAACCCGTTGACGCGAGATGCGTGCCGGGCGAGCACGGAGTCGTACCAACCACATCGCCGCGGACGCCCGGTATTGACACCGAATTCACCGCCGGTCTTCTGCAGGTAGATCCCCATGTCGTCGAAAAGTTCGGTGGGGAACGGGCCCGCACCGACACGCGTGGTGTAGGCCTTGATGATGCCTACGCAGCGGGTGATGCGGGTTGGCCCGATGCCGGACCCCACACTTGCGCCGCCTGCCGTGGGGTTGGAGGACGTGACGAACGGGTACGTGCCGTGATCGACGTCGAGGAAGGTCGCTTGGCCGCCCTCCATGAGGACTACCTTGCCCTCATCGAGCGCGGTGTTGAGCACGTAGGTGGAGTCGACGACGAGCGGGCGGAGGCGGTCTGCGAAGGCGAGGAAGTATTCGACAACTTCCTCGACGAGGACATTACGCCGGTTGTAAACCTTGACCAGCAGCTCGTTTTTCTGCCGGAGGGATCCTTCAACCTTCTGCCGGAGGATCGATTCATCGAAGACGTCCTGAACACGGATACCCAGGCGCGCAACTTTGTCCATGTACGCGGGGCCAATACCGCGACCGGTGGTGCCGATGGCCCGCTTGCCCAGGAATCGTTCGGTGACCTTGTCCAAGATCTGGTGGTAAGGCGCCACGAGGTGGGCGTTTGCGGAGATGCGGAGTTTTGAGGTGTCGGCTCCGCGCGCCTCGAGTCCTTCAATCTCCTCGAATAGCGCTTCCAGATTGACCACGCATCCGTTGCCGATGATGGGGATGGCGTTGGGGCTCAGAATCCCGGCAGGAAGGAGTTTCAGCTCGTACTTTTCACCGCCGATGACGACGGTGTGGCCGGCGTTATTCCCTCCGTTGGGCTTCACGACATAGTCGACGCGGCCCCCCAGAAGGTCTGTGGCCTTACCTTTACCTTCGTCGCCCCATTGGGCTCCGACGATCACGATTGCTGGCATGGGATCCTCCCCCATTCTCCGCGGCTCAGCGCCGTTGGCAGCAGGTTCATTGCCGCAAACGACCGGGCCGAACATGAAAATGCCCCGCATCCTTCCACGGACCAATTACTGGTTCCTGCAAGAGTAGCGGGGCTCTTACCCGCCAAGTTTAGCGGATTTCCGTTTCAATGGCCTTTTTCAGCAGCGCCAGCTGTTGACGTTCGGCATTGGCGATGCGTTCGCGGATACTCTCGGCCAGGGATTCGCTGTCTCCAGTGACGGCGACGTCGGCGACCAGAAGAATGCGTGTGGCGTTACCTGTCCCGGTGAAGCTGTAGCGGTAGTCCGCGCTCACGTCTCCGGAAACGGTGGTGAGGGTAAGTTTTTGGAACGGAACGACGTCGTGCAGGATGGCCGTGGCCCCTTCGCCGTGGGGGTGATGTTCGGAGTTGAACCTGAGGATGGTTCCGTCGGTGGTTTCGCCGTCGGCGCTGACGCTGGACACCCCTGGCAGCCATTGCTGGGCCCTGGTCCAGTCAGTGAAGCGTGCCCACACGTCGGTGCGCGCGGCGTTGACCGTCTCTTCGGTCTCAAATGCAATGGTCATAGCTGCATCATCCTCTGTTGAACGGCCGTTTGGAACCCCTATTTTCCGGGGACAAATCCGGAGGCCTTGTCCACTACATGGTCCATCGGCTCCCCGGCTGTCCACTGACGTAGGTTTTGCAGGAACTGGGCGGCGAGCATATCGCGCCAGCCGTAGATGTCGCCGCTGAGGTGGGCGGAGATGTGCACCGATTCCAGGTCCCATAGCGGGCTGTTATCCGGTAGCGGCTCTTCGGCGACGACGTCGAGGGAAGCTGCCGCCAGATGTCCGTCCTGCAGTGCACGGATCAGGGCCGGTTCGTCGACAAGCGCGCCCCGGCCAACGTTGATCAGGTGGGTCGAGGTCTTCATCGCGGCGAGGACGTTTTGGTTGACCATGCCGCGCGTCTGCTCGGTGAGTGGCGCGATGAGAACCACGTGGTCTGCGCTCGCTACAGCCTGAGCGAGGTCGGTACTGGCATGGACGGTGCCGAAGTCGGGGTCTGTGCGCGC
This sequence comes from Arthrobacter roseus, assembly GCF_016907875.1. NCBI lineage: Bacteria > Bacillati > Actinomycetota > Actinomycetes > Micrococcales > Micrococcaceae > Arthrobacter > Arthrobacter roseus. The sequence continues at coordinate 600,092 of NZ_JAFBCU010000001.1, read as the reverse complement.
GGTACGGCCCACCCCATCAACGTGAAGTCCGACGGCGGTCAGTAGCCGGGCGGTTTCGCGGCCGATTCCACCGGTTCCTACGATGACGACATTCCGGCCGTGCGTACCCTGCAGGTCGCGGTGCTTCCATTCGTGGCGGTGCTGCAGAGTTTTGCTGTAGTGCAGTTGTTTGTCGTGGGCGAGGATCGAGGCGAGGACAAACTCCGCGATGGGCCGGTCAAAGATGCCGTGCGCGTTCGTGAGTGTGACCTCTGAGTCCCTGAAAGCCGGGAAGAGGATGGAGTCGACGCCGGCCGCCGCGGCGTGCACCCACGAGAGTCGGTGCGCTCCTGCCCAAACGGACTCCAGCGCTTGTGAGAAGAAGTCCCAGAGCAGCAGGATGTCGGCGCCGTTCAGTGCCTCCTGCAGGCCTGCAGCGTCGGTGATCCGGACGTCGGCCAGTTCCTGAATGGCCTCCAGATTGTAGGGATGCTGATGATCCGGGGCGGAGAGTATGACGACGACGGGGCGTCCGCTGGGCTGTGGCACGCTCGAAACGCTACCCCAGCACCAAGTTGTTGACAACGCTCGGGATGGGCACTCACGATGGGACCATGACGGGCCCGGACCGCTTCGAACCGCTACGCTCCCTCGGCGTGGAGATCGACGCTGGGACGCGCCGACTTTCCGAGTACAGCTACGACGCTTCGAACTACCATCAGCGTCCGGCTGCCGTCGTTTTCCCCCGGAACGTGGACGACGTCGTTGCGACGGTCCGCTTCTGTGCAGCCGCTTCCCTGCCGGTCACGTCTCGTGGAGGTGGCACGTCGATGGCGGGCAATGCCTTGGGAACGGGCGTAGTGATGGATTTCTCCCGCTACATGAACCTTGTTGTTTCGGTGAATCCGGATGAGCTGACGGCAGTCGTGGAACCGGGCCGCGTCATTGGATCCCTTCAGGAGGATATACAGCAGTCCACGGGCGGCCGGTTCACGTTCGCTCCGGACCCGTCCAGTAAATCGCGAGCCGCATTGGGCGGTGCGGTGGGCAACGATGCGTGCGGAAACCATTCCGTGCGGTACGGCCGGACGTCGGACCACGTTATTGCGCTCGACGTCGTGACCGCCAGCGGCCACCGGCTCACGGCCACAGACTCGGAGCTGCTCGCCACCGATCCGGACGATGACGGCGCCGCGCGGGAAGCCTCACGACTGGAAGCTGAGCTGCGGGGCCTCGCGAGCGCCCATCTCAGTGATTTCCGTCTGGAACTGGGCCGGATTCCGCGGCAGGTCTCTGGCTATCACCTCTCCCACCTCCTGCCCGAGAACGGCTTCAACGTGGCTCGTTCACTGGTAGGCAGTGAGGGGACGTGCGCCGTTGTCGTCGCCGTCGCTGTCAGGCTTGTTCCCGTGCCGCCGTCCACGCTTCTGCTGACCCTGGGCTATGCGAATGTGGTGGACGCGGCCCGGGATGTGATGACAATTCTGGACTTCCACCCCGCTGCGATCGAAGGCATTGACGAGGCCATTGTGGACACGATGCGCGCCCGGCGTGGAATGGACTCCGTGGCGGATCTACCAGAGGGCAAAGCGTGGCTTTATGTGGAGCTCGACGGCGACACTGCGGACGAGGTGAGCGCCAAATCCCATGAGCTGCTGGCGCGTCTGGAGCGTAACGGACGGCTCCTCGAAGGCCGGCCCGTACCGAACGTGGCCGAGCGGGCTTCGCTGTGGCGCGTGCGCGAAGACGGCGCCGGCCTTTCCGCCCGCCTCCCCTCCGGCGAACAGTCCTGGCCCGGATGGGAGGACTCCGCCGTCGCACCAGAAAATCTAGCCGACTACCTCGAGGACTTCCTGAAGCTGCTGGACACTCATCAGCTCAAAGGCATCCTCTACGGACACTTCGGCGCTGGGTGCATGCACGTGCGCGTGACCTTCGACCTGCGCAGCGTTGAGGGCCGTGCCATCATGGCAGCGTTTGTCCATGATGCTGCTGAGCTCGTGGTCCGGCATGGTGGCTCTCTTTCCGGTGAGCATGGCGACGGTCGATCCCGCTCAGCGCTGCTCCCCCTGATGTATTCCCTACAGGTAATGAACGCATTTTCGGCCTTCAAGTCCATCTGGGATCCCGCCGCTCTGCTCAATCCGGGCTCGATCACCGCACCACAGAAAGTCACGGATAATCTGGCGCTCCAAGGCGTCCCGGACCGCGAATGGCGGACGTCCTTCGACCTCCGACCAACCGGAAGCAGCAACCTGGAGCTTGACCCGTTCGTCGACGCAGTCCAGGGCTGTGTGGGCATCGGCAAATGCCGAAACGAAACCGGCGGAGTCATGTGCCCCAGCTACCGCGCCACCGGCGACGAACGCGACTCCACCCGGGGCCGTGCCCGAGTACTCCAGGACATGGTGAGCGGTTCGCGGACCGTTGCGCAGGGTTGGAAATCCCGCGACGTCCGGGATGTCCTGGACCTCTGCCTGTCGTGCAAAGCCTGCTCCACGGACTGCCCCGTTGGCGTGGACATGGCCACCTACAAGTCGGAGTTCTTCGACCATTACTACCGCCACCGGATCCGCCCGCTGTCCCACTACTCGCTCGGCTGGCTCCCGCGGTGGCTCGCGGTCGTCGGGCACGTAACTCCGCTGGTCAACGCAATCCTCGGAAGTCCATTGGGCAAGCTCGCCGCCAGGGCAGCAGGACTCACCACTCGGCGACAGCTGCCCCGGTTCGCACCGGCAGGAGCCTGGCGCAAGGAAATGAGCACGACGACGGAAGCAACCCGTTCTCCAGCAGCCGACATCGTCCTGCTGGTGGATACTTTCACGAAGGGCTTTCGTCCCCAGGTGGCGGGCGCGGCGGAACGTGTGCTGGCCGGGGCTGGCCACCGGGTTGAATGTTCGGCCGATGCTTGCTGCGGATTGACCTGGATTTCAACCGGGCAACTCGGAACCGCGAAGAAAGTCCTGGCCAAGGCCGCGGAAACGCTCGACGACGGCACGGACCGCCCGATTATCGTCATAGAGCCCAGCTGTGCAGCAGCATTCCGCAAGGACCTACCCGAACTGGTCCACACGCCCGCGGCGACGCGGGTAGCTGCCCGAATCCGCAGTTTCGCCACGGCGATCACCGAGCTGAGCGCCGCTGGTTGGACACCGCAGTGGTCTGGCGGAAACCCGCCGTCGGCTGTCACAGTGCAGACACACTGCCATGAGTACTCAACCTTCGGTGCCGCCGTGCAGAAGCGGGCGTTGACTGCCGTCGGCGTAGAGAACATCCGCGAAGCCACAGGATGCTGCGGGGTTGCCGGGAACTTTGGCTTCGAAGCTGAACACTACGAAGTCAGCATGGCCGTGGCCAAACACGCGCTGGCGCCTGCCCTGACCGCCACCGGCCAGAACACCCCCGTTCTGGTGGACGGATTCAGCTGCCAGATGCAGGTCCAACAACTCGACGCGGCGAGGCACACACTGCACCTGGCCGAGCTGCTCGACCCCCAACCTGACGGACAGTGACGAGGTCCTCAACAGCCCATATCCGACCACGCAAACCACCGAAAACCGATACCGGGCGTTACGTCAATATTCCGAAGTGTTGCGGGCAGACTTCCACTTGAGGCGCCGGAGCAATTAGTGTTCCCCATCAAGCGGGCAGTCTTGGATAAGGCCTGCGGACAGCTAGGAAGGGAATCACCTGTGGACGCCCATTTGCTCGAAGTGCGAGATGAAGTTTTTCAACGGAACCCCGGCGAAACCGAGTTCCACCAGGCCGTCAACGAGGTCTTCGAATCCCTTGACCCTGTAACGCGCAAGCACCCGCAGTATGCTGACGCTGCAATCCTGCAGCGTATCTGCGAGCCGGAACGGCAGATTATTTTCCGCGTGCCCTGGATGGATGATGGCGGCAACGTCCAGATCAACCGTGGATTCAGGGTCGAATTCAACTCGGCTCTGGGCCCGTACAAGGGCGGTCTGCGGTTCCATCCGTCGGTTTACCTTGGCATCGTGAAGTTTCTGGGTTTCGAACAGATCTTCAAAAATGCTCTGACCGGGATGCCGATTGGTGGCGGCAAAGGCGGCTCGGACTTCGACCCACACGGTCGGTCCGACGCCGAGGTGATGCGGTTCTGCCAGTCATTCATGACCGAGCTGTACCGGCACATCGGCGAATACACGGACGTGCCCGCCGGCGACATCGGCGTGGGTGGCCGTGAGATTGGGTTCCTGTTCGGCCAGTACAAGCGCATCACCAATCGCTTCGAATCCGGGGTCTTGACCGGAAAGGGCATCGGCTGGGGCGGCTCCCTGGTCCGGCCCGAAGCCACGGGCTACGGCGCGGTGCTCTTTGCCCAGGAGATGCTCAAGACCACGGGCAAGGACTTCGAGGGCCAACGCGTACTCGTCTCCGGGTCTGGAAATGTTGCCATCAACGCCATCGCTAAAGCCCAGGGATTCGGTGCCACAGTGGTGACGGCGTCGGACTCCAGCGGTTACATCGTGGACGAGGCCGGGATCGACGTCGAGCTTCTCCGACTCATCAAGGAAGAGGAACGAGGACGGATCGCTGACTACGCTGAGCGGCGAGGATCTTCGGTGACGTTCGTTGCCGACGGGTCCGTATGGGACGTCGCCGGCACAGTCGCTCTGCCCTGCGCCACCCAGAACGAGCTGGACGAAGAGGCCGCAGTTCGGCTCACCAAAAACGGCCTGCTCGCAGTCGCCGAGGGCGCGAACATGCCGTGCACGCATGAAGCGACGGCCATTTTCCAGGACGCTGGGGTGCTCTTTGGCCCAGGGAAGGCCGCGAACGCGGGTGGCGTGGCGACGTCCGCCCTTGAAATGCAGCAGAATGCCAGCCGAGATGCGTGGACTTTCGATTACACCGAGCAGCGTTTGACCGAAATCATGATCAATATCCATAAAAACTGCGCTGAAACGGCCGAGGAGTACGGGATGCCGGGCAACTACATTGCCGGCGCGAACATCAACGGATTCGTCAAGGTGGCCGATGCCATGCTGGCTCAGGGATTGATCTAGAAACTGTCCCCGTTGCGGCGATAGGCTTCGATGAGAGCCAGTGTCGCAGAGCCAACGTCGCAACGGAGGAAAATCGTGATTCCACCAACAGGTACGCAGTATCGGATCAGCCACGGCGATCAGGTGGTCATGCTGACAGAAGTGGGCGGCGCCATCCGGACGTACACGGTTGGCGACCGTCCCGTTCTGGACGGCTATGACGAGTCCGAGAAGTGCAGCGGCGGCCGTGGGCAGTCCCTTATCCCATGGCCCAACCGGGTCAAGGACGGCCGCTACAGTTGGGCACAGCGCACCCAGCAACTCGACCTGACTGAGCCCGCCGTTGGCGGCGCGATCCATGGGCTCACCCGCTGGTCCAACTGGGAGCTTGTAGGTCACAGCGAGAATGCAGCCAGTTTCCGCTACGTACTGCATTCGCGTCCGGGTTGGCCAGCGGTTCTGGAGTGCCAGCTCGATTACACGCTCGATGAGTCCGGCCTCACCGTCCGCACCACCGCAACCAATGTCGGCGCCGCCGCCTGCCCTTACGGCGCTGGCGCGCATCCCTACCTCAGCGTGGGAACCGAAACCATTGACACCGCCCACGCCCGGGTTCCTGGCTCCGTTTACCTGCCGGTGGACGACGTCGGAATCCCTACTGGCGAAGAGCCCGTGGACGGGACTCACTATGACCTCCGCAGCGAACAGGAAATCGGAGACCGTCAGATCGACATTGCCTACACAGACTTGAAGCGCGACGACGACGGCCTGGCCTGTGTGCGGTTGTCCCTCCCCGACGGTCCGGCCGTGGAACTCTGGGTCGACGAGGCTTACCCTTTTCTGGAGATCTTCACGGGAGACACGCTGCCCCAAGAAGAACGACGACGGACCGGCCTAGCAGTGGAACCTATGACCTGCGCGCCAGACGCGTACAACAACGGCAAGTGCCTCATCATCCTGAATCCAGGGGACACCCACTCAGCCACCTGGGGCATCAACCCGTTGGCTTAGGCGCCGACAGCCTTTTTAGCGGCCTTACGGCGTTCGCGCTTGTAGCGGTCGGACATCTGTTCCAGCGGTATGCCCTTGGTTTCGGGGACTTTGAAGAAGACGAACACCAGTGATGCGAGCGCAAAGAACGCGTACATCGAGTACGTAAAGGGCAGGGACATCTCGCTGAGGGCGGGGAACGTGACCGTCACGATGAAGTTCACGGTCCAGTTGACAGCAGTCGAGATACCCACGGCCAGGCCGCGGATCTGGTTGGGGAACATTTCGCCGAGCAGCGTCCACATCACGGGGCCCCAGGAGACGGCGAAGAACACCACGAACGCGTTCGCAGCGATCAGGGCAATAGTGCCCCAAGGCTGCGGCAGTTGCGGTTCGCCGTTCACGATGGATGAGTTGAGGAAACTGACGGCCATGAGTACCAGGCTGATGGTCATCCCTGAGGAACCAACAAGCAGCAATGGCCGGCGCCCCACCTTGTCGATGAGGAAGATCGCGACGACGGTGACCACAACGTTGGTGATGGCGGTGATCACGGAGGCGTTGGACGCAAATTCGGGGCTGAACCCAACGGAGCGCCACAGGGAGTTCGAGTAGTAGAAGATGACGTTGATGCCCACAAGTTGCTGGAATGCGGCAAGAAGGACACCCACCCAGACGATGGGGACCAGTCCGAGCGTTCCGCCCTTGAGGTCTTGGAACGAGGGCTTTGAGTCGCTTCGCAGCGATTTGCGGATGGTACTAACCAGAGCTTCGGTTTCTTCATCGCTTCGGCCGTGCACATGGGCAAGAACTTCGGTGGCCTTGTCCGTGTCCCCGTTGGACACGAGCATGCGCGGCGATTCGGGTAGTTTCAGCGCGAGCACACCATAGAGGATGGCGGGAACCACCCCGGTCAGGAGCATCCAGCGCCATGCTTCGAGACCGAACCAGAACTCGGCGTCGGCGCTGCCAGCCGCGCCTGCGAATGCGTCATCAGATAGGAGGGCGATGAAAATACCGAGGACGATGGCCATTTGCTGGAGGGATGTCAGCCGACCACGCAGTTTTGCCGGAGAGATCTCTGAAATGTAGGACGGCACGATGGCGGAGGCGGCACCGATACTCAAACCGCCGACAACGCGCCAGATGGCCAGATCCCAGGCGGAGAAGGCAAAGGCAGAGCCGATCGAGCCGATAAAGAAGAGGATGCCGACGATCAGCATCACCTTGGTACGACCCCATTTATTGGCCAGGGGCCCACCGAACCAAGCACCGACGGCGGCGCCGATCAAGGAGATGGCTACCACGAACCCGGTGATGAACGGGCTCAGACCGAACTGGCCCGTGATCGCTTCGATGGCCCCGTTGATAACGGAACTGTCGAACCCGAAGATAAAACCACCAAGTGCGGCACCGAGCGAAATCAGGACTACTCGCGTTGTGTGCTTCCGGTCGAGTGAGGTGTACGGTTCGCCTCCGTCGTCGCCTTTTCCTGATTTCTGCTCTTCCACTACAACCTCCCGAAGCCCTTCAGTATGCTTTTATTTCCTTTACCCTAGGCGCGCACTCCATCTCGCCGCAACGCCGTGGTTAGCTTTAAGCCACACTCGAACCTACGCGCGCCAATGGGAGGTTGCGTGGATAAGCGGCGGATACCTTTGCGGCAAGCGCTGACGACGACGGCGCGTGCGGCCGGCCCTGCATCAACGTGGCGGCGACTGTCCGACGCTCTGCCAGTGGTTGCGCAGTGTGGGATCGCGGCCGGTGTGGCATGGTGGCTCGCCTCGACTCTCTTGGGGCATACCTTTCCGGTGTTTGCTGCGACGGCAGCTATCATCTGTCTGGCAGGAGGCAAGGGTGAGCGTGCCAGGCAAGCGGTGGACTTGCTCGCAGGCGTGGTTGCCGGCGTCGCAGTCGGCGAACTGATCCTCCTCGTGGATCCGGGGGGCCCGTTGCTGCAGGCGGTTGCCGCCGTCGTGCTGGGAATGGGTGCAGCGGCCGCTATCGACTCGCGTCGCCTGGCCTATATCCAAGGGGCCGCTTCCGCGTTGTTCGTACTGGTACTTCCGCCGCTACAGAGTCCGGGAAGCAGAATTCTCGACGCCGCTATCGGCGGCGTTCTGGGGCTGCTCGGCAGCCAAGTGTTCTTCACGCCGGACCCGGTGGCGCTGGTTTCAGAGTCCGTGCAACGGGTGCTCAGCAGTGTTCGGGCTGCCCTCACCAAAACTGCCGATGCGCTGGAGGACGACGATGAGCAGACGGCTCTCGACGCCGTCGTGCTGGCCCGAGAGGCACGTTCACAGCTGGCCGAACTATCTGAGATACGAGTGATCGCCCACCGAATCCGTCGTCGCACTGTGCGTGGTTTGCGACGGGCCGCACTCCTGCAGAAACTCGATGAGCGATTGGACCACCTTGACGCCCTGGTTGCGGCGACACTGCTGATATCCCACCGCATCGCGGAGCGGGATGCTCAGCCATCTTCTGGTGACTATGCGTGTTTCCTGCGGGCGGCAGCCGACGACGTCGAGAGTACGGCGCGTGTCTTCACCAACCGGACGCGCGGCGTCTACATGCAGGAACAGCTCACTGCTGCCGTGCCTGAGTCTCTTCCCCGCGCGGATTCTGTTCTCGCCGGGAGCGTGCTGCAATCCCTCGCCGCGCTGCATCCGGAGACCACAACCTCGCCCGGCCCATAGATTCCACTGATCCTCAACAATGCACTGGCCTCCCGTGCAACGGCCGGTCTAGCATGGGAAAAGTCAGGCCAGTCGCTTTCTTTTCGTCAGGAGCATGAATTCATGGACACCTCAGCTTCCTCCGCCGGCGAGGACAGCCCCGCTATCAAGACGCTCCTCATCCTCGGAGCATCCGGTGATCTGACGGCCCGGCTCCTGATGCCCGGGCTGGCAAGTCTCGTAGCCCAGGGCGGCGCCCAGGACATCAGCCTGGTTGGCGCGGGCTACGATGACTGGCCGCAGGACAAGTGGCGCGATCAGCTCAAAGAATCCTTCAGCGAAGAAGATGAACATCAGGTCCTGGAACGACTAGCCAAAAACAGTGAGTACCACCAAGTGGACGTCACCTCCAGGGAAGAACTGGCGAAGGTTCTCAAAGCGGTGGAACAACCGGCCGCGGTCTACTTTGCTCTGCCACCGTCCATCACGGAAAAGGCCTGCAACCTGCTGGAGCCGGATGATGTTCCTGAGAACACCCGCTTTGTCATGGAAAAACCGTTCGGTGCTGACCAGGTTTCTGCCCGGAAACTCACCGCGACCCTTGAGAAGCTACTGCCGGAGAATCATATTTACCGGGTGGATCACTTCCGCGGTACGGGAACCGTCCTGAATATCCTGGGCCTCCGCTTCGCCAACCACCTGTTGGAGCCTGTCTGGAACAACCGTCACGTGGACAAAGTGGAGATCTACTTTGATGAGGATCTGACCCTCGAGGGCCGCGCCGGCTTCTATGACACCACCGGGGCCATGCGCGACATGATGCAGAGTCACCTACTGCAGGTCATGGCCTTCATCACCATGGATCAGCCTGCAACACTCGGCGAGCGCGACGTCCGTGACCGAGTGGCCGAGCTGATCCGTGCGGCCGAGGTTGGTCCCGACTATGCGAAGACTACGCGCCGAGCCCGCTACACGGCGGGGAAAATTGGCGACCGGGACGTCCCCAATTACGTCGATGAGCCGGGCGTTGATCCGGACAACAATACGGAGACGCTGGCCGAGCTTGAAGTTCACATCAACAATGCGCGGTGGGCTGGCGTCCCGATCATTCTCCGTTCCGGAAAGTCTCTGGCCAAAAATCAGATGGAAGCCATGGTGACGTTCAAGCCCCTCCCCCATCTACCGACAGGGTTCACGGGTACTGATACCCCAACGCGGATCAGAATAGGTTTGGGTCCGGCGAAAATCCAACTGGAAATAGACGTCAACGGCCCGGGTGATGTCTACCATCTGGATCGCGCAGCGCTGTCGGCTCAGCTCAACGAGACGGACCTGTTGCCGTACGGAGAGGTGCTCCAGGCCGTCCTGACGGACAATGCCATGTTCTTTGTTCGCGCCGACACCGCGGTGGAGTGCTGGCGGATCGTTGAACCCGTAGTTAACGCCTGGGCGGAGAACAAAGTCCCCCTCGAAGAGTACGCTGCAGGTTCCAATGGTCCGGAGGATTGGGCTACATCGCGGAACGAGACTCAGCTGTAGCAGTACCCTTGTAACCAGCTGGGCCGTGCCGTAGATTGTGGACAATCCACCGATCGGAAGGCGGTGCGATCTTGTTGTTTACAGCCGGGGAGTACGCGCAAAGGCTGGCGAGCGTACGTCAGCGAATGGATGCTCAAGGGCTTTCTGCCCTGCTGGTCACGGACCCCGCCAATATCTACTATCTTTGCGCGTACAACGCGTGGTCTTTCTACACGCCGCAGGTTCTCTTTGTTCCCGCACAAGGGGACATGATCCTCTTCACCCGGGACATGGACGCACGGGGTGCCTTCCGTACCTCCTGGCTCCCGCCGGATTCCATCGAGGCCTACCCGGAACGCTATGTGCACCGTCCGCACCTGCATCCGTTCGACTACGTTGCCTACGCCCTGCGTCAGCGTTACCTGATCGCCGCAGCGACCCACGGCTGCGTTGGGTTGGAGATGGACTCTCACTTCTTCTCACCCAAGGGGTACCGGGCGCTGGTGAATGCCATTCCGGAGTGGACGCTGGTGGACTGTTTCGAGCTCGTCAATTGGGTTCGTCTCGTGAAGTCCCCCGCGGAAATTCAGTTGATGCGCAAGGCCGCCGTCGTCTGCAATGGGGCCATGAAGGTGGCGCAGGAAAGTATTGAGGCCGGCGAGCGCCAGTGCGACGTCGCGGCCGCCATTTCGCACGCACAGATTTCGGGGACGCCGGAGATCGGCGGAGATTACCCTGCGATTGTGCCGCTGCTTCCCACCGGGGAGGAGGCGGATACGCCTCACCTGACGTGGAACGAATCGCGCTTCACCCAGGGTCAGGCCGTCGTCGTCGAACTGGCGGGGGCCTACCGGCGGTATCACGTACCGCTGGCGCGAACATTCAGCATCGGGACGCCGTCGGACGATCTGGCTCGGTTGGCCGATGCCGTGGCGGACGGCGTCAAATCGGTGCTGGACATCATCCGTCCCGGCGTTCCTGTGCGCGAGCTCGCGTCCACCTGGAACAGGACGCTCGCCAAATACGGGCTGGAGAAGCCCTCACGCCTTGGCTACTCAATTGGTATCGGTTATCCCCCGGACTGGGGCGAAAGGACCGTGAGTATCCGGTCCGAGGATGACTCCGTGCTCGAGGAGAACATGACATTTCACCTGATGGCGGGCATGTGGATGGACAACTACGGATTCGAACTCTCGGAGCCGTTCCGCGTGAGCGGTAGCGGCGTGGAAACGTTCGCCGCGTTCCCCCGCGAACTGCTTCAGAAAGGAACATGTTCATGAGACCCACCCGTACCGCGCCCGTAGCGGCCCGCGCCGATCAGCTGGTCGGTTCTGTCATTGACTCGAGCACGTCGCTGCTGGCGGCGCAGACGCACGACGTCGTCCGGTTCGCCATGGGCGCACCAGCTGCGGAGGTGGTTCCCACCGAATTGTTCCGTGAGATTGCCTCGCAGATCTACACGCCGGACTCCTTTACCTATGGGGCCACCGAGGGAGAGCCTGTGCTCGTCCACGCTCTGCTGGACTATCTAGCGCAAACGTCGGAGGCCACCAGCGAGGAGCGGATTGTCATCACCTCTGGCGGCATGCAGGGCTTGGATCTGGCCTGCAAAATCTATGTTGACCCAGGTGATGTGGTCATTGTCGAGAGCCCCACCTACACGAACGGCAGTGCCACCGCCCTGAGTTACGGCGCAGAGCTTCTGGAAGCGCCGATCGACGAGAACGGGCTGATCGTGGAGGCGCTGCCGGAGCTGGTTGCTGCCATTGGACGGACGCCGAAGGCCATTTACACCATCCCGAACTTCCAGAATCCTTCCGGCACCACGCTTTCGCTCGCTCGCCGCAAGGCTCTGCTGGAACTCGCCCATGCCTGGAACGCGGTCATCATCGACGACGATCCTTACGGGCTGCTCCGCTTCACCGGCGAGGACATTCCCGGCTTCCGGAGCCTCAGCCCCAATGATCCGCTGCTGTTCTCCGTGCGCACGTTCTCGAAAATCCTGGCGCCCGGTCTACGGGTGGGCTGGGTGGACGTTGACCCATCTGTCCGCCAGCTAGTGATCAATGCCAAGCAGGCCATGGACACGTGCACCAACGTCCCCAACCAGCACATCGTTGCCGAGTTCATCTGCCGAGGCGGACTCGATGAACATCTGGCTGGCCTGCGCAACGAGTACCGCACCCGCAAGGAGGCGATGCTGGAGAGCATCCAGCGGCACCTAGGCGGACGCGTCTCCACCACGGACCCGGACGGCGGCTTCTTCCTCTGGCTGACCCTTCGCGGCGATGATGCCCGGATCTCCACCACCGCCTTGTTTGAGACGGCTCTCGCCGAAGGCGTCGCCTTCATCCCCGGGCCAGCCCTCTCACCCGGTGGAAGGTTCGACGACGCACTGCGGCTCTGCTTCGCCTCCACCACGCCCGAACGGATCGAGGAGGGCATCATCCGGTTGCGACGCTCCCTAGACCTGATGCGCGAGAAGGTCTGAATTGGCTGGGACCGACGTCGAACGCGCGGTCCTTGACCGGATCCGGCAGGAGGACCTGGTCTCTCTGACCTGTGACCTGATTACCGCGGGAGGGGAGAATCCAGGCGGTACCGAGGCCCGGAGGGTCGCAGTGCTGCAGGCAGCCTGCCAAGCCGCCGGACTAGACGTCGCGTTACAGGAGGTAACACCAGAGCGTTCGAACCTCATCGCCACGCTGCCCGGAGGTGAGGGTCCCCCGCTCATGTTCCTTGGCCATTCCGACGTCGTCCCCGCCGGAGATGGGTGGGATCACCCGGCATTTGAACCGATTCTCAAGGGAGGGCGGATCTTCGGACGTGGGTCCACTGACATGCTGGGCGGGCTGGCCGCCGTCGTGCTTGCCCTCCGTGCCATCGGTGAATCCGGTGCGCGTCCGCCTCGGCCGCTGCAGCTCGTCTGCACGGTGGACGAGGAGGATCTGGGGCTCGGCATCCGCCATTTCACGGCCGGGAACGTTCAGGCCGCCGCGTGCATTGTGGCCGAGCCCACGAACCTGGAGACGGTGATTGGCTGCCGGGGTGATAGCTATCTGGAGGTCCGGGTCACCGGACGGTCCGCCCATTCAGGCCGACCGGAGGATGGGGCCAACGCCGTGGATGCGGCGTCCCGCATTCTGGAACTAGTCCGCGCCGACGATGCCCGGCTCCGATCCCAGCCCGATGAGCTGCTCGGCAGCGGAACGTGGAGCGTGGGCCGGATCGCCGGTGGCGAGGGAACGTCCATGGTCGCCGCTGAATGCGTGGCGTGGATTGACCGGCGATTGATGCCGGGTGAGGATGCGCAGTTCATCGTCGCGGCGCTCATGCGGCAGGTGGGCGAAGCGGGAATCACCGGCGAGGGTATCGCCGTGGAGATCGACGTGACCATGGAGATGCCCGGCTTCCGGACCCGCGCGGAGGCACCGTTGGTGCAGTGCGCGCTGGGTGCGGTGTCCGACGTCGGCTGGCCCGGCGGTGTAGGCGGATGGACGGCCGGGTGCGACGGCGGTTTCATTGCCCGCGATCACGGCATTCCCACCATTGTGCTGGGCCCGGGTGAGATCAACGAGCAGGCGCACCAGGTCAACGAGTCCGTGAGTGTGCAACAACTCCATGCGGCCGCGCAGGTTTACGCACTATTGGCGCTCCGCTTCGGCTGAGTCAGGAGGCCAACAACGGCCGCAGGCTTCGGTGCAGTGACTACTACGTCGGGGCACCGAAGCCCGCGATACCCATTTACTTTTCCAGCTGCGCTACTGCTTCAGGATCCGATTCCCGGAGGAACTTGGCCACCCGCTCCGCTTCGTCGAGCTCACCGATGCTGGCCGCGGCACGACCCAGTGAAAACAGCGAACGCAGGAAACCGCGGTTGGGCTCGTGCGAATACGGCACTGGTCCGGTTCCACGCCATCCGCTGCCGCGCAGTGAGTCCAACCCGCGGTGGTATCCGGTTCGCGCGAATGCGTAGGACTCCACCACACGCCCCTCGGCGTACGCTTCCTCTGCGAGGATGCCCCATACCAGTGACGACGCAGGGAATTTCGCTGCCAGATCAAGAGCTTCGTCGCCGGCTTCAAGCCGGCTGACGACGTCGGGCTCCTCCGGAAGATAAGTGGCGTCCGGCTCCATCAGGTTCTTACGAAAATTTTCAGTCATGCCTCAGAGCTTCTTTCCGGCGGAGCCAAGTGATTGTGCTGCCTCAACGATGCGGGCGGCCATGTTTTTCTCTGCGGCAGCGCCCCAGACCCTGGGATCGTAGAGCTTCTTGTTGCCGACTTCGCCGTCGACTTTCATAACGCCGTCGTAATTGTGGAGCATGTGCCCGGCAACCGGGCGAGTAAACGCGTACTGCGTGTCCGTGTCAATGTTCATCTTGATCACGCCGTAAGAAACGGCGTCGCTGATTTCCTGCTTGCTCGAACCCGAGCCGCCGTGGAAAACGAGGTCGAACGGCTTGTTCAGGCCAATCCTTGCGCCCACCTCACTCTGAATCTCCTTGAGAATCTCGGGGCGCAGCTTCACGTTGCCTGGCTTGTAGACGCCGTGGACGTTACCGAAGGTCAGGGCGGTGATGTAACGGCCCTTCTCCCCCGCGCCGAGCGCCTCAATGGTCTTCATTCCGTCTTCGACCGTGGTGTAGAGCTTGTCGTTGATCTCATTGTCAACGCCGTCTTCCTCGCCGCCAACGGTGCCCATCTCCACCTCGAGGATCATCTTCGCGGCATGCGTGCGTGCCAACAGGCCCTCGGCGATTCGCAGGTTCTCCTCCACCGTTTCCGCCGACCCGTCCCACATGTGCGAGTTGAAGATGGGATCCTCGCCGCGCTTCACAGCTGCTTCGGAAGCCTCCAGCAGCGGCAGCACGAAACCCGCCAGCTTATCCTGGGGGCAGTGGTCAGTGTGGAGGGCAATGTTCACGTCATACGCCTTGGCGACTTCCCGTGCATAGGCCGCGAACGCCAGCGAACCGACCACCATATCCTTCAAGCCGGCGCCGGACCAGTACGCACCGCCACCGGTGGAAACCTGCACAATGCCATCCGATCCGGCGTCGGCAAAGCCCTGCAAAGCAGCGCAGAGAGTCTGGGAGGACGTGACATTCACGGCCGGATAGGCAAAGCCGTCCTCCTTGGCCCGGTCGATCATCTCGCCGTAGATTTCAGGGGTTGCAATGGGCATGCTGACTCCTCGTGCTGAAAATGGTCAGGTCGGCAGGACCTGCTTGACTACCGCCCATCCTAGCTAACAGGGCCGACAGGCAATAGGTGCGCGCCCGTCTGAAAGAACATATGGGGAGTAGGGCCCATTGCACGTCCGGGCATAGACCCGTAATTTGTTTCTAGACCATCTATTTGGGGAAGGAACTTCACGGTGGCCGGATCAGGCATGTTCGGATCGAATCCCGATCAGCTCAGGACGTTGGCAAAGTCAGCCACCCAGGGCTCGTTAGAGCTCGTTCAGCTTCAGCGCATCATCAGCCGCAAACTGGAGGAATGCCAGTGGAGTGGCCCGGACGCCGTAAAGTTCCGCACCCTGTGGAATACCGACATTGCACCGAGAATCCATGGCGCCGCCGAGTCCATGTCATCCGTAAGCAAGCAGCTGCGGCGTTCGGCAGAGGACCAAGAGGGCGTTAGTTCAGCCTCCAGTAGCTCAACGGTCGGAGGCTTTCCGGCAGCGGATAACCTTCTCCTGACCTCCCCTCTGGTCCCAAGCGAGCTGGAACCAGAGAGCGGTCAGATCAGTCCGATCGTGCACGAGACCATGCCGATAGAACGCGATCTTCAGTAACTAGAGGCGCCAGCAACTGGAGACCGGCCGATGACCGGCGAACCGTGCCTGGAGGAACACGAATGCCCGAGGGATAGCAGCCACGTAGCCGCCGATGTGCGTAGGTCCGGCTGTTGTGTCCATCGCTACAGTTGCGCCTTGGTCGCACCACCGCTCAGCGACGTCCCGTGCCTGAGCATAGGGGATGGCGTCATCGAGGAGGCTTTGGGAGAGCAGGACGGGAACTGAGGGTTTGCGGCCGTTTGCGAGTAACTGCTCCTTAAGGATGGACTTGAGGGGTTCCACCTGAACAGTAGTGCTGAGTTTCTTTCCGGACGTGGTGAGCGTGGCCGTGTTGAGGAAGGCGTGGTCGGCTATGCCTTCGATCGTGCAGCTGCGCTGGTTCGCCGCGAGTGTTGCTTGCCCGTTCTCGTTGAGGTAGGACGTCATATCCAGGTCATATCCGGATGCAATGCCATTCAGGGCGTAGAGCAGGAATCCCGTGTAGAGGCCTCCGTCGATGTACGCTCCCACGTTCGAAAGGTCCGATGGCGGTGCACCCACGTAAGCTCCGCGGAGGTCTAGTTCTGGTGCGTACGCGGGGGCGAGTTCGGCTGCAGACGCCGAAGCGCCACCGCCCTGAGAGTATCCGGCAAGGGCGATGGGCCCGTTGGTCGGCAGACCGGGCGTACCCAGCTGCTGTGCGGCCCGCGCTGCATCGAGAACGGCTTGGCCCTGCGAAGCACGGTTCAGATAGGTGTGTACCCCTTCAGTGCCGAGACCTTCGTAGTCGGTGACGACCACAGCGTACCCACGACTGAGCAACCCCTTGATGAAGATTCCTTCATACTCTTGACCGGCTGCGAGCTTTCTCGATGGAGCGCATTGATCCCCAAGTCCCTGGGTGCCGACGGCGTAGGAGACCATGGGCCTTTCGCCCTTGCCGGTCCAGGTGGTCTTGGGAACAAGCACGGTTCCGGTGACGGCCATCGGCTGCCCCTGCGAGTCGGTGCTTCGATACATGATGCGTTCCACGGTCGCCGGTGCTTTCAGCGCTTTCAGCGGGTCCAGGTAGAAAACGGATGGCTCGTGGCGGATCAGGGCGCCGTTGTTCGCCGGCAGCGCTTCGGGTGTTTGGTAGAACGGCGGCACGGCGGGCTCTGCCTGCAGTCCCGGCGCCGGAACGTTCTGGACGGCTTGGGCCGGGAGCCCTGTGCCTACGGCGAGTGCGGCAGCCACGGAAAAGGTTATTGCCAGTTTCGAGTAGGAATTCTTCATCGGTACTCCTCGTCAGATGCAATGAGTATGATGCACGCCACTCTATGTTACTGACTAGTAGCCTTGGCAAGTGTTAGCCGAAGATTATTTTGTTGTTGCAGCTAGCGCCTGATATTGGGAATGACGTGTTCGGTCAGGAGCGGCGCAATATCAGTGCGGGCCCCAACCTCCGCGGGATGGATCCACACGAGTTCGCCAATTTCGGCTGCTTTGACCGGCCTCTGCGTCGCGATGGCCGTGAAGAGTTCGACGTCGATGTCGGTGTCCGGCTCATTGGCCGCGGCGCCCCGCCACCGACTCAGCGGCATCAGGTCGCCGGGCTCGACGACGATGCCGACTTCCTCCTGAAGCTCCCGGGCAGCGGTTTGCGCCATGGTCTCGCCGCGCTCGGCTTTACCTCCGGGGAGCATGAACATGGAAGTGTCCTTTTTGCGGACGGTCAGCAGCCGCCCGTCGTCGTCGAAAATGCAGACCGCAGCGATGATGAGGGTATGGGTGGCAGACACAAAATGAGGTTATCAAGACCGGACGCGTTCCCTATCGGCCAACGCCTCACCTGTCGTGCACATAACGGGGTCCAGCCGTATCTGTCGTGCACCTCACGGCGCCTAGCTCAAACTGTCGTGCAGATAACGGGCCGTGTTTTGCGGTGGAGGCCCTTTATCTGCACGACAGAACGGACAGGAGCCACTGCCCACCACCGGACCCCACGGGTTCCGCCTCGCGTGCCGCTGCCCAGGAATACCGCGACGGATTTGTAGAAGCGTGGCCCCTGGCACTCGACCGATTCAGACAACACTTCGATATCTGAGCACGAACCCACCCAGCAGCGTGATTAACTTGCGCTATGCGCATCGATCGAGTTGTACCGAACCTCACCGTAGACGACCTGGGCCAAGCCGTCGAGGAACACCGGGCAGTACTCGGCATGCAGGTTTTGATGGACCACGGGTGGATAGTGACCCTGGGTGATGACGCCGGTCACCAGCTGAGCTTGATGACTCGGGACGCGTCGGCTCAGGTGAACCCTGATGTGTCGATATTTGTCGACGACGTGCAGGAGGCATTCCGGAACGCCACGGACGCTCGGGTTGAGATCGTCCATCCCCTCACCGCCGAACCTTGGGGAGTTACCCGCTTCTTCTATCGAGATAGCGCCGGCCGGGTCATTAATATCGGTATGCACGCCGCCTGAACAGGCTAAGGACGCTCGAGGAAGTCTCTCAACTGTTCGAGTGCCTTGGCGTGGCCGTTACGGTGCCCTTCGATCATGTCGGCACCCACGAACGAGGTCACCTGATCCGTGAGCCGGATCATCGTCGTGTCGCCGTGGGCATCGAACTGCCAGGTCAGGAGAGCAACAGCAAGGACCTGGTCCTCAGCCGTCACGGTGTCTGTGTGCACGATCAGTGATGGCGGAACGATCTGGACGTAGTCCACGAGTCCGTGGAACCCAAGGGTTTCTGGTGGGCCGCACCTGTACTTGTCTCGGCCCCCGACCATGAAATTGGAGTCATCATAGACTTGAGCCTCGCCCGCGGGAACGCCCCAGACGGCACGCTGGGTCGGTTCTGCAAACGCATCCCACACAGCGGAAAGCGGGGCATTGATTGACTGCTCAAACGTCAAAGTATCGTGAGCAACGGAACTCATCATCGGACCTTTCCAGACACAGGCGGCAGCACGGCCACTGCCCAGCCTATGACAGCGTGTCTCTGAAAGCGGTTGCTTTCCCGAAGTCATTGGCTGGGCACGTCGTGACTAACTTGCGATGAGTTCCATAACCTGGCCTTGATGAAGTGCCGTGTAGATATCGTCGCGGATGAGATTGGCTTCCAGGGCGGTGAGTGTTCTTTCGATGGGTCGGAGCGTGACTCGAATGAGGGCATTCGCCTGTCCTGGTTTGATCTCCAGCCTTTCCTTCGCCGCCGTCGGCAGTTCCTCATAAGCGGTCAGGTCGAGAAGCTCAACGGATTCAAGGTCATCCATGCGTTCCGCGAGTGCTTGGCGGACTTTGTCGCCCAGAATTTCATCGTCGAAGGACCTCGGCACGACAATCGAAATATCCCGCCGGATGGGAGGAAGAAGCGAGACCGGTTGCCAAGGTTCCAGGTTGAGCATCTGGGATCCGATGCGTTCGTCGCGTGCACGTAGAAGCCGGATATCGGGGATTCCCTTGCGAAGCATCAACGCCCTGTCCAAGCCCATTCCCAGGGCGAGGCCCGACCACTGCTTTGGATCGAGTCCGGCATCAGCGAATAAGTGGGGCGCGACCATGCCGCACTCAGCAAGTTCCAACCATTCCTCGCCAACACGTACATCTATTTGTAGTCCGTTGGTCGTGTAGGGGTGTACGGCTGGCACCGCACGCCATTGCGCGTTGGGCAAGACCGCTTCGACAAGCACCCCGATCATGGATTCCACATCAGGTGGGGACAGTGCCGGAGTTGAAGATATTCGCCAAAGATCCACTTGGTGGGGTGCGCCTACATGGGTCCGGTCAATGGCATCCCTGCGGTAGACCAGACAGACGAAAGTCGTGAAAGACGGTCGTGACGTCGTCGTCTATGGCACCAAGCTTTAATCCAGCAGGGATCGTCTACCGAACACGCGCCATCATCTTTGACGGGTCGTTCAGTGGGGTGAAGCCATATTTGGCGTAAAGGCTGTGCGCATCCCCTGTGGAGAGCAGAGTTTGTTTGAGCCCGAGCGGTTCGAGATCGGCGATGACGCCCTCGACCAGCATTTCGCCCAGTCTTTGTCCTCGTGTCTCCGGTGAAACGAAGACGTCACATAGCCAAGCGAACGTCACCGCGTCGGTCACGACCCTCGCGTAGGCAACCTGCTCACCCGTCTCGGCGTCGTACACACCGTAATTACGGGAGGCATCGATTGCAGCGTCTTGTACCTCACGCGCCCGACCCTTCGCCCAGTAAGACTGCTCGCTAAGCCATTGATGGACTCGTTCGCGATCAATCTTGCCCGCGGCAGCGGAGAAGGAATAAGGCTCAGTCATGAACACACGATAAAGCATGTCCGATGAAGGACCGACCGGCGATCAACCCCTCGCACGGGTTAGCCGCTCACCGTCGCCAGCGGTAAGGGGTCGTCGTCGATACATTGACGAGCCCGGAGCGTTCAAGGATGGGACGCGAATATTCGGTTGAATCGCTGTTGATGAGCGTCTTCCCCCTACTGAGTGCTGACCGGGCTCGTCGGGCCGTCAGCGCACGGTAGATTCCACGGCCGCGCCACTCTTTGCGGGTCGCGCCGCCCCAGATCCCAGCAAAGCCGGTGCCTTGAACCGGTTCCAGGCGTCCGGCGCTGACGATCTGCCCCTCGGCCTCAGCTGTCCAGAGCTCCATTCCGTCATTGAAGGAGAGTCGATGTAGCAGGGCATCCGCCATCTCGGGTGAGACCGGATCGCCAAAAACTTCATCCTGCATGGCGCTCATTCGGCGCACGTCCGACTCATCGGTTACCCGTCGCAGCGTCACCCCGTCGGGCAGTGAACAATCGACGCTCAGTGCCTTGGCCTCGCCAATCATGATCGATTCAGGCTCATCCGGAGTAAACCCGCTCTCCAGCAAAACCTCATGCAACCCGGGTGCGTGATCATGGCCACGAGTTTTCCACTCAACCCTGATTATCTCAGGATCGTCCTGATAGTAGGCCATCGCATCAGCGACGAGCCGTCGGACGGTCTCCATATCCGCGCCACCGAGATCCTTGTAGGTGACGAAGCCGCGTCCGTTCATGAAGGTCACCAGGGACAGTGGGCCGTGTCGGGCGACCTTGATGGCGCTCGGCGTCTCGGCATCGGTACGCAGTTGCTCGTCATAGGCCGTGAGAAAGCGGGCCTTGGTCTCAGAGTCGTTCATTTTTCAAACCTGTACTCATTGACGACAACGCCCGACTGGAATGCAGTACTGGACGTCAGCTCCGCGGACCGCACCATATAGTCCTGGCCGGCGAAGAGCGGGATGCCAGCACCGAGAAGGACTGGATTCACTTTGAGAATGAGCCGGTCAAGCTCACCCCGAAGGGCGCCTGCCAGCTGGCCGCCACCGCAAAGCCATATGTCAGCGCCCGAGTCTTCAGCTTTCAGCTCCTTGACCACAGCCACTGGATCCTCCGCGGTGAGCACAATGTCAGCTGCAGCTTCGGTTTCGCTTCGCGAAAAGACGTACTGGCGCAGGTGCGGATAGGGATTGCGTACGCCGTGCGGGAACCCGGCAGCGTAGGTATTCCATCCCATGAGGACCGTGTCGAAGCGGGCGTTATCCGGTTGCAGAGCCAATGCACTCAGGACATGGGAGGGCAACGTGTCGGTGTAATCGCGCAGAATCATATCGACGTGATCACCCTCTATCGGAAAATCACCGAAACTACCGTCCGGTGCAGCAATGTATCCATCCAGGCTCACGGCCACGAAGTACACGAGCTCACGCATGATGACTCCTCCCATTACCAACAGCTGTAGTTATCTCTCACGGTACAACGCCCGAGTACTTCCTCAGCTGGGACGCCATGCTCAGAAATCTCTTCAACCGCGCCAGAAGACACCGGCGTCGCCTAATCTTTAACAGAACTAACAACCAGACAGGAGAAACACGCAATGATTGGATTTATCGTCGCCGGACTCATCATCGGTGCCCTTGCCCGGCTGCTCAAACCCGGTAAACAGAACCTTGGTTTACTGGCAACTCTGCTGCTTGGACTGGTGGGCTCGGTAGTGGGCGGTGTCATCGCCAACCTGTTGGGTACCGGAGACATCTTTGAGCTCAACGTTCTTGGTTTCATCGTGGCCGTAGTCGTTTCGATCGCGCTCGTGGGTGTCGCTGAAGGCATGGCCGGAAAACGTAAGGTAAACCGCTGACCTCCATCCCACTGCTTCGCTAACGCACCTGCTGCCCGAAGACGTGTCGCCGCACCCACCCGTGCATGGCAATAGCAGCGGCAGCAGACGCGTTGATGGAACGGGTGGAACCGAACTGGGCAATGGACAATGTGGCGTCCGCAGCGGCATGGACTTCCGGCGTCAGACCCGGCCCTTCCTGCCCGAACACGAGGACGCAGTTCTCCGGCAGCTCATAGGTTTCCAGCGGCACGGAATCAGGAAAGTTGTCGATGCCGATAATGCGCAGACCCTCTCCTTGCGCCCACTCAACAAATTCCTCAACGGTGGGATGGTGCCGCACGTGCTGGTAGCGGTCGGTGACCATTGCGCCCCTCCGGTTCCACCGACGTCGCCCGATGATGTGAACTTCCCGCGCCATGAACGCGTTGGCAGTCCTGACCACGGACCCAATGTTGAGGTCATGCTGCCAGTTTTCAATGGCCACGTGGAAGGAGTGTCGCTTTGTGTCCAGGTCAGCCACAATGGCGTCATGTTCCCAATAGCGGTACTCATCGACGACGTTGCGAGTATCGCCGTTCGCCAGCAACGCCGGATCCCAGTGCTCGCCGTCGGGTAGCGGCCCTTCCCAGGGGCCGACGCCGATCTGGTGGGTCGCGGAGTCTGGATCAGCTGGGGTGGGAGTCTCGTTATGCACCATCCAAGGGTAGTCCTCGCCGTCGGGCGTTCCAGATGCGAGACTGTGAAGTGAAGCCGAGCGAAAGAGGATCGCATGCCCCGGGAAGACATTCGCACTCCGGCCGACATTGAGTGCTGGTTGACAGACATGGATGGCGTTCTGGTTCACGAAAACCACGCCATTCCGGGTGCCGCCGAGCTGATCCAGCATTGGGTGGACACATCAAAGAGGTTTCTTGTCCTGACGAACAACTCCATTTATACGCCGCGGGACTTGGTGGCGCGGCTGAAGATGTCGGGACTCAACATACCGGAACAGAACATCTGGACCTCCGCGCTGGCCACCGCACAGTTCCTCAAGGCCCAGTTCAACTTCGAGGATCGGGTGGGGCGGGCGTTCGTGATTGGCGAAGCCGGACTGACGACGGCGCTGCATGAAGTCGGATTCATCCTCACCGATCAAGAGCCCGACTACGTCGTGTTGGGAGAAACCCGGACGTACTCCTTCGAAGCCATCACCAAGGCGATACGGCTCATAGCTGCCGGAGCCAGATTCATAGCGACGAACCCTGATGCCACCGGTCCTTCAAAGGAAGGAATCCTGCCCGCCACCGGAGCCATTGCGGCCCTCATCACCAAAGCCACGCAGCGCGACCCGTACATCGTGGGCAAACCCAACCCGATGATGTTTCGGTCAGCCATGAACCAGATCGAGGCCCATTCTGAAACCACGGCGATGATCGGTGACCGGATGGACACGGACATAGTTGCGGGTATGGAAGCAGGGCTTCATACCGTGCTGGTCTATTCCGGGATCACGCAACCAGAGGATGTGAAGTCCTTTCCCTTCCGCGCGAATCAGACCATGGACTCGGTCCAGGACCTGCTCAAGGAGCTCTAACCGCCGAAGAGCCCGCTCAAGAGCTGACGCCCCCAGATCGCGTAGACAAAGATCGCGGTTACGGCGACAGCAAGACCCGCACCAATCAACGTCGACATGCGTCGAGGGTTCCTTCGACGCTTTCCCTCCCAGAGGTAATAACCGTCTCCGCGTCTGCCTTCATCCGCGAGAAAGCCCGCCCGGTGCTCGGATCGATAATCCTTCTTGCCGAGCCCCGGCGTCGTGAATTTCCTGCCGTCTGGGATACGTCCCATACTGACTCCCTCCGTTACGAATTTATCTCCATCATGCGTCCAGTAGCTGCCTCAGAACATAGGGCAGAATTCCACCGTGGACAAAGTACGCTTCTTCCGCAGGGGTATCGATGCGGACGGTTACCTCTACTTCCCGGGCATCGTCCTTCGTCTCGATCCGAACGGTGACCGTGTCGGGCAGCCGCTCCTGGCCAGCGAGTCCGCTGATGGAAAACACCTCTTCCCCAGTGAGACCCAGGGACTCAGCGGTTTCACCTTCTGTGAACTGCAGTGGCAACACCCCCATACCAATGAGGTTTGAGCGATGGATCCGTTCAAACGAGGTGGCGAGGACTGCCTTAACACCCAACAGCGAGGTGCCCTTGGCCGCCCAGTCTCGGGAGGAGCCCGAGCCGTAGTCGGCGCCAGCGATAATGATCAGCGGCACGCCGTCTGCCTCGTAGGCGGTGGCGGCGTCGAAAATGCTCTGCTGTTCGCCGTCGGGCCAGTGCCGGGTGAAGCCTCCTTCAACGCCTGGCACAAGCTGGTTGCGTAGACGTACGTTAGCGAACGTCCCTCGGATCATCACGTGGTGATTACCCCGCCGGGAACCATAGGAGTTGAAATCCCCCGCTGAGACTCCCTGATCCAGCAGGTACTGGCCCGCGGGTGAGTCCTTCTTGATGGCTCCGGCCGGAGAGATATGATCCGTGGTCACCGAATCTCCCAGCAGCGCCAGGACTCGGGCTCCGTCGATATCCTGCACAGGCTCGGGAACTCGGCCCACCCCGTCGAAATATGGTGGCCGCTGAATGTACGTTGAATCAGCGTTCCAAGCAAACCTGTTGCCTGCGGGAATGTGCATTCCCCGCCAGTTCTCGTCCCCGGCATAAACGTCCGAGTATCCCTCAGTGAACATTTTCGCTTCAAGGTTCTGATCCACGACGGCCTTGATCTCCGCGGTGGTTGGCCAGATATCCCGTAAGTAGACCGGCTTTCCGTCCTGGTCCTCCCCGAGCGAGTCCTTGAGCAGATCTGCGTGCATGGTCCCAGCCAGCGCATAGGCGATAACCAAAGGCGGAGAGGCGAGGAAATTCATCTTCACCTCAGAGTGGATCCGGCCCTCGAAGTTCCGGTTGCCGGATAGGACGGAGGCAACGGTGAGATCGTTTTCGTTCACGGCAGCGCTCACGGGAGAAATAAGCGGTCCTGAGTTGCCGATACAGGTGGTGCAGCCGTAACCCACCAGGTTGAAGCCAAGCTTCTCCAGATACGGAGTCAGCCCTGATCTGTTGTAGTAGTCGGTCACCACACGGGATCCCGGGGCCAGGGTTGTCTTCACCCACGGCTTGCTACGCAGACCTCGTTCAACAGCTTTCTTGGCCAGCAGGCCAGCCCCGATCATGACCGACGGGTTGGAGGTATTGGTGCACGACGTGATGGCCGCAATCACGACGTCGCCGTGATCCAGCATGAACGTGTTGCCGTCCACCATGACTTCGGCAGGATCAGAGGGCCAACTAAAGGTCTCGCCGTCGTCCACATACTGGCGCGGCGGGTCATCCTGTGGGATCCGGCTGCTGATCGCGATGGGGTCGCTGGCCGGGAATGAATCCTCGTCCGCGTCGTCGAGGCCTCCCTGAATCGCATTCTCCTGCGACTCTCCAGCGATGAGCCCCCGGATAGCGCGCTGCGCGACTGCCAACGGAATGCGATCTTGCGGCCGCTTTGGTCCGGCTATTGAGGGAACTACCGTTGACAGGTCAAGTTCAACGACCTGGCTATAGTCCGGAACAACGTCGGGGTTGTGCCACAGTCCCTGCTCCTTGGCATAAGCCTCCACCAGCCTGATTTGGTGATCCTCCCGTCCGGTGAGTCGAAGGTAGTCAAGGGTCTCCTCATCGATGGGGAAGATTGACCCGGTAGAACCGTACTCGGGGCTCATATTGCCGAGCGTTGCCCGTGTCGCAAGCGGGACGTTCGCCACTCCGGGACCGAAGAAATCAACAAACTTACCCACTACCCTGATTCGACGCAGCAACTCCGCAACAGTGAGCACCAAGTCTGTAGCCGTGGTCCCCTCCGGCAGCTCACCTGTGAGTTTGAGGCCGACAACCTGCGGAATCAGCATGCTCATCGGCTGGCCGAGCATGGCAGCCTCCGCTTCGATACCGCCCACACCCCAGCCCAGCACCCCGAGACCGTTGACCATCGGGGTGTGTGAGTCCGTACCGACGAGAGTATCCGGATAAGCCTGCATTCCATCAGGACCTTCCCGGGTGAAGACGACACGGGAGAGATACTCGAGATTGACCTGGTGACAGATCCCGGTGTCCGGCGGCACCACCAAGAAATCATCAAAGGACTGCTGCGCCCAGCGCAGCAGTTGATAGCGCTCCTGATTTCGCTCGAATTCAAGTTCCGCGTTGGTCTGAAAAGCGTCGGATCGTGCGAAGACATCAGCTATGACGGAGTGGTCGATGACGAGTTCCGCTGGGATGAGCGGATTAACCTTTGTCGAATCTCCGCCGAGGTCGGTCATGGCGTCCCGCATGGCCACCAGATCTACGACGCATGGCACCCCGGTGAAGTCCTGCATGAGAACTCGTGCCGGCGTGTATTGCACCTCAGCGCTGGCTTCCGCCTTCGCATCCCAGTTTCCAAGCGCCGTAACCTGTTCAGCCGTGACCAAGCGACCGTCCTCATTGCGCAACAGGTTCTCCAGCAGCACTTTCAGACTGTACGGTAGCCGGTCCGAACCCTCGATTCGATCGATCCGGTAAATTTCGTAGCTCTGGTCGTCCACTGTTAGGTGGTCACGTGCATCGAAACTATTAGACGTCATGGTGTTCCCTCTTCTGAAACAGTTACTAGATAGATTGCCGATATCCGAAGAATTCGTGGTCGTTGTTGTAGCCGCCCTCGCCTTCGCCGATTTCCGAGAAGTCTTCAACGAACTCGATGCCCTTGATCCACTTGACGAGTTTGAAGCCGAGCTGAACCTCGTTGCGCAGGCGGAGCGGAGCGCCGTGACCGTACGGCAGCGCCTCACCGTTCATGTCATAGGCGAGCATCGTCAGGTGATAGCTCATCTGCTCAATGGGCTGGGCATCGTAGTAGATTCCGCCGTCGGGCCCCTCCGCGAAGGAGTAGAAAATCACCCATTTCGCCTCCGGCTTCGGCTTCACCCTATCGACGATGGTCTGCATAGAGATGCCACCCCATTTGGCGATTCCGGACCATCCCTGGATACAGAAATGTTGGGTAATCTGCTCGTGATGAGCCATGCCACGTAGCTGCTTCAAATCCAGTTCCACCGGATTCTCAACCAAGCCCGAAACTTCCAACCGGTAGTCGGCAAAATTGCCTTCGAAAAGGTCCTTGTACTCCTGCGTTTGGGGGTAGGCGCCGTTGTGCCACATATAGGGAGAAATGTCTTTCTCGGTGTATTGACCGGGCTTGGAATCAAGATGCTCAAATAGTCTTTGCACGGGTCCGATGAGCCCATAACCGATCCGCTGGACCAACCTCGGATGACGATAGGTAAACGGGGTAAGTGCTACCCAAAGAGCAATCATCACTACCAGTGAGATAGCGAAGATCCAGAACCCGTTCCAGCTCTCCGTATCGTTACTGTTGCCGTACATCATATTGAAGTTGTGCAGAGCGTCTGTCGCTACTACCAGCGTCACGTGCATGACGATGAAGAGCAGGAACCAGAGCAGCACCAGAAAGTGCAGTGACCGGGCAACCTGGATGCTGAATACGCGGCTGATCCACCTAAATTTTGTGGATAGGGCAGGCGACATTCCCAGGCCCGTGATGAATGCCAATGGGGCTGCGACGAACACTGTGATGAAGTAAGCGATCACCTGCAGACTGTTATAGGCGACCCAACTATCATCGGTGGGCCAGTCCAGGGACAGGTACTGAATCATCACGGAAACAGCGTTGGGGATAACTTCCCAACTGGTGGGGACCAGCCGCAGCCAGTGCCCGGTAGCGAACACCAGAATGTAGAACACCACACCGTTGAGCAGCCACAGCGAATTGATACCAAGGTGCCACCATCTGGCCAGTCCAATGGAGTGCCGTCGCCCCGGCAGTCCGACGCCGTCGGGAAGCGTAATGGAATCCTGTTTAGCCGTCCACAACGGATCAGCGGGTACCGGCTTTTGAACCCGGAACCAGTCCTTGCCCGGGGTGGAATGCCGTGTCCAGTAGAACCTTGGATGATCGGCGATGATCGTCAAACCGGAGCGGATAATGGGAATCATCAAGAGCATATTGAAGAAATGCTGCCAGCCTACCCACGCCGGAAACCCTGCGTTGTCCTCCGCGCCCCCAGGAACGACGGTACCTGGGTACTGCTGCATGAACTGTGAAACCGCCGGCACGTCACGCAGCCCCTTGGCCACGGCGATGCCAATAATAAGCAGGACAAACCCGATGGGCAGCAGCCAGAGGAGGTTGAACCATTTGTCTCGGCCAACTCGCAGGCGGGGCGCGACGCCGTACTGTGCGGGTACAGATCCCGCCCAGGTTCCGTCGACGACGTCGTGCTTGCGTTGGTCCAACTCATGTCTGAAGCCTGCCAACGCTGCCGGTGTGAGTTTGGTATCCCCCGGCTCAGGTAATTCATCAGGGGTTGGTCTAGCGTCCATCGTGATCCTTCGCGCGTGGAATGGTCCGGTGAACCAGCTGCGCCCACCGGAGAGCCCGAAGTAGCAGCCTCGGCGAGAATCGGTTCAGCTACGTTAATTGATACGGCCGATGGGGCCAATGTACGTGGAGAACCCACCGGAGTCCATCATCGCGCTACTCAAGGAGTTTGCCCACTACGGAATCGTCGTCGTGCATCAGGGCCGTGATGTCCGAATCTGCAGCGGGAATCTGCTCTTGCTCCACCCCAGAATCAGGGCTCCACAGCAAATTCACCTGCAGCGCAGGGTCCGTCTCCGGGAAGTCAGAACGGTTATGGCACCCGCGTGTTTCTCGTCGTTCCCTAGCCGATTCCAGAGTTGCCCGAGCCGCCAGCAGGGAACCCAACAAATCAAAGGCATGTGCCAGATCGTCAAACCCGGCGATATCAGGGTGTGCCGCCAACGCGGGCAGCCGAGACTCTACTTCTTCGAGTTGTTCCAGACCTGTAGTCAGCCCTGCCTCATTCCGGACCACGCCAGCGTGTTCGGTCATGATGTTGCGGACTGCACGTTGGAGCTGGCGTGCGTTCTCCGTCCCACTGCCGGAAAGTAAGTCGTCAACTTCGGTGCGAGCAGCGGTTACGGCGTCGACGTCGCGACGAGGCGCATCGGAACCCTTGGCAAAACGTGCGGCCGCCTGACCGGTGATTCTGCCGTAGACCATCAGCTCAATGAGTGAGTTGCCGCCCAACCGGTTCGCTCCATGCAGTCCGCTGGCTGCTTCGCCAATGGCATAGAGGCCTTCAACTCCCGTGCGGTGTTCCTCTGGTTCAACCCAGACCCCGCCCATCGAATAGTGTGCGGTCGGCGCTATCTCCATGGGGTCTGCGGTGATATCCAGCATCTGCAGGTCCAGCATGGTGCGGTAAACACGGGGCAGCTTCGCCAAAATGGTTTCCCGCGGCAGGTGGGAAACGTCCAGATAGACGCCACCCTTGGCAGTCCCCCGCCCTTCAGCGACCTCGGTGAAGTTAGCCAACGCAACCCGGTCACGCGTGGACAATTCCATGCGTTCGGCGTCGTATCTGCTCATGAAACGTTCGCCCTGCGCGTTACGGAGCACACCACCCTCACCGCGGGCCGCTTCGGAGATCAGCGTCCCAGCAGCATCCTCTGGCTCGAGAATGCCCGAGGGGTGGAACTGGACCAGTTCGGCATCACGAAGTTTCGCCCCAGCTAAGGCAGCCAGCCGAAAGCTATCACCTGTATTCTCGTCACGCCGAGAGGACGTGCGCCGCCAGATCCTCGTGTGCCCTCCGGCTGCAAGGATGACAGCATCGGCATGGATGATCACGCGCTCACCATTGGTGATGTCAAAACCATAGGCACCGAAGACCCTGTCACCGGAAGTCAACAGCCGGGTGATGTAGATGGTATCGATGACGTTCAGGTGCAGCTCCCTGGCACGCTTCAGCAACGCTCGCTGAATCTCAAGACCTGTGTAGTCCCCTGCGAACGCTGTACGACGATACTTGTGCGCACCGAAGAAGCGCTGGCTGATCCGGCCGTCAGACTCCCGAGCAAAGGGCATACCCCAACGCTCAAGGTCCTCAATGCCTTGGGCAGCACCTCTGGCCACCGTTTCCACGACTCGCGGATCAGCGAGCATGTAGGACTCCTTCAGCGTGTCCGCCGCGTGCTGCTGCCAGGAGTCCTGAGGGTCCATGGTGCCAAGGGCTGCGTTGATGCCACCAGCTGCCAGTGTGGTGTGAGCATCGTGCTGACGGCGCTTACCTACCGCGAGTACATCCATCCCCACTTCTTTGAGCTCGATGGACGCTCGCAGCCCGGCACCGCCAGTGCCGATCACGAGAACATTGGTGGACAGGTATCGTTCTTCAGTTCGCGTCATGGTGCTCACGCTACTCCTGGCCACACCTGCAATGTAGCTGCTGCATCACCCTATAAGGTGATCTCCGTTACGGCGCATGCTAATTGATCCGCTTCAGACCACCGCGCGCCGGCAGGGGGAGCAGTTTGGCAAAGATGTCCTTGAGGACGGCCTCGTAAATGCCCGGGTTCCATTGCGGGCTCGCATGCGCGGGCACGGCGCCAACGGTCACGCGATCGTTGGACACCATATTCCGCGGAAACGTTTCCGCCCATGAGGTTCGCGCGGACTGATAGTTCACTGTGCCGTCCTCGGGATTGCCGAACCACACCAGTGATGTGTCTCCGAGCCGGTTCCGGAACCGTATGGCGTCGTATTCGTAGATGTACGCGGATTCACTTTGGATGAGGACGCTAGACGGCGCCAGCGGTGAGAGCTGTTCCAACGCTTGGTTGAGGATTTGCCGCCAGGACCGTTCGTTCTTGTGGACTACGCGTTCGCTCAGTTCATATCCACCCCGGAAAACGGACGGGATGCGATAACCGTGTTCATACAGGTACACCACCCCATCAAACCAGGCTTGGTCCAGGACATCGTATTTGCTCTGCGGACTCGAATCCATCAGGATCACCTTCACCGACACTCCGATCTCCCGCAGCATCGCCGCAACCTGAACAGCGACCATGCCCCCGAAACTATGTCCGTAGAAATACACGGTTTCGAGCTGGGTGATGCGGATGTGCCGACGGACTTCAGCGAAGATGTCATTGATGTCCAACCCGCGGTTGGAGTAGCCGACGGCGGCCATCTGGCCGCGCAATTTCATCGCTGGACGCAGCGAGTTCAAGATCCAGCGGGCCTCTTCCCAACTGGTCTTGTAACCCGGGAACAGGATCCAGCTGGTGGTGGGAAAGTGCGTTTCGGCGTAGTCGTCTGGCAGCGCCAGCAACGCCGTTTTCTGACGGTACTCCTGGATCTGCCGGGTGACGTACAGGTCCGTGGCAAGCCCCAGCCCCAGCCCGGAACCCACCAGGAACCGACGCCGTGAAACCCGGTGAATCCGGATGGCAGCGTGGAGCAGCCCGGCGTCGTCCATGGCGTCGCCGGGCTGCTCCTGCCCAGGCTCATTCGAGTTTGTCAGTCCAGTCCCAGCTCATCTTTGCCAAATGCGAACAGGTACGGCACGCCTGATTCCCGCTCTACATGTTCCTTTGCGCCCGTATCACGGTCCACAATGACCGCCACGGCAACCACATTTCCACCAGCTGTACGCACTCCTTCGACTGCGGCGAGCGCGGATGCTCCCGTTGTGGACGTGTCTTCGAGGACGACGACGTTGCGGCCACGGACGTCCGGGCCTTCCACCTGGCGACCCATTCCGTAAGATTTCTGAGCTTTACGGACCACGAAGGCATCGATGTTCCGTTCAGGCTGGGCCGAATGGATGATCGCTGTTGCTACCGGGTCCGCGCCCATGGTGAGCCCGCCGACGCTCTGGAACTCCACTCCGGCGTCGTCAATAAGGTTCAGCATGACCTGCCCCACCAAGCGGGAAGCTTCATGATGCAGGGTGGCCCGGCGCAGATCCACGTAATACTCCGCTTGCTTACCGCTGGAGAGCGTGACCGTGCCGTGGACGACGGCCAGTTCTTTGATGAGTTCGAGGAGTCGGGTCCGGGCATCGGTGTGCGAAAGTGTCATGGTTCCCAGTCTATAGAAGCGCGGCTACGCTGGTGCCATGCGTGAACTGCAGGCACAGATCATCGAAGAAATGGGTGTTCGTCCGGACATCGATCCGGTTGACGAGGCACGTCGCCGGGTGGAATTCCTGAAAAATTACCTGCGGGCCACGGGCACATCGGGTTACGTGCTCGGTATCAGTGGTGGTCTGGATTCAACTCTTGCGGGCAAGCTGGCGCAGTTGGCCGTCAATGAGTTGCGGGCTGAGGGAACAGCGGCGGACTTCGTTGCCCTGCGTCTGCCCTACGGCGTTCAGGCGGATGAGGAGGACGCCCAGGCCGCCCTCGATTTTATTGGCCCGGGCATCTGCTGGACGATCAACGTCAAACCCGGCGTGGAACGGATCGCTGAAGAGTTCGCTGCGGCCACAGGTGAGGCCATCGGCGATTTCAACAAAGGCAACGTCAAGGCGCGCGCCCGGATGATCGCGCAGTACGCCGTTGCCGGCCAGCGCAACCTGCTGGTTCTCGGGACAGATCACGGGGCCGAATCGGTGACCGGCTTCTTCACAAAATTTGGCGACGGCGGCGCGGATATCCTGCCCCTGTTCGGGCTCGACAAAGGCCAGATTCGCAGTGTCCTGAAGCAGCTAGGCGCTGAGACCCGCCTCTACGACAAGGTGCCCACGGCGGACCTGCTTGATGGCAAACCCGGGCGCACCGACGAGGACGAGCTGGGCTTCACCTACGCCAACATCGACGCCTACCTGGAAGGTAGGGCCGTCGACGACGACGTCGCGGCCATGATCGAGAAACGGTGGCGGAACTCTCGCCACAAGCGCACAGTGCCAGTGACCATCCGCGACACCTGGTGGCGCTGACCGGCACTCGGCCACATTGATGGTTGCCGGTGTTGGTAACGTTGCGGGTGTGAGAATAGCAACCTGGAACGTGAACTCCCTCAGGGCAAGAGCCGACCGCGTGGAGGCTTGGCTGAACCGGTCCGACGTCGATGTCCTGGCCATTCAGGAAACGAAGTGCAAGGACGAGAACTTCCCGTGGGAACTGTTCGAGAACAACGGCTATGAGGTGGCTCATTTTGGCTTGAGCCAGTGGAACGGTGTCGCCATTGCTTCCAGGGTGGGGCTCGATGACGTCGAACGCACCTTCGTGGAGCAGCCGGTTTTCGGCAAGGGCGGGAAGGATCCAGTTCAGGAGGCACGCGCGCTTGCAGCAACCTGCGGCGGCGTGCGGATCTGGAGTCTGTACGTTCCCAACGGCCGCGCGCGTAGCGACGAGCACATGGCGTACAAACTCAACTGGCTGGACGTTCTGCGGCGCCAGGCAGAGGGTTGGATCACTGAGAATCCAGAGGCACAGGTAGCGCTTATGGGTGATTGGAACATCGCCCCGGAAGACGACGACGTGTGGGACATCGAAAAGTTCGAGGCCGAGGAGCTCACTCACGTGTCTGACCCAGAGCGCGCTGCTTTCAAGGCGTTCATCGATGCCGGATATGTGGACGTAGTTCGCCCACATACTCCCGGCCCCGGCGTTTATACCTACTGGGATTACACGCAGCTCCGCTTCCCCAAGAAGCAGGGCATGCGCATTGACTTTGTTCTTGGCTCCCCCGCTCTGGCGTCCAGGGTAACCAGCGGCACCGTTGACCGAGAGGAGCGCAAGGGCAAAGGCGCTTCGGACCACGCGCCGGTCATAGTGGAGCTGTCCTGACGTGGCGTCGATAGGGGGAGCGCCCGTCGTTTCGTACCTGCGGGCTTACGAGCCACTGGATGCTTTTGACGACGACGACCAGCTCTCCATTCTGGGCCAGCGTTCCCGGAAACGGTCCGAAACAGAGGAGCTGGACCGCCAGGCTTCAATGACCCGGGTTCTCCGATCGTTATCTGATCCGTACCCTCGGAAGGCCGCGGACCTGTTTCGGGTGCTGTTGTACCCGTCGGCGGACGGAATCCCAACCCCCTATTACTGCCCCAATCAGCTGATGGTTCGTTCCACTCTCGCCGCGGAGACACTCGCCGAGACGATCAGCGGTCCGTTACTCGAGATGCTTTTGCCCGAGTCAGCGCGTGAGGCTCACCGTGAGCGGCTCGACGCCGACGAGCTGGTGGATTCCCTGGCCAAATTGCATACGCGCTCCGCGATCTGGGGCATCCCTTTCGGTTGGTTTGTGCTCTTCCACGAGGATGATCAGACCGAACTCGTGGAGGAGGACGGCCGCATTACGACGGTTCGTCTGGCAGCGCCGGTGCACCAGTGCGTGGAACGTGCACGGTCCGCGGTCGCCTCACTCGCTATTGCCGCCCCGGAGCTTGACCTCCTGGAGGAGTTGACGGACCTCATCGAGTGGTTATCGGCGTTCCAGACCGGCGCTATTCTTGAGCTCGACTACGGGTGGGTGGCGGACTTGGTGTACCCGGACGATTCGCCCATGGACGTCCGGCATGGGATTGAGGCACTGGCCGACGGCGACATGACCGGTGCGGCGGCGTCTTACCGACGGATGGCGCAGCGCTGGATCCCTGTCCGGCAGTTGGCCCGCGGTAGCTGACTGATCTCTCAACCTGCTGCAGTACTTTAAGGACGGGTCAGGCGGGTGTGTCAACGTTGAGCGGTCCGTGCTTCCTCCAAAGGAAAACGGACGTGTGCCGGGAGCATATCCGGATTAGACGGCATGGTCAATGAAAAATCGCACCCGCCCTCTGTCCTATCTGCGACCTTAATCGTGCCGCCGTGACTTTCGACGATGCGCCGGCAGATAGCCAGCCCCAAGCCGGACCCCGTGGCGAGCGAGACACCATTGGGCGATCGGTGAAACTCGGTGAACACAGTGTCCAGCTCACTCTCTGGAATACCAATACCGTTGTCCCGGACCGTAATGCGCGTCCAACCCTCCTTTTCGGCCGGTTCCGCAGTGATCATCACTTCCGAAGGCCTATCCGGATGTGCGTACTTGGCAGCGTTGCCGATGAGATTTTCCATGAGCTGCTGAAATAGCTCCGGACCAGCGATGATCTGAGTATCGGCGTCGACGGTGAAGTCCGTTCCTGAGTAACGGCTTTGGGCCAGACCCTCATGCAATCCGATGATGTTCGCCGCCACGTCATCGACCTGAATCTTCGCGGCAACAACCTTGTCCTCCTTGGCAAGGCTGTACGTCAGAAGGGAGCGGATGAGCGTACGCATGCGCACGCTGGCCCCGCGCAGACGCTTGATGCTGCGCTTGCGCTCGCCCGCGGAGAGCTGCGGGTCCTCGAGTATTTCCAGCCAGCCGTCGAACACGGCAAGCGGATTTGTCAGATCGTGGGCAACAACGGAGGCAAAACGTGAAAGGTCTTGCTGGTGCCGTCGCTGATCCGTGTAATCGTGGTAAATGACGACGGCGCCGGGCCCACCCTGGAGCATGAGGGGTTCAGCGTCAACGTAGAAGTGCTCCACAGTGCCATCGAGGCGGACCGCGCTGATCTCTGCCCTGCTGACAACTTCGCCATGCATGGCGCGACGGATAGGCATCTGTGACTTGGGATAATCTTCGCCGTCGCTCGTGAGCAGACGGACTGAGCTTGCGATGTCGCGGGCGAGGTGAATTTCCTTCCCCATCCACCGGCTGAAGGCCTTGTTCTGCATGATGACCCGGCCACCGGCGTCGCACACTATGACGCCTGCGCTGAGCTTCGCAATAACGATATCGCGCAGATGAGACGCCGTTTCTGCTCGGAGATGGGCGTCTGTTAGCTCCGCCATGGTGCGTCGCTGCTCTGTGCGGTTCAAGGTCAGGACTGCGGTCACAGCGAAAGAGATAAAGAGGAAGAGTTGGGCAATGTATGCAGCGGACGTCGAGTCTATGGAGCCAAAGGGACCACGCGCATTCAACGTCATGACAATCTGCAATCCACCGCAGATAAGAGCGTGACCCATGGCCCAAAGGGGAGTGAATCTCAGTCCCGCCCAGATGGCGGCGGGAAGAGCGAGGAAGGCAATGGGCAAATAGATGGTCTGACCAAACCCGATCGCGTAGATGATCGCCGTGAAGATGGCGAGCGCCATAGGTTCCCACACATCAGTGGGTGCAGCGTGGCGGAAGTCCTCGGCGGACATGTGGACCGCGATCAGCCCCAGGCTACCGATGGCGCTCATGCTGACGAAGTTGCTGAGGATCCACTGCATGTAGAGCTCGGGCGAGAGTGGGTCGCCGAACGCCAGTGAGCAGCCGGCAACCAGGAATGCACTCACGAGCACGCCGACAAGCGACGCAACGGACAGCAGGAAGAAATCGCCGGTGGCGCGTTGAGTGCGTCCGGGCAGGAGCTTGCCGAAGGCGGCGTAGGCAACCCAGGCCTGAAGCATGTTTCCGAGCCCGAACAATACCGCCGTTTCCGGCGGCACCCCGGTGGCTGCGTTGAGGATCGCTACAACGACTCCGATCCCGGCCAGGGCTGTGTAGCGGCGCGATTTCAAACGCCAGGCCCAGACGAGCCACAGGAAGTTGATGCCGGACGCTGGCCAGACCAGACCGAGGTCCGCTTCGGAAGAGTCGGTTGCGCGCCCCACGAGTCCTGCAGCGATAACGGCAATCGAGAAGAAAATGTGCACGACAGATGGAGCGCCCTCGAGCGCTCTCGCGAGTCTTTTTAGTGTGCCTATACGCCCAGCCTATGCGACGAGCACCACATCATGTGATTCGGTTCACGTCCGGGAAGATCATGGGCTTCTGAGCGCTTAACGTAGGTGTGGTTATCTACGAATCAGGAGCATCCATGTCGCTGACGCAAAGCACACCCTTCCAGCTCAATCAGTGGTGGGCAGATGCCGTCATCTACCAAATCTATCCCCGCTCGTTCTCCGACGCGGACTCGAATGGCGTGGGTGATCTGCAAGGCGTACGCCGCCAACTGCCGTACTTGGAACAGCTCGGAGTAGACGCCATCTGGCTGTCGCCTTTCTACCTGTCTCCTCAAGCCGACGCCGGTTACGACGTCGCAGACTATCGCGTGGTGGATCCGCTCTTCGGCGACATGAACGATTTTGATGGCATGCTTGCCGACGCCCATTCAATGGGAATTCGCGTCATTGTGGATCTGGTCCCCAATCACACGTCGGACAACCACGAGTGGTTCCGCGAAGCACTCACCGCAGCCCCGGGATCCGAGGCACGCGAACGATATATGTTCCGCGACGGCTCCGGTGAGAATGGCGAATTGCCGCCAAATAACTGGCAGTCGATTTTCGGCGGTGACGCTTGGACCCAAGTTGATGACGACCAGTGGTACCTTCATCTTTTCGACACCAGACAGCCGGACCTCAACTGGGAAAACCCGGAGGTTCGCGAGGAGATGGAGTCAGTTCTGCGATTCTGGCTGGACCGTGGCGTGGACGGGTTCCGCATCGACGTGGCCCACGGCCTGATCAAGGCCGACGGCTTGCCTGACTGGGACACCAAGTCCAGCATGGTCGAGGGTAGTGGGAATACGAAAGCCCCGCCCTATTTTGATCAGGACGAGGTCCACGAGATCTACCGAAGCTGGAACAAGGTGCTCTCCGCGTACGACGGCGACCGCATGCTGGTTGCCGAGGCATGGGTGGAGCCCGCTGAACGGCTTTTTCGCTATGTGCGTCCGGACGAGATGCAACAGGCCTTCAACTTTGGATTCCTCCTCGCGGGTTGGGATGCTGCGCGCATGGCCAGCAGCGTTGAAGAGTCGCTCGAGGAGGCCGGGAAAGTACGTGCCCCGGCTACGTGGGTGCTGTCCAACCACGACACCGTCCGTCATAGCACGCGCTACGGATTGCTGGACCCGACGACGTTCCCCAAGGGCATCAGCGCCGCCAACGAACAGCCCGATGAGGACCTGGGCTTGGCACGCGGACGTGCCGCGGCGCTGACCATGCTGGCCCTGCCCGGATCTGCCTACATCTATCAAGGCGACGAACTGGGCCTGCCCGAGCACACCACCCTGGACGCCTCGGTCCGTCAGGATCCAGCATTCTTACGGACCAACGGCGAGGAGATCGGCCGGGACGGTTGCCGTGTCCCGATTCCTTGGACGGCCGACGCACCTGGCTACGGTTTTTCTGCGGGCGCCCCTGACTCGGTGAGCCCATGGCTTCCGCAGCCGGACAGTTTCGCCAGGTATGCGGCGGATCAGCAGGTGGGCGTAGAGGGCTCAACACACGATCTTTACCGCAAAGCGTTGAGCGTCCGTGCGGAACGAAAGCTCGGTCAGGGAACGCTAACGTGGACCAACGTTCATGCCCCGTCCGACGGTGTTCTCTCCTATAGGAATGGCGGCCTGACGGTGCTGGTGAATACCGGAACCGACGCCGTCGAGCTTCCGCAGGGGGCCGGCGTCGTGCTGGTTAGCCAGCCCGACGCCATTTCCAACGGTTCGTTGCAGCCCAACGGCGCCGTGTGGCTGGTTTAGGGCATCAAGAGCACCGTAATACCCAACAGGACGAGCACGGCTCCTGCCGTTGTATCGATGATGGCGGGGCCTGAGCCAGCTGTCAGCAACCCACCCACACGGTCGGCAACGGCTGACAAGAACGCACCGTAGATCAGAATGCACCCGGCCGCCGTGGCCACCAGGAGGCCGTGGTCTATCAGACTGGGTGAGTCCGGGAGAAAGGGTGGCATGAGCGCGAGGAAGAACAAACCGGTTTTCGGGTTTGTCAGCGAACTGATCAGCCCCGTACGGAAGACGGAGCTCGCGTTCGCCCTCGTGTTGTTGGCCGCTGCGACTTGAGGTCCTTCATCGAGAGGATCGGCTGGCACTCCCCCTGCAGGAACGAGCACAGCCGCCGGGGCTGCCGCCTTCCGGCTGCGTCGTACCTGATAGAGGGCAGCTCCACCCAAAAGCATGAGATAGCTTCCGCCGATCCACGTCAGTCCGGTACGTATGCCGGGGAATTGTTCAAGCATCGCGGCAACACCGGTCAAGGCAAGCACCGCCAGGCCATGACCCCCAGCGCAACGGCAACCGTATAGACGAGTCCGTCACGCACATGGTGGGCGCCGAATCTCAGAGTAAGAAAAGTATCAGGACCAGGCGTCAGTGCAAGAATGGCACTCGCAGCGAGAAATGCCAGGTATTCCGCTCCTGTCACAGGAGTTCGGTCCGCAATGAGGATGCCATGAGGGAGATCGAAGTCCACTCGCTCTCTGTAATCGTGACGATATTTGCTCCCTTTCAGGATGACAACTACCTGCATAAATAAAAAGCAAATGATTCTGGAAAATCATCAGTCAAAGGCTTACGATTATGCAGTGTGGGATCTCAACAGGCTCAGAATCTGGCGTGCAGTAGTGAGCACCGCGTCCGTCACGGCCGCTGCCCGCACTGTGCAGTACTCGCCAGCAAGCGTGAGCCAACACATTATTGCCCTGGAGAAATCGGTGGGCTTTCCGTTCTACCGCAAAGTGGGCAGGGGCATTGAGATCACCGACGCAGGCAGACGGCTCGCCAGCGAATCCGAGACACTGTTCACGGAGGTGGAGAGGCTCACGGCCTTTGTCGAGGCGACTCGGTCAGGTCCCCGCCCCAGGCTGACCATCGGATGTTTCTCGTCCGTAGCCAAGGAATGGATCCCGGCAGTACTGCGAGACGCTGTCCGGCAGATCCCCGACCTACAGTTCGACATCATGACCAACGAACCACTTGCGAGCACCGAGCGTCGGCTTGGTGACGTGGAGATTGTCATTGAACCCGGCTATGCGGGGTCAACTGAATATCTTGGCTACCTACGGGAAATTCTGATGGATGACGATTACATGCTGGTTCTGCCGCATGCTCATGCCCTGGCCCGACAATCAGAAGTGGCGGTTGCCCAGCTGATAGCAGAGCCGATGGTAGACCTCGATGTCCACGGTAGCCCGAGCGGGGACG
This sequence comes from Arthrobacter roseus, assembly GCF_016907875.1. Classification (NCBI taxonomy): domain Bacteria; kingdom Bacillati; phylum Actinomycetota; class Actinomycetes; order Micrococcales; family Micrococcaceae; genus Arthrobacter; species Arthrobacter roseus. The sequence goes on along the minus strand of NZ_JAFBCU010000001.1, from coordinate 560,072 downwards.
TCATGGACCACGCCACTCAGGCAGTTGGCTTCACGCCAAATTACGTGGCGCGGGCGGACGACCACTATGGAATTCTGGCCATGGTTGCCGCGGGGATCGGAGTCACGGTACTGCCGCGATTGGCCATTGGAGACCTGCCCGGAGGTCTGACTGCCCGGCCGCTGGTCGACCCCAAGCCCCTGCGGCGGGTAGTGCTCCTTGTCCGCAGGGAAATTGCCCATCTGGAGCACGTGGAGATCATCCGCGCCGCCATTCGCCACCAGGCTGGCGTAAGGCACGGGTACAATGGCGGATCTGGGTCCGAACCCGCGCCCGCAGACCACAAAGCGCTAGAGGAGTGAGGCGCAGCGCATCAGCGAACGCGCTCTGGCCGGGAGAAGTGACTCCTCGCCCCGGCACCGATACTGATGAGGACCGGCGGCTGATGGCCCAGAGTCAGATCCAAGGCCCTCACGAGGTCCGCTACCTCCTCCGCAACCGCGTATGGGCCAACCCCCTGCCGCGGGTGAACTCGGATTTTCAGGGCGGGCCTGCCTTTGAACTCCCACGTACTGACCGTGACGTTGACGATGTCCCGCCGGTCCAGCAGCGCCGTCTTCATCGCCTGTTCGGCGACAGCGGCGCTCAAGGTGATCCGGCCAGGCGCTGGATCTTCGGAATAATCTGAGGCGAGGGTACCAACGCGTCCCTTCCCCTGGGCTGTGACCCAGGCGATCATCAACGCCGTCAGGACAATCATGGATAAGGCAATGGCGATCCACAACCATGAGTCTCGTTGACCCGCAACGGTGGTTGATGCGAAGACCTGATCAAGTACCTGGCGTGTGTCAGCGCTGAATCCTGCCCACCAACCGCTCAGCGAAGGCACTAGGGCCAGCAATAAACCGGTTCCACCAACGAGCGCAAGTACAGCGCCTAACACCCCAATGACAATCCGGTTGAGTATCCGCGGAGTCTGATTCATTGGCCGATCACCCCTGACGACGAAACGTGGATCCGCACTTCGGGAATCGGCGTCATGGACGTCCGGCGGAGCTCTTCTTCCACCATGGACCGGATCGCTCCCCGGTCCACCGGCGTTCCGGACGTGGGCCGCAACTGTACTTCCACGAGGTTCCTGCCCACGGTGACTCGAGTCTGTTCCGGGGTGACACCTGCTGCTGTGCGTGCGCTGCGGGCCAACGATGATGCTATGACCTCGGCATCCACGACCACAGCGGCACGGTTGTTAGGGATGGAGTGGCGGGCCCTGCGTCCAGGAACAACGGCGAGCATGAGGAAGACAATTCCGGCAAAAAACATTAACGTACTTGCCGCCCCGAGCATGAGTGAGCCCATGACACCTGGAAGGTCCGCCAACCATTGTCCGGTCGCTTCTGGACTGACCAGCCACGGATCCTGTCCCATTGCCTTCAGCGTGGTTTCGAGTAGAACGTAGAGGCACGTCAGGCCAATCAGCGTCGCTGCAATGACCGCAGGAAGAGCACGTGATGAGTGCATTTCACGGCGGATAATCTGCGCAATCACTGACTTCTGCCGTCCACTGCTGGCAGTGTTGGCTGAGGAACTCACGAAACCCGCCCTCCGCCGGTGACGACAATCCCCGTGAAGCGGATGTCCACGCGGCTAAGCCGGGACCCGGTCAGCTGGATCACTCTTTCCAAAATCAACGATTTCGCTATTCCCGCCCGGTCCCAGACGCTTCCTCCGAACCCGTCCACTACACCAGGGTCCCTGTTGACCCTATCCAACGCTGGAATGGCCACGGGCAGGGCGAGAGATAGGGCGAGCAGACCGGCGTCGTCTGTCCAGTCAGCACGGATGCTCCGCGGCGGGATATCGAAGGTGTTCGCGGCGACGGCTTTAGCGGTGCTGGTCAACGCCTGCGTGCTGATGCGATTGTGTCCGGAAAACGTTTTCATTCCGGCCACCGTCACGACGATGAACGGCGGCCGCTGAGGCCATCACGGAGACTGCGCCAGTCCAGTTTGCCGTCCGCAGCACGACCCAGCAGGGCTCCGACGAGCATGAAGACGGCCATGAGCAGGAAGCCCCAGAAGTCGAAGAGCAGGGCCGAAAAGGCAAGGATCGCGCCGATGATGATTCCAAAGACCGTGTAATTCACGAGACGACCTGACTTTCGGTTCCGGACCTACCCGCGGGAGCGCTCCGCGGTTTTTCGATGTTGCGGGCATCATTCAAGCCTGGCACGTGAACGTCATTGATTTCTACGTTGACCTCAATGACTTCCAAACCGGTGAGGGCCTGCACCGCCTGATAGACGGCGGCGCGAACCTGATCCGCAACCTGTAGAAGTGGCGTTCCATAGACTGCCACCAGGGTGATGTCGACGGCGGCCTGAACTTCGCCCACCTCAACCTGCACGCCCTGAGTGCTGTCCCCTCCACCAACCGCATCCCTGAGTGCCCCGAGAGCGCGGCCTCCGCCGGAACCGAGCGTGAAGACTCCTGAAACTTCACGCGCCGCAATGGCAGCGACCTTCGCGACCGCCGGGTCCGCGATCACGGTCCGGCCGCTGGGCGCGCCGGAAACCATTGGCTCCGGGCGCGAGGAAGCGGGATTGACGCTGTTAGTCATTGATCGTCCCTTTCCGATTGGATTGGCCCCAGCCTATCCTTTCGGGCGGACAATCGGGATGGCTTTAGCCCTGGCAGTGGCGACTAAGCCACAGCTCAATGGGACGGGAGGCCTGCCGGAATTCTTCGGCGTGGAAATGTTCAGGCTCGGCAAGGTTTTTACTGACTACCGATTCGAGTTCGGTGATGTGCGGTTTCAACTCTGCGGGCACCTGAGATTCCATGTCTTTCAACTGCGACTCGAGTTCTGCGAGTTCTTTCGCGTCCGTTCCGTAAATGAAGGCCGACGGCGCAAGCGCTATGGAGGCCAAGCCGGCGGCGGCCATAACGCAGTCACGTGAGTGCTCGCGTGCTTCATCTTCCGTCATGGGCTTGGCTGGTTGGGCTTTCAAGGACATTGTGGAGCCATCAACCGGAGCCGACGGCGGCAGTGTCAGTACCGGCGTCGGCGTTTGGCTTTCGGAGGCCGCGGAGCCGTCTGATCCAGCACCGCCTCCCGGTGAGCAGGCTGACAGCAAGATACAGGTGATCGAGGCGAGAACCGCCGTCGTCATCCGCTTCATGACCTGTCCCTTTCCATGGGGCCGCATTGCCAGATGGCCAGTCGGGCATCCGTGCACAGTGCTTAACGACCGGCGGGCTCGGTTTGCTCCCCGCGCGGCACGAGAGGGCAAACCAGGCCGAGGTCGGGGTCTCTTCTCGAGATCACCCCGCACAACCCCTGCCAGCGGCGCCCCGGGGTGACCTCGGGGCGGAGAGGCGGGAGCAGGGAGCAGGGACTGAGGGGAAACAGAAAAACCCCGCGAAGCCAAGCATCGCGGGGTTTGTGGTGGCTCCGACCGGCGTCGATCCGGTGACCTTTCGATTTTCAGTCGAACGCTCTACCAACTGAGCTACAGAGCCTTGGTAACATCTCTCGATGGTCACCTTCGATCTTCTGAATTTCTCCAAAAAATCTAAGCGACCCTGACGGGACTCGAACCCGCGACCTCCGCCGTGACAGGGCGGCGCGCTAACCAACTGCGCTACAGGGCCTTGCTTTTACAAGATCTAAATCGTAGCAGTTCTTTACGACTGCCCGAACCAATCCTGCAAGTACCCCCAACGGGATTCGAACCCGTGCCGCCGCCGTGAAAGGGCGGTGTCCTAGGCCGCTAGACGATGGGGGCCTAAGTATCCAACACAGGTGAGTTCCAGAAACCAATCGGCATATGGATCTCGCAGCTCCCGCTGTGGACCTATAAAACTATAGGTCCTATCCCGTGAATTGCCAAAATACCCCGCACCACCGGAATCCGCGGTCAGCAGCGTCCTTCGGTAGGGTTGAAGTCATGGCCATCGACATGAGTGAAGAGGACTTTGAGTCCGCGGTGGATGACGCCATTGACCGCATTCCGGAGGACCTCGCGAACTCCATGTCCAACGTGGCAATTTTTATCGAGGACCGTTACATTCCGCAGCCCGGTGAGGACCCGGAGACTGAGCTCCTTGGCGTCTACGAAGGCACTCCGCTGACGGAGAGGGACTCCTGGTGGGACGCCGGATCGCTCCCAGACAGAATTGTCATTTTCCGCGAATCCATTCTGACCATGTGTGAATCACGCGAAGAAGTAATCGACGAAGTGATCATCACGGTGATTCACGAAGTCGCTCACCACTTCGGCATCAGCGACGAACGCCTCCACGAGCTGGGTTGGGGCTGATCATGGGACATCAACACGGCGGTCACAGCCATGGCATCCCGGGAACAGCCACTGGCCGTCATCGCAAAAAGCTCGTCATCGTCGTGGCGATCACCGCCGCCGTCGTCGTCATTCAGGTCATTGGAGCCGTGCTCTCGGGTTCGCTCGCGCTTCTGGCGGACGCCGGCCACATGCTTTCCGATGCCGCCGGAGTCTCCCTGGCGCTGCTAGCCTCTTGGTTTGCCACCCGGCCAGCGACGGCGAAACGCACCTTCGGCATGCAACGCGCGGAGGTCCTCGCCGCTCTTGCAAACGGTGTGGCACTGATGGTGATCGCCGTCGTCGTTTTCATTGAAGCAGTGAAGCGCTTTGGCGACGTCGGCGAGATACACACCGGGCTGATGCTCGGAGCGGCCCTTGCCGGCGGTGCAGCGAACCTGGTGTGTTTACTGATCCTGCGCAGCGGGCAGAAGGAAAGCCTCAACCTCCGCGGCGCCTATCTGGAAGTTCTCGGAGATCTCTTGGGATCCGCCGCCGTCGTGGTCGCGGCCATCGTGATCGCAACTACGGGCTACCGCAACGCCGATCCGCTCGCGTCCATCCTGATAGCCCTCATGATCATCCCGCGGGCATGGAGCCTTCTGCGCGAAGTCATCGACGTTCTACTGGAGGCGACGCCAAAGGACATTGATCTGGATAAGCTCCGGACCCACATCATGGACGTAGACGGAGTGGTGGACGCACACGACATTCATGTGTGGACCATCACCTCCGGTGTGCCGGTGTTCTCAGCTCACGTAGTGGTTGAGGACGCAACGCTTACCGCGGAGGGCATGGACGTTGTCTTGGACAGGCTTATCCACTGCCTTAGCACCCACTTCGACACCGAACACTGCACCTTCCAGCTGGAGCCGCTCAGTCACGCCCGCCATGAAGGCGAGCAACACGCCTGAACGGCAAATCAGCCGCCGAAGTCGTCTGAGACCATGGGACCGAATTTATCACGGTCCGCGAGCCTCGGGTCCTCCTTGTCCGGCACAATCATGACCGGTCCCTTTGCATGGTGTAGAACGCCCTGGCTGGTGGAACCGAGCAGCATCCCCGCGAAGCCGCCTCTCCCCCTGGTGCCCAGGACCAAAATTTCCACTGTGCGCGATTCCTCGATGAGCAATTCGACCGGCGGTCCGTCGAGAAGCTTCAGCGAAATCTCGAGGTCCGGGAAATGACTGCTCAACCACTGTTTCCCGGCTTCCAGCTGCTCCAGCAGATCCTCATGCAGAGCCTCGCGGTCCAAGGGTGCAGGGACCCAGGCCAGGGAACCCGTGAATGGCGGCAGGGTGCATAGAACTTCAAGGGGCAGCCCCCTGCGAGTGGCGAGCTCAGCGGCCTCCAGCGATGCCATGCGCGCGTGCTCTGAGCCATCCACTCCGACGGTGACGACGGGGCGGACCGGAGACTGATCGGGGCCATCGTTATCGTGACCGTTCGGTACGTCGACGTCTGCGTCAGGCAGGCGTGAAGCTGCGCACAGCGGAACGACGACGGTGGGGCATTTGGCGTGCGCGGGCAAGGCGCTGCTGACCGAACCGAGTAGGCGGCCAACGAAGCCTCCCTTGCCCCGCGAACCCACGACCATCATCGCCGCCTCTGCGGACAGTTCCAGCAATACCCCCGAGGCGTCGCCCGTCTCTATCCGGGCGTGGAGGTCCACATCGTAGGTGGAGGCCTTGGTGATGGCCTGCTTCAGGACGGCCTCAGCACCCTCTCGAATGACCGAATCATCAACTGTGGCGTAACCGGCATCAAGACTTGAGGCCGCAAAAACCGGCACTGTATAGGCGGTCACCAGGTGTAGCGGGAGCTTGCGCCGTTCTGCTTCCCTCGCCGCCCACACGACAGCGCCCATTCCCTGATCGGAGCCGTCGACGCCGGCGATAATCGCGCCGTTAACAGATTCCGACCGTCGCTCATCCGCATTTCTCATCACGACAGACCCTCCCCGCGTATATGACCCCGGTTACATTTCATGATTCAAGACTACCCTCCGACTGGGACTACCCATGGGCCCGGAAGTTTTGTAAGCTTCGATCATTCGATACCGAATGGATGCAACCCGGTGGAACCAAAAAGCTGTCCGGGCAGCGGCTATTTGGTTTCGAGGTGCGCCCGGTTGACCGTTCACTTCCGGGTGTCCGCACAGTCCGGAAGAGGCGCCGGACTGTGCGGAACCACTCCTACGGTTCCGGAGGCCCCATGTGCCCTGCGCTCGCTGAATCCGTCGAATTCACACCGGCCGTCGTTATCGGCTCAGGACTGGCCGGGCTGGCCATAGCAACAGAATTACAGCGCAAGGGAGTCGACGCCATAGTTCTGGGTGGCATGGACTGCGGTGGCGCGGGCTGCAACCCGCATTCAGGGGACTTCCGGTCAGCCGCCGAACGTACCGAGCTACTTCGCCTGTTGCGCTCCTACGCCAGGAGCCACCAACTGGACGTCAGGCCGCGAAGTCTGGTTCAGAGCCTCAACCAATCGACTGCCGAAGACCATGACCTACCGGTCCGACACAACGGAAAATGGGTCATCCAAACATCCAGTGGCACCGTCCTCGCTGACACGGTTGTCCTGACCCGCGTGGCCCAGAATCATTTCCGCAGCTTCCTGCGCTCCCTTGGCATCGCCGTCACCAGCAACCTGAAAGCGGTCCTGCAGACTCTGGGCATTTACCTGGTTGGTGTGGGCGAATCGATCAGCCCGACAACCCGCGAAATTGTCCGTCAGGCCAAAGGAGCGTGTAACGCCATCACGTTCCCAAAAAGCGCAACCATACCTCTCACCGCCTGATCGGCGTCTGCCGGATCGGCAACCACCTGGTCAGACGACGTCGTCGTCCCGGGTGGAACCAAGCCGCTTGCGAGCCGTGACGGCAATAGCGACCACTAGCCCGATGAGAACTACTATCATCGCCGTAATTCCCCAAGGGAACCCGCCATCGCTGACGTTTTCCGCTGGTGCGGGAGCGACTTCCTCAATGGGCTGGGATGGCACCGCGGATGCCACTGATCCACCGGTGGCCGTAAACGTGAAACTACCCTCAATAGGATGGGCGTCAGCAGAAACAACCCGCCAGTTCACCGTGTAATCCCCCGCTGGCGCACCGGGCTTCAGCAACTGAATGGCCTGATTGTCAACGATCTTGACCTCACCGGTAGCCCAGTCGGTTCCCTCAGTATCCATCACCTGAACTTCGGAACCAATGCCCTGCGGGTTACCCGTGAATGTGAGGGCAACCTCCTCGGGAGCCTGGGCCACGGTAGCTCCGTCCGCCGGATCGGTACCACTTATTTGGTCGTGCGCGGCTGCCGGACCAGAGGCGGGCAGCAGCCCGGCAAAGGCCAGCAGCAGGGCCACGACTACGGCGGTCAGCGACGTAAGAACAACTTTGGCTTTCACCTGAACCACCCTACGCGTGGACCGGGCACGATAAGATCATTGCGGCCTACCCCTTCCCACTTCTAGGAAAAACCATGCGCAAACTGGGTTCCGCCCTAGACCGCTACTTCGAGATCACCAAGAGAGGGTCAAACTTCTCCCGTGAGATTCGGGGAGGCATCGCAACATTCTTCGCCATGAGCTACATCGTGGTGTTGAACCCGCTGATTCTCTCCGGGGCAGACGCCGCCGGAGCGCAATTGGGCAACGCCCGCGTAGCCGCTGCAACGGCACTTGTCGCTGGCGTCTTGACGATCATCATGGGAGCGTGGGCCAAACATCCGTTCGCGTTGGCGACGGGACTCGGGGTCAACGCCTACGTTGCCATCACGGTGGCAACAAACCCAGGACTAACCTGGCCGGACATGATGGGGTTGGTGGTTCTCTCCGGTATCACCATGCTGATCCTGGTCCTCACTGGATTCAGAACGGCGGTCTTCCGTGCGGTCCCACCCAGCTTGAAAACCGCCATCGTGGTGGGGATCGGCATGTTCATCGCGCTTATTGGACTCGTCAATTCCGGCTTTGTCCGGCGAATCCCCGATGTCGCCGGAACCACAGTTCCGGTGGGGCTTGGATTCAATGGTGAACTCATGGGCTGGCCCACACTGGTCTTCGTCTTCGGCTTGATCCTCACCATCATCCTGGTGGTGCGCAAGGTCAAGGGCGGGATCCTCATAGGCATCATCGCCGCCACTATTTTCGCTGGCATTGTGGAACTCGTGGCCCACCCAGGTGCGCAGGGCGACGGCGTTCCTACCGGTTGGTCGCTGGTGACGCCCAGCCTCCCCGACTGGGAAGCACCCGATCTCAGCCTCATTGGCCAGGTCAATCTCTTCGGCGCGTACAACCACCTGGGCTTCACGGCTGCAACCCTGTTGGCATTCGTGATCCTGCTGAGCATCTTCTTCGACGCCATGGGCACCATGGTGGGCCTGGCCAACGAGGCCGGCAATGTGGACAAGGACGGGAATATCCCCAACGTTGACCGCGTGCTACTGGTGGACGCCTTCGGCGCGATCGCCGGTGGCGGCTCCTCCACTTCATCAAGCCAGATCTACGTCGAATCCGGAGCAGGGATCGGCGAAGGTGCCAGGACCGGCTTCGCCTCGATCATCACCGGGTTGCTGCTCCTGCTGGCCATGTTCCTCACCCCCCTGATCCACCTCGTCCCCTTTGAGGCCGTTGCGCCAGCCCTCGTCGTCGTCGGCTTCATGATGGTGTCGCAGGTTGGTCAGATTGACTGGACCGACTGGGGACTCGCCATTCCCTCTTTCCTTACCTTCGTCCTCATGCCGTTCACCTATTCAATCGCCAACGGGCTGGGCGCCGGATTCGTGAGCTTCGTCTTGATCCGCCTCTTCCAGGGCAAAGCACGCGAAGTCCATCCGCTCATGTGGGCTGTGGCCGGAGCGTTCGTGATCTTCTTCGGAATCGGCCCCATTCAAGCGATCCTCGGCGTCAGCTAGTAATTTATGACCGCTCCCACACGCGGTGCGTGGCCAACAGCTCGGCGACGTCGTCAATGACCTTCGTGGCGCTCTGGTCCAGAACCACACCAGGCGCCGACGAGGGCACTCCGGCGGCTTGAAGCGCGGAGGCCGCTTCGCCCCAACCGCCCAGCGGTTTGGCATGACGGTAGGACTCGGAGATGAGAAGCGTCACCCGTGGGTCAATCTGCATGACTGCCATGGGATCGCCTGCTTTTGCGTCACGATCCAGCACGGCATCCGGCGCCGGCGTCGGAGCACCTGCGATCACGACGGCGTCGAACTCGATGGACCGCGCAGTCAGGTAGGACCGTTGCACTACGGGCCCTTTGCCACCGTCGAGCTTTCCGGCGGTAGGCGCGATGATGAGCGGCAACATCCCGGCCTTTTCAACGGCCGCCTTCGCAGCCTCAACGTCCTGCACATCTGGTTCAGATCCGACCACGATTCCTACGAGGCGGCTAGCCACTGGCCACTTCCGGCCCACCTGTGACAGCGCCGGGCTCGTTGCCCGGTCCGGAACGTCCTCTGTCCGCTTCGGTGCACTCAGACCAAGGGATGTGGCCACCTCCGCGCCGAGCCGCTCATCAATATTGACCAGAATCTGTACCTGACGTTCTCGGATCGCCTGCTCATAACATTTGCCCAACTCAAATGAGAAGGCCTGGATCGTATGATCCTGCTCTGTACTGGTCAGGCTCCGGAAGAACAGCCGAGCCTGGCTCAGGTGGTCCTCAAAAGAGGCCGGGTTTTCCCGCAGTTTCATGGATTCAGGGATACGTTCCGGAACATCGATGAACGCGCCCGCATCTGCCCCCGCCATGAAGGGGCACCCGCCGTCGAGCGAGTTTGGCTTGTAAGGCGCCACACCGGAATGGACCGCCGTCTGATGCATGCCATCGCGGAGCATGTCATTGACCGGGGCATGCGGACGATTGATGGGCAGTTGGGCAAAATTGGGACCGCCGAGCCGGCTGATCTGAGTGTCAAGATAGGAAAACAGCCGCCCCTGCAGCAGCGGGTCATTGGTGACGTCGATGCCGGGAACCAGATGCCCAGGATGGAACGCAACCTGTTCCGTCTCCGCGAAGTAGTTGGTGGGATTCGCACTCAGGGTCATGGTCCCGATGAGCTGGACTGGAGCCAGTTCCTCGGGGATCAACTTGGTGGGATCGAGAAGGTCGATCCCCTCAAACGTCTCGTCGTCGGTGTCCGGGAATGTCTGGACGCCTAAATCCCACTCGGGGAAAGCCCCGGCCTCAATGGCGTCGGCAAGGTCCCGACGGTGGAAATCGGGGTCCATTCCGTTGATCAACTGCGCTTCTTCCCAGATCACCGAGTGAACGCCAGCGCGCGGCTTCCAATGGAACTTCACCAAAGTGGTGTCGCCCTCGTGATTGATCAGACGGAAGGTATGGACGCCAAAGCCTTCCATCATGCGGTTTGACCGCGGAATACCCCGGTCAGACATCTGCCACATCAAGTGGGCCTGCGCCTCAGTATGGAGGGACACAAAGTCCCAGAACGTATCATGCGCACTCTGTGCTTGTGGTATCTCACGGTCCGGATGGGGCTTGGCGGCGTGAACCAGATCCGGGAATTTGATGGCGTCCTGAATGAAGAACACGGGCATGTTGTTGCCCACGAGGTCATACACACCTTCGTCCGTGTAGAACTTGGTGGCGAAGCCTCTGGTGTCACGCACGACGTCGGCCGAACCGCGGGAACCGACAACGTTGGAGAACCGGACGAACACGGGCGTTTCCGCACCCTTGGCGAGAAAGCCCGCACTAGTGATGTTTTCAGCAGCACCGTTGGCTCGAAATACGCCGTGGGCCGCAGCCCCGCGAGCATGGACGACTCGTTCGGGGATCCGCTCATGATCGAAATGCATGATCTTTTCGCGCAGATGATGATCCTGCAGGAGGGTGGGGCCGCGATTTCCCGCTTTGAGCGAGTGGTCTGTGTCATTGACCCGGACGCCCTGCGCGGTGGTAAGGAACCGTCCGCTCTGGGCCTTCGTATGCTGTGGGGCGCCGGTGGGTACACCGGTTGGTGACACCGTTTTAGGCCTCCTCTGGTCCGGCTTTGGCGGTAGCGGTTCTCGGGGTTCAGTAGGTTCAGCCACCGTGGGTGGCTCAGACCCCGGCGCTCCGGGAATCTGCTTGCCTGCGTTGGATTTATTCATCACGGACCTCCGACGTGTTGTCGTGGAAAAGTGAGGGCCGGCCGTCAGAAGCGGGGGCGGATCCGACGGCCGGCAAGTTGGCCGTAACCAACGTGTTCAGCCAAAGCGGTTGGAGCGCCATCCACTGCGCTGTAACCGGTTTGGGCTGAACCTGGTGAACAATCAATCACCCAGGGTGTTGGGGTCACCCTTCGTAACTAGACACTACCGCTCCCCTCCGGAGGCGTCAGTGGAAAGGTCCATCTTGACCAAATCAGTCCGTAAACGGTGATGAAGTATTGCCAAATCGGCGAACCTGGGTATCATTCCAAACGTGCGCTGGGAGTCCGCCCGTCAGCAATCCGCGAATGAACCCTGGGTCATCCCCCATGGAGGCATCGCTGCCGGCGATCACCATGTTTCCGTAGCGCCGTCCCTTCAGCATCGCCGGATCCGCAACGATGACCGTATGGGGAAACGCCGCTGTGATGGTCGCAGCTTCCCGCCTGGCGGCGGTAAGACCCGGGCCGTCGCCACAATTGACGGCGTAGATCCCGCCAGGTGCGAGCACCCTCCGCACGTGAGCCGTGAACTCGGTGGTTGTCAGCGGCTGCGGTGTCTTGCTTCCAGAGAAAACGTCCCGAATGATCAGATCCCGGCTGTCCTCAGTCAGGGACTCCGTCACCTCCCTAGCTTCGCCCACCCGAATACGCAGCAGCGGTGCCCTCGGAAGGTCGAACCAATCGCGCACGCGTTCGGCCAGCTTCCCATCCAGTTCGACGGCGACCTGCCGCGCGTTTGGGTGCGTAGCGGCAAAATGGCGAGCCAGCGAGCATGCCCCAGCGCCTAGGTGCAGCGCCCGAAGCCGTGCATCCTGACTCCAGTGAGCATCGACGAGGCCAGCGATCCAACGCATGTACTCAAATTCAAGGTAGGCGGGATCGTCCAGATCCACGTGCGAACTCTGAACGTCGTTGATACGGATCAGCCACCCGTTGGGCCTGTACCCGTCTGGCTGAAGTTCGCACGTTCCGGTGTCTATGGAATAGACGCCGGCAACCGGACCCTTACCGTCGGATTCGGCCGGCGCCGTGGTTCTGTTAGCGCGCTGCCTACCCACGGGCGGGCCATTCCGCGTCGCGGACCATGCGGATCTCGTGGGCGTCCAGGCCGTCGTCGTACTTGCGGGAACCGTCAGGTAAGAAGCCTATCTTTCGATAGAACGCTTCAGCGCGGCCGTTTCCCTCGACAACCCAGAGGTAGGCGGTTCTGTTGCCGAGCACGGCGTCCGCAAGTTGAGTGCCGAGACCGGAACCATAGGCCTCGGCCAGAACGTAGATCATTTCCAGTTCAATGCCCGGAGGCGGATTCTCATCCCGACCAGGGCCGCAGGCTGCCACGCCCATGACCCTGCCTGCTTCGTCTGTTGCCATAAAAAATGGGCCGTTATCTGCGCCGATCAACTGAGTCATGCCGCCGAGCCGCCGCTCACGGTTCTCATCGAGTGCATCAATGACAGACTGGCGCACGACCCCCGTGTAGGTCTGCCGCCACGCTTTAGCTTTCATATCAACGAGTGCCGACGCATCAGCGGGGCAAGGACGACGAAGGGTGAACTGCATGTCCCAAGCCTATGCGGTCAGGAGCGCACCACTGCGAGCGCGAAACCGTCCCAGTCCTTCGCGCCGACGGTCTGTAACGCTGTCGATTCAAGACGCGGGTGACTTCCCATGATTTCGAGTGCTCGCCGAGTGCCTAGGGTTGATTCATCGCCGTCCGCGTTGAGTACGTTTCCGCCCCTGACCACGTTGTCGAGGACTATGACGCTTCCGAGCCTGGACAGTCTCAGCGCCGCTTCCAGATATTGCGGATTATTGACCTTGTCCGCGTCGATGAAGAAGAGGTCGTAGGGCCCGGACAGCGCGAGCAGGGTATCCAGGGCAGCGCCAACGTGAATAGTGACCTTATGCCCGACGCCAGCGCTGTCCAGATTGCGGCGTGCCACTTCGGCGTGGGCGAGTTCGAACTCGCAGGTGTCGACGGTGCCATCCTCCGGGATTCCGCGTGCCAGCCAGATGGTGCTGAACCCACCCAGAGTCCCGATTTCCAAGATCCTGCGCGCACCGGACATGCGGGCGAGCAGCATCAGGAACTTGCCCTGACCTGCCGTTACCTCGATGGCCGGCATCCCGGCGTCGTGCGTTGCTGAAACCGCGTTGCGAACCGCATCATCCGGCCGGACCACTGTTTCGGTCAGGTAGTGGTCCACTTCGTGCCATCGGTTCATGAGCGTTCCGGCGATTCCAGTGCCCGGTTTAGACGTTCGACTTTGCCTGTGAGTTCACCGGAATGTCCAGGGCGTATGTCCGCTTTCAACACCAGCGACACCCGGCTGCCGTATTTTCCGGCAGTGTCTGTGGCGGCTTTGATGACCGCCATGACCTCGTCCCATTCACCCTCAATGGTGGTGAACATCGAATCCGTCTGGTGGGGCAAACCGGAATCTCTCACCACGCGAACTGCGGCAGCGACGGCGTCATGCACTGACGCGTCTTCGTTTTCGCGCCGGATTTCACTGGATCCGGACGGGGCAACTGAGAAGGCAACCAACATGCGGCAAGTCTGCCATGGCGGACTGACATTGGGAACGGTGAGCCCTCACTCTTACGAACTTGACCAACTAGAGTTCGTCAACATGGGACAGTACAACGTTCAAGACGCCAAAACTCGACTCTCTGAGTTGCTTCATCTTGTGGAACGCGGCGACGAAGTTGTCATCGCGCGCAGTGGGAGACCTGTGGCGAAACTCGTGCCAATCGAGTTGCCGGCCAAGCGCCCGCTGGGTTTTCTCGGACCTTCCGAGCGACTGGGTGCAGTGGGGCACGGACACGGACCACGGGTCAGCCCTTCGACGCCGAGGCCGGAGCGCTGCAGGCGCTCAGGGCCAGCAAGGCAGCGCCGGCACCCGCTATGAGCGCGCCGAACCGTGGGCGGCCTGTGCGATGGTTGCCAAATCTTCGCATATCAGCCTTTCCTTGTCCGCGCGCCGACCGGGCCGGTGGCCGAATCCAAGGTGGTCGGAACCACTGAGGTGGACTCCGCATCCACCGAAGGGTGTGTGAGCGGCCTGATCGGGAGCATTTTGCGCAATCTGATGTTTTCGCCGGCGTCCAGGGCTGAGTGCTGGACGCAGGCGGGCACCAGCGCCCCGGTCTCCGGGTGGCTCATGGTGTACATGCAGGCGCCGAGTCGTTCTTGGGTTGCCTTGAGTTTCGGGTCATCGCTGGCTACGCCTTGCTCCATCAGTGCCCAGGCCGGAGCGACGTCGGCAGCATCCATGAAGTTGTGCACAACGAACGTCCTAAAAGACAGGCGGCGTTTGAAGGCTGCAGAGGCTACGGCCCGCAGCCCACCTGCCCGGCGCATGAGACGCAGAGCGAAAGAGAGGAGGTGGGGAACGTCGCCCGGGTGGGTCAGGAGCGCCCGCAGGATTTTCGCGCCCACAATCCAGGTGGGGGTACCGCCAAAAATCATGCCGCCAAAGTGCGCTAAGACCTTATCGCGGGCCTCCAGGTCTCTGGGGTCCTCCGGGTCCAGCAAGGCAGCGCTGCGGGTCCCTGCAGTGACAGTGATAGCGGTCCTATTGCAGCGTAGGTCCCCGAACTGGGTACCCTGCCAGGGGATGGCATGTCCGGCCCCGGCCTCGATCCGAGACCACACTGCGTCGATGGAGACGGCGTCGAATCCTCCGGACCACCTGCGGTCATCCCCGATGTAGGCCGCGGGCTGGAAGGAGAGCATGTCATAGGGCATCTTCAACACATCCTTGGCTACCTCAGCGACTTGATCGAGGTTGGTCGGTGTGACGGTCATGTTGTGTGCGAGGTAAGAACGGACGCCATGTTCACGTTTAAGGGTGGTAAACATTTCCGCGAACCGTGCCCGGAACGGGTTGAGCTCGGCCTCGTTGTGGGGGCGCACAGCTCCCCGGCGTCCGCGCATCAGCGAATCAAAGTGGGCCGCGAAAGAGACCCTGTCAAAGCGGGGCGTGCCATCCGTGCCCAGTACGACGTCGAGCAGGTATTGGTAATCGAAGTCACCATGGGTCATGGACATGGGTTCCCGGCCGTTGGCTCGCATAGCCAGCAGCGCCGCTGCGTGGTCCTCGGCGGGGAGCAGGCTAACTTCCCCACCTATCAACTGCGCATGGGCGCGGGGGCCACGAACTCTGCGCAGGTACTCCATCTGTTCAGTGACCCCTTTGAGGGTGTGGGCCCCGTCGATCCTGACCTTGTTAGCCTCGGCCGAGTGATAGCAGGGCGAGCAGGTGAGGTTGCATTTGGGGAAGACTCCGTGCGTGCCTTCACATCCGACAGCGGCCCGCCCCAGCAGCTGGCCCGGAGTTTTGACGTGGTCGGGCAGCTGGGCCCAGCGTCGCTCCAACGCAGCCTTACTCTCGGGCTGGATCGGCCTGGTGGCGAGTTCAACGCCTCGGAGGAGGGCTGCCATATTCATAGTGATCCTCTAGGTCATGCGGCGGATACGGGCTGGAGGAGGGTTAAAGTCAGGTTCCTTTTTAAGCGTGCATTTCCGGTGCCGGGGGGAGGTCCAGCTCGGTCCCGGCGTAGTGGTTGAAGTAGTTGGTGAACAGGTTCGCGGCAATGTGGGCAAAGGTCTCTGCGAGTTTATCGGAACTCCAGCCGGTGGCCAGTGCCGCCTGCCAGGTGGCTTCCGAGACGTTTCCGGTATTGGCCGCGGCCTCGCGGGCGACGGCGGTGATGGTGTCGATCTTGTCGTCGAAGTCCACTTCCCCGGAGCGGATGCCAACGATCTGCTGGTCGTCTAGGCCGGCCCGCCGGGCCGAGAGGGTGTGTGCGGCCTGGCAGTAGTCGCAGCCGTTCTGGTTGCCCACGGCCAGGGCGATCGCCTCACGGGTGCGGGCGTTGAAGGTGCCGTGTTCGGCGATGGCTGCGTTCATCCCTGTGTAGGAGGCGAGCACGGCCGGTGAGTGTGCCATTCCGGCGTGGATGTTCAGCAGTTTGCCCATTTTCTGTTCGAGTTTCCGGGCGGTCTCTTGGGACGCTTCGGGTGCGGTGGCAACGGTGTGAGTGGGAATGCGTGGCATGGGGATGATCTCCAGTCTTTCCTAATATAGGGCTCAAGCAGGGTGATGCAGGGGTCAACCAGGGTGCCGAGAGAGTGACTGCTCAGTGTTCATCGTCGCTAATGACTACGCCGCTGGCGGGGTCGAAAGCGATGTGGCACTTGATCTTCCAGGCAAGCGGTGTGGGCAGGGGGTAGGACCAGGCGGCGTTGGAAGCGCGGAACCCACCGGCGCTGACATGATGGTAGCGGGCGATACCCTTCCAAACGCACAGGGTGCGCAGCCAGCTCTTCGCCAAGACAGCAGGTTCGACGGAGCTGGGCGGAAAGTAGTGGTTTCCCTCCAGATAGAGCGTCTGCTCCGCACGGGCGACTACCTGGCCGTGAAACGTGGCTGTCATCATGAGGAGCTCCTAGCCAGCTTATGCAGGATGTCCCGGTCCGTGACGATAATGCGTCCGCGGCCTTGCCGGACAGCATTTGTGCCGGTGAGTTCGCCCATGACTTTGCTGGTGGCCTCCCGGGAGGCGCCTAGTAGCCCGGCGAGTTGTTCGTGGGTGAGGTGGATGGTGGGTCCCTGGTTGAAACGGTGCGGTGTTATGTTCTCCGAGAGTTTTAGCAGGGTCGAGGCGACCTGGGCCGAAAGCGGCTTCAACGCAAGGTCGGTGAGGCGTTCCTCAAGCCGGGCGACCTGCTCGCCGAGCAGGCGCGAGATGCGAATGGCGATGCGCGGATCCGCAAGTAGGAACCGTTCAACCTCCTCAACGCTGAGTTGGCAGATTGTGGCGTCCTCTATGGCCTCAGCATAGTTGTCATACATGCGCTGGCCGACCAGCATCATTTCCCCGAAGACCGCACCGGGTTCAAGGATGGCCATGGTCAGAGCCTTCCCGTCTTCGGCAACTCGGAAGACCCGGACACGGCCGGATTTGAGGATGAACAAGGCGGTAACTGGTTCGGACTGGCTAAAGAGCAGTTCACCGCGGCGGAATAGGCGGGCTGGGGCCACCTTGTCCATGGCCGCGATTTCTTGGGCGCTCAGGTAGGCGAACAGCTCGACTTCGGTCAAGCAGCTGAACGGGTCAAGTGGTCCACTTATCAACGGTTCTGCCTCTCGTAGGCTCGGGGTCCACGGTCTGAGGTCCCCGGGGACGACGGCGGCCAGCTCACTTTGGCATTCATCCCTCATGGCCAGCCCGCGATGATCCGTACGGCCACCAACCCCAGAATAGCCCCAAAGATCATGTGCCCCATCAGGCTCAGCACAGCAGTCAGGCTGAAGGCGAAAAGGGGCATGCCCAACATGGCGGGCATGATCACTAGCGGACCCAGGACCCATCAGATGATCCCGTAGCCGAGCCCGACGAGCGCGCCGCGGCGATAGCCGGTCAGGAGCCTGTTGCCGAACAGTACCGTCAGGCCCAGCCCGATCAGCACCGAAATCATCAGGTGGACACCGAATCCGACCACGGCCGACGAGGAGCCGACCATGGAGGCGATCATGGCCAGCATGCCCATCATCGCCATCAACATGCCGAACACAATGCCACCGGCAAGCCCGCCAGCGGCCCCGGCGAGAACCCGCTTGCCAAGACCGGAAGAAATCGAAGAGTGTGTAAGAGCTGGTGCAGAAGCCATGGCGGCGGTCTTTCGTCGAAGTGGTTGTGCTGAACCCTTCAACTTATGACCGGCCCGGGCCCCTCTTCCGTAATCTGGAGTACACAACAAGCCACTGCCGCCGGCTTATTCGTTTTTCGTTTTTCGCATGCCGGCCCTGTGGCCTACGCTGTTGCGGTTCACCGGGTTCGGGACGGTACGGCTTTTCCGGCCCGAATCTAGAGGTGCCCGGCCCGGGCTGAGGTCTGGACGACGTGGCTGATCTCCGGGCGGCCGCCCGGTATCTTACCGAAACGGTGGTTGCCCCATCCCTTCTGGTGGGGCACTCGCTGGGTGGTGCGGCCGTGATCAGCGCCGCGCCTTCCCTGCCCAATGTCCGCGCCGTGGCGACCATCGGCGCGCCGGCGGATCCCGCGCATGTGCTCCTCCTCCTCGACGGCGACTTGGACACCCTCCGCCATGACAGATCTGCGCCGGTCACCATCGCGGGCCGGACGTTCACCATCGGCAGGTTCTTCCTCGACGACCTCGAACAAGGGGACGCCCTGCTCAAAGGAAAATGACGCCCGCTACGTCGCCACCGTGATAGCCGCGTGGGCCGAGCGCAACCTTCCCGCCACCACCGCATCAACCCCGAGGACGGGAGGGGAGGGCTACGACCGCGCCGAGGCTGGCGGGACTGCGCGCACACCAACGGCCGCCCCGTCCGATCTGGCATCAACAGTGCATTTACAGCGAAACGAGTCCGTTCTCGACGAAACGCCAGGCAAGAGCGACATTCAAGGCCGGACCTTTGTGTGATCGACATTGCTGAACCGCCGCCGGCATCACCGTAACGTAGAGGGGACAAGCCGGAACGAAACGGAGCCATCATGCCCACCTATCAAGCAAGCTGGAACGGTGTAGTCCTCGCCGAATCAGAGCACACGATCCGGGTTGAGGGCAGTCCAAATATTACACACTCACAGTCGGCGAGACCGCCAATCCGGACGCCGCCTGGTATTACCCGCAACCCTTGCAAGCGGCAAAAAACATCCGAGGACACGTCGCGTTTTGGAACGGAGTAAAGGTTGCGAAGGTCCCGGCCGCGGACTTGGAACCGAACCGATCTGGAGCTTCCTGGTGGTCGAAGCTGACCGGACGGTGATGACCGATTCAGCATCAGCACCGGTCGAAACGACAATGACTCCCACCCTCTCGATCGCAGTGCAATTGTGGCTGGGTTCGGTGGTTGCTCTGGCGGTCGCCGCTGGACGGTTCCTGCTTGCGGTGACCCACCCCACGACCACCTACCATTTCGACCCGTTCCTGGTCGTGGTCGCCCCGTTCGCGCTCCTGCGGCCTCGACTCGCGGCGTCCCCGTGGCGGATGGTGCTGGTCGGCAGCGGGATCGTTGCAGGTTTGGCCTTGGCGGCAACCCTGCTGCTTGACAGTGCCGGCGCACTGCGTGGTCGTGGTGTCCACCCTCATCCGGCGGACCCACAGTGCGCAGTAAACGCCGGACCGCCAGGGCCATGACCGTTTCGGAAGGGGACAGATTGGATGCGTTCCCGGCAGGTGTCACGGCAGGGACTGTCAGGGATGGCGTCCTGGACGAACCAGATAGCCGTGCCGCAACCGATGAGCTCCTGTCCACGCTTCGTACCAGTCGCTATACCCCGACCGCGTGGTCACGATTTCTTGCCCGGGCAACCAGGCGCTCCGTTCGGCAGGCCCTCCATCATCGTCGGGCCCTGCTCGAATCGACCGTGCTGCATGCCGGACTGGCCGCACTTGCGGATCCGCGTCACCGCACCTGGGTGGCAGCGAGCTGGCTTCTCACAATCAGTCACTTGGGAATGTTGGAGAACCGGCGCACACTTGGGGTCGCCAACACCCTCACGCTGATTCGTGCGAACCTTCCAGCACTGGAGAATCGCCTGGGAAATGCGGTGCCGATTCTGGCGCTGACCACTGATTGGCTCGATGGGCGGATTTCCCGTGAGACCGGTACTGAGACCCGGTTCGGGCGGCAAGCGGACTTTCTGGCCGATACCGCACTGTGGACCTGGTTCACCCTCCGGCACGAGCCGAACGGGTGGCTGCGCACGGCGACGTTCGCGGCATGGGGGGCGAGCGTTGTCGCCGTCACCGTGGCAAGTTTTGCCGGAGGTGCGATGAAGGACATGCCACGGTCCCGCCGGATTCGTCCGGCCGCAACACTACAAGTCATCATCGGCCTGAGGATCGTGCTGAGACAGATCCGCCACACCAGGCGCGAACTACATGGAGAAGCCTTTCCGGCTTGACGTTGTCCTAGCGGCAAGGTTGTAACTTGGCCACGCCAGCGCAGTCCCGCTGGAAACACGCTGCCAAGGAGGACCGATGATGAACCCGATTCAAAAACGATGTCCTGCCGAAGAGCGGATACCAACATGTTCTACCGGGCCGAAGGGTCGGAACGTGTTTGTTATCCGTGAGATTTCCCAAGCAATATCTCGGCACCGCGCGCGCAGAAGTGAACGGAAGGCGTCGTAACAGTGCTCTCAATCGCGGGGCAAAGCTTGCTCGAAGCGTTCTTCATGTTCTGGGGGACGCTGTGGCGCTGGTGTTGGGATTTACACTCTCCGGCGCGGTCCAAGCGTTCGTCTCCAAACGCGAGATGCAAAAGGCGATGGGCGATCACCGACCGTGCACCATCGTGCGCACCGGTGATCACAGCGGACGCAGCGATGCAGAACTTCCAGCCGCTCACTACCGTTTGGTGATGTGTGCGGCGGATCATGGCCAGCGCGGCGCACGTTTGGCAAGATGAGGACATGACCCGAGGAATCTATGTAAGTGCCATGACCGCAGGTTCAGGCAAGTCCCTGATCAGTCTGGGCCTAGCTGATACGCTTCACCGGCACGCGGACAGGATCGGTTTCTTCCGCCCCATTGTTGAAGGCGACGACGTCACCTCGGACCCGATGGTTCAGCTGATGCAGCGCAGCTTCAACCTGGCCCCCTCGGCGTCGCGCGGAGGCCTCACCCGAGCTGAAGCCCGGGCGCTGCTGGTGGCAGGGCAACGCGAAGAGATCGACACCCGCTGCGTGGCCGTTTACAGCGAGATGAGCAGCGAGTGCGACGTCATCATCATTGAGGGAACAGACCTCACCGGGCACGATTCCGCCGTGGAATTCGACCTCAACGCACGTCTCGCGAACAATCTCGGCGCCATGGTCCTCGCCGTCGTCAATGCCAGGGCCATGACGGTCGCTGAGGCTGCCGACGCCGTCGACGTCGCCCGTAAGGAACTCGTCGCAATGAAGGCGTCACTGCTGGCCATGATGGTCAATCGCGCCCAGGAGGACGACGTCGAAGCCATCCGGGCCGCTGTTCGACCCGGAGCCTCCCGGCGGCCCGTCTATGTGCTGCCTGAACTTGAGGAAATTTCGCGTCCCACTGTCGCTGAGGTCGTCTCGGCCCTGAACGCCCGGCACCTGGCCGGAAGCCCCACCCTTGAACGCGACGTCGTCTCCATTAAGGTGGCCGCCATGAGCGCGAGTAATTTCCTTGCCGCCCTGGACGACGGTTCGCTGGTCATCACCCCCGGGGACCGCGCTGACATCATGCTGGCAACTCTGGCCTCATCGCTCTCCTCTGATGCCCCCGTCCCGGCCGCCCTGCTGTTGACCGGTGGGCTAACACCGGATCCGCAACTGCTGCCCATGCTCGCGCAAGCACCGTTCCCCGTCCTCTCCGTTGACGACGACACCTACACGGCCGCCCGCAAGATCAGCGACGTACGCGGCGAGATCGCCACGGGCATGCCAAGGAAGTCTGCCGCGGCCCTCGGCATCTGGTCCCGCGGCGTGGACCAAGTGGAAATGCTGGAGCGGTTGGAACTTCCCCGCCCCATGAAGATGACTCCGCTGCGCTTCCTGCATGAGCTGATCGAGCGCGCCAGGTCTCATCGCCGGACCATCGTCTTACCGGAGGGTCTGGACCCCCGCATCCTCAGGGCCGCGGAAATCCTGCAACGGCGCGACGTCTGTGACCTCGTGATCCTCGGCCCCGAAGGGCAGATCCGCGAGTTGGCAGCTAGCCAGGGCATAGACATTTCCGGGCTGACCCTGGTTAATCAGGCCACATCTGAGCTCCGGGAAAAGTATGCACTGGAGTACGCGCGGCTGCGCTCGCACAAGGGTGTCACGCTCGACGAGGCCCGTGAGCGCATGCTCGACGGCGCCTACTTCGGCACCATGATGGTGCAGCTTGGCGAAGTGGACGGGATGGTCTCCGGGGCCGCGAACACCACGGCCAACACCATCCGGCCGTCATTGGAGTTCGTCCGCACGCGTGAGGGCGTGAAGATCGTTTCCTCCGTGTTCCTGATGCTCCTTCAAGATCGCGTCCTGGTTTACGGGGACTGTGCCGTGAACCCGGATCCCAGCAGCGAGCAGCTCGCCGACATCGCGATCGCCTCGGCTGAGACTGCCGCACAGTTTGGTGTGGATCCCCGCATAGCGATGTTGTCCTACTCCACGGGGGCATCGGGTTCGGGCGGAGCCGTCGAAAAGGTTCGGCGGGCCACGGAAATCGTGCGGGAATCGCGTCCGGACTTGGCTGTTGAAGGGCCAATTCAGTACGACGCCGCCGTGGACGTTTCCATCGCAGCCTCCAAAATGCCGGACTCCGAAGTGGCCGGACAAGCCACCGTTTTCATCTTCCCTGACCTGAACACGGGCAACAACACGTACAAAGCGGTCCAGCAATCAGCGGGCGCCGTCGCCGTCGGTCCCGTCCTGCAGGGGCTACGGAAACCCGTCAACGATCTGTCGCGGGGATGCACGGTGGAGGACATCGTCAACACTGTGGCCATCACGGCTATTCAGGCACAAGAAAACTCAAGGGAGAGTACATGCTGATTCTCATCATCAATTCCGGTTCCTCATCCCTCAAATATCAGGTCAGGGACACCAATGATGATTCCGTTTTGACCGAAGGCCTCATTGAACGGATCGGCGAGTCCGAGGTGACAGACCACGCCCAGGCACTCGATCAGGTGGATCAGAAGCTAACGCGGGTTCTCGGTGAGCGTGCTCTCGACGCCGTCGGCCACCGCGTGGTGCACGGCGGTGAGCGGTTCGGCGAACCGGTACTGATCAATAACGAGATCACGCGAGCCATCGAGCGCCTCAACCCGCTGGCGCCTCTGCACAATCCCGCGAACGTCCTGGGAATCAGGGCCATCACCAAGAAATGGCCCAAGTTACCGCAAGTGGCGGTATTCGACACAGCGTTCCACAAAACCATGCCCGAGCATGCCTGGCGCTACGCCATTCCCGACCAGCTGTACCGAACGTACGGTATCCGCCGCTACGGTTTTCATGGAACGTCGCACGAATTCGTGTCTCGGCATGCGGCGAAGCTGCTGGGCGTGGGTGCCTCGGACTTCAATGGCATAGTGGCGCATCTGGGCAACGGCGCGTCGATCACGGCAGTCTCCGGTGGCAAGAGCATCGACACGTCCATGGGCTTCACGCCGCTCGAGGGCCTGGTCATGGGTACGCGGTCTGGCGATATTGACCCGTCGATCCTGATCTTCCTGGCCCGCGAAGGGTATTCCACCGATGATCTGGATCAGCTGCTGAACCGGGACTCCGGCCTCAAGGGTATGGCTGGCAACAACGACATGCGCAGCACCGAAGAAGCGGCAGCCGACGGCGACGAGCAGGCCGCGATCGCGTTGGCAGTGGCCTCGTACCGGCTGGCAAAGTACATCGGGGCGTACCACGTGGCCGTCGGCGGAGCGCAAGCTCTCGTTTTCACCGCTGGCATCGGTGAGAACTCGTGGCAGTTCAGACAGTCGGTCGTCGAGCGTCTCGGCGCCCTGGGAATCAGCCTCGACGACGCAGCCAACCGTAAAAAGAGCAACGAACCACGCGAAATCAGCACCGAGGAATCCGCGTTCCCCGTCCTGGTGATCCCGACCGATGAGGAGGCCGCCATCGCGGAGGCGACTGCCGCCGTCATCGGTGAACAAAATAATCAGTGATCTTGCTAAGTCTCTGGCGGCGGCCATCCTGAGCAGTTAGTTTGGGAAAACGCACACAACCACAGGAGAAGGAGCGACCATGAAGGCAGTCACGTGGCAGGCACGCCGGTCCGTGAGCGTCGAAGAGGTACCGGACCCGAAAATCCTGGAACCCACCGACGTCATTATCAAGATCAGTTCAACCGCGATCTGCGGCTCCGACCTCCACCTCTATGAAGTGCTCACCCCCTTCATGACCCCCGGCGACATCATCGGTCACGAGTCCATGGGAACCGTGGAAGAAGTGGGCCCGGGCGTAAACAACCTCGTCGTCGGTGACCGCGTGGTCATCCCCTTCAACATTGCCTGCGGCACCTGCTGGATGTGCCGCCGAGGCCTCCAGTCCCAGTGCGAGACCACGCAGGTCCGTAATCAGGGTAGCGGCGCCGCGATGTTCGGCTACTCGCAGCTCTACGGCGCGGTCCCCGGCGGGCAGGCGCAGTACCTGCGCGTACCTCACGCGGATTACGGCCCCATCAAGGTAGGCAGCGAACTTCCCGATGACCGCTACCTCTTCCTCTCGGACATCATTCCCACCGCCTGGCAGGGAGTGAAGTACGCCAACGTGCCCGACGGCGGCACGCTCGCCGTCTACGGACTCGGTCCGGTGGGGCAGTTCGCGGCTCGAATCGGAACGCACCTCGGTTACCGGGTCATCGGCGTCGACCTAGTCCCCGAACGCCGCACCATGGCAGAGCGGCACGGCGTGGAAACATTGGATTTCACCAAGCACACCGGAGACGAACTTCGAGAGATGACTGATGGCCGCGGACCGGACTCGGTGGTTGACGCCGTCGGGATGGAAGCGCACGGGTCCCCTGTGGCAGCCGCTGCCCAGGCCGCCGTCGGGTTGCTGCCGGACAAGATCGCGCAGAAGGCCATGTCGACGATGGGATCAGACAGGCTCGCCGCGCTGCATGGTGCTATCGATGCAGTACGTCGCGGCGGAACACTCTCCCTCAGCGGCGTTTACGGTGGGCAGACCAGCCCCATGCCGATGCTCACCATGTTCGACAAGCAACTGAGTGTTCGGATGGGTCAGTGCAACGTGAAGAACTGGATCGACGACGTCCTGCCGCTGGTCGAGGACCCTGCTGATCCACTGGGAACGGCGGACCTGGTGACGCACCGTGTAGGCATTGACGAAGCGCCGGCCATGTACGAGACGTTTCAGAAGAAGCAAGACGGCTGCATCAAGGTTGTACTGGAGCCCAACCGTTGAGCCACTTGTGAAGCTCCTTCGAACCGTCCGGAGACCGGTTGATTTATCGGCCCGGGTCAGCGGACGACGATGACGTTTCCTTGAGCGTGGTGCAGGACTGCGTGGACGGTTGATCCGAGCCGGGCACCCAGCGTGTTGCGTCCTTTGGCCCCAAGAACCACGCAGGCGGCAGTCTTTGCCTGATGAACAATGACGCCAGGCACTGACGGCTCTAAGAACAAGTCCTGACTCACTGCAAGATCAGTATCGCTGGGCAACAGGTTCACCGCTTGTTGCATCACGGGATCGTTCGCGGCATCGCCGCGCCGGTCAGCTGCGTGCCAGCTGTACGGCGCAACATGGATGATGCGGAGGGGAACGAGCAGTATCTTAGCCAACTGGGCAGCGGTAGTAACGGATCGGTCGCTTTCGGGTGACCCATCGACGGCGACCAAGACGTCACCCTCCGGTTGGTCGTCGCGGACAACCACAATGGGACACGAGGCGCTGGCCGCGAGGTGGAGACTCACCGATCCAATGAGCAATCCAGCAAACCCTCCGAGACCGCGGGTACCGGTGACAAGTAAGGATGCTTCCACTGAGATCCTTGTCAGCACTTCGGAGGGAAAACCAACGATGAGGCTTGCGCTCACGTCAACATTCGGCTCAGTTTTCCGTGCCAGCTCAAGGCCTTCGTCAGCGATCTTTTCCGCTTCCCGTCGCAAACCACTGTCCTCGACGCCCGTTACTGGTCCAAGGTTCTGGGTGAAGTACGGCCACACCCAACAGTGGACGACAACGAGAGGCAAACCTGAAGCTACCGCATGTCGAACAGCCCAGAGCATGGCGCGTCGTGAGCCATCCGATCCGTCGTATCCAACGACGATTGGTTTTGACTGACCGTTGATCGTGTCCATGCTGACGCTCCTCATAGCTGGCAATACCGGGGCTGGACTCTCGGCAACCGAGCCTTGCACTAACCTGCGTTCTCGTTGGTTCTAGGCTGGGAGGGAGAGTACTCCTTCGATCGTTGCTCGTTCCGATGAGGGCGGATAGGGCCGAAGGGCCCCTCTGCTGGGTTGGGACCTTTGGCTCTGCCCTACGTGAGCAGACCGCGTCATGCTGATGACGGTTGAGAATGAACGTCAGGTGGAGAGGTAAAAGTGCAAAATACCGGCAGAGTGGATAATCAACGCATGAAGGCCGTAACCGTGTTCCTACTCGATGACCACGAGTTGGTTCGGTTGGGGCTGCGGGAGTTGTTAGAAGGTGAGGGCTTTGTGGTTGTAGGAGAGTCTGGCTCTGCCAAGGAAGCAACCCGACGGATTCCTGCACTATCACCGGATGTCTCGATCTTGGATGCGAGACTGCCGGACGGGAGCGGCATCGAGGTGTGTCGGGATGTGCGCTCGGTTGATTCGTCCCTCAAGTGCGTCATCCTGACCAGCTACGACGACGATCAGGCGCTTCGGGGTGCGGTGCTTGCTGGCGCAGCCGGCTACATTCTCAAGGAAATCCTCGGATCAGACCTCGTAGGGAAAGTTCGCCGGGCTGCTGCAGGCGAGTCTCTGTTCGAACCAGGGATGAAGGATCGCATCATCGCTGGACTGCGCGACGCACCTGAGGAAGATTCGCGCTTGGCGGGCCTGACAACGCAGGAGAAGAAGGTGCTCGCGTTGATCGGAGGAGGTCTGACAAACCGGGAGATCGGCACCGAGTTGTTTCTGGCGGAGAAGACAGTCAAGAACTATGTGTCCTCGCTTCTGGCGAAGCTTGGCTTCCAGCGTCGTACCCAAGCCGCGGTCTTCATTTCAAGGCCAGCAGATCCACCGCGTTAAATGGTCAGGGGCACCTTCAGAAGGACTACCGTTCCGTTCCCGACGGAGCTTGAGATGGACAGGGTGCCCCCGCAGAGTTCAGCGCGGCGCCGCATATTCGATAGGCCGCTTGTGGAACTGATCTGACTGAAGCCGCGCCCGTCGTCGGTGATTTTCAGCTCGAGCCGATCCGGGAGGGCCTTGAGCATAATGGTGATGGCGCGCGCGGAGGCGTGACGGAGTGCATTGGATAGTGCCTCGAGAACAACTGCCCGCACGTGGTCAGCTCGCTCCGGATCGATGGCAGCGTCGAGCGGGCCCGAGAGATGGACAACTGGTTCCAGTTCGTGTCCATCGAAGGCATCCGCGACGAGGGCAAAGATACTTGAGGTGAAGGTTGGGGTGATTTGCGGAATCGAGCGCAACGAGTAGATGGTGTCGCGCAGCTCCCTGATTGTTGCGTCTAGTTCGGCAGTTACCGCTGTGATCCGCTCCAGAGGCTCCCGGTCGGGAAGGAATTTACGCAGGCTCTGGATGCTGAGTCCTGCTGCAAATAGACGCTGTATCACCACATCATGCAGGTCTCGTGCGATACGATCACGGTCGCCAAAGACCGCTTCCTGTTCGCGCTCCCGGTGAACGCGGAGTAATTCAAGGGCCAGGGACACGTGGGAGGTGAAGGACCGCATCATCTCGTGGTCGACGGCAGCGAACTCGGGGGATCCGTTCGCCCGAGCGATGAGGAGAAACTGTCGCTGCTCTGTCCCTGCAAGTCTCGTGCACAGAGCCGTCTCGATCGTTCCCTGCGAGATCTCCGGAAGTAGAAGATCAAGGTCCTCTAACGTCAGTCGAAGCGGATTTGACGCAGCCGTCATGCCGTCGAGCACTGTGCTGTCAGCACTTGATCGTCCAACAAATTGACCGGCTTTCATCCCATCCGCAGCTTCACAAATGATGTCGCCGTTAGCGCCGAAATCGCGAAGGATCATGGTGATAGCACTGTGGGATGCGTAAAGGGCGTGATGAACGATAAGTTCGAGGTCATTGCGGGCATCATCCGTCTGCTCGAGGAGTTCATGCGCAGCGTTGAGACCGCCTTCGAGCCACCGCGTCCTGCGCGTAGCCTCGTCAAATAGTCGCGAATTTTCGATTGCGACGCCAGCGGCCGCCGCTAGAGCGACAACAAGTTGCTCATCCGTCACCGAGAAGTCAGCTCCTCCGTTCTTCTCAGTGAGGTAAAGGTTGCCGAAAACTGTCCCATGAATACGGATCGGTACACCCAGGAATGACGACATTTGGGGATGATTGGCGGGGAAACCTGTGGCACGAAGGTGCTGACGCAGATCGCTGAGCCTCACAGGGTGGGGTTCACTCATGAGCAACCCAAGAACACCGTGCCCTGTGGGAAGAGCACCGATCCTCTGGACCTCGTCATCCCGGAGTCCGACGGTAATGAAGTGGCTGAGCATGCGATCCGGTCCAATGACGCCCAAGGCTCCGAAACGGGCATCGACCAACTGGCATGCCGCGGAGATGACACGCTCGAGGACTGTGTCCAGATCGATGTCGTCGGCCATGGCAGCGAACGCCGCGAGCAAATCACCTATACCAGCAGGTGTTCCGGAAGCAAGAGAGTAATCGTTCATGGTCGGGAATGCTTGCTCAATGGTGTCCGCACTCGAAGCTCCCTGCTGTCATGCCTGACTAGTACGTCACCAATAGGGCCGAACGGCCCTATTGGCTGTGACAGAGCTTTCATAGTGTCACAGTATGGAAGCTGAACCCACACCTGCAAGGATCCTTACCGACAACGAGTGCTGGGCATTCCTGCGTGACGCACCAGTAGGACGTCTTGCGCTCTGCATCGATGGCCAACCGGAGATTTTCCCCATCAACTTCGTCGTTGACCATGGAACTATCGTTTACAGAACATCCGAGGGCACCAAATCACACGCGGCGGAGAAATCACCAGCAGCCCTGGAAGCAGACGGACTGATTGCAGGTGGCACCCCAGGAAGCGTTGAGGAAGAGGGACCGCATCAAGAAACTGTCTGGAGCGTTGTGGTCAAAGGTAGCGCCGCAACGATTGCCGTGACCTCAGAGCTCATAGCCAGTGTGCGTTTGCCGCTACACCCTTGGGAAAGCGGGCGGAAGGACCGGTTTATGCGCCTCGTCCCAGAAACAATCAGTGGTCGAGCGTTCACGCCGACCCGCGGCGAAGACTCCAGGCCCACGCGATAAGCGGCGCTTGAAGCGGCAGACGCACTGCATTGATCACACGATCCCTGCGGGAACCGCGTGGACCGAAAGCACGGCGCAATCCGCTGAGGTGAGCAGCAGTAAAACCGGTGAACATCACCGCCGTGGCGACTGCCGCCGTCGTACGTGTGGCCGGGATCAACAGTCCGACGGCCGCCGCGACCTCCGGAACGGCCGAAACAGCGATCCACTGTTCACGAGTCATGACGCCGAACCGGCCGTCCTTGTCGGTGCAGAGGCTGCGCGGCACCACCGAGTAGTAGAACGTGGGCTGGAGCCGATGACTGACCGCTGAGACTGCGAGGAGTGCGGCGAGTCCCGCAGCAGACAGGGTTTGGCGGTTCATGGTGGCTCTTTCAGTGGGTAAGGGGCTGGTCAGTCTTTGGGGTCCTGCTTGATGCCATGCATGGCATCAGCTGCCCGCACAAGCGCCAGGTGGGAGAAGGCCTGCGGAAAATTGCCCGCCATCCGCATCTCTTCGGTGTCGTACTCTTCGCTCATCAGGCCCAGTTCGTTGCAGTATCCAACGAGTTTGTTCATGAGCCCGTCTGCCTCGTCATAGCGGTTAGACCGGGCGTACTGCTCCACGAGCCAAAAAGAACATGCAAGGAACGGGTATTCCTGCCCGGACAATCCGTCCATGCCGCTGTCCGTGCGGTAGCGCAAAATCAGACCGCTATCGAACACCAGGTCCTTCTCCAGCCGCTCGACGGTGGAAAGCATCAGCTCGTCGTCGTAATCGATGAAGCCCACCTGGGGCAGCTGCAGCAACGAAGCGTCCACATGAGTGGAGCCGTACGTTTGGGTGAAGGAACCGATCTCACGGTTATAGCCGTGCTCCATGATTTCTTCGTGCAGCGTGTCCTGGAGCTTCTTCCATTTTTCGACGGGCCCTTTCAGCCCGTGGTCGAGAACTGCGCGAACGCCACTGTTCAGTGCAGCCCACATCATCACCCGTGAATGCGTGAAGTACTGCTTTTCGCCCCGCATCTCCCAGATACCGTGGTCTTTCTCGGCGTAGTTTTCCTCCACATAGGTCAGGAGAGCTCGCTGGAGCGGCCAGGAGAAATGATCCTCCTTGACGCCCAGTTCACGCAGCTTCTCCAGCGCCACCATGACTTCGCCCACGACGTCGGCCTGGTACTGAGTGACCGCACCGTTTCCAATCCGTACTGGCGTGGAGTCGGCGTAGCCGGGCAGGTGCTTGAGTTCGAGTTCCGGCAGACGCCTTTCCCCCGCGACTCCGTACATGATCTGCAGATCGGCAGGATCCCCCGCGATGGCGCGCAACAGCCAATTCCGCCATTGCAGGGCCTCTTCCTGCAACCCATGGGTCATCATGGCCGTGAGCGTCAGCGCGGCATCGCGCAACCAGCAGTAACGGTAGTCCCAATTGCGCTCTCCGCCGAAGGTCTCCGGCAAAGAGGTGGTCGCCGCGGCAACGATGCCGCCCGTATCCTCATGCGTCAGAGCGCGCAGGACCAGTAAGGAACGTTGCACGATCGCATCGAACCGACCACGCTCCACACAGCTGGCACTCCACCCCTGCCAATAACTGACGGTGTCCTTCAGCATCTGGTCGACGTCGATCATTCGAGGAGGCTCACGGTGAGACGGGTACCAGACCAGCTCCATGTCATAGCTCTGGCCCTGCTCCACAGTGAACTCACCGATGTGACTGTGCCCTGATGCCTTGGGCAAATCCGGGGCCCTTAGCACCAGCGCGTCAGGGCCTGCGATGGCGAGCAGGAGTTTGCCGTCGTCGTCGTGTGCTTTACTCACCCACGGCAGGATGCTTCCGTAACCGAAGCGGATTTCAAGTTCGTGGCCCATCGTGACGCGTCCGCTGATGCCCTCGACGCGGCGGATCACTGATGCGCGTCGGTCCCCCACCGGCATGAACTCGGTGACGAGCACTTCGCCACTGTCCGTCCGCCACTGCGTCTGGAGGACGAACGTACCTTGGATGTAGGTGCGGCTGACGACGGATGCACCGTTTTCCGACGACGACGACGACGGCGACGACGACGGCGCCAGGAGCCATCGACCGTGGTCTTTGGTGCCTAGAAGAGCAGCGAAAGAGGATCCCGAGTCATACCGCGGGAAGCACAACCAGTCCATACTTCCGTCCCGCGACAACAGTGCACCGGTGTGCAGGTCCGAAATGAGCGCGTAGTCCTCGATTGGAGATGCCATGAACATACTCAATCACATCAGGGGTGATCCAGCGCGCTCATCCTGACGGTCTGGGCGGCGTGACAACTCATCCAGTTGCGACCGCACTCTGGCTGGGTAGTCCGTGGTGATTTCCTGAACGCCGACGTCGTGCATCAGCTGGACGTCGGCCGGTTCGTTCACAGTCCACACGCGCACAATCCTGCCGCTGGTGATCCATTCCCGAACACGGTCTGGATGATCCCGCACGTAGTCCACGCCGGGTCCCGCAACGCCGACGGCTCCATCCCGGATCATGTTCTCACCCTCTTTCAGCGCACGGCGCAAGAGCGTCATGACGGCGCCCGCGGTAATGAGGTCAAAGCGAATTTCGTCCTTGACCTCCTCCGGCTTCACATCCGCGACGAGCTGACACAGAAAACGCGGTGGAACTCCGTATTCCAGCAAATGCTTGGCGGCATCAGGGTTGAAGCCCATGAAGTGGACGGTGATGTTGTCCACAACGGATGTTTCCGCGTTCCACCCCTGACGCGTCAGGAACCCAAGGACTTCCTCCTCCAGACGCATCCCGAAGGGGCTTGGATGCTTGAGTTCAATGGCGAGCTCCAGCGGATGTCCGGCCTGACGGGCAAGATCCAGCAACTCTTCCAGTGTGAGCAACTGTTCCGACGGCGCACCCAACTCGGGCGGGATGTAGGCACCTTTCCACGAGCTGAAGTCCAGTGAGCGCAGCTCATCGAGCGTTTGGTCCTCCACGTCGCCCGTCCCATTGGACGTGCGGTCAAGGGTGTTGTCATGGATACAGACCAGAACTTCGTCGCCGGTCAGGTGGACGTCACATTCAAGACCGTCCGCCCCTTCGGCGAGCGCCTGCACGTAGGCGGCGCGGGTGTGTTCCGCGTACTCACCGCTGGCGCCGCGGTGAGCAAAGATCGTCGGCTTCATGGAGTTAAACGTACGCCACGGGATCTGCGCCATACCGCGTTGACTGTCAGTGGGAAGTGGTTAACTTGGACCATGTCTGAAACCGTACCGGCACAGGAGGGGTTGTGAGCGCGCCCTTGTCCACTGCGGACGCCGTCCGCGCTGCTGCCCTTGGTCGTATGAAGTTCGTGGCCACTTCGCTGTTGGCAGGGATGGCGGTAATTTTCGTCGTCGCGTTCGCGCTGGAAGACACGTATCCGTGGCTGGTCTACGTCCGGGCTGCTGCCGAGGGTGGAATGGTGGGTGCTCTGGCGGACTGGTTTGCGGTGACGGCGTTGTTCCGTCACCCCATGGGCCTCAAGATCCCACATACGGCGATCATTCCGCGACGCAAAGACCAGATCGGGGCATCTCTGGGCAGCTTCGTCGAGGAGAACTTTCTGTCCGAGGCGGTGGTCGAGGAAAAAGTCCGATCTCTGAAGATTGCGGAGGCATCCGGGACTTGGTTCGCCCGTCCCGTAAACGCTGAACGCGTGGCCCGTGAGGGCGCGGCCGCCATTCGCGCCGCGTTCGCTGTCCTGGATGACCAGGCTGTTCAGGATGTTCTGGAATCGATGTTCCGGAAGCACGTTCTCAGTCCACGGTGGGGACCTCCTGTGGGCCGTCTTGCCGAACGTGTTTTCGATGACGGCCATCATCACCGGCTGGTGGATCTGCTCGTGGACCGCGCCCAGGAGTGGATGGCCGCAAATCACGACGCCGTCACCGAACTGGTCGCGGAGCGGAAACCCCATTGGGTGCCGGGATTCGTGGACGGCCTGGTGGGTGAGCGCATCTACAACGAGTTGAGTAAATTCGTACGGGCTGTCCAGCAGAATCCAGACCACCAGGTACGGTGCTCGCTCGACACCTGGCTCAAGACGCTGGCGCACGATCTTCAACACGATCCTTCGGTGATCGCGAAGGCTGAGGACATCAAGGAGCAGTTGGCCAACGATCCTCGCGTGTCAGAGCTGATGGCCCGCATCTGGACCACTATCAAGGAGTCGCTACTCGAGTCCGTCAGCGACCCCGACACCGATCTCACCCGAAACTTCACGGCCGCCGTCCGAGACTTTGGTCAGCGCCTCACGACGGACCGTCCGCTCGCGACGAAGGTCAACAGCTGGGTTTCCGACGGCGCCGGCTACCTGGTGCGCACCTACCGGAGCGATATCGCCGGCGTCATCTCGGAAACTGTGGGGAGATGGGACGGCGTTGAAACGTCTAGGAAGATCGAGCTTCAGGTGGGCCGTGACCTGCAGTTCATCCGCATCAACGGCACGGTAGTTGGTGCCATAGCGGGGCTCGCCATCTTCTCACTGGCGCACGCGGTCTTCGGGTAGTTGTGCGGTGTCTGCCTACTCCCTGAACCTCTCGATGGGGGCATTGAGATCGTGGAGAAGTTCGCCCGGGATGGTTTCCGGAGCTGGCCCGAACGCTTCCCGGGTGGACCTGATGACGGCCTTGCCCATGAGGTGATTGCCAGCGCCGCCCACGGCTGCACCGATGCCGAAGGGGATGACGCGTCCCAGCATGGCGGTGCCTTGCTTGGCGAGGAACTTCTTCAGGAACCGGCTGCGGATCTGTCGCCCGATGCCGCCCATCATGCCGCTGGGCATACTGCTTCCGAGCACATTCCCCCAGTGCTGCGTGGCATGGCCGGATGATCCGGAAAGGGTCTGCATGAGCGCGCTGCCCTCTTCCCCGAGCAATACCGCCATGACCAGCGTTTTGGCCCGCTCCGGATCCGCTGTCTGCACTCCATGGAGTTCGGCGATGGACTGCGCGTAAAGGGCGGTGGCCTCAAGGAAGCCGACGACGGCGACGCCGGACAGCCCGAGCGCAGCGACCGTGCCGACAGCGGGGACCGCCGCCGTCGCCCCAACCGCTGCACCGCTGGTGGTGACGGCGGCGAGATAGCTGCGTTCAAGTTTTTTGGACAGTTCGGCAGCGCTGGCGTCCGGATGCTTTTTGCGCAGGCGGCGGATATTCGACAGAACTGCGGGGCGCTGCACATCAACTGCCCGCTCCAGGACGCGCTGGACGCCGGGTTTGGGCTTGCCCTCGTTGTCGAAGATGGCGCTGCGTGCTGCCTTCTCGGCGGCGGTGGGTTTCTTCTCCCTGGACATGGATCCTCCTGGTGGCTTGAGCTCCTGTAGAGAAACAACGAAGGCCGGAAGCATGGGCTTCCGGCCTTCGCATCGACGTATTTACGTCAGCTGACTATACGATGTCGAGGTCTTAGGCGCGGCGCTTGGAGATGAAACCCCAAACAACCAGAACGATGAGTGCGCCGATAACGGCCCACAGGATCGACATGAAATTGAAGCCTTCTGTGCCTGAGCCAAACATGCCGCCGATGAATCCTCCCAGGAGAGCACCGATGACGCCGAGGATCAGAGTTGCGATCCATCCGCCGCCCTGTTTCCCGGGAAGGATCAACTTGGCGATGGCACCGGCCACCAACCCCAACAGAAGAAAGACCAGAAAATCAACCATGACTACTCCTCTACTTGTGATGACAAAACATTTCCCGCCCAGATGGGCAGAAGGTGAAGCGACGTATCACTCTATAAGCATACTTGTGGATATGGCAAAATGCTCACGATGCTAGGCCACTTCCATCACAACCAACAGTATGCTGTGGAGTGCACGTCATACCCCAGTAGTCACTAGAATCAGGGAGCACAACATGAGAATCGGTACTTCCATTGTCTTGATTGCGCTCGGCGCAATTCTCGCATTCGCGGTTGCAGACATAATCAGCTTCATCGACCTCACACTCGTTGGATACATCCTCATGGGTGTAGGTGTCCTTGGCCTCATCATCTCCCTGTTGATGAGCGCACCCCGCCGCCAGCGCCGAACCACTGAG
Source organism: Arthrobacter roseus (assembly GCF_016907875.1). NCBI lineage: Bacteria > Bacillati > Actinomycetota > Actinomycetes > Micrococcales > Micrococcaceae > Arthrobacter > Arthrobacter roseus. The sequence goes on along the minus strand of NZ_JAFBCU010000001.1, from coordinate 524,576 downwards.
TCTCGTACCGTTCAGGACCCTGGCACCGGCGAGCGCGTCACCCGGCACGAAACCCGCGACGACATCTAGACAACGCACCTGACGATCTCAACAACGCGGGACGGAAATCCCGTTCGGAAGGACGAGATGGAGAAGTTTGCGGGAACGGGCATCTGCCCCGGCCGAGTAGTCGGCCCCGTCTACCGCATGGCCCCTGCCGTCGAGGCTCCCGATGAGGGTGAAACTTGGGACCGTTCTGGGACAAGCGTAGAAGCGGAGTTGGCCAGACTGACGGACGCAGCCCGAGCGGTTCAGGCCGAACTGCATTCTCGTGCGGATACAGCAGGTGGTGATGCGAAAGCCCTGCTTGAAACGACAGCGCTCATGGCCGCTGATCCCATGCTGTTGCAGTCAGCCAACGCTGAAATTGTCGCTGGGGTCAGCGCGGAGCGGTCCATCTGGGAGGCCGGCGGTCAAGTCGCTGAGATGCTCAAGGGGCTGGGTGGCTACATGGCTCGACGCATGCCGGATGTCCTGGACGTACGGTCGCGCATTGTGGCGGAGTTGCGTGGCCAACCGGCCGCGGCAGTGCCCTCCCCAGGCGTGCCGTTCATCCTTGCTGCCACCTATCTGGCTCCGGCTGATGCTGCCACCCTTGATCCCGCCATCGTTATCGGCATTGTCACAACGTCCGGTGGGCCACAGTCTGAGACCGCTGTGCTAGCCAGAAATTTTGGCATTCCCACCGTTGTTGGAGTCCGTGGCACCGAGTCGCTGGGCGATGGTGCCACGGTTTACCTGGACGGGACCTCTGGCGACGTCATCCGGGAGCCCGGTGAGTCCGAGCGCATGGCCGCCTCGCTCTGGGCCGGACACGGAAGGGGACCAGTCACCCGTTCGTTGTGACTGGTCCCCGGCCTGTGCCCAAGCGGGCTTTCCTCGGTGAAATCGCGTGATGGCGGCACCCACCAGCCACCAGCACGCTCCCCCGCTGTAATCCCTCGACCCCCCATTGCCTTCAATGGTTCGCGGACGTTACATATCCATAATCTACAGCTTCTAGTATGAATTTGTAACAGATCCACCTAACAGTCGGGTAACGCTTTGGGTCGCTTGGTCCGTTGCGCGCTATAGCGCGCAACGACGAAAAGGATCAGGCCGACTGCCAATAAGAACGCCGCGCCGAAGGGAAGGATGACATCCCAGATGCCATGAACCAACCAGAGCTCCCGACCAATTTCATAGCACGTCATGATGGAAAAGGCCGCTGCCAAAAAAGCCGCAGCGGTCCGAGTGAACGCCGCAGCACTGCTGGACAACGCGCACGTGGCCGCAGGCACTATCAAGCAGGCTGCCACATACGCGGGGTAAATCCTGCCGACTCTGCCGTACCACTGGACCAGTTCTTGGTTGCCATAGTCGTGAAGACCCACCGACGACTGAGGCAGGTCGCTCATGACGAAGAACACGATGGCCAGCACCGCACACGCACCGAGTACAACAAGGCCAACAGGACCAACGATCAACCAGCCAGCCCATGGGGCACTGAAGGCCTTTGCCATCTTGACGCCGAAAATGAGGAAAGCAATGAACACCACAAAGCGGATCACGAGGTTGGCGTAATTGTGCCCGCCAAGGGTGCCATCCACGACCAGGTAAATAGATTCGATACTCAACGCGATCCCGAGAAACATGAGGGCAAGAGCAATGAAAATGCTGTTGTTCCTACCCTCGATAGTCGGTTTCAACCGCATCAGCAGTCCAACGAAGACCACTGCGAGCACCACATATTTGATGACATCAGCGTTCATCCCAGTGTCTCGCAGACTTCACGGCTGCGTTCTTCATCCCGCTCATGCTTCCTGACGGCCTTGGCCATTTCCTCAAGTCTTCCCTGTGTCAGTGCCACGAGTTCGCCATCACTCATCTGCTTAAGCGCAGCACTGCGGCCACCACTAGCCCAACCGCCCTCTTCTGGCGTGAGGACGCCAGTGACAACAAGGCCGCTGGTCAACGACACTTCGGCTAGGCGCGCTGAGACAACAGCCAAATGAGGACTCAGCCGGTTTACGCTGACTGCTGCCGAAATGTTCTGTGGCGCAACACCGCTCACATTCGCCACGGCCTGCCGAAGATCTCCGCGATCTATGGCCTCAAGCCACATCCGCACCGAAGCTGCATGCGGAAAGGCTCCGAGCTGGGGCTCCGGAGATCCCCCACTGCTGGCCCGGCTCCGCTGAACAAGGTACGCCATGACATCCAGGTGTGAGACTTGGCTCAGCAACTCCACCATTGTCGGCGCACGAACCCCCGCAGCCACATCACTGAACCGGTCGAAGAACGACAACTCGTTCACGGGATACAGTCCGATGCCCCGGGAAATCGCTACGACCGCGGAAACACTTACCTTTCCGCGCACCAGTTGCTGGGCGAGGGTGGTCCTCTTGAGACCAGCCTGCCGGCAAAGCTCAGCCAGGGTGGTTTCGGGCGCAACGTCGAGTCGCCATCGTTGAAAAGACTTGGCCGGAACAGTCATGAAACCTTCCGATTGGACGTGGACTACCAGCATGCAACTATACTGGTTTCACTGGCCCCGCTTTCTGCTGTCCCCCCATACGTAGAAGGCGGGGTCAGCTTGTGCCCGGACCTAATCGGCTACGTACTCCCGGAACTCTGGATGCTTCTGAAACCACTTAGCCACGTAGGTACACGTCGGCTTCACCATGGCACCCGTCGAGACGGCGTCAGAAACCGCCCCCTTGGTCAACTGGCCTGCCAATCCCTGACCGGAAAAGTTCTCCTTGACCTCTGTGTGCACAAAATCCATGTACCCCTCGCCCTCACGGAAATCGATGAACCCGGCCACGTCCCCATCCACGGTGATCTCATAGCGGTTCCGCTCTTCGTTCCTGATTACTGTGTTGTCCTCGTTCATACTGCGAGCGTCCCACTTGTGCGCGTCCGTGACAAGATCGCCGCGTTCACGTGGTACCGCACCGGGCGCGGGCCCGGCTAGCCTTATGGAATGAAGTCGCCAATCGAGAAGTTCCTTGAGGACGTCCATCACGAAACCCTGAAAATAAACGGTGGAGAACCGGCGTCGTACATACCGGAACTGGCAACCGTGAATCCGGACCTTTTTGGCATCACTTTGGCAACCGTGGACGGCTACGTCTACGAGACCGGAGACACGCGGACAAATTTCAGCATCCAGTCCATCTCGAAGCCCTTCACCTACGCATTGGCGCTGGAGGACATCGGGTTTGAGGCCGTGGATGAAAAGATCGACGTGGAACCCTCCGGAGACTCATTCAACGAGATCTCTCTAGAACCCGGCACCGGCCGGCCCATGAACCCGATGATCAACGCGGGCGCCATAGCAGCCGTCTCGCTGGTACGCGGGGGCACCAACGGATCGCGACCAACCCGCATCCTGAACGCCTACTCCTCCTACGCGGGCCGGGATCTTGACATCGACGACGACGTCTTCACCTCCGAGCTCGTCAACGGCCACCGCAACCGCGCCATCGGTCACATGCTGCGGAACTTCGGCATTCTCGAGACGGACCCCAACCCGGTCCTGAAGGACTACTTCATGCAGTGCTCCGTACAGGTGGACTGCCGGGACCTCGCAGTGATGGCCGCAACTCTGGCCAATAACGGCGTGAATCCTTTCATTGGACAGCGCGTCATGGAAGTGGACGTCGTCGAGCGCGTACTCAGTGTCATGACCACCTGCGGCATGTACGACGCCGCCGGCGAATGGGTGACGAGCGTTGGGATGCCAGCCAAATCCGGCGTTGGCGGCGGCATCATTGCGGTCCTCCCCGGCCAGGTGGGGCTAGCTGTCTTCGCACCACCACTGGACGCGTTCGGCCACAGCGTACGCGGCATGGCGGCGTGCGAACGCATCTCGCGTGAACTGGAACTTCACTTTGTCCGTGCTGGCAGGACCGGTCGATCGACAGTTCGCAGCAGCTACCCCATCACCAACGCGCCCTCCGGCATTCGGCGCAACGACGAATCCGCAGAAGTTCTCGAGGAGCACGGATACCGCGCCAGAGTGCTCGAACTCCAGGGTGACCTACTCTTCGCGGGAGCGGAAGCAATGGTACGGGCCATTACCGAATTACCCGCCGACGTGGAACACGTGGTCCTCGACATCCGTCGGGTAGACGAAGTAGCCGAAATCAGTCTCCGCATGCTCGTATCTGCCTGGCAGGAACTAAAAAATGAGAACCGCACGCTCCTCCTAGTTGACCCCGAGTCCAAAGTAGCCTCCTACCTCGAGTCGACACCGGAACACGAAAAATCGCCGGTACCCGTCTTCGACACTCGCTCAGGAGCCGTCGAATGGTGTGAATCCACACTGATTCGCCGCTACGGAAATGAACTCTGCCTACCCTCGAAGGTAGAAGCCCGCAACAGTCCCGCACTGGGAACCATGAGCGATGCCGACGCCAATGCCCTTCAGGAACTCATGGTGGAACGCACCTACGACGCCGGCGACATCATTCGACGTGTGGGACAAAAGTTTGGCGGCGTCCACTTCATTGAGTCCGGGACCGTGGCCGGTTTTCTCAGAGACACCTCAGGGGACCGGGTACAGACAGCCAAGCTTTCCGCCGGCATGACGTTCGGTGAGCTGGCGCTGGGCAGCGAGGACCGTCAAGAGACTACGGTGAAGGCTGTCGGCAAGGTATCGATCAAGCTACTCGAAGCCGCAACGATCGACACGCTGGAAGAAGAGAACCCTCGGTTATCCGTCGCCCTCTGGAAGGCACTCACCAGAGACGCCTACGTCAGGGTTGATCAGCAACTGCGGGAAATGGCCGTCAGGACCCGAGACTGATCCCGCCCTCCGCAGTGTCGAACGCGACCTCGAGATCCTCCACCGACCGCGCGTACGCGCCGCGGTCAGCCAGGCGGTTCCGCGCCCGCGTGGCCCGCTTGAGAGCCCGGATCACAGCCGCGACCTCCGGTACCCGCGCGTCCGTCAGCTCCGGGTGGGCAATAGCCAACGCCGGATCCAGTTCGTAGGCAGCCCATCGCGAAACGACGACGTCGTGCCGTTTTTCCAATTCTCGCCAACGCGCATCGGTCAGTGACTGACGTAGGTCCACCCGGCGTCGCCGGTAAGTCCTTGCGAGCCACCAGCTCGCTGCTCCTGTCCAGGCAGCAGCAAAAACGACGCCTAAGGCAGCCAACGACGGCTCAGCGACCGCAAGCCACACCACTTCAGCGATCAGCGCCGTGACGCCGACAAACCCGTACCAAAAAATCGCGTCCCCACCATGCTGCCGCGAGGCAGCGGCGTTAACCGCAACAGCTGTACCAATTGCCGTCAACGCAATGGCAATGCCAGCTATCAACAAAACCAGCATGTCCACGGTCCTTCCTCTTGCGTCAACAGTTGTACGTCAACCGTCCTGCTTCTTCTCACGATCCTGGCGTTCCCGTTGTTCCCGCTGCTCCCGCAATCCTTCCACGAAATCCCGACGAGGATTCTCGACCGCGGCCAACGATGAGACATTCGGTTTGGCGACGGCGTCCGTCAACCACCGAGTGATGACCCGCCATTTGCGGTTGAACGTGGGCAGGGCCATGCCGTGATAGGCCCGGTGTGCCAGCCAGGCCGGCAGCCCGCGGAGCTTCAGACCACGAATGTTCGCAGCGCCTTTTCCCACGCCGAACTCGGCCAGAGCACCGAGCGACTTGTGCCGATACTCCCGAATCTCTTCGCCGCGCACAGCCGCAGCAATGTTTCGGGCAAGCAGCTTCGCCTGCCGGACAGCGTTCTGCGCATTCGGTGGATAATAGGCGGGCTGCTTCTCCTCGGTGAGATTGGGAATCTGGGCATTATCGCCGGCAGCCCAGGTGCCTTCCACCACGGATTCGTCCTCGCGGATCACCTGCATTCTGGTGTTCGCGTTGACGTGCCCCTTGGGACCACGAGGAACATTGGTCTTGTCGAGCACCGGGTTCGGTGTGACACCGGCGGTCCAGACAATTAACCCGGACGGCAACTTATCACCGTCGCTGAGTTCCACCACCGAGTCCTCGCAGGATTTCATGGTGGTCTTCAACCGAACATCGATGCCGCGCTCACGCAGCCGCTGAAGAGTCCATTCCGAGAGCTCCGGGCCAACTTCCTGCGCAACCCGGTCCAATGCCTCGACAAGTACCCAGGTGAGGTCCTTCTCCTCCAACTCCGGGTAGTCCTTGATGGCCGTCTTGGATAGGTCGTGCAGCTCGGCCATGGCCTCCACTCCCGTATACCCGCCGCCAATGAAAACGAAGGTCAGCGCCCGCCGTCGTACTTCCGGGTCCGATGTAGCTGCCGCCAAAGCAACGTTGTTCAGCATGGTGTTGCGGACATAGTCCGCCTCCTCAATGGTCTTGAAGCCGACGGCGTGCTCCTCAAGACCCGGGGTGGGAAACACACGGGTGATGGCGCCCAGAGCAAAAACAACGTGGTCATAGGTCAACGTTTCGCGCTTGCCGCCCATCAGCAGAGCCTCAGCCGTACGGGCCTCGCAGTCCAGACTGGCGAGTTCGCCCCGCAGGACGTGGCACTTCTTCAACGTCCGGCGGAGGTTGACCGCGACGTCGCTCGAAAGGACGTGGCCGCCAGCCACCTCGGGCAGCAGCGGCTGATACGTCATGTAAGGGTTTGGCTCGAGCACCGTGATATCCAGCGGCACATTGCCCAGTTGCTTCTGGAGGCCCCACGCTGTGTACAAGCCCACGTATCCGCCGCCCAGAATGAGAACTCGGGTCTTCCCGGATGAAGTCATGTGTCCGCCTTCCTTCCACCCACTGCTGATCGGCCAACGAATCGGTGCTCGATCCGTCCATGCCGGTTCTTAAACCCAGTCTGCCCATTCTGGCCGCTAAGAACAAGGGCAGCACCCTTACTACTGCACGGGTGCTTTCCGGCGGACGCCCTCGCGCCAATGCGTGGCGGAGGTGCAGACGCGTGGTCCCGAAACAACGTGTCTGCACCTCCGCCGCGCTTTTGTCGCACGAATGTCGTGACTAGAGTCTGACCATGAGTATTCCAGGCTGGTTCCAGGCCCTCGCGTGGGGGACCGTCGCGGGCGCAGCGCTCGTTCTAGGTTGCGCGATTGCCTGGAAATGGACGGTGCCGGACAAGGTAGTGGCCCTGGTCATGGCGTTTGGCGCAGGCGTACTCATCTCAGCGCTATCCTTCGAACTCGTCGCTGAGGCTCGCGAGACCGGTGGCTTATGGCCCACCGCACTCGGTTTTCTCATGGGAGCGATCGTCTATGTTGGGGCCAACACGATTCTGGCGCGTCGGGGAGCCAAACATCGAAAGCGTTCCGGCACTCAGCAACCGTCGGAGCAGGACCAAGGCGGCAGCGGTAATGCGATCGCTCTTGGCGCTCTCCTCGACGGGATACCTGAGTCCGTGGTCCTCGGCGTCGGATTGGTGACGACCGGTGCGGTGAACCCGGCGGTCTTGGCAGCGATTTTCATATCCAACATCCCCGAAGGACTGTCAAGCACCGCTGGGATGAAGAAGGCTGGTCGTAGTGCTAAGTATGTTTTCTTCCTGTGGAGCGGAATTGCGATGGCGTGCGGCGCCTCGGCCCTGCTCGGTTTCGCTCTGCTCGATAACGCCAGCGGGCCTACTCTTGCCTTCATCACTGCGACAGCCGCCGGTGCAATCCTCGCCATGGTCGCGGACACCATGATCCCAGAGGCATTCGAGAAACAGCACATGCTCACCGGGCTCATTGCGGCCCTGGGCTTTCTTGCCTCGTTCATTCTTCAGGGGATCACAGCAAGTTAGCCCCTGTCCTGCCGTTCCTACCGCTCCGCGCGTAGGAGGCGCGGGCGTGGCATTTAAAGAGACAGACCCCGGAACACGATTCACGTGTTCCGGGGTCTGTCTCTTCGCGAGGAGGGTGGGCCCTGCGGGGCTCGAACCCGCGACCCACGGATTAAAAGTCCGATGCTCTACCAACTGAGCTAAAGGCCCTCCAGTCAATCCGGGCGGCTATTGCCGAGTCCAAATTGACCATCCCCAACTTTAGCGCACCTTGTTGGCCTGACAGCAACTCAAGTGACTACTTAGCCGTTCGTGCCCGCAGTGCGTCAACGAACACCGTCGGAATTTTGTCGGGCTCGACAGCTGTATAGCTGCTGCCACCGGTCACTGCTGAGATTTGCTTAAGCGTTTCCGCGTCGGCGTCCTCGGTGATACCAAGCGTCACGACAATTACGGGACGAGTGGGGTCCTGCTCCGTCTTCAGCGCCTCGAGCAGTTGTGCCAGGTCAATGGAGTTATCGTCCTGATTAGCGCCGTCGGTCAAAATAATGACGCTGTTGACGGACTGAGGGTCATACCCAGCCTGCACAGTGCGGAACGCCGCGAGCGTGGTGTCATATAGACCCGTGAAACCGCCAACCAAGCTGCTGAGATTGTCCACTCCATCGACGAGCAATTCACGCTGCGTCAGACTGTCTACCTTTGTGCTCAGCGGGCGAATGGGCAGAAGCTCCTTATAATCCTCGCCATTCGGGCCGCGGTTGGTGGAGAACGCCCAGAGGCCCATGGACGTATTGTCCGGGAACAGCGAACTGCCTATGGCTGCAGCCTTCTCCGTCAGCTGCATTCGGGTGGCGGGCCCGGCCTTGGTGCCCATGGATCCGGAGACGTCTATGACTACGAGACTACGGTAGGGCATTGCTGCTCGACCAAGCGCTTGAAGTGCCTCGTCTACGTTCTTCGCCGCCGGCTCCTTGAGTGCAGCAACAGCTCCCACACCCCGATCGTTCGAAAGCGATTCATCCTTGGCGGGTCGGAAGCCAGCGGTGCTGAGGCTACTCTGGCCCCGGTCTTCCTTGAGCCACTCAGTCAGTTTCTTCCCAGCTTCAACGGCACTGGCACGGCGGTCTTCGGACCCGGCAGTGGCAACGAGCGGGTAGTCGAGGAACGCGCTACCCGTGGCTGGAACCACGGGCGCGAGGTCACTTGCTGCTGCATCATCGCTGAACCGAGTCCAGCTCTGTTCCGTCACGACGGCGGCGCCGCCTTCATCGGCGACCTCACGCATGAGTTGCACATCATCCGGCGGTGATGCTGCACCGCGTTGAGCCAGCAGCGGGAGCAGGCTTTGAACGGTTGCCGGGTCCACGGTTCCCGCTGCGGCTTCTCCGAGGAGATTCAGCAGCGCCAGCTCACCACTGGAAGTTTTTGCCGGGCTTCCGAGCAGGACGTCGTCGTCCTGCAGAATGGTCAGCCAAGAAGCGGGCTCCGCAAGGGACCCCTTCTTGCCCACGATGACGGCTGGCGTTGCGGCAAAGTCGTTGGCAATCTGCACAGGTTCGGTTTTGCTCGAGACATGGCGAACACGAGTGGAGCTGTCCGCCAGCCACAGATCCGGAGTTTCCTTGCCCTCGGTAACCTTGGCTGCCGTGGCCTCATGTCCAGCTGCAATGACGGTGAACTGAGTGCATTCGCTGGCGGACTGCGCGGACGTTACTTCATGCAGGACTGACGCCATGTCATTTTCGGTAGCGATCGTGAACAGTTCTGGTTCCTCACACGAGCCAAAACTGCCGAGGAACCCAGTAGAGAGCATTCCCCCAGTGAGCGTCGCAACTCCCGCGACACCCATGACGATTGCCCAGAAACGAAGCGGACGTCTGGACTTGGTTTGATGACGGCCCATGTGTTTTTCTTCCTGAATGCGATGGATGACGTTGTCCCCTGGAACCATTTGTGCGCGTTTGTTTCAAGCCTCAGTTGATTCGGGAAGCCCCAGCCCCCGCTGGTCCTTGGACCGACGTTATTTTGATCCCCCGCGCAAAATGTAACTGGTCAAAATAGTACACATGTTATGGCAAGTTGTCTTGTACGACCGATTTATGTCCATACCGTGATCATCGCCACTGAGCAGGTTCATAGTCTTTCAGGGCCGGGCTCCCTCGACCCGTTGTGAGCGCAGGAGTATCCTCAGAGCATGAGTGGCAACCAGTACGGCGAAGGTCCAAGACATCACAAACCGAAGCCGTTCGCTCCCGCGGATTTCGAGGTTTTTTCAGGCGGCGCGGACCCGGCCCGGGTATCCGAAGCGGCGCATCTGGCCGCTCAGGCTTTGGTGCACCGCGGCCGGCAGAGCGACGACCCGGAGGTTACACAGCGGTTGGTGGAACTTGCTGACGTGCAAGGGCTCGAAGCTGTTGCTGAACTCTGGGCTGAAAGTCCCGCACGCTCACTTCCCGGGGCTCTCTGGCGGCTGTACGCTCTTCGCGCGGCAACCCAGCGTAATCCTGAGCGGATAGCTGCGTATTTCAAGGCCGGAAAAGAAACCGCTCAGGTTTCCAACGTCGTAGCCGGCGTAGCAGAACCCCCTGGAGAGAAGGAAGTCCAGGACATGGCCAACACCATTCTGTCCGGTGCTTTTGAGGGGGATTTCGACGTCGCACTGGAACGTTTCGCGGCTTTCTGCCGCGTTCTTGCGCTCGGCCAGGCCAATCATGCCGATGCTGCGGAGCATTCTGGGGAGACAAACGCCGCGTTCCTGACGCGCAACTCTCAGCAGCTGATCAAAACGGCAGAGGACCTTGAGCATGCGGCGGCAGCGTGGCGCCGCGGCGATCTTGATTAAGTGCTTTTGCAATCGGGGATGTGTTGACAACAACCGGCTCGAGAGAGAAAACTGAAGGTGGTGTCGGACCGCGGAACCCCCGGGCTTCAACTGATAGCCGCTTCGAGCGGCCTTTCGCCGAGAGGCGCTCCCGGTTCGGCACCATTACTATGTCCGCGGTGGACCCACTGATCCCGGAAGGACAGACCAGCCGGTGAAACTACGTCTTTTCCCGCAAGAGAACGCCGGGCTCGAGCTGCTGTCCAAGATGGCAGCGGAGCTTGTTCACGGGACCGACGTGATGTCGCAGCTTCTGGGCGCGCCGGTTGAGGACTATAAGGACCTGGCGTCCCAGCTTCATGACGGGGACGAGAAGGCGGCGAATTTACACTTCGCTCTGATGACGCAGATGCGAACCAGCTTCATCAATCCGCTACCCCGCGAGGACCTCTATGCACTCTCCCGCCTCCTGGGTGAGGCGGTGGAAAAACTGGATGGTGCCGCTGAACTCATAGCCCTCCATAAGTTGGCTCACCTGTCCAAGCGGGCCACTGAACAGCTGGAAGTCATCAACCGCCAAGCGCTGCTGTCCGTTGACGCGATGACGCGCCTCAGTTCGTTGGAGGACCTCGAGGAGTACTGGATCGAGATGCTGCGCCTGTCCCGGCGGGCGGCGCGGACCCACAGAATCTGGGTCAGCGAACTTCAGCGTGATCACAAGGCCGTGGCGTACGCTCGCCATCGGGATGTTGCGAACCAGCTGATGGATGTCGTCAACGATCTCCGTCGACTCGCCACCCACGTGGGCAGTATTTTGGTCAAGGAATCCTGAGTGGAATTGTTTTTTCTGGTCATGACCGTGGTCCTGGCCGGAGCCTTCGCTTTCGTTAACGGTTTTCACGACGTCTCAAACTCCGCGGCAACGGCCGTCAGGACCCGCGCCCTCACGCCAACAATCGCTGTCCTGCTCGTTGCTGTCTTCAATGTGGCCGGTGCACTGATGGGCACCGGCATTGTTGTGCTCTTCACGGACGAATGGGTGTCTCTGCCCAGCGGTACGGTTGGCCTCGGCATCCTCCTGGCCGGGCTGGTGAGCGCCATCGTCTGGGGCATCCTCACCTGGTTGTGGCGCATGCCGTCGTCGTCCACGCATGCCCTCCTGGGCGGCCTCATAGGGTCCGGGCTGGCAGCAGCCTATCTGGGCGGTCACGACATCGCTGATGCCAACAGCGCCATCTGGCAGATCATCCTGCCTCTGCTGCTCTCCCCCGTGGTGGCCTTTGTGCTGTCCTATGTGATGGTTTATCCGGCCATGTGGCTCATGCGCTATTCCTCGCCTAGGCAGGCCAATACCGGTAGTCGAATGGCGCAGGCGGTCTTGACGGGCGCTTTCGCCCTGGGGCACGGCCTGCAGGATGGGCAGAGAACGATGGCGGTGATCCTGCTGGGGTTGGTCGCTGCCGGTTACGCAACCGGCAGCAGCATGCCGTTGTGGGTGCAAGTGTTCGCCGCGGTATTGCTGGCTGGCGGGTCCCTCTTCGGTGGCTGGCGTATCAGCCACACACTGGCCGAGAAGCTGGTCCGCGTGGACCCGTTGCGCGGAATGACCGCCCAAGGTGTCAGTTCGGCGATGTTGTTCTTCGGAGCAGTGGCCCTGCACATGCCGCTTTCGAGCACCCACACCGTTGCCTCCGCAATCGTTGGCGCAGGCGCCAATCAGCGATTTGCCACGATCCGGCTGACTATGGTGCGCCGGATCCTGCTCACCTGGCTGGCTACGGCAGGCGCGACGGCGGTCATGGGCGCAGTTTTCTTCCTCGCCATCAGTCCCCTGCTGTAGCACAAGACCAAAGACCACTGCATTGCCGGGTAGGACTAGCCGAACCTGCCCGAGACGTAGTCCTCAGTGGCCTTTTCGGCTGGGTTGCTGAAGATCTGAGCTGTTTCTGAGTACTCGATCAGCTTGCCGGGCTTTCCCGTCCCAGCAATGTTGAAGAACGCGGTTTTGTCCGAAACACGGGCTGCCTGCTGCATGTTGTGCGTCACGATCACCACGGTGTAGTTGCTCTTGAGCTCCTCAATCAGATCCTCGATCGCAAGGGTTGAGATCGGATCCAGTGCGGAGCAGGGCTCGTCCATGAGGATGACCTGCGGAGAAACGGCGATGGCCCGCGCGATGCACAGGCGCTGCTGCTGCCCACCGGATAGCCCGGATCCGGGCTTATCCAGCCTGTCCTTGACCTCGATCCACAGGTTGGCCCCGGTCAGTGAACGCTCCACGAGCGCATCCGCGTCGGACCGGTTGATCCGTCTGTTGTTCAGCTTCACGCCCGCCAGAACGTTGTCGCGGATCGACATAGTGGGGAACGGGTTTGGCCGCTGAAAGACCATGCCGATCTGCGTCCTGACAGCAACTGGGTCCACCCCGGCACCGTAGAGATCTTCGCCGTCCAGCAGCACCTCGCCTTCAACGCGTGCGCCGGGTAGTACTTCGTGCATGCGGTTCAGGGTGCGCAGGAAGGTCGACTTGCCACACCCCGAGGGGCCGATAAATGCTGTCACCGAACGTGGTTCGATGTGGATATTCACGCCTTCAACGGCCATGAAGTTGCCGTAGTACACGTTGAGGTCCTTGACGTCGATTCGCTTGGACATTTGCTTCCTTCTCTGACGATGAAATTTTGGCCGCTGTCTCAGCGGCCAGTCTTTGGGGCGAACATCCGGGCAACGAGCCTTGCGAGGAGGTTCAGCAGCATGACCATGATGATCAGCAGAAGTGCAGCGGCCCACGCCCGCTGGATACTGGGGTCCACGTTTGTTGGCGATGTCGGCGTGAGGATCTGGTAGTAGATATAGGTGGGCAGGGTGGACATCCAGCCGGAAAAAACGTTCCAGTTGATGGCGCTGGCAAAGCCCGCAGTTACGAGTATGGGCGCGGTTTCGCCGATGACGCGGGCGATAGCGAGGGTAACTCCCGACGCGATACCGGAGATCGCCGTCGGAATAACGACCTTCACAATGGTGCGCCATTTACGCACGCCCAGCGCGTAGGACGCTTCGCGGAGTTCATTGGGCACAATGCGGAGCATTTCTTCCGTGGAACGCACGACGACGGGCACCATCAAGACGGACAATGCGACGGCGGCCACGAATCCTGTTCGGGTCCCGGGTCCAAAGATCATGCCAAACAGTGCCGCAGCGAACAGGCCGGCCACGATGGAGGGAATGCCGGTCATGACGTCAACAAAGAACGTGATGGCACGCGAGAGCACTTTACCGTCTCCGTATTCCACGAGGTAGACAGCGGCCAGTAGGCCCACGGGAACCGAGATCAACGTGGTCCAGAACGTGATCAGCAGGGTGCCGATGACGGCGTGGTACGCCCCGCCGAGCACAGGGGTGCCGTTCTGGACTGACTCGTTGTCCACAGCGCCGGTCATGCCGTTCATGGAAGTGAAGAGGAAGTTGTAGGTCATGCCAGGGAGACCTTTTTCCAGGACCGTCCAGAGCACTGATAATAGGGGCAGCAGCGCCAGCAGAAACGCCCCGTACATCAGGTAGGTGGCTAGTCTGTCGCGGCCCTTACGGGGGCCCTCCACCACTGATGTGACCGACCATCCGCCAACGACGAAGAACACCGCGGTGAATACTGCGAAGGTAGCTATGGAGAATCCGAGGGCGCTGGAGGCCGCGGCGCCCAGTACGACGGCGCCCGCCAGGATAGCCCAGATGGCGTAACCCGGAAGCTGATTCTTGGTGAGGGATGACTTGGTCCGGCTGAGGGTGGGGGTGCTCATCAGTTGGCTCCCGAGAATTCTTTGTGGCGGCTGATGACCCAGCGGGCCACCATGTTGACCGCAAGGGTGATGACAAACAGGACCAGGCCCGCGGCAATGAGCTCACTGAGCCGCAGTCCAAAGGCCTCGGGAAAGTTGAGGGCGATTTCCGCAGCGATGGTCTGGTTGCCGGATTTGATGAGGGATGCCATCAACGGGCCCGAGGACAGGACCAGAGCCACGGCCATGGTTTCACCGAGCGCGCGTCCAAGGCCCAGCATGACGGCACTGATGATTCCGGGACGCGCAAACGGTATAACAGCCATCCGGATGGTTTCCCACCGGGTGGCTCCGAGCGCCAGCGCCGCCTCTTCATGAAGTTTGGGTGCCTGCAGAAAGATCTCTCTGCTCAGGGAAGTGATGATGGGCAGAACCATGACTGCGAGGACTATCCCTGCGGTCAGCATGGTTTTCCCCGTTTGGCTTGCGGGTCCTTCAAAGATGGGGATCCAACCCGCTGTACGCGCCAGGGTGTCATAGATTTTCGCCAGTTCAGGCGCTAGCACCGCGTAGCCCCACGCCCCATAGACAACGGATGGGATGGCTGCAAGCAGGTCGATGACGTAGCCAAGGCCCTGAGACAGTCTGCGCGGAGCGTAGTGGGAGATGAACAATGCCACTCCAATACCCACCGGTGTTGCCAGCAGGATCGCGATCCCGGCGGCGATTACCGTTCCGATGACAATGGGGAAGATGTAGTTGAAGAACCCCTCGCCACCTGTCACCAGTTCGGGATCCGCGCTGAAGGTCGGTAGCGCCTGAACGAGCAAAAAGACCGCCACACTGAACAGCACAGCGAGGATAAGGCACCCTGCGAGGAGCGATGCACCGGAGAATATGCGATCTCCAGTGCGGCCTCCCCCGCCTGAGCTGTTCAACGTGTTGGACGACACTTACTGACCCTTCGGGCGGTTGATCTGACGGATGCGACTCTGTTGCCAGTTTTCACGGTTGATCCCGCGATGGCAACATGACGGCCAGCGGTGCTGTTAAGAGGACGCCTTGATGGAGTCGATAGCCTTCTGGGCATCTTCTCGCAGACTATCTGAAATGGGCGCGTTGCCGGCTGAATCAGCGGCGTCGGCCTGGCCCTCTTCGCTGATGACGTAGCTGCCAAATGCCTTCACGAGGTCCACTGTTGACTGGTCCTCGTACTGTGTGCAGTAGAGGTGGTAGCTGATGAGCACGATGGGGTAAGCACCTGACTCGGTGGTGTCGCGCTTCAGGTCCAGTGACATATCCAGGTCCGAGCGTCCTTCGACTGGCGTTGCGACCTCTACAGCCTTCGCCGCTGCCTCCGAGTTCAGGGCAACGTACTCTTCGCCGACTTTGACCTTGACCTGGCCGAGATTTCCTACCGCTGAAGCATCCGCGTAGGTGATGGCACCGTCGGTAGCGGTGGTCGTAGAGATGACGCCCGAGGTGCCCTTGGCGTTCTCGGACTGAATGTCGGTTGGCCAGTCGCCGGAGACTTCATAGGTCCAGGTTTTCGGTGCTGCGGCAGAGAGGTAGTCCACAAAGTTTTCGGTAGTTCCGGACTCATCCGAGCGGTGCACCACGGTGATGGTTGTGTCCGGCAGTTCGGTGCCCTCGTTCTGGGCAGCGATGGCCGGGTCGTTCCACTTCTTGATCTCCCCGGTGAAGATCTTCGCAATGGTGGCGGCGTCGAGGTTCAGTTCTTTGACGTCGCCGAGGTTGAACGCAACGGCGATCGGGGAGATGTAAGCGGGGATGTTCAGGGCGCCATCCGGTCCGCAGACCTCCTTGGCGGCTTCCATTTCCTCGTCCTTCAGGTACGCATCGGAGCCAGCGAACTGTGCGCCACCACTGAGGAAGGCCTTGCGGCCCGCGCCTGAGCCGTCTGGCGAATACTGGACCTTGGACTCCGGGTTCAGCTCCTCAAAGCCGACCTTCCAGGCTTCCATGGCTGCCTTCTGCGATGAAGCGCCAATGCCGGTCAGCGTACCGCTGACACTCGAAGCGGCCGCTGCAGTGTTGCCCTCAGCGCCGGCGTCGGTCTGGGTTGCATTGTCTGAGCCGCAAGCTGTCAGCGCGAGCGCAGCCACGGAAATCAGTGCCGCTGAACGGTAAAAACGGAGAGCCTTCACTTCACATGCCTCTTTCAGGTTTTTTACGTCTGCCACTTCGGTGCCCGGATACCCGGATCCCCTATGAGGGTAGAAGCCGTAGATGACGAGCATGGCCTGCCAAAGTAAACGGAAGATGAACACTCCTGTCATCTACTCGCAAATCGAGCACCATAGACTTGCCCTATGCCACGACGGACCACTCACCGGAGCCCTTGGCTGTTTCTGCGTAATCGGTTCCGTGTTGGCGTGAGCCGCACCCGAAGCTCCTTTGCTCCCGCTCTGCAGATGACCGTGGGGGCCGTCGGAGCGTACGCTTTCGCCGAGTACGTCCTGGGGCATGAAGGCCCGCTTTTCGCGGCAACGTCCGCCATGATCGCGTTGGGATTCACCAGGGAACCACGGCTGCGACGGGTTATCGAGGTGGCGGCCGGCTGCACACTGGGTATCGCCGTCGGCGATTTGCTCCTACACACCTTTGGCACGGGGATCTGGGTGGCCGCGGGAGTCCTGTTGTTCTCTATCCTGTTGGCCCGGTTTCTAGACAGTGGCAGTATTTTCACCACGCAGCTAGGTCTGCAGTCGCTGCTCGTTGTGCTGCTGCCGGTGCCTATTGGTGGGCCGTTCACCCGTAGTCTCGACGCCGTCGTCGGTGGTGTCATTGCCTTGGTCATCACGTTGCTGGTGCCTCGGGATCCGAGGCGAGAGCCCAAGACCAATGTGCGTGCGCTCCTGTCGGAGCTCTCGGCTGTCCTGCGCGAGTGCGCCGATTCGTTGCGGGAGTCCGATGCCACCCGGGCCTGGCACGCGCTGGTGCGGGCGCGGAACTGTCAGCCGTTGCTGGATGGGCTCTCCGGTTCCATGCGTCAAGCGCAGGAGGTCACACTCCTGTCTCCGGCCTACCGGCGGCACCGGGGAGAATTGGGGTCTCTGCGGGAAACCATCTATTTTCTGGATCTGGCCGTGCGGAACAGCCGCGTCTTCGCACGCAGGCTTACCTCGGTGATTAACCACGCGGCCCTTACGGAGGACGCAGTCAGCCACCTCGCTGAGGCGCTGTATGACATGGCCGACGCCGTCGGCATCCTTTCGCAGGCCCTATCCGACCCGGCTTCAGGGAGCCGGAATCGGTATCTTCGACAGGCGAGGAACGACCTGGCGGCCGTAGCTACTATTGCCCATCCGCGCAACCTGGCGATCACCCGGCTTGAGGGCGAGGCCCTGGTGTTGCTATTGCGGCCCATGATCGTGGACCTGCTTGAGGCCGCTGGGATGCGACACGAAGAGGCCACCACCTACCTGCCCGAGCTCTAACGGCGCGCTGCCGGCGCAAACTGTCGGTGCCCACGGATAGCCTTGTTTCATGGCTACAAAAACTGCTCGAACTAAAGCGCCGGCTTACCGCTGCGGCGAATGTGGATGGACCACTGCAAAGTGGGTTGGCCGGTGCGGGGAATGCCAGGCGTGGGGCTCCATCGAGGAGGCGGGGCAGGTTTCTGCACGGACCACCGCTGCAGCGACCGTCGCCAGACCGGCCCAACGCATTGCCGACATCGACGCCACGGCGGCGGCTTTTCAGGCCACTGGCGTAAGCGAACTGGACCGTGTTCTTGGCGGCGGACTGGTACCGGGAGCGGTCATCCTCCTGGCGGGTGAACCAGGTGTGGGCAAATCCACCCTGCTACTGGACGTGGCCGCGCGGGTGGCCGGTGGCGGCAGGAAGGTTCTTTACGTCACCGGTGAGGAATCCGCGGCCCAAGTCAAGATGCGGGCAGAGCGCATTGGGGCGGTAGCAGAGACCCTGTACCTGACGGCCGAGACTGACCTCGGGCAGGCGCTGGGGCAGGTGGAACAGCTGGACCCCGCGTTACTGATTGTGGATTCAGTTCAGACCTTGAGCAGTGCCTCCGTTGAAGGATCCGCCGGTGGGGTGACGCAGGTGCGTGAGGTTGCAGCGTCCCTGATCAACGCCGCAAAGCACCGCAATATGAGCACCCTGCTGGTCGGCCACGTGACAAAGGACGGTTCTATCGCCGGGCCACGACTGCTGGAGCATCTGGTGGACGTCGTGTGCCAGTTCGACGGCGAGCGCCACTCGCGACTTCGGCTTCTGCGGGCAGTCAAGAACCGTTATGGTCCAACGGACGACGTCGGCTGTTTCGACCTGACGGAACAGGGTATCGAGGGCCTCGCCGATCCCAGTGGACTCTTTGTTTCTCGTACGAAGGACCCGGTGTCGGGAACGTGCATCACGGTGACGCTTGAGGGACGGCGCCCGCTCCTCGCAGAGGTGCAGGCGCTGCTGGCGGAGACATCCAACTCTCAGCCGCGGCGTGCAACGAGTGGTCTGGATACGTCTAGGGTGGCCATGCTCCTGGCCGTTCTTCAGAGCCGTGCCTCAATGAACCTGTCCAAGGATGATAGTTACGTGGCTACGGTGGGCGGGGTGAAACTTGGAGAGCCGGCCACTGATTTGTCGGTGGCGCTGGCCATCGCGAGCGCAAAAACTGACAAGCCGTTGCCAGCGCAGCTGATTGCGTTCGGCGAAGTGGGCTTAGCGGGCGAGGTCCGTGCCGTGCCGGGAATCAGTCAACGGATCCAGGAGGCCGCGCGGCTTGGGTTCACTCACGCGATTGTGCCCGCCAGTCCCAATGGTCCGGGACAGATCCCGCAGGGCTTCAAGGTCCGGGAAGTCTCAACTCTGGGTGAGGCCCTCGGAATGCTGTTCTGATAATCGTCATCGAATTGCGCGCATTGAAAGTGCTGTTCTTGAGTACCTTCGCCTTATTATTGGACTAGCATTGCGCCAACCGGGTATGGATATGCCGCGGACAGTCGGTAGCCCGGGAGGAAGGAAGCGCCAATGGTACGTAGTCCAGAACACGCATTGAAGACCACACTCGCCCGAGTTGCACCGGGGACGGCGCTGCGGGACGGCTTGGAGAGGATTCTCCGCGGCCGAACAGGCGCGCTCATTGTGTTGGGTCTAGATAAAACAGTGGATTCAATCTGCTCTGGCGGCTTCGACATAGGTATCGAGTTCTCCCCCACGCGGCTCCGGGAACTGGCAAAAATGGACGGCGCGATTGTTTGTGACAAGGATGCCAGCAACATCATCCGGGCCGGAGTCCAACTCATGCCGGACCCACGAATCGAAACGCAGGAGTCTGGTACCCGGCACCGCACGGCCGAACGTGTCGCCATTCAGACGGGCCTGCCGATCATCTCTGTGAGTCAGTCCATGCAGATCATTGCACTCTACGTGGACGGTCTTCGCCACGTGCTTGAAGGCTCCGAACCTGTGCTCGCTCGCGCTAATCAGGCCCTTGCCACCCTTGAACGGTATCGCTCGCGGCTGGACCAAGTGACGAACTCGCTCTCTGCACTGGAGATCGAGGCGATGGTGACGGTCCGCGACGTCGCGGCCACGCTGCAGCGCCAGGAAATGGTGCGGCGAATCTCGGAGGAGATCAGTCATTATGTGCTTGAGCTCGGTGTGGACGGACGGCTGCTGTCACTTCAGCTCGAGGAGCTGACCGCCGGTCTTGGCCCGGGAAGTGAAATGGTGCTGCGAGATTACTCATCCCTTGCCTCGACGCCGCCGGTTCTCGAGGAACAGATTGCTGCCCTGCACGGATTCACCTCCACAGAGTTGATTGATCTCGGCAAGATTGCCAGTGTTGCCGGTTTCCAGCCCGGCACCGATTCCCTTGAAGCCATTGTTCAGCCCAAGGGTTTCCGTCTGCTATCCAGTATTAAAGCCGTACCTCCGGCAGTTGCAACGCGGTTGGTCGATCATTTCGACGGGCTGCAGAACCTGATGGCGGCCAATATCGAGGATCTGATGGCCGTCGAGGGAATCGGCGAGCAGCGTGCCCGAACCGTTCGTGAGGGGTTATCGCGAATTGCTGAAACGAGCCTGCTCGACCGCTTTATGTAGGGTTACTCCAGTTCGAACGATGTCTTGTCACTGACGCGTTCACCGAGCTTGGTCATCAGCACGTAGTAGCCGGGCTTCGGGCTCGTTTCCATCGGTTTGCATCCGGGCGAGGTACGGTGGCGTTCCCACGTGAAGTTGGCCTTTTCAGTCTGGCCCGGCTCAATGGTCTTCATCAGGTCAGAGGCCTCAGCCTGACAGTCACGGGATGAGAAAACGCGGTCGTCTCCGCTGGTGACGATGAACTCCATTTGCGAAGTTCCCACGTTGATCTGGCATGGTTTGTCGCCGTTGTTGGTCACCGACAGAATTAATTCGGGGTTCATTCCAGCGCGGTACACGCTTTCGCTGCTGGATGATTCCACCACGACTTTTGATTCATCGCATCCGGTTTGCGGCGTGGACGACGCGGGCGCCGTGTTGGATGCGGTTTCTTTGTCTTTGCCTCCGCCTGCTTGGGCCGTCTGCCCGGGAGCCGCCGTCGTCCCGTCTGCTTCGGCAGAACCGCCGGTCAGCCTGTTGCCGAGAGCGATTCCCCCAGCAACAAGCCCGGCGACAACCAATAATATCAGGACGCCCACCACGAGCCGTCGTCGCCGGTAAACCGCCGGGCTCACCCTGCGTTGCCCGTTGGTTGTGCGCGATGCGCCGCTCTCCTGTCCCGCCATGGTTAAAGGCTAGGCACCTCAGCGGGATTACAGACGTGACCACGCCGGGAAGTAGAGTATTGCCTCACAACCGGTATCACCACCCGCCAAGGATTTCCGTGCCTGAATCAACGTCCAAGAACGCCCTCCACTCTTTGGTGGGGAACTGGTTCGACACCAACGCCCGGATCTTGCCGTGGCGCTCACCAGAGTGCTCCGCCTGGGGAATCATGGTCAGTGAATTCATGCTGCAGCAGACGCCGGTGGTCCGCGTGCTGCCCGTGTGGGAAGAGTGGATGCGGCTCTGGCCCACACCGGCAGATCTTGCCGCGTCGTCAACCGGTGAAGCCATACGGCGTTGGGGCCAGCTTGGATACCCCAGACGTGCGCTGCGGCTGCATGCCGCAGCCGTTGTCATGGTCAACGAGCACGACGGCGTCATCCCCGCCTCCTACGACAAGCTTGTGAGCCTGCCGGGCGTGGGAACGTATACGGCTGCCGCGATTGCCTCTTTTGCTTTCGACCTACCCGCAACAGTGATTGACACCAACATCCGTCGTGTCCACGCCCGAGCCGTCACCGGAAAGGCCCTGCCAGCGCAATCACTAACTGCCGCGGAGACACGGCTGGCCACAGAGCTGATGCCGGATGATTCAGGACCGGTCGGCCAGCGGAAGTGGAACGCCTCGGTCATGGAGCTCGGAGCGCTTGTGTGTACGGCACGCTCGCCTAAGTGCACGGCGTGTCCGTTGTTGGATAGGTGCGCGTGTGGGTCCTCGCCGGGCGACCTGCGCCAGATTGCGTCCCCAGGGGCCAATCATGGGCCGGAACGGACAGGCAAGTGCGCGGCGCAATGATGGCGGTCCTCCGCGCATCTACTGGCCCCGTTTCCCGGGGTGTCCTGCTCCACGAACCCGTTGATCTGGCGATCGCAGATTGTCTGGCCGGATCAGGCGCTTCTGTTTCAGGCGCCGTCGGGAAACTACATGCGCTGAAGGCACCTGCCGCGCAGCTCGAACGTGCGCTGGATGGCCTACTCAACGATGGTCTGGTGTCTGTGCAGGACGTAGGTATCGGTTTGCCGCTTTGACTATCGTTCCTCACGGATACGCCGAGCAGAACGTACGATTGACTGACGGTGGGAGGGACAATGTCCCTCCCACCGCCAGTCAGCCCCAACCAGATCGGGGCTCAAAGAATTATTTGTTGTCGTCCTTGAAATGGTCCTTGACCTTTTCACCGGCCTGCTTGGTCTCAGCTTTGGCCTGATCGCCATGGCCTTCGGCCTGGAGGCTTTCGTTATCAGTAGCGTCGCCAAAACCCTGCTTGGCTTTGCCACCGACTTCTTCGGCCTTGTTTGAGATCTTGTCTCCGAGTCCCATAATTAAACCTCTTTCCAGTCGATCGACGATTCCCATGGAGGGAAAGGCTACGAATACGAACTAACGTACGAAGCCTACTTAGTTTATCGTGCCCGCAGGGAGCTGGCTAGTTCTGGCCGTCGCGCTTGCCCTCGTGGCCCTTGCCCTCGGTGCCCTGGCCCTCGGTGCCCTGGCCCTCGGTGCCCTGAGCCTCGTTGGCTTGGCCCTCGGTACCTTGCCCTTGGCCGCTACCAAAACGCTCCTCCTGCTGACGGTCAACGAAATCGTTGACTTTGCCACCGTGTGCACCGAGCTTGTCTCCATGCTTCTCCTGGGCGTTGTCCACGAAGCCGTTGATCTTGTCGTGGTTTTCCTCGTTGCCCATGAAATCCTTGGCCTTGTTGACCATGTCTTTAAGTCCCATGACGCCTCACTTTCACCGTGACACCGGCCCACCAGTAGGCAAACCAGAGGCGCGTGCAGCACCTCATATTCACAGTTGCACATCTTCGCGAAAGTGTCCAGAGCGTATTACAGCGTGCAAATCATGCGGGTATTACCTAAAGTGTTGGGTTTCACGCGGGCCAAATCGAGGAACTCCGCGACGCCCTCGTCATGGGAGCGCAGGAGCTCCGAGTAAATGACTGGGTCAATTGCCGACTGATTCTCCATCACCTCGAAGCCGTGCCTGCGGAAGAAATCGACCTCGAACGTCAAACAGAAAACGCGGGATACACCTAACGCTCGGGCACCCGTCAGCAGCTCCTCCAACAACACATGCCCCACGCCGCGGCCGAGCCAATCAGGCGCAGCCGCCAAAGTTCGCACCTCGGCAAGATCTTCCCACATCACGTGCAGGGCGCCGCATCCGATCACGCACTTATCGGCGTCGACGGCAACCCGAAACTCCTGCACGCCCTCAAAGTAAGCGACGGTCTCCTTTGCCATGAGCACGCGGTCTTCGGCGAAAGGAGCGACGAGCTCCTTGATGGCGGCGACGTCGCCGGTCCGTGCTGGACGGGTAGTGAATTCAGAAACCACCCAGCCAGTCTACGTCCGCCGACGTCGCTCCCGCCGAAATGTTACCCGCGCCCTTACCTACCCAGTTCTTTCGGCAGTTCAACCTCGGGCCCCATCCCATGCTGGCCCAGGAAGTGCTGCACCGTGAGGTACCAGATACGGGCATGCTGCGGTTGAAGAATCCAGTGATTCTCATCAGGGAAGTACAGGAAGCGATGCTTCGTCTCACCCTTCTCATCGGCCGGAAGTGCCGACTTCGACATGAGGTCATACCAGAGGCGTAGCCCTTCGCCAATGGGCACACGATAATCCTTGTCGCCATGAATGACGAGCATCGGTGTTGAAATTTTCGCTACCGATTGATGCGGCGAATTCTCCTCCACCATTTGTGGAGTCATCTCGCGCTCCCAATAGGTGGAGAAGTCCGTGGTGGGCCCAAACTGCTCCAACGCCCAGAGGCTTGCGTGCGTCACGATGCAGTTAAACCTATCCGTCTGCCCGGCAATCCAATTCGCCATGTAGCCGCCAAAGGAACCGCCCATGGCCGCCGTGCGGGTTTCATCAATGTCGGGCCGGTCCAGGACACCATCAAGAGCAGCCATGAGGTCGGTGTACGGCTCCCTGCCCCACGAACCCCAACCGCGCTGAATGAAGTCCTGTCCATATCCAGTGGATAGTGCTGGGTCCGGCAGCAGAACCGCGTACCCAAGAGCAGCCATATTCCACGGCGTCCACCGCCAGGACCACGCATTCCAGGAACCCAGTGGGCCCCCGTGAATCCACAGCAGTAGAGGAGCGGGATCCGCCGCAGCCGCGCCACCTGGCATCACCAGCCAGGATGCAATGCGGGTGCCGTCGTCGGCCCTTGTTTCAACCCGCTCCAGCCGTCCCGGTAGCGCTGGGCGATCAACAGGCGAGGAGAGAGTCCGCACGTTGCCGGTCGAGAGGTCCACCTCCACGGGCTCCGCAGGGAACTCATACGAGCTTCGCAGGGCATACACGCAGTCCCCGGTAGGACTGACGACGACGTCGGAATATGACGCCCCATCCTTGGTCAGACGCTGAACGTCGCTGGTCCCCACGTCGATGAGGAAGACTGGGCACCCACCGTCGTCGTCTGCAGTCACAACGACGCCGGTACCGTCCGGTAGCCACCCGGCTGCGGAGGGCCAGCGGTTCCAATTCTCCGCCAGGGTCACCAGAGTACCGCCGTCGAGGGACACCAGTCCCAGGCTGTTGCGCGGCGCCGTTGTGGCGTCCGTGACCGTGCTGATCTGCACAATGACCTGGCTCCCATCCGGGCTCACCGGTCCCGGCGAATAGTCGGCTGAATCGTCACTGAGGAGCGTGCGGGAACGGCCCGACTCGACGTCGATAGCAATGAGGTAGCTGCGGCTGTCGCCCTTGGCCAGCGAACGCTGACAGGAACTGATCACGGTGCGCCCATCATCCGAAATGACGACGTCGGCGCTGCCCAGAGTAGTCCTGGCATCCGGCGTCAGATTGCGCAATTCACGTGGTGGTTCGCCCTCGTTGGTTGCCATCAGATTCGCATCCGAGGTGCCGGCATGCCCGCCGTCATCATCCGTTTTCTTCTGTTCGAGAGCAAACAAGCGGGCTTCATCGGGGCCGATGTCGTGGTCCCAATCACGGATCGGATACCCGGAATGCAGGATGGCTGCGACCTTTTTGTCTTTGCGTAAGGTGCGACGGGTTGCGTCGTCTTCCTCATCGGTGGACCCGGCCAGCACTGGCGCGGTGACGATCATGGTCTCCGCGCTGCTCGCGGCAATCAGGCCAGACACCCCGCCAGCCCGCGACAACACCTGCTCGGCCTCTCCGCCACCTTCGGGAATGCGCCAGAGGGCAGCACCCTGGGTCTCGTCGTCATCTTCGTCCGCAGGCCGGGACGATGTGAAGTAGAGGTCTCCATTATGTGAGAAAACCGGCGCAGCCTCGCCCTTGGAACTGCGTGTCAGGCGGCGCGCCCGCCCCTCCCTCATGGGATCAATTTCCCACAGCGCCGTTCGGTAGGCCGTTTTCTTTGCGTTGAGTGTGGCCACAGACGTCACCAGCCGCGTGCCGTCGGGGCTGATGGCCAAACCCCCGAGCCTCGGCAGCGCAATGAACTGGTCCAGGTCGTGAAAGGGCGTGTTGGTCAAGGAGTATTCCAAAGTCATACGGATATCTCTATCACTATTTGTGCCCCCGATCACACTGGGCGCCTCGGCGCTGACCCAGAGACGGTTAACGCCACGAGGCGCGCTCCCTTTCGGGGAACGCGCCTCGTGGGTTTGTGCCAGCCGGCACTAGGACTCGATGGCCGCCGGAGCCTGCTCGATGGCGGGCGTCTCTCCGTGCGATTCGAAAGTGAAGCGAGCGTCGTCGCCCTCACCCTCGACATCAACAGAAATCAGCTCGCCTGTCTTGATCTCACCGAAGAGAATCTTCTCCGAGAGCTGATCCTCGATTTCGCGTTGGATGGCACGACGCAGCGGACGTGCACCCATTGACGGATCATAACCACGAACCGCGAGGACCGCCTTGGCGGCCGGTGTGACCTCAATGGTCATGCCCTTGTCCGCCAGACGCCCACTCAAACGCTCAAGGAACATATCCACGATCTGTACGATCTGCTCCTGCGTCAGCTGCGGGAACACCACGACGTCGTCGACACGGTTCAGGAACTCTGGCCGGAAGTGCTGCTTGAGCTCCTCCTGGACCTTGGCCTTGATGCGGTTGTAATTGGTATTGGTGTCCGTACCGGATTGGAAGCCGGTCATGACGCCCTTGGAAATATCGCGTGTACCAAGGTTGGTGGTCATGATGATGACGGTGTTCTTGAAGTCCACCATCCGGCCCTGGCTGTCGGTCAGCCGGCCATCTTCCAGAATCTGCAGCAGCGAGTTGAAGAGATCCGCGTGAGCCTTCTCAACTTCGTCGAACAGCACTACTGAGAACGGACGACGGCGGACCTTTTCAGTCAGCTGTCCGCCTTCCTCATAGCCCACGTATCCGGGAGGCGCACCGAACAAGCGAGAGACCGTGTGCTTCTCCGAATACTCAGACATGTCCAAAGTGATGAGAGCATCCTCTTCACCAAACAAGAACTCAGCCAGAGCCTTTGCGAGCTCCGTCTTTCCGACGCCGGTGGGTCCAGCGAAGATGAACGACCCACCTGGACGCTTGGGATCTTTCAAGCCCGCCCGCGTGCGGCGGATGGCCTGCGAAAGAGACTTGATGGCCTCGTCCTGGCCGACTACCCGCTTGTGCAGCTCATCTTCCATGTTGAGCAGACGCGAGGACTCTTCCTCGGTGAGCTTCAACACAGGGATGCCCGTGGAGTTGGCGAGGACTTCCGCGATCAGTTCCTCATCCACCTCCGCGATGTCATCGAGGCCGCCGGACTTCCACTGTTGCTCCTTCTCGGAGCGCTCTTCTTGCAGTTTCTGTTCTTTGTCCCGCAAGCCCGCTGCACCCTCGAAGTCCTGGGCGTCAATGGCGGATTCTTTTTCTTTCCGCACTTCGGCAATGCGTTCGTCGATCTCCTTGAGCTCCGGTGGCGCGGTCATCCGGCGAATGCGCAGACGTGCGCCGGCTTCGTCGATGAGATCGATCGCCTTGTCTGGCAGGAACCGATCCGAGATGTAGCGTTCGGCCAGCGTCGCTGCAGCGGTCAGCGCGCCATCGGTGATGGACACACGATGGTGCGCCTCATAGCGGTCTCGCAACCCCTTCAAGATCTCGATGGACAGCGCAACCGTGGGCTCACTGACCTGAATGGGCTGGAAACGACGCTCCAGCGCGGCATCCTTTTCAATGTGCTTGCGGTACTCGTCCAGAGTTGTTGCACCAATGGTCTGCAGCTCTCCACGAGCGAGCATCGGCTTCAGAATTGACGCCGCGTCGATGGCACCCTCCGCCGCGCCAGCTCCAACAAGAGTGTGGATCTCGTCGATGAAGAGGATGATGTCACCGCGCGTACGGATCTCCTTGAGGACCTTCTTCAATCGCTCCTCAAAATCACCACGGTAGCGGGAACCCGCAACGAGAGAACCGAGGTCAAGGGTGTAGACCTGCTTGTCCTTGATGGTCTCCGGCACGTCTCCGCGCACTATGGCTTGGGCAAGCCCCTCAACGACGGCCGTCTTCCCGACACCGGGCTCACCGATGAGAACCGGGTTGTTCTTGGTACGGCGAGAGAGGACCTGCATGACGCGTTCCATCTCATGCTCACGGCCAATGACTGGATCAAGCTTGGACTCGCGGGCGGCCTGCGTGAGGTTGCGACCAAACTGGTCCAGCACCACAGAGCCCGCAGGCGTGCCTTCAGCCTGCTGGCTTCCAGAGGACACCGGCTCCTTGCCCTGGTACCCGGACAGGAGCTGGATAACCTGCTGGCGAACCCGATTCAGATCAGCACCAAGCTTGACGAGGACCTGGGCGGCAACGCCTTCACCCTCGCGAATGAGGCCCAGCAGGATGTGCTCGGTACCGATGTAATTGTGGCCAAGCTGCAGCGCCTCGCGCAGTGACAGTTCCAGGACCTTCTTGGCGCGTGGTGTAAAGGGGATGTGGCCCGAGGGAGCCTGCTGGCCCTGGCCGATGATCTCCTGCACCTGTTCCCGGACTGCCCCCAGCGAAATACCCAGGGACTCCAGAGCTTTGGCAGCGACACCTTCGCCCTCATGGATGAGGCCAAGCAGGATGTGCTCGGTGCCGATGTAGTTGTGGTTGAGCATGCGGGCTTCTTCCTGAGCCAGCACAACAACCCGACGGGCACGATCAGTAAATCTCTCAAACATGAGGCACACTCCTAGCTAACATGTACTCCGATGCTACGGGGCCGTCAGCCAATCGTGGGGCGTGTTCGCCATCGGGTGAACGGCCGCGGGTCAGGCCCGCGGCCGTTTACACCTGAATGCCAGTACGAGAGCCCTAGTGACCCTGCGCTGCGCGGTAGGCCTCTGCAATGTCAGCACTGATGCGGCCACGTGAGGAAACCTTGCGCCCGTTCTTACGGGCCCATTCGCGGATTTTTGCCGTGTCCTGATTCCGTGTTGCCGCAGGGGCACTCTTGGCGCGGCTGATCTTTCTGGCAGCGTCCACGTATGTCCGCACTGCTGAACGGAACTCGTCCGCGTGAGCCGATGAGAGATCTATTTCATACTCAGATCCGTCCACACCAAAGCGGATTGTCTCATCTGCGTGACCTTCATCGAGATCATCGATCAGAATTACTTCTACTTTTTGCGCCATTAGTCAAGCCTTTCTTCGGATCGGCCCTGAGGGCCTAGTCATTTTCCGGAGAATATCCCCGCCCCGTACGATTATCTCTGTAAAGGGCGAATGACGCAATAAAAATTTGTTTCTTAGTGGTTAGCTGACTCTTCTTCGTCGCGGCGGTCGGCTTCCGCCATCGCCTCCCTTTCGGAACGGTCAGCGTTGAAGATTGCTTTCATCACAAAGTAAAACACTAAGCCCACGCACAGCGAGGGAAGGATAACGGCCAGGTACTCCATGGATCTATCCGACTTCCGGTTTGAGGAGGGGAAAGAGAATACTCTCCCGAATTCCTGCCTGCGTAAACAGCATGACAAGGCGGTCTATTCCTAGACCAATTCCACCCATCGGCGGCGCACCGTGTTCGAGTGCGCGCAGGAAGTCCTCGTCCAACTGCATTGCCTCGTCGTCCCCCGCGGTCGCCATGAGTGACTGGCGTGTGAGTCGCTCCCGCTGAATCACGGGGTCGATGAGCTCACTGAAGGCCGTGCCCCGCTCCATACCGCCGATGATCAGGTCCCACGCTTCGATCAGGTCCGGCTTTTCGCGATGCGGACGTGCCAGTGGTTGAGCCAGTGGCGGGTAATCGTACACAAACGTAGGCTGAATCAGTGTTGGTTCAACTATTTCGCTGAATAATTCCATCACCAGTTTCTCGGCGTTCCATTCAGCAGAAATACCCACTTCATGCTTCTCAGCAATCTCGCGCAGACGTTCGGCACTGGTCTGCGGAGTAATTTCTTCACCGACTGCATCGGAGAGACCCGTATGCACCGCCAACCATTTCCAGTCCCCGTCGAGGTTGATGGTACCGGCCTCGGTTTCAATGGTCCTGGACCCCAACAGATCAGCACACCTGAGAATGATCTCCTTCATCCGCTCAGCCATCACGAATTGATCTGCCCATGCTTCGTAGCACTCCAGCATGGTGAACTCTGGACTGTGCGAGGAGTCGACGCCTTCATTGCGGAAAATCCGGCCAATTTCGTAGACGCGATCTATGCCGCCAACAACCGCACGCTTCAGGTATAGCTCCAAAGCAATACGCAGAGTCATTTTCTGATCAAACGCATTAAGGTGCGTTTCAAAAGGCCTGGCAGTTGCACCACCATGCATGAGTTGCAAAATGGGCGTCTCCACTTCGACATAACCGTGTGAATGGAGAGATTCACGGACAGCTCTGGTGATAGCGGCGCGTCGATACACCATTTCGCGGGCTTCATCCCGGACCATCAGGTCAACATAACGGCGGCGGACACGAGTTTCCTCGTTGAGGTCCGCGTGCAGAATTGGTAGAGGGCGCAGCGCTTTGGAGGCCATCTGCCAGGTGTCGGCCATGATGGAGAGTTCGCCTCGTCGGGACGAGATGACCTCACCGTGGATGAACACGTGGTCCCCCAGATCCACGAGCGACTTCCAGTCCGCGAGCGCTTCCGCACCGATGACGGCGAGGCTGAGCATGGCTTGGAGGCGGGTTCCGTTGCCCTCCTGGAGCGTGGCGAAGCAGAGTTTCCCAGTATTGCGGACAAAGACAACGCGACCGGTGACACCCACCATTTCGCCGGTAGCTTCGTCCGGATTGAGGCCATCGTGTTTTTCTCGGACCTCTTTGAGCGAATGCGTCCTGGCGACGCCAACAGGGTATGCCTCGCGGCCTCCTTCGATCAGTTTGGTGCGCTTGTCCATGCGAACGCGCATTTGCTCGTCGAACTCGGCTGTTTCGCTGGGGGTTCCTTTATCAGTCGTCACGGTATATAAGGTTACCGGGTATGGGCGTTAAGGAATGTTCTATGCCTCGCAGGACCCCGGATGCGGGTCCACACTACCGAGTGGAAGATTGTCGATCAGCCGAACATTGCCTACACGGGCTGCTATCAAAGCAAGCGCAGTGCCGGTAAAAGGTGTCTGGTGACAATTGAAGGCGAGCGCTTCGAGCGTGTCCGGATCCACTACCTCAAGGTAGTCAAGGTCCACCAGGTTCTGGCTGTTGACCAGCGCGACGGCGGAGTCCGGGTCCAACGGTTCGTGGGCGTCCGCCCTTGCTTCCAGGAGACGGAGGGCACGCGAGAGGACCAGGGCTGCTTCCTGCTGCTCACGGGATAGGCGGCGGTTGCGGCTGGACAGGGCCAGCCCGTCGGCATTGCGAACCGTTGGAACTGCCACGACCTCAATAGGGAAGTTGAGGTCATGGACCATCGCTCTGATCAGGGCCAGTTGCTGCGCGTCCTTCTGTCCGAAATAGGCGCGGTAGGCGCACTCCGGCGCGGGCTGGGCGAGGTGGAACAATTTGCTGACCACGGTGAGCATGCCGTTGAAATGTCCAGGCCGGGAAGCCCCTTCGAACCGCTTGCCGAGGCGGCCGGCGTCGAGCCCCACGAGTGGTTCCCCTTGGGGGTACATCTCCTCCGCCGACGGGGCAAAGACCAGATCCGCGCCGCTACGGGCCAGCAGCTCGAGGTCTTCATCGAGGGTGCGCGGGTACCGCTCCAGATCCTGCGGCTCACCGAACTGAAGAGGGTTCACAAAGATGGTGACGACGACGACGACGTTCGCTTCCCTTACTGCACGGACGAGCGCTTCGTGGCCTTCATGCAGCGCGCCCATGGTGGGGACGAGCCCAAGGGACGATCCTTCATGACGCCGGATGGCTTCCTTTAGTGCGCCCCTGGTAGTGATCAGGACCGGTTCAGTCATGATGATCCTGCGTTCCCGCCGGAGAGTATGTCCAGGATCGCTCTGGCCTGGTCCGGTTTGAGAGTGCCCCGTCCTGCGGCCCGCGCGGCGGTTGCTTTGGCCAGTTCCCGGTAGGCATGGCGGATGTCTTCGGATTGAACGGACGCGAGAGCATCCGTGTGCGCACGGACCGTGCCGAGATCGCCGCGTACCACCGGACCGGTGAGCGCTGTTTCTCCGCTGGCCAACGCATTCTCCAGGGAGGCACGCAGGAGCGGACCGAGAAGCCGCGACGGGTCCTCCACACCGATACTTTTGAGCAGTTCGGCGGACTGGGCGGTGATGGTCACCAGGTGGTTCGAGGCATGGGCAAGGGCCATGTGGTAGATGACGCGGTCCGCTTCGCCCAGGACGATCGGTTCGGCGCCCATCTCCACAACGAGTGCCTGCGCAATCGGCAGCACCGCCGCCGGCGCGGTGACCGCGAACGTGCAGTCGGGCAACCGCGAGAGGTCCAGGCTCATCCCGGTGAACGTCATGGCTGGGTGTAACGCCAGCCCGATCACGCCCATGGCGTTGGCCGGCGCAAGAACGCCTGTTCCGAACCGTCCCGAGGTGTGAGCCACAATCTGCCCAGCCTGCCACGTTCGAGTTGCGGCGAGCCCTGAAACCAGCTGTTCAAGGGCATCATCCGGGACAGCCAGCAACACCAGTTCGGACCGCTCCACGACGTCCGGGACGTCCAGCACCGGAACGCCCGGCAACAGATTCTCTGCACGCTCCAAGCTGGCGTCAGATACAGCGGAAACCCCGACGACGGCGTGACCGGCCGCGCGTAATGCGGAGCCGAGCACCGCGCCGACTTTTCCTGCTCCAATGATTCCCACGCCCAGTCGGCCCGGTTTGCGTGCTGGCTCAGTCATGAGGGTCCTCCTCCGATCGCGCAGCATCATCTCGGCTGGCGGGGCGTTCACGCCAACGGTCGCCGATGCTGTGCTTTCTCGCCTCGGCCGCCCGGGCTGACTGGAGATCGAAAAGTTCCACAGCCGTTCGGTTGTCCATCTGACGGACACGCAGTGCGACGGGGCCCGGAGTGGTGTGAAGCACCAGATCCATCGCGTGGAACCTGCGGCTCAACGGCCCCCGTTCCAGCGCCATCGACTGGGTACGTTCATGCGGGACAACCGCCAGATACCGCCAGAATGCACCCGAACGCGCGACGAGAGCAGTGCGCGTCACCACGAACCCGTTGCGCCGCCACGTCAGTGGGCTGATCCACCGGACACGACGTGGGCTGGTGGTGAAGCCGCCGTCGTCGTTCTTCCCCTCGAGGCCCGCGTGGAACAGGCCCATCGGATCTTCCGTCCCCGGGTCTGGAAGCACCAGTGCCAGCAGCTCCATGACTTCCTGCCGCGTGCCCACGGGCAGGAGCGTACTGCGGCCGCCTGACTCTCCGCCGGCCGCGCCGCCATAGCCAGCCACGTTGAGCGAGACCTTGTACCAGCCCGTGAGTCTCCACAACGGCGACTGCATCACGCCTACCGCCTGAACGCGTCCGGGCGGAATGGTCTGCGTCCGGGTATCCAACAACCCGTAGCGAAGGCGGATTCCGTCTTCGAGGACAGAGACCCGAAAGTTGAAGGAATTGCTGAACATGGTCCAGTAACTTGCCGCTATACCAATGAGCACCGGCAGCAGGCCGGTAATCACCAGCGGCTGCTCGAACACCACGGACAACGTGACGGCGATCGCCGCGAGGAGGATGAGAAACACCGTTGCACCGGATAACAGGGTAGCCCCGAGCACACGACCGGCAGTCAGCTTGAGAATGGGCCGTTCAGCTTCCTCCGGCTGGTCCGGCGATTCCGGAGACTCATCACCACTTGCCCTACTCAGAATGGTTGCCCGCAACCTCCGCGCGTCCTGCAGCTTCAAAAATGACAGCTTGACGGCAGACTCTCCCGCATCCGCGACTTCAAATTTCAGCTCTGCGAGCCCGAAGATCCTGGCCAGCAGAGGCTGGCCCAGGTCAATTGCCTGGACCCGGTCCAACCGTGCTTGCCGCTGCTGGCGGAACAGGACACCGCTGTTGACCTTCACGTGCTCAGCCGTCACCTGATAGCGCGTGAACCGCCACGACAGATAAAAGATCAAGGCAATGATCAAAACGGTCGCTGACCCCGCACCGACAATCCACCAGATCGCCTCAGACGGAATATCCTGCACATCCCCAGTAAAAATACCTTCAACTCGGTCGCGGCCGAAGACAAAGAGGACCGCAAGAATAGCGAGCCACCCACGCACCATCGGCGAGATCGGGTGGACTCGGTGCCAGACGTCCTCGGAGGTCTTGGTCAATGAGGGATCAGAACTCTGTTCCTCCGCCGGAACACTCACAGCCCGGCCAGCCTCGCCTCGCCGCGGGCGCTCAACTGCTCTCGCAAGCGGGCACCCTCGTCCGCGGGAAGTCCCGGAATTTCCGCGTTGGTTCCAGGCGCAGCCGTGTGCAGCTTAAGGGAACAGAGCCCGAAAGCCCGTTGCACCGGTCCGACAGCAACATCCACATACTGCATGCGGCCGTACGGGACCACCATGGCACGTTGGAAGAACAGGCCGCTGCGGATCAATAGGTCATCATCACGTTCCGCATAACCGATGGCGCGGACCTGACGCGGTATCAGCAGACCGGTCCAAGCGGCGATAATGACCTCTAAAGCGACGAGGGACCAGATGATCCAGGGGGCCAACCACGTCCATACGCCCGTCAGAACGAGTACGAGCGGAATGCCCAGCACTATCAGCCAGATCACCGTGGACAGCAACCATCCAAGGAGCCGGACCGTCAAATACTTTGGCGATACTCCAGTCCACACAACACCGTGCGGATCGATCGGTTCACTAGGCATATTCCCCCTCATCACCACGCGCGGAACGCCTGTTCCCTGCACCATCTGAATCTTTCGTGAAAGCGTCGTCGTCTGGCGGCAAGGTACAGAACCGCTCTACCAGGAGACCAATGACAATCATCGCAGCACCACCGGCAATGGTGGCCAGCGAACCCCAGATTCCTCCGGTGACCCCGCGAACCTGCACAAGGGTGAACTGATCCACCAGAATTCCCAGGTGCCAGCCGAACATCAACGCACCGGTATAGGCGCACGCTTGAGCCAGAATCAGGGTGCGCGTAGCCAGAATCGGATCCAACGCTTTGTTACGTTTGCCGTTGCGCCAGGCGCGCACTTTCAGCCCCAGGCCGAGAGTCAAGACCACAATAAAAGCCATGGTCAATAGCGATACGAGGTGAAGGCTGGGAGCCGGGAATCCGTAGCTGGTTGCCAGTAGGTTCAGGATCCAGCCGGCAAGTGCCGCCACGACAGCCATGGTCGTCAGCCAGCTGTACCTAATGCTACGCATGAGGGCTAGGCCTCGGCGGATTCGCCGGAGGACGACGGCTCATAGCGCCTGATCCCGTCCCGGTCCGGTGCCAGCGCCGCGAGTTCCGCCACGGACCGCCCCCGAAGCTGAGCGTCAGGATCCATCCACAGCCACGGTTCCAGTACGAAAGCCCTTTCCGCTGCCCTCGGATGAGGAAGGGTGAGTCGTTCGTCATTGCACTGGTGATTTCCGTGCACGATGACGTCCACGTCCAGCGTTCGCGCGCCCCATCGTTCTTTACGTTCGCGGTGATGGCGAACTTCGGTCTCCTGACAAAGATCCAAGACCTCCAGCGGTGCGAGTTCTGTGACCACTTCTATGACCATGTTCAGGTAGTCCGGCTGCTCTGGACCGCCCACCGGCTTGGTCTGCGCCACCGGTGACAGACGCGTCAGGCTTATCCCCGGATAGTCGGCAATGTCTCGAACAGCGGCGGCGAGTGTTTCAGCACTATCTCCGAGGTTGCTTCCAAGGGCGAGAATGACAGTTTCCGGTGTTGTCATGCCCGGCCCCTCGAAATGCTCACCGAAACGTCGCCGAACGGAACCTCGATGGGAGCCTTTGGCTTGTGCACCGTCACATCAACGGCAGCGACGTCAAAGGAGGCCAGGATGCTGGAGGCAATACGCTCGGCCAGGGTTTCAATCAGATTGCACGGTTCCCCGGTAATGATGCTCTTGACCTGCTCGGCAAGTTCCCCATAGTTGGAGGTCTCCTCAATATCATCTGACGCCGCGGCCGCACGAATATCAGTGTGCAGAACCACGTCCACCATGAACGGCTGCCCATTGCGACGTTCATGCTCAAATACCCCGTGATAACCGACGGCTTTGATCCCACTGAGAGTGATGCGATCCAGCATCGGCGCGTGCGTCACGTCAGCCGTTCCACGCTGCGGAAACCTTGACAGCATCAAGGTTCGCGGCGACGTCGTGTACGCGCACACCCCACACGCCCGCCGCAGCAGCAAGGGCGGTGGTAGCCACTGTGGCGCTGTCGCGTTCTTCGGGTGGGGCCGCTTTGCCCGACGTCGACAGGAGCGTGCCGAGGAAACGTTTCCTTGACGTGCCGATCAGCAGGCGGTGACCCAAAACGTCGAAGCGGTCCAACGAGCGAAGCAGTGCCCAGTTGTGTTCCTCCGTTTTTGCAAAACCAAGTCCCGGATCAACGATGATCTGTTCAGGGGAGACTCCGCCGTTGTACAGGCGATCGCGGACCTCCATGATTTCGGCGAGGACGTCCTCGACGACGTCTTTGTATTCCGCGAGACCACTCATGGTGCGGGCATCCCCGCGGCCGTGCATCAGAACGTACGGGACGCCCCGCTCTGCGATGAGCGCCGGCATGTCAGGATCCATGTCCGTTCCGGAAACGTCATTGACGATCCCCGCGCCTGCGTCCAGCGCAAGCGCAGCCGTAGAAGCATTCATGGTGTCGATACTGATCAGGGCACCAGCTTTGGCGAGGGTCTCGATGACCGGGAGAACACGCTTCTGCTCTTCAGCCGGGTCCACCGGAACCGCGTTGGGACGGGTCGATTCACCGCCGACATCGATAATGTCCGCTCCGCCGTAGAGCATGCGCAACCCAGCGGCCACAGCGTCGTCGGGGCGGGCAAATCTGCCCCCATCGCTGAAGGAATCCGGAGTTACGTTCAGGACTCCAAGAACCACGGTCCGATCCGTTGGCAGATCCTCGAAGGTCCGCTGTTTTCTTGCGGCCCGGATGACCGGCAACGGAGAAGTCGCAGGACCGGTTCCAGGTGTTGCAGCGAGTGAATCCATGGTGCCTTCCGTATTATCTTCCGAGGATCAGTGACATTGCTTCCGCGCGGGTGGCTGGTTCGCGCAACTGACCCCGGACAGCAGAGGTAATGGTCATAGCTCCGGGCTTGCGCACGCCCCTCATGGACATGCACAGGTGCTCGCACTCTATGACCACGATGGCGCCGTTGGGCTGTAGATGCTCCACGAGCGCTTCCACGATCTGCGTGGTGAGACGTTCCTGGACCTGTGGGCGCCGGGCGAAAACTTCGACCAGCCGAGCCAGTTTACTCAGCCCGGTCACCTTACCTTCAGAGGACGGGATGTAGCCAATGTGGGCTCTGCCATGAAACGGCACCAGATGATGTTCGCAGGTTGAGTAGAAGGCAATGTCCTTGACCAGGACCATCTCTTCGTGCTCAATATCGAAAGTGGTTGCTAGAAGCTCGCCCGGGTCTTGATGCAGACCCGAAAAGAACTCCGCATAGGCCTTCCCTACGCGCTTGGGCGTATCGAGCAAACCATCCCTGGTGGGGTCCTCCCCGATAGCGAGGAGAATCTCGCGAACAGCCCGCTGAATCCTGGGTTGATCCACCTTGCCAACCGCATCTGCTATTTCGGCCGCAGCGAGCTCGTCATCAATGTCAGTCACAATGCAGATCCTAGCGCGTCAGCGGTCGCGGCCGGCCTCAATTGCCGCCCGCGACGCCGCCGGGAGTACCTCCGCCGTGCTCCGAATCTGTCGATTCGGGAGCGGGCAGCTTACTCTCCTCCACATCGAAGTCCTGGGGGATGTCAGCGTGCGCGATCTGATCCTGCGGCGGCACATCAACCGGGTCCGGGGCGTTCTCTGCCACAGCCTGTGCGCGTTCCTTCGCTGTAACCACCGGCGGTTCACTGTGAACTGGGCGCGACGGCTTGGATAGCCAGACCTCACGTAGGTCCCGCATGCGCACGTCGCTGAAGACTTCCGCGATGTCCGCTTGATTGAGAGTCTCCCTCTCAAGGAGTTCAAGAGCCAGCCGGTCCAGAACGTCGCGGTTCTCTGTGAGCACCGCGTACGCCTCATCATGCGCCGTATCGATGAGCTCACGGATTTCCTGGTCTACAACAAACGCCAGGTCATCGGAATAATTGCGCTCGTGACCCAGGTCCCTGCCAAGGAACGGTTCGCCGCCGCCCTGGCCGAGCTTGACCGCGCCTACCCGTTCGCTCATACCGTATTGAGTCACCATCTGACGAGCTATTGACGTGGCCTTCTCGATGTCATTTGACGCCCCGGTAGACGGGTCGTGGAAGACAATCTCCTCGGCCACCCGGCCACCCATGGCGTACGCCAACTGGTCCAACAGTTCGTTGCGGGTGATGGAGTACTTATCATCCTCCGGCACAACCATGGTGTAGCCCAGAGCGCGCCCACGAGGCAGGATAGTGATCTTCGTAACCGGCGACGTGTTGCGCAGAGCCGCGGCAACGAGTGCGTGTCCGCCCTCGTGATAGGCAGTGATTTTGCGCTCCAGTTCTTTCATGACGCGCGAACGCTTCTGCGGCCCGGCCATGACACGATCGATCGCTTCATCCAGTGCGCGGTCGTCGATGAGCTGAGCGTTGGAGCGTGCCGTGAGCAGTGCTGCCTCGTTCAGGACGTTGGCGAGATCGGCACCGGTAAAACCTGGTGCCCGCTTGGCCAGGGAACCGAGGTCGACGTCCGGCGCCATCGGCTTGCCCTTGGCATGGACTTCGAGGATGCGCTGCCTGCCCAGACGGTCCGGCGCCTCCACCGCTATTTGGCGATCGAAGCGGCCTGGACGCAATAGCGCTGGATCCAGAACATCTGGACGGTTGGTTGCTGCGATGAGGATGACGTTCGCATTACCGTCGAAGCCGTCCATCTCCACCAGTAGCTGGTTGAGCGTCTGTTCGCGCTCATCATTGCCCCCACCAACGCCGGCACCACGGTGGCGTCCGACGGCGTCAATTTCGTCTACGAAGATGATCGCCGGAGCATTGGCCTTGGCCTGTTCGAAGAGGTCGCGGACACGCGAGGCGCCCACCCCGACGAACATTTCGACGAAGTCAGAACCGGAGATTGAGTAGAAAGGAACGCCGGCCTCGCCGGCGACAGCGCGGGCCAGTAGCGTTTTACCCGTCCCAGGAGGTCCGTAAAGCAAGACGCCCTTGGGAATCTTGGCGCCAACTGCCTGGAATTTGGCTGGTTCCTGGAGAAAGTCTTTGATCTCGTGGAGTTCCTCCACGGCCTCATCTGCGCCAGCGATGTCATTGAACGTTACCTGGGGCATGTCCTTGTTCATCATCTTGGCTTTGGACTTGCCAAACTGCATGATCTTGGAGCCGCCACCCTGCATACGCGAAAGCAGGAACCAGAAGATGGCACCGAGAATGAGGATGGGGAAAATCAGTCCCAAGAATCCAAGGAACCAGTTGTCCTCAGCCGGCTGGTCAGTGAAACCCTCCACATCCGATGCACTTATGGCGTCGACAACGCCCTCAGCGCGGGCCGTGCTGAAGAAGAACTGGACGCTCTTGCCCTGATCCTTGTAGCCCTCAGTGAGCGTCAGATCCACGCGCTGCTCGCCGTCGTAGATCTTGGCTTCCTTGACTTTGTTGTCCTGGAGTAGCTCCAGGCCAACAGACGTGTCCACGCGCACGGCGCCGCTGCCGGAAATCGTGGGGAATATGAGCAGGAGTGCGGCCACCGCGAGGACGATCCAGATGATCGGGCCCTTGAAGACATTCTTGAATTTCATGCGCTTTGAGGGCACCTCTGCCCATCCCTCCTGCTGACAAGCATGGATGATGGCGCGGCCCTTGGGGGACACGCCCGACGACTAGCTATACACTCTATGCCACCCACCACGCACGGCGGTGGCCAATAGTTCCCTCTGGGCGTACAGAAACCTGCAGTCCGGCTACTCGTAGATATGCGGAGCCAGAGTGCCGATGAAGTCCAGGTTGCGGTACTTCTCGGCGAAGTCCAGACCGTAGCCCACAACGAACTCGTTGGGAATGTCATAACCGACGTACTTGACGTCGATTTCAACCTTTGCACCCTCAGGCTTGCGCAGGAGTGTACAGATTTCCAACGACGCCGGTCCCCGTGACTGCAGGTTGGCCTTCAACCAGGACAACGTCAGACCGGAGTCGATGATGTCCTCGACGATGAGGACGTGCTTGCCCATGAGGTCTGTTTCCAGATCCTTCAGGATGCGGACAACGCCGGATGACTGTGTTCCAGAACCGTAGGAGGACACCGCCATCCAATCCATCGTGACGTGGCTGTGAAGTGCCCGCGCCAGGTCTGCCATGATCATGACGGCACCCTTGAGGACGCCCACGATCAGCAGATCACGGCCTTCGTAGTCCCGGTCGATTTCATCGGCCAGTTCCCTGACTCTGCCCTCAATTTGTTCCCGGGTATACAGAACGTGCTTGAGATCAGCCTGAACGTCGTTGGATTCCACCACATGCTCCCGGAGTCTTAATTTTGGGGTTCTTGATAAACACTAGAGTGCCACAGGCACGGCCTGCCCGGGGAACACGCTGACTGAGGGATTCTCGGTAGACGCGGACATGCCCACCCACTTCCACCGGCCCGGCAGAGCCCTGCCGCTTGAGCAGCGACTCTGCCGCCATCAGGCGTTCGAAAGGCGGCCGCGAGCCAGTTAGCTCAGCGACGGCGAGCGCCATGATGCGTTGGCGTAGCGACGCGGGAAGCTCACGGAGTTCCACTTCACTGAGATGTATCTCACCCTCATCGACGGTGCGCATGCGAACATAATGGTCCTGCGCAAGGGAGTCCAGGTACTGCGCATCCTGCGCAAGGATTTTCGATGACCGGTACAGCGCCTCAGCGATGCCCGGCCCCAGCTGGTCTTCGAGGAGCGGCAGGATGTCGCTGCGGACCCGGGTTCGGGCAAATCGTGGGTCTGTGTTGGTGGGGTCATGCCATGGGTCCAGATTTTCGAGGTCACAAATTTCGAGTGTTTCGTGCCTGCGGAGCTCCAAGAACGGCCGTAAATATTTGCCCCGTCTGGCAGGCATGCCCGCCAGAGAGCGGGTACCTGAACCACGTGCAAGGCCCAAGAGCACTTGTTCTGCTTGGTCATCGAGGGTGTGCCCCAAGAGAACGGCTACGGCGCCGTGCTCTTCAATGGCTGCGTCCAGAGCGTTATACCGAGAGGATCTGGCTGCCGCTTCCGGTCCCATGCCCGTCTGCGCGACAGTCACGGTCCGGACCTCAACGGGAGACAGGCCCAGGTCCTGAAGTTTGGTCGCAGTGGTGGCAGCCACCTTGGCACTGACGTCCTGGAGCCCATGATCGACGACGACGGCGCCAACACGATAATCTCCCCGGCTGGCAAAGAACGAAGCGATAAAGGCCAGGGCCAAGGAGTCAGGTCCGCCGCTGCAGGCCACCAAAATCAGAGGGCGATCCCCGGCGTGCGCTACACCCGTCCGGGAGCCGGCGGCGGGCGTGTACTCCGCCAACGCCTGCCTCAGTTGATGACGGGCCTTCCCTATGAGCGGGTTGAGACGTCCGCGTGGACGCTGACTCACCCGGCGTCGAGCGCCATACGCTCCATCCACAGCTTCGGGGTATGGATTTCCTTCTCCGTGGGCAGGTTTTCCTCCCGTTCCCACACACGGTTGAAGCCCTCCATACCTACTTCCTTGACGACGGCACGGACAAATCGCGCGCCGTCGCTGTACTGACGCATTTTGGCATCCAGCCCCATGACACGGCGGATGAACTTGTCCAGCGGGCTACGGGTTTTGCCGCGGGCGTTGAAGCGTTGGCGAATAGTTATAACGGAGGGGACGATACTGGCGTCCACGGCATCCATGACCACGTTGGCGTGGCCCTCAAGCAGGCTCATGACGGCTGTCAGATGCGACATGCGCGCCTTGTCCTCTGAGTCCTGCAGCAACGACATCAGCCCGGCTGGCTGCGACGGTACGCCCTCAACTTCTTGGCCCCGCGCCGAGCCGAGGTTCTTCACGAGCTGGCCAAGACGTTCCTGCAGGGTGTCTGCCTTGTCCATGAGGCCGCCGGAGAGCTGGCTGATCTGGTTCACCATGTGGTCCCGGAGCCATGGTGCAGCGGCGAACTGCACCCGGTGGGTTTGTTCGTGCAAGCAGACCCAGAGCCGGAAATCGGCGGGATCAACGTTCAATTCGCGCTCGATGCTGACAACGTTGGGCGCCACCAGCAGCAGGCGTCCGGCCGAGGGCGGGGCAGCGGCGTCTCCGACGGAGGCAAAGGGGTCGTACTGGCCAAGGACCTTGGAGGAGAGGAACGCGAGGATGGCGCCGAACTGGGCGCCGGTGACGGTTCCACCGAGTTCAGCGACCGTACTCTGCAACTGTTCCGACTTTGATTTCGCCAACTTGTCCATCGTTGGCTGCAGGAGTGCCTGAAAGCTCTGCGAGTTGGCCTTGGCCCACGATGCCCTGTCCACCACCAATACCTGAGAGTCGCGTAGGTCCCGCGCAGCCTCCAGCCCGGTGATGCGGTGAACGTGCTCAACAGAGACTTCAGCCGCTTCGCGCAGGCTGGCCACGACGTCGGCGATCTCTCGCTTGGACAGGGATGGACCAGCCGGGGCAAGCTTTGCCGCCGTGCTAGCAGCAAGTTCCCAGTTGACCAGTTGGACGGTGGCAGGCTCAGATGTGGTCTCCATGTTTCCCATCAGACCACAAAAACTCGGCCATGCGGCGGCAGTTCGCCCACCGGTGAATGCTAGCGGCAGCCGCAACCAGCCAGAGCGGACGCCGCTGCGTCAACCGCAGCGCGCGCCTGAAGCGTATTTGAGGCAAGCCCGTTGCCGATGAACGAAAAAACGAGCAACCGACCATCGCGGTCCACAACGTACCCACTCAGCGACGTCGCCGTGAACAGTGTGCCAGTCTTCGCGCGGACGACGCCGGCCCCTGCCGCGTCATCGAATCGCTCCGCGAGCGAGCCATCCAGGGATGCAACCGGCAGGCCGTCGAGGACTTCCTGCAGGCCGGGCCGGTCACTATTGATCATGGTGCGCACGACGGCGGCAAGCTGCGCCGCGCTCATTGCGTTCCGCAGCGACAGCCCGGAAGCATCGGCGAGCACCAGCCCATCTACAGAAACCCCCAGTCTGGCCACGGCCGCCACCACCGCGCCCGTTCCACCGGCAAATGAGGGCACTTCGCCGGCACCGATGGCCGTCATTCGTGCCAGCGCTTCAGCGAGGTAGTTATCCGAGACGAGCAGCATGTGCTCCGCCTGGTCCACCACGCGGGCCGACCCGACGAAGGCCAGCCTGTCGGAGTCTTTATCCGCGGCTCCACGGGTAACGCCCTCCGCGACTGTCACACCCTGGGCCTTCCCCGCCGCTGACAGCGCGTCCCGGAACGCTTGGGCAGCAGCAAGTGCTGGGTCACGGTGGCGTTCGTCATTCGGGTTTGCGCCTTCAAGCCAGGCCGAGTTCAGGGCCAGCGGATAGATGGGCGCGATCTGCCCGGAGTCGATATCCGGTTGCTGCCAGCTGGGGTGCAACACCGGACCCGTGAAGAGTGAATCATCCACGACCACCCTCAGAGCCTCCCCGGGAGGCTTTCCGCCCTGCGTCAGCGCCGTCACTGTGCGCTCTGCCAGAGTTTGCAGACCCGCATGCCCCACGACGGCGTTGGGCTTGGACTTCCCCGACCCGAGCAGCACATCGCCACCGCCACGCAGCGCCACACTTCCCGGTTCCGCGCCGTAATACACCGATGTCTCGAAACGCCGATCTGGTCCCAGCGTGGAAACCACAGCAGTGGCAGTCAGTAGCTTCTGGTTGGACGCCGGGATCCTTGGTTCCGCTGCCAACTGGTCAAAAAGGACATCACCGCCTCGGGCGTCCAGCACGACGCCGGTGAAGTCACCTTCGCCGTCGACCTTCAAGAGTGGCGGAAGGAGCGCGGTCAAAGCCTTCCTTGAGGGCCGGGGCGCATCCGCGTTGAGCCCGGTGACCACCGTGGGCATGGTGACTTCCGTTGGGGCCAGCTGAATCGCAGGTGTAGGGACCGTCGTCGGCCGCGGGTCCTTGGGAATCACGGACGAGATCACCGCAGGACCGGCATAAACAGCCAGGGGCACTACCAAGACAGCGAGCACCATCGCTAGCAGAACCGCCGTGAGGCGCCGGGCTGTGGGCGTCATCGGCTCCCCTTCACTGGACAAGACATATATGTTTAAGACTAAACGGCGCGGGCAGATACATTGGTATTGCCTTTTCCACGCCCCTTCCCGCTTATCCAGGAGTCAGCCACATGAATATCGACGTGACTATCGAAATCCCCAGGGGTTCCCGCGTCAAGTACGAAATCGACCACGAGACGCACAGGCTCCGATTGGACCGCGTGCTGTTCACCTCGATGCAGTACCCCACGCACTACGGCTACTTCGAGAACACCCTGGGTGAAGACGGCGACCCGTTGGACGCCCTCCTGCTGCTACAGGACTACGACCTCATCCCCGGCGTACTGGTGGAGTCTCGCCCTATTGGCGTGTTCAACATGGTCGACGACGGCGGCGGAGACGCCAAGGTTTTGTGCGTCCCCATGGACGCGCGCTTTGACCACATCAAGGAACTCTCCGACGTTTCCGACTTCCTTTTGGACGAGATCAAGCACTTCTTCACGAAGTACAAGGATCTGGAACCGGGCAAGTGGGTAGAGGCGGCGGGCTGGGCTGACCGCGCAGCTGCCGAAACTGAAGTTGAAGCTTCCCTGGAGCGGTTCAAGGCTGAGGGCGAGCGCAGCGATGAGGACCAGCCGCAGGGCCGCGACGTTGAGGACAACGCCGAGAACACGGACGTGCAGCCCCAGGGTCGCTAGCCCTCTCACTGCCGCCCATCGGGCATACTAAACGCATGTTGTTTGTGCTGACCATCAATCAGCGGGATTCCCGCGAGGTCGGGGACATGGTGCCCGAGCTGATCAAAGCACTCCGGCACCTCCCCACCGTCGTGCCATTTCAGCGCTCCGTTGGCGATGAAGCGCAGGGCGTCGTCGCCAACGCAAAAACAGCGGTCGACGTCGCACTCACCGCGATCCGCCACCGGCGTTGGCATGTCGGCGTTGGCGTTGGTGAGCTCCACGTACCGATCC
Source organism: Arthrobacter roseus (assembly GCF_016907875.1). Taxonomy (NCBI): domain Bacteria; kingdom Bacillati; phylum Actinomycetota; class Actinomycetes; order Micrococcales; family Micrococcaceae; genus Arthrobacter; species Arthrobacter roseus. Next base: position 479,788 of record NZ_JAFBCU010000001.1, on the reverse strand, counting down.
CCGAGAACATCCTCGAGGCCGAGGGCTACGGGCTCGTCTACGCACGCCGCGCCGTGAACCGTGCGCAGAAGACGGGTGAACGTATTCCCCTTGCCGTTTCAGGACCAGACGACGACGTCGCCGCGGAGGCAGAAGCGGTGTTGCGGCTGCTGGGGCAGATTGTGGCCACCCGCACGGAGGCTGAATGGAATGTACTGGATCTACTCACGCCCGGTGTGCGCGGGCAACAAAAACTCATTGGCGAGGAGCTCGGCATCACCACCCAGGCCGTCAGCAAGGCCGTGGTCCGGTCACACTGGGCCGAGGAATGGGCGTGCCGGCCCGCGGCAGCGCGGTTGCTGGACCTCGTGTACGGCCCCGCTTCGCTGCCGGTTTCCTCACTCCCCTACGAAAGATAGCGTGTGGAATCTTTGATCATCTTTGACTGCGACGGCGTGCTCGTGGACAGCGAAACGCTCACAACAGCGGTGGAAGCACAATTGCTCACCGAGCTTGGGTACCCGCATACCGTTCAGGACGTCGTTGACCAGTACATGGGGCGCAGCGCTGCTGAAGTCGCTGGACTGCTGGAGGCCATGATGGGCGCCGAGCTAGCTGACCAGTTCGACGCCGATTCCACCGCGCAAATTCATGAGTCATTCGATTCGTCACTGGCGGTGGTGCCGGGCATCCCGGCACTGCTGGACGCGCTTGATGACAACGGCGTGCGCACCTGTGTCGCCTCCAGTGGTTCGCACGCGAAAATGAAGCGGACCCTGGGTCTGACCGGCCTACGCTCCCGGTTCGAAGGACGGATCTACAGTGCCACCGAGGTTCCCCGGGGCAAACCAGCACCGGATATATTCCTTCACGCTGCCGCGTCCGAGGGCGTTCCAGCGGAACAATGCGTTGTCATTGAGGACAGTGTCAACGGAGTTCGTGCCGCACGGGCCGCTGGTATGCGTGTTCTGGGTTACGGCGGCGGTCTCAGCGACCGCGCGGCGCTGGAAGCTGCCGGAGCCGAAGTGTTCGAGCGCATGGACCACGTTTGGCCGTTACTTTCCGGAGTGAATGAGCTTTCGAGACGGACTGATCAGTCGTTGTCATCCGAAGAATCGGCGGTGTCGGTTTCAACTCGACCGTCCTTGAGTAGCGACTGCAATACCAGCGCCGCCCCGTCGTCGTAAACGGTCTCCGTCACCGCGTTTGCCGCGTCCATGACCTCCTGAGGCGCCTGGCCCATGGCAACGCCCTGCGCTGCCCAACCGAGCATCTCTATGTCGTTGCGGCCATCCCCGATTGCGAGGGTCCGCGACGGATCCACCTCCAGGTGACGGCGGAGTTCCTCGAGCGCGCTGGCCTTGGTGACGCCCGCGGCCGCGATATCCAGCCACGCAGTCCAGCCCACGGAGTATGTGACACCGTGCAGCCCAATCGAGCCGACAACTTCCCCGAACTCCTCAGCGCTGCTGTCGGTACTGAAAACCACCACACGGACCGCAGTTGCCTCCATCATCTGCTCGAAATCGACGACGTTGGTCGCCGCACCGAAACTTGCGTCTTGGAAACGTTCGGTGGCGAGGAACTCGCCCTTGTCATTCTCAAGAGCATATTTCGCGGTTGGAAGGCGCTCCCGCAGTGCCCGCAGCGCCGGGGCCGGGTCGAACACCACTCTGGAAACGACTTCGTAGCCGTCTGGAAGAGACGTGTCGATGCGAAGCGTAATGGCGCCGTTGGAGCAGACGCAGTACCCACGCGTCATTCCGATCATCTGAATAATGGGAAGAGTGGCTCCAAGCGACCGACCGGTGGCGATAATGACGTCGCGTCCGCTCTTCACCACTGCTGATGCGGTTTCCCGTACGCCGTCGGACATCCGACCATCGTGATCTACAAGGGTGCCATCCACATCAAGAGCAACCAGTTGGATTTCATTTGTTGTCAGCAGGTCTTCGTTGCCTGATTTTGCTGTAATCGTCATGGGACCAGTGAACCAGAAAGCGCGCCGCTCAGACTAGTGCGTAGATCACAGTCCACGTCCCCGACGTCACCCTCTGCCTGCGAGATCACCCCGCACACGGTTGATTTGGCGGGTAGGGGGTGATCTCGGCGGGAAGGTTTCGCTAGAGGACGGGCAGGACTTCCAGACCGCCGAGATACGGACGCAGTGCAACGGGCACGTTGACGGAGCCGTCCGCGTTCTGGTGGTGCTCGAGGATCGCGACTATCCAGCGGGTGGTGGCCAACGTTCCGTTGAGCGTAGCGACGGCGCGGGTCCCGCCCTTGCTGCCGTCGTCCTTCATAACCCGTTCGCGGATGTTCAGACGGCGTGCCTGGAAAGTGGTGCAGCTGGAGGTGGACGTCAGTTCGCGGAACGCGTTCTGGGTGGGGACCCATGCCTCGCAGTCGTACTTTCGGGCAGCGGACATACCCAGATCCCCGGCAGCGGTGTGGATGACCCGATACGGTAATTCCACCTTGGCCAGCATCTCCTCCTCCCATGCGAGCATGCGCAGGTGCTCCGCGCCGGAGTCCTCTGGTGAGATATAGGAGAACATCTCCACTTTGTTGAACTGATGCACGCGGATGATGCCGCGAGTGTCCTTGCCATGAGATCCAGCCTCGCGACGATAGCAGGATGACCAGCCCGCGTAGCGTGTGGGTCCTGCGGACAGGTCAATGATCTCGTCCGAGTGATACCCCGCCAGTGGCACTTCTGAAGTACCCACAAGATAGAGGTCGTCCTCGGCGAGACGGTAGATCTCGGCGTCGTGTGCCACGTCAAACCCGGTGCCCTGCATCGTTTCGGGACGAACCAGGGTTGGGGTGATCATCGGGGTGAAGCCCGCGGCGATGGCCTGCTCCATGGCCATGTTCAGCAGGGCCAGTTCCAGCCGGGCTCCGACGCCTTTCAAAAAATAAAAACGCGACCCGGAAACCTTGGCGCCACGCTCCATATCAATCGCGCCCAGCAGTTCGCCGATCTCCAGGTGATCACGCGGTTCGAATCCCTCCGCCGAGAAGTCCCGGGGCGTTCCCACGGTCTTGACGACGTCGAAATCATCCTCACCGCCGGACGGCACCCCTTCCTCAATGAGGTTGGGCAGGCTCCGCACGAGCGCCTCCTGCTCAGCCTTCATCGACTCCGCCCGCGCACCCTCAACTTTCACCGAAGCAGCAAGTTCTTTCACCGATGCCAGCAGTTCCTGCTTTTCATCACCATTGGCCGCAGCGACTTTCTTGCCAAACGCGTTCTGTTCAGCCCGCAGAGATTCATGCCGATTGATCGCTTCACGGCGAAGCATGTCAGCCGAGATGATCTGCTCCACCAACGACTCATCGGCACGGCGTGCGCGCTGGGACTGGCGGTACTTTTCCGGGCTGTCGCGGAGGTCATTGATGTCGATCACCCTCCAAGACTACAGAAGAACGACGGCGGATCACGTGCCTTCTGAACTGTAGGCTGGGAAGCACAATGACCTCCGTATCTGTGCTTGTGCCAGCGATAGCCACAGTGCTACTGCTGCTCGCCATGGTCGTGGTCGCCGTCGTACTGATCCGACGGCGCCGCACCCGGCTGACACTTGCTGCAATCCCAGTGACGTCCAGTCGCGGCCATCAACGGGTTGCCTTTGTTGTCAACCCCATCAAATTCAATGCGGAAAAGGCTCGCACTATCGTGGCGGAGGAATGCCGGGCAGCAGGCTGGGACCCGCCCGTAATCCTTGAAACTACCGTCGTAGATCCGGGCTACTCGCAGGCCCGGCGGGCAATGGAGCTCCGGTGCGACGTCGTATTGGTGGGGGGCGGCGATGGCACCGTGCGGGTTGTTGGCCAGGAACTGGCACACTCGGGTACGCCAATGGGTGTGGTCCCGCTGGGCACAGGCAATCTGCTGGCCAGAAACCTGGACTTGAACGTGACGGAACTGCAGCACAACATCCGAATGGCTCTCCACGGCGCGCAACGCTATATCGACATGGCCCGAATCCAACTGGTGAACAGGGAAACAGGAGCCCACTCAACGCATGGGTTCTTGGTGATCGGCGGGATCGGGCTGGACGCGAAAATGGTGTCGGATACACGAGACGAACTCAAGCGCAGCGTTGGGTGGCTCGCCTACAGCGAGTCGGGTCTGCGCAACCTTCCCGGCCGCCGCAAACGCGTGTCCATCAGCATTGACGACGGCCCGGAGCAGGTTCGAAAAGTGCGAAGTGTTCTCTTCGTCAACTGCGGCAAACTGCCTGGTGGAGTGGATTTCATCCCGAATGCCGTGCTCGATGATGGCACGCTCGATATTGTGATCATCAGCCCCAGGACGGCACTCGGCTGGGCGTGGATGGCCGGAAAAGTTGTTTTCCGCCACCCACGACCTATACCTGTCATGGAGCTACATGTGGCGCGTAAGGTCCAAATTTCCGTTCCTGAACCCCTGGAGACACAGCTCGACGGCGACCCCATGGGGGCCGTGACGTCGCTCAGTGTAGAGGTTGAAGCCGGTGCGCTACTGGTCCGCGGGGCCAGCTAGCTTTACTTCCCGTCGTCCGAGCTTTCCTCGTCGCGGTCCGTGTACCCGCCGGGATGATGCCGGTCCTGGTGGCTTGTGTAGCCCTGGGAGCTGTCAGCCTGATCCTGCTCGCCCTCGGGCGCGTTCGCCTTGGACTGCTCCTCAATCAGTTGCTGCTCTTCGCCGAAGCGCAGGTCATTTCCCTGATCGCCTGCGTCGCCACGCCATTCTGAATCAGCGGTGGCTCCTTCGCCTGGCTTGCGGGGATCCGTGTTGTCCTGTTCCGTCATGATGCTGCCTCCTCGAGATGGGATGCGCGTTAGACCGCGTTATGGAAAGCCTAATGATGAATAGGGTTGATGGAAAGCCTTAACCGTTGAGAAGATCCTGAACAGCCCGTTCGGAGGTCGAGATTCCACAGGTCTGGATCGCCTCACCTCTCATGAACATCTCGACAAGCCGCGGGTCAACGTAGGAACTACGGACGACGGCGGGTGTGTTTCCTAGGTGTTCAGCCACGGTTTTCATCATGTCGGTGACGGCTTTGCGCCGGGCCGTGTCACTGGAAGCGCCAGCGTCTGCACGGGCGAGTTCCATGGCAGCGGACACGGTTGCCTGCCAGGTCCGGAAGTCTTTGGCCGTGAAGTCCCCGCCGGTGACTTGCCTCAGGAATTCATTGAGTTGGTTGCCGTCCACGCTGTGCCAGGCGCCGTCGTCGTCTTTGTAGGACAGAACCCGCTCTTCGGCGTTGCGGCGGAGCATCGGTTTAAGCGCCCGGGCAAGGTCTTCATCCTCCAGGGTGATGTGCCACCGTTGACCGCTTTTGCCGGGGAAGTCGAACCCGATGCTGTTGCCGCGGAGCTTGACGTGTTTGCCAAGGAGCGTGGTCACGCCAAACGAGCCATTGGCTTGTGCGTATTGGGCGGAGCCGACCCTTAGCGCTCCCGAGTCGACAATGCGTAGGGCGGCAGCAAATGCGCGTTCCCGGGTAATTTCGTCAGCACGTAGGTGCCGGGTGATCGTCCGACGGGCGGACGGCAACGTACTTGCGAATTCGAGGGCCCTGTCAAACTTTTCGCGGTCCTTGGTCTCCCGCCACTTTTGGTGATACATGTACTGGCGTCGGCCAGCTGCGTCCGTCCCCAGAGCCTGAATGTGGTCGTTGGCGTGGGTTGCTAACCAGACGTCTGTCCAAGCTGGCGGGACCACGAGATCCCTGAGCCGTTGCAGCGTTTCGGGATCCCGGACGGTGTTGCCGTTCTCGTCGGTGTAGCTGAAACCCTTACCTCTACGACGTCGCCTGATGCCTGGCTTATCCACGGCACTGCGACGCAGTCTCGGCATGGCCACCTCGTTTCATCAGCAGAGCACAATCTGACTGCTAAGCCTACTGATCAGAAGAGGCTTGAACTACTGCTTGCCGATAATTTGATTCACCCAGTGATCCGCGGCCTGGAAAGCATCATCTGCCGTATGGCCCGCCACCGCATACTCCGAACGGTCCGCCCGCGCATAGGACCCCAGGAACCGCAGCCCAGGGCTGAGACGGTGAAGTCCACGCAGCGCGTCTGCGACGCGCGCGTCAGCAACGTGCCCTTCGGCGTCGATGCTGAAGAAATAGTCTCCGAGGAACGACCCCGTTGGACGCGACTCGATCCGGCTCAAGTTCACACCGCGCGTGCCGAACTGGTCCAGAATGTCCATCAGAGCACCCGGCCGGTCCTCCGGCAGGGGGATGACGAGGGTGGTTTTGTCCGTGCCCGTCGGTGCAGGCAGTTGGCCTGGCCGCTCGAGCAGGATGAAGCGTGTCACGGCGTCCGGCACGTCAGCGATATTGTCCGCCAGGACCGTGAGTCCGCGAGCGCGGGCCACCAGTGGGGAGCAAATGGCTGCATCATATTCCGCACCACTCTCCAGGAGCCCGACGGCGGCTGCCGCCGTGGAGGTCCCCGGCACGTATTCCGCTGTCGGAATATTAGAATGGGCCCATCGCCGACACTGTGCCCAGGCATGGCCGTGAGTCGAAACAGACCGCACGTCGGTTAGTGACATGTCGCGGGCAGCAACCAGTACAAAGCTGATCGGAACCAGTACCTCGCGGGTAATGCGCAACTCTTGGCCCGTGGCGATGGCATCGAGGGTAGCCGTTACGCCACCCTCCACGGAATTCTCAACCGGTACCATCGCGGCGTCGGCCTCGCCGGAGCGGACCAGGTACAGCGCAGCGTTGACGTTTGACGCCGGGATTCTCGTCGCCGCATCTGCACCAGGGATCTGCAGGAGTGCGGCTTCCGTGAAAGTTCCTTCTGGGCCCAGGAACGCGTACCGGGGCGTCATCGGACGGTCGGGTCCTGACTGTTTTCGGACTCCATGGGCTTTCCAGCCTCCAGCCAAGCACCCATACCGCCCTCGACGTTGACCGCGGAGTAACCGTTGGAACTCAGCCACTGGGTGACCTGCGCAGAGCGTCCGCCGCTTCGGCACACCACGTGCAGGTCCTCGTCCGGGTCCAGTTCATCCAGCCGTTGGGGAATCTGATCCATGGGAATGTGGACTGCCCCCGTGGCATGGCCAGCTTCCCACTCATAGTCCTCGCGCACATCAAGGATTTTCGCGTCCTCGCCGATGGTACCTACTGATACGTTCTCTACGTCGCTCATGCTGCTCTCCCTTGGTCTCGCCTGTATTCTGCCGTCGTTGGAAAGGTGCTCCAAGCCTATAGTGGACCCATGCCAACCAGAGAGCCGACCATCCTCGCCACCTCCGGCGGATACAAGCCAAGCAGGAGAGTCAGGTTCGAATTGGACCACCTGGTTCGCCACGCCGTCGAACTTTCCGGGGTGGGCGGCGCTCCGCGCATCACGAACGTGGGGACCGCCACCGGCGATCTGCCGTCCTTTCAGCGCGACATGGATGAGGCCGCGCGCATCGCCGGTTTCGGGATGACGCACCTCAGCCTTTTCCCCATGCCTAACCTCGAGGACATGGAAGGACACCTGCTTGAACAGGATGTGGTCTGGGTCAATGGCGGTTCGGTGGCGAATTTGCTGGCCGTCTGGCGGGTACACGGTCTCGATTCCATGCTTCGCCGAGTGTGGGAAGCGGGCGTGGTGCTCGCTGGAATCTCGGCAGGATCCATCTGCTGGTTCCGCGGCGGGGCCACGGATTCATTTGGGCCGGAGCTGCGACCGCTCACCAACGGACTAGCCTTGCTCCCCTATGACAACGGTGTCCACTACGACAGCGAGCCGGGCAGACGCCCCTTGATTCACCGGTTGGTGGCCGACGGCGTGCTCGGTGAAACGCACTGCACGGACGACGGCGTTGGCCTTGTTTATCGCCGGACCCACCTGAGCGAGGCCGTAAGTGAGATTCGCGGCAAGGGCGCCTATATTGTGCGCAGGTCCGATGACGGCTCTGTCACAGAAGAACGACTCGAACCACGATTCCTCGGGGGAGCACCTGCATGAGTGAGATCCACGAGCTCACCGCCCTCCAGCAACGGGACGCTGTAGCTGCCGGTGAACTCAGCGCTCGCGAACTCACCGAGCACTATCTGCGCCGGATCGAGGAACTCAACCCTGACTTGGGGTCCTTCATCACGGTCACCGCCGAGTCCGCGATGGTCGAAGCTGCCGCAGCTGATGAACGGCAGGCCGCCGGAGAACCACTGACCCTTCTCCACGGGCTGCCGCTCGCGCACAAGGACCTCACCGACGTCGCCGGTGTAAGGACCACGTACGGTTCCGCCGCCGTCGACCATCCCCTTGCGGACGCCGATTCGCCGCTGGTCGCCCTCCTGCGACAGGCCGGAGCCATCAGCCTCGGCAAAACTCAGGTTCCCGAGTTCGGGCTCAGCTGCTATAGCGAAAATCTCATTGCCGCTCCAGCGCGCAATCCGCTGGACCCCGCTTTGAGCCCCGGTGGTTCCTCGGGCGGGAGCGCCGCTGCAGTGACTGCTGGAATGCTCCCCTTCGCACCCGGAACCGATGGCGGTGGATCTGTGCGCATTCCAGCGTCGGCCACCGGTCTGATCGGTCTCAAACCCAATCGCGGCCGGGTCCCGGGCGGCTCCGGGCAATCCGATCTTGGCCAGTTCGTCGTTGCCGGACCACTCGCCAGAACAACCACAGACGCAGCACTTCTGCTGGACGCCATGGTGGACGCACCGAATTTCCATGCCACCAGCGCCGCGCGCGAAGGGCACGGCACCTTCCTCGGCGCTCTCCTTGAATCCAGGAACGCGGGCAGAACAAAGCTACGCATAGGCCTCAGTACCGCATCCCCCTTCGACAGCACCATGGACATCACGCTCGAAGAAGCCGCCAGGACTGCACTGGACAGCGGTGAGAAGGCGCTTACCGCCATCGGGCACGACGTTGTTGAAGCGGAACTCCGCTACGACAACCGATACCACCACGCCTTTCAGACCGTATGGACTGCAGGACTCAGCCAGGCACCAATCGCATCTGACCGGGAAGCCGCGCTCACTCCGATCACGCGAACCCTCCGGCGTCGGGCGCTCACAAGGAGCGCCGCGGACCTTGCCGAGGCCATCGGAATCCTGCGCACATTCGAGGAGGACACTATTGCCCAGTACGCCCAATGTGATCTGATCCTCACCCCAGCGATGGCCATGACCCCGCGGCCTATTGGTTGGTACACAACCGACGACGGCGACACGGACTACGTGCGGCAATGCCAATACACGCCCTACACATCCATGGTCAACGTGTGCGGCCTGCCAGCGTTGACCATCCCTACCCACACAACACCGAAGGGGCTTTCCATGGGGATTCAACTCATAGGGCGGCCGAGCTCCGAAGCTACCCTGCTGAGCGTTTCGGCGCGGCTTGAGCGTCACTTCACCGAAGGAATAACGACCGTACAGAACTAGCCAGCATAATGCCTCCTCATGAAAAGGGATATGACAGTCCACAAGGTGAGTGGCAACATAGTAGAAATGAGCACATCAACTCCAACCACCTCTGCCGAACCGGCGGAGAAGACATTTCTGGGCCACCCCCGAATGTTGGCAAACCTCTTCAGCGTAGAACTCTGGGAGCGCTTCTCCTTCTACGGCATGCAGGGGATCCTGCTGTACTACATGTACTACTCCACGACAAACGGTGGACTGGGCATCGACGAAACAATCGCAACCGGCCTCGTCGGCGCCTACGGTGGTGGCGTTTACCTCTCCACCATCCTCGGAGCGTGGCTCGCAGACCGCGTCCTCGGCTCGGAACGGGTCCTGTTCTACTCCGCCGCCATGATCATGTTCGGCCACATCGCGCTGGCAGTCCTGCCCGGTGGTGTCGGCCTGGCCATCGGCCTCATCCTCGTCGGCGTGGGCTCCGGTGGACTAAAAGCCAACGCAACATCGCTCGTCGGCACCCTCTACAAAGAAGGCGACGAACGCCGCGACGCCGGCTTCTCCATCTTCTACATGGGCATCAATATCGGTGCGCTCATCGGCCCTCTCATCACCGGAGCACTGCAGACATCGCTCGGATTCCACTTCGGCTTTGGCGCGGCTGCCGTCGGTATGGCCATCGGACTCACCCAGTACACATTGACGCGCAAGAAACTGCCCGCCGAAGCCCACCACGTCACCAACCCCCTGCCCCGCTCGAAATACACCAGGTGGGCCGGTATTGCTGTTGCTGGCGTTGTCGTCATCATCCTTGCGTTCGTGACCGGGGTGGTCACGCCGGCCAACCTCGCGCTCGTCATGGCGATCCTTGCCGTCATCGCGTCTGTCGCGTACTTTGCAGTGATCCTCTCCAGCGAGAAGCTGGACAGCACCGGTCGCCGCCGCGTAGTGGCGTTCATTCCCCTGTATCTTGCCTCGGCAGCGTTCTGGGGACTCTTCCAGCAGCAGTTCACCGTCGTCGCGATCTACGCCGACAAAAGTCTGGACCGCACATTCTTTGGCTGGGAAATGCCGGCCAGCTGGGTCCAGTCCATCAACCCCGTGTTCATCATCATCTTCGCCGCCGTGTTCGCAGCGGTGTGGACCAAGCTTGGTTCGCGCCAGCCGAGCTCCCCGCTAAAGTTCGCGTTCGGGCTGGTATTCATGGGTATCGCATTCCTGATGTTTATCCCGTTCTCCGGCGGCGGCGCCAACAGCACGCCTCTGATCGCCCTGGCCATGATTTTGCTGTTCTTCACGTTCGCTGAACTGTTCCTTTCACCCATTGGTCTGTCCATTGCGACCAAGCTGGCACCGGACGCCTTCCGCACCCAGATGGTTGCCCTGTTCTTCCTCTCGGTATCGCTGGGAACCACCATTGCCGGCATCCTCGCAGGCTTCTATGACGCGGACAACGAGATCCCCTACTTCTCGTTCAGCGGTATCGCCGCCATCGTTCTGGGTATCGTCCTCGCCATCGCTACCCCGGCCATCAAGAAGCTTATGAGCGGGATTCGCTAAACGCTCCTGCTGGTGCTTTTCGGTTCTTGAAGTCAGGGTCTTTCTCTGAGGTCACCCCCTATTGTTGAGGGGTGACCTCAGAGTTGCGCGGATGTGAGGCATGACACAGAATGTTACTCATTAGTAGGATGCATCCACGCTCAGGAGACCCACATGCCCAACCTCGCCACTAACCTTGTTTCTACCGCAGCGAAATACCCGGAAACTGTCGCGATCAAGCTCGACGACGTCGAACTGTCGTATGCTGCGCTGGAGCAAATGAGCCAGCGGGTTTCCACGGTTCTGGGGCAGAAGGGCGTCAAACCGGGCGATCGGGTTGCGCTCATCATGCCTAACATCCCTCAGATGGCATTCATTTACTACGGGGTGTTGCGATACGGGGCGGTGGTGGTCCCCATGAACCCACTGCTCAAGGCCCGAGAAGTCGCCTACCACCTCACGGATTCGGGCGCGCGCGTGGTATTTGCCTGGGACGGCGTCGCTGCGGAAGTGCTCAGCGGCGCCGAGACCTCCTCAGCGGACCAGGGCGGTCCCATCGAAGTCATCACCGTCGACGGCGGAACGTTCATGCAGCAACTCATGCAGGCCGCCCCACGGCCTGAAGTGGCAGAAGCAGCAGACGACGACGTCGCGGTGCTCCTTTACACGTCCGGCACCACCGGTCGCCCCAAGGGCGCGGCACTGACGCACGCGAACCTCATATCCAACGCCTCCGTTTCGGGTCAGCTCATTGGCATCGACGCTGGCGAAGTGATTTTCGGTGGTCTCCCGTTCTTCCACGTCTTCGGGCAGACGTGCGCCCTCAACGCCGCTGTTGCCACTGGCGCAACGGTGACGTTGATGCCGCGGTTCGACCCGGCCAAGGCACTCGAGGTCATCAAACGGGACGCGGTCACGATCTTCGCGGGTGTGCCCACGATGTACATTGCCATGCTGCGGCATCCGTCGATAAAGAGCGCGGATGTCTCGTCCCTGAAAACTGCTGTCTCCGGGGGCTCTGCCCTGCCGGTGGAGATCCTGCGCGAATTCGAAGAGGTCTTCGGCGCGGACCTGCTTGAGGGCTACGGCCTGTCCGAGACGTCTCCCGTCGTCAGCTTCAATCGGAAGGACCGTGAGCGTCAGCCCGGTTCCATCGGGACTCCAGTGCAGGGTGTGGAGGTACGCATGCTTGACGGAGACGGCAACGATGTGGCAACGGGCGACGTCGGGGAACTGTCCGTCCGCGGCGAGTGCGTCATGAAGGGGTACTGGAACAACGACGACGCTACGGCCGCCGCTATCCCTGATGGCTGGTTCCGCACCGGTGACCTTGCTCGCTTCGATGAGGCGGGGAACATTTTCATCGTCGACCGCAAGAAAGACATGATCCTTCGCGGCGGATACAACGTTTATCCGCGCGAGGTTGAGGAAGTCCTGTACAGCCACCCCGCCGTCGCCGAAGCTGCCGTCATTGGCGTGCCGGATGATATGCAGGGCGAGGAGATTGTGGCCGTCGTCGGGCTGAAGCCGGAATACCGGCCAGACAGCGATTCGGCGACGGAAACCCTGCTGCAGGAAATCCAGGACTTCGCCAAGGAACGGGTTGCTGCGTACAAGTACCCGCGGCGAATTGTGCTGACGGATGAGCTGCCGAAGGGCCCGACCGGCAAGATCCTCAAGCGCGAGATCATCCTCTAGCTCTGTCCGCCCCGGCCGAGGTCACCCCTGAGCCGCGAGGACACCCCGCGCCGGGGTGACCTCGTCGACAAAGGGTGACTTCGGCTGGAGGGGAGGGCTAGGTGTTGTACGAGTCGCTGATCTCCGAGGTACTCAGCGCCATACCGATAATCAAGGCGTACAAGATCACGACGGCGAGCCATCCGGCGATGCAGATATACCCCATGACAAGACCGCCAATAGCCATGCCCCTGCCCTCGGGCTCGCGCTTCAAACCAAGATGCCCAAAAATGACGGCCAGCACCTGCGGGACCAGAAAGAATGCGAATCCCACCATGGATGCGACGCCGAGGACCAGCGATGTGATGCTCAGATTCTTCGGTGCCGCTGGCGGCATCATGTATACGGGCTGCCCGTACGCCGGTGGGTAATAACCCGGCTGCGGCCCGTACTGCTGCGGGTACTGCTGGTACTGGTTCTCACCGGGAGGCGGACCCTGATAAGACTGTCCTTGGTAAGACTGGCCCTGGTACCCCTGCTCGGCATAAGGGTTGGAATGCGGGTGCGGAGGCGCAGAGGCGTCGTCGTGCCCGTCCCCGCCGCTCGGCTCGTTAGTACTGCTGCTCATGCTGTCCCTCCGCTGATACAAATCCTCTCCAGTCTATCCGCAGCATCTGGAGCAATTCTTTGGCATGCTGATCCCATGGATAAACGTGCAGGCACCGTAGCCCAGCCCAGCGACCTCGTCGATATCTCCGCTCTCCTGGACGCGTATTTCGACGACGTCCCAGACACGTCGAACCCGGATGAGAGGGTGGCGTTCGGAACATCAGGCCATCGCGGTTCATCGCTTAAACGGTCCTTCAACGAGGCTCATATTGCTGCGACCACGCAAGCGATCATTGAGTACCGACAGGGACAAGGCATCACCGGCCCCTTGTTCATGGGCAAGGATACGCACGCCCTGAGTGAGCCGGCAGAGAACACTGCCCTTGAGGTTCTTGCGGCCAACCGTGTCCGCGTGCTCGTGGACGCCCGCAATGGTTTCACCCCCACACCGGCTGTTTCACACGCCATCCTTCAACACAACTCGTCGCAGAGGGAACAGGCCGACGGAATCGTGGTGACGCCGTCGCACAATCCCCCGGGAGACGGCGGCTTCAAATACAACCCACCGCACGGCGGCCCCGCAGATTCGGACGCCACCTCATGGATAGCTGCCCGCGCCAATGAGCACCTGGAATCCGGTCTTGGCCATGTGCTGCGGATACCGCTGGCCGAAGCCCGGAAATCTGATCATGTTGGAACCTACGATTTCCTCCAGAACTACGTAGAAGATCTTCCCTCAGTTCTGAATCTGGATGCGGTGCGGAACGCCGGGATCCGCATTGGAGCAGACCCCATGGGCGGAGCGTCCGTTGATTACTGGGGTGCTATCGGCGAGCGCCACAACCTTGATTTGACGGTCGTGAACCCGAAAGTAGATCCGCAGTGGGGTTTCATGACGTTGGACTGGGACGGGAAGATCCGGATGGATTGTTCTTCGCCGTCGGCCATGGCCTCACTCATCCAGACGATGTCCGGGGGCGCGGGCTACGACATTGCCACGGGGAACGACGCCGACGCCGACCGGCACGGGATCGTCACCCCGGACGCGGGCCTGATGAATCCGAATCACTATCTGGCCGTGGCTATCGATTACCTGTACCGGAACCGTGAAGGCTGGAGGTCAGATGCGTCGGTGGGCAAGACCCTTGTATCGTCGTCGATGATCGACAGAGTTGCCGGGAAACTGGGCCGCAGGCTGGTGGAGGTTCCGGTGGGGTTCAAGTGGTTCGTTCCGGGGCTGCTGTCCGGAGAGGGTGCTTTCGGCGGCGAGGAATCGGCGGGGGCGTCATTCTTGAGACTCGATGGCACCCCGTGGACCACGGATAAGGACGGTATTCTGCTGGCGCTGCTCGCCGCCGAAATAACAGCGGTCACGGGAGAATCCCCGTCGCAGCGGTACGCAGGGCTGACCACTGAGTTTGGGTCGCCGTCGTACGCCCGCGTTGATGCTGCCGCCACCCGCGAGCAGAAGGCCGCGTTGGGCCGGCTATCGCCGTCGGACGTTTCCGTGTCCACACTGGCGGGCGAAGAAATTACTGCACGGTTGACGGAGGCGCCGGGGAACGGTGCCGCGATCGGCGGGTTGAAGGTGACCACCGAGAACGCCTGGTTTGCGGCGCGGCCCTCGGGAACGGAGGACGTCTATAAAATTTATGCGGAGTCTTTCCGAGGTGATGAACACCTGGCTCAAGTGCAGGCTGAGGCAAAGGCTCTGGTGGACGACGCCATCGGCTAGTAGTTAGACTGTCATAGAACAAGGGGAGTACTCCCGCCCGCGGTCGGCCCGTCAATACGAATGCACCACTGCATTCCGGGCCACCGGTTCTGAACTGGACTCATTTAATCCGGTCTGAACGGAGGAGACCTTGGCGCCATATCCACGCCAATTGCTTTGGAGCACCCCATGCAGGTCACACTCTTGGTCTGGGTCATCACTATTGCTGTGACGATCGTCTTCTTCGTCTACGAGTTCTTCGCCCACGTTCGTAAACCCCACGAGCCGACTATCGGTGAGTCTGCGCGCTGGTCGGCGTTCTACATCGGGCTTGCGCTGCTATTCGGCATCGGCATCGGTGTGGTCTCTGGTTGGACATTCGGCGGCGAGTACTTTGCCGGATACCTCACCGAGAAGGCCCTCTCGATCGACAACCTCTTCGTGTTCCTGCTTGTCATGGGCGCGTTCGCCGTACCGAAGATCTACCAGCAGAAGGTGCTGATGATCGGTATCATCATTGCTCTTATCCTCCGCGGTGGTTTCATCGCGGTCGGCGCCACTCTGATTGAGAATCTATCCTGGATCTTTTACATCTTCGGCGCTCTGCTGCTTTTTCTGGCCTACCGGCAGGCATTCTCCAGCCACGAAACAGACCCTGCTAATAACCGTTTTATGCGCTTCGTGCGCCGCCACCTCGCGGTGACCGACGAGTACCACGAAGACAAACTCACCGTAAAGAAGGACGGTAAACGGTTTGTCACCCCGATGCTGCTCACCATCGTCGCTATCGGCTTCGTCGACCTCATCTTCGCGGTCGATTCGATCCCTGCCATCTACGGGCTCACCAGCGAGGCGTACATTGTGTTCACCGCTAACGCGTTCGCACTGATGGGGCTTCGACAGCTGTTCTTCCTCATCGGCGGATTGCTCCAGCGTCTGGTCTACCTCGCACAGGGCCTCGCGGTCATCCTCGCGTTCATCGGTGTAAAGCTAGTCTTCCACGCCCTGCACGTCAACGAGTTGTCGTTCATCAACGACGGGCATCCCCTGCTGTGGGTCCCCGAGATCCCCATCTCGTTTTCACTGCTCTTCATCGGCGCCACGATCGCCGTAGCCACTGTCGCTAGCCTGCTCAAGACGCGCGGAAACCCACCACGTCCCAATACACCCATGCCGATTGACTCCGAGTCACGGAAGGAATAGAAGAACTATACGCGGCCGTAGTGCTAGGTGAACCAATTCACACCCGGGCCAGGAATCAGGCCCCGCCCGTGGACGCTGCCACTAGCGAGATGATTTTCTCCAGTGAAAGGCAGCACCATGAGCGTCGATGTGATCGTGGACGAGTTCATCCTTCAGGACCAGCTGATCCTGAACAGTGAGGCAGTGGACACTCTGTTCCTGGAAGCACGCACGGCCAACGCCTTCACAGATGAACCCGTGACGGAGGAGCAGATGCGCGCCATCTACGAGCTCACCAAAATGGGGCCCACTGCCATGAATATCCAGCCGATGCGCATCACCTGGGTGAAGTCGGAGACGGCACGTGCAACTCTGGTCTCGCACATGGCTGGCGGTAACGCTGCAAAAACTGCGGCTGCTCCCATGGCGGCGATCCTGAGCTTCGACACCCACTGGCACGAGCATCTTCCTGCGCTGTTCCCGCACGCAGCCGAGCGCAAGGCCGCGTTTGATGACAACGAGGCTGCACGACTGTCCATGGGCAACGACAACGGCCATCTTCAGGCCGCCTACTTCATCATGGCCGCTCGTACGGTGGGCCTCGCGGCCGGTCCCATGGCCGGCTTTAACACCTTGGGGGTCGACGCCGATTTCCACGGCGGCACTACCAACCAGACCTTCATGGTGATCAACCTCGGCAAGCCCGGTGAGAATGCCTGGCATGACCGGCGCCCCCGGCTTGACTACGAGGTGGCAACAACAACGGTCTAGCCTCTCCGGCACGGTAGGATTTTCGACGGCGCCCACTGGCGGCGTTGTGGAAACCTACCGAAAGGCATCACATGCTGGGTACTAACTGGACTCTCCACGGCGATGGGAAGACAGTTCGCCCGGATAGTTACGTTGCACCGGATGAGCGGTTGAGCTGGCCGCGGACCATCGGCATCGGCGCCCAACATGTTGTTGCGATGTTTGGTGCCACTTTTCTGGTTCCCCTGATCACGGGTTTCCCGCCGTCGACCACCCTGTTTTTCTCCGGCGTAGGCACCATCCTTTTTCTGGTGATTACCGCGGGTAGGGTGCCGAGCTATCTGGGCTCGAGCTTTGCGTTCATCGCACCCATTGCGGCAGCGCAGTCGGACTACGGCATGGCCGGTGCCCTGGGCGGCATCATCATGGCCGGTGCTGTTCTGGCGCTCATCGGTCTTGTGGTCCACAAAGCCGGACCGCACTGGATTCAGCTGGTCATGCCTCCGGTCGTCACCGGTTCCATCGTGGCACTGATCGGCCTGAACCTGGCGCCCACTGCCAAAGACAGCTTCGACAAGGCACCAATTACAGCGCTGGCAACCGTCATTGCCATCCTTCTGACCACCGTGCTGTTCCGCGGCATCCTGGGCCGACTGTCGATTCTGGTCGGCGTTCTGGTGGGATACCTAGTGGCCATACTGCGCGGAGAGGTGAATTTCGCTGCCATCAATGAGGCCGCCTGGGTGGGTCTGCCGGAGTTCCACACACCGGAATTCCACCTGTCCGTCGTCGGACTTTTTGTCCCCGTGGTGTTGGTCCTGGTTGCCGAAAATATTGGCCATGTGAAGTCCGTGGCGTCGATGACCGGGCGTGATCTGGACCCTGTGACCGGCCGGGCGCTGATGGCCGATGGGCTTGCCACTATGCTCGCCGGTGCTGGCGGAGGCTCCGGAACCACCACGTACGCCGAGAATATCGGTGTGATGGCGGCGTCGCGCGTGTACTCGACGGCAGCCTACTGGGTGGCCGGGATAGTGGCCGTCCTACTCAGTCTCTTCCCAAAGTTCGGGGCAGTGATCGCTACCGTGCCAGCTGGCGTACTCGGTGGTGCGGGCGTGGTGCTGTACGGAATGATCGGCATCCTCGGGGTACGGATCTGGGTTCAGAATCGGGTCAACTTCTCCAACCCCATCAACCTCTCCGTAGCCGGTGTTTCGCTGATCATCGGCATCGCCAACTTCACCTGGACGGTGGGAGATCTACGGTTTGAGGGCATTGCGCTCGGTACGGCGGCAGCCCTGCTGATCTTCCACGGGATGACGGCAATCGCCCGTTGGCGGGGCACCGAATCCGTCGATTCGCCCGATGATACCGGCGGGGTGCCAAGCAAGCTCGGCTAGCGCAATAGACTCAAACCTGTGACGGAATTGGTTGATCGGTGGGCAGGCGCTGAGTGGCGCGCGGAAGCACAGGCGTGGATCGGCGTCGTGCTGGATAGTTATGGTCTGAAGCAGACCGAGCCTACCGAGCAGCCTCCGTTCAAGTTCTGGTCCACCCTGCTGGTTGTACCCACAGATCATGGCAAATTGTGGTTCAAGGAAAATAATCCGGGACAGTTCTCAGAGGCACTTGTAGTTTCCGCGATGGCGGAACTGGTTCCTGAACACGTGGTGATGCCGCTGGCCATTGAGCCCGAGCGCGGCTGGATGCTTTCGCCGGACCACGGCGCCACTCTGGCCACGCTGAAAAGTACGGACTACACCCTCTGGTCCCGCGTGGTGTCAGACTTCGCTGACTTGCAATTGCAGCTGATCCCGCATGAGGAAAAGCTGTTCCAGTCGGGTCTGTTCACCCTGGATCCGGCGTCGGCCGCCAACCGGGTGGAAAACCAACTCGGCATGCACGCCATGATGCCCGCGGACCACCCCATTCATCTGGGTGCGGATGAGATCGCGTCCATCGCTGCAGAGCTACCGGAGATTTCGGCGGCGGCAGATGCCCTGGCCTCCGTGGGTATTCCGCTGACCCTCGAACACAACGATCTCCACCACAACAACGCCTTCATCCCGGGTAGTTCCACTGAGCCGCTGAAGTACTTTGACTTCGCCGATTCATTCCGCGCCCACCCGCTGTCTTCGATGCTGGTTCCTCTGAACGTGATGATGGAGGAATGGCGTGCACCGGCCAACGACCTTCGAATTCGCAGGGTTATGAACGCCTATCTGGAGCACTGGACCCAGTACGCGCCCATCACGGAGCTGCGGTACATGTTGGAACCGGCCATGTGTTTTGCGCGCCTGAACCGGTATGCGTCCTGGATGCGGTTATTGCAACAGGCGGACGAGCGGAACCTGCGCCGCTATGGTCCAAAAATGCTGGACAATCTGCGGAACCTGCTGAAACCGCTCGGAGTCTTCTAAGTCGCCTGGGGCCAGTTCCCGCGCTCACGCATGACACCGGCCAGGATGTCTGCCCGATCCGTGAGAATGCCGTCGACGCCGATGTCCAGCAGCTCATTCATGCACGAGGAATCGTTGATGGTCCACACATGTACCTGCAGTCCCGCCCGGTGGCAGCGGCGCACAAACCCCGCTGTGACCACTCGCATCCCCTTATAGGTCAGCGGAACCTGAACGCACTGAATCCGTGCCATCCGAGCGATCATCCGGGCCAGACCCAGCCGGCCCAGGAGTACGACGGCGGCCATCACCCAATACCCGGGTGAACTGGCCACGGCTCCCTGCGAGTTCAGGCCGCGTTCCTTGCGCAGGCGTCGCAGCGTACGGAGGGTTTTCAGTCTCCGCCGGTCGGAGAACGAGGCCACGAGGACGCGCTCGCACGCCTGGTGCTGGTGCATGAGTTCGGCCAGCAGTACGGCGGCGGCTTCGTCTTTGACGTCTACGTTCAGGCGGAGCTCCGGCCAGCGGACGAGGATTTCCTCAAGGGTGGGGATGGGCTCCATTCCCCCGATCCGGATGGACCTGAGCTCTTCTCGCGTGTAATCTGCTATCCGGCCCGTACCGTCCGTGACGCGGTCCAGAACGTCGTCGTGGAAGGCCATCAGGACGCCGTCGGCCGTGGTGTTCACGTCCGTTTCCACGAATCCGTAGCCGAGCTCGACCGCGGCGGCGAAGGCTGCCATCGAGTTCTCGTGACCAGCCTGGGAGTAGCCGCGGTGGGCCAGGGCGAGTTGCCGTTGCGCACCGGTTGCGGCGTCAAGGAGCTGTAAGTATGGGGCTCTCTGGATCACGGTCTGAACCTTACCCGGTGGTGCGGTGGTGCGGTGGTGCGGTGGTCTTAGCTACGCCGCTACCGTTGCTAGTCGTTCCTGCGCAGAGCCGCGAGGCGTTCCTCCAGAACCTGAGCGACGCCGTCGTTCTCGAATGCGGGCGCCAACAGATCTGTTGCCGCCTTCGCGTCCGCGTGGCCGGACTCCATGGCGTACCCGTGGCCCGCCCAGGTAAGCATCTGGATGTCGTTGGGCATATCGCCGAACGCAACGACGTCGTTTGCGTCAATGTCCAGCTGCCGGGCATAGTCGGCCAGGGCAACGCCCTTATCCATGCCGCTGAGCGACATCTCCAACAGCGCGACGCCCGGTGACGAGTGCGTGGTCGCCGCGAAATCACTGATCGCGGGGCGCACCGTGGCCAGGAATTCGTCCGGTGAAACAGTTGGCTCACGGGCCAGAAACTTGATAACGCCCTCCACCCCAACGAGAGACTGTTTCAACGGAGCCGGTTCGATGGTGCCCAGCAGCTCCGGGGAGTGTTCTTGCATAAAACCGTGCTCCATGCGGAACCCGGTCTCGATTTCGGCACTGAAGGTAGCAGCCGGGTACAACCCCTTGATGATGCGCCGGGCCTCCAGGACGTTCTCAGAGGAGAGTAGATGCGTGGTGAGGACGCGCTCATTCTCGAGATCGTAGAGCGCCGCCCCATTAGAGCAGATCACCCTGCCCGTGTGGCCAATCTGCTCACGCAACGGATCCAGCCAGCGCGGTGGCCGTCCGGTCACGAAGACGATCTCGATGCCAGCATTCCGGCACGCGTGAAATGCCCGTACGGTGCGGTCGCTGATCTTCCCATCACGGCCGATGATCGTTCCATCGAGGTCGCTGGCCACCAGCCGCATACGTTGCTCCTGTTGAACTGGTCATAGTTGTCCGCCTGCACTCGTCTGCGCAGAATCGGCGTCGGTCCTTCTGCAGTTTCTCATGAAACCGAAGCAGCGCGGCCAGCGAGCATGAAGTCGACGATCAGGCTTTCGTCGACGCCATCTCGATGGATTGGGACGATAAAACGGAACTCCCCGAATGAGCCGAGGCGATATATATATCGCTGCTGCACGAGGTGCCTATACGGGTAAGCCGAGACCCGTTGTCATCGTGCAGGATGATCGATTCGACGCCACCGCGTCAATCACCGTTTGCCCCCTGACGACCAACGAGATTGAAGCGCCACTGATCCGGATCACTGTCGAGCCGACGGCTGTAACGGGGATCGAACGGCCAAGCCACATCATGGTCGACAAGATAACGACTATCCCTCAGGCGAATATTCGTGATCGACTCGGGAGACTTGAAGATGCCAATCTAGTTCGGCTCAACCGAGCGCTTCTCGTATTCCTTGGCTTCGCCAGCTAACTGCGGTCCCACGGGGTTGAACCTTGACATTTGCTGGACAGGCTACCCCAGCTCGTAAGTACCGATGACCTGTGCGCGGCCCAAAGTATGGCTAAACAGGTTAAAACCCAACTTTGCGCACGGGGTGTCCGCATCCACATCGAGCTGTTCGACGTCGACGGCATGAACCACCACGAAGTAGCGGTGCGGACCGTGACCGGGAGGCGGCGCCGCACCGACGAATCCCTGGAATCCAGCGTCGTTCCTGAGCTCGACGGCGCCCTTGGGCAAGGCTGAGCTGCCTTCAGACCCAGCTCCTGCAGGTAGTTCCGTGGTACCAACCGGGATGTTTGCAACTGCCCAGTGCCAGAAACCGCTGGCAGTGGGCGCGTCCGGGTCATAGACGGTGACCGCAAAACTTTTAGTGCCCTCAGGGAACCCGCTCCAGGACAGTTGCGGAGAACGGTCCTGGCCGCCAGAACCCATAACGCCGGACGCCTGAGCGGCATCGAGGGGCGCCCCATCCTGGACGTCATCACTGGTCACCCTGAAATCAGGAATCTGAGGAAGATCCGCGTACGGATCGCGTGAACTCATGTGTTCTCTCCTAACTGTGCCTTCAACTCTGCTCGGTTTGGCGGGTTGGCGCCTGCGCGCGAAACGGTGACAGCAGCTGCCGCGGATGCAAACGTAAGAACCTGTTTCAACTGTTTCACCGTAATGCTGCGCAGCTGTTCGCGTCGATGGCCGCCATCGAGCTCCTGACGGACGGTGGCCGCGAGCAGAGCCGCCATGAAGGAGTCGCCGGCACCAACAGTGTCCACAACACCAACCACTGGAGTCTTGACCGTGGCTTCGCCCGACGCCGCGATCGCCCACGGCCCTTTTGAGCCGCGTGTGACAACCACCGCACACGTCCCCATCGCAAGCCACGCGCGGGCTGTTTCCTGCGCGTCGCGCTCCGGATAAAGCCACTGAAGGTCCTCATCCGATGCCTTGACGATGTCCGCGAGAGCAACGAATTTCTCAGCTTGGCCCCGGGCGTAGTCACGGTCCGTGATGATCGTGGGACGGCAGTTGGGGTCGTAGGAAATGGTGGCGGCTGGGCGGGCATGTTCGACGGCGGTGAGGACTTCGCGTGCGCCGGGAGTGAGCATCGACGCGATGGAGCCGGTGTGCAGCAGTGTTGTGCCATCCAGCAGTTCCGGGAGGCGGGCAATGAGTGCGGGCAGATCCCAGTCGAGATCGAAGGCGTAAGCGGCGCTGCCCACTGGGTCCAGCGTGGCAACAGCTACCGATGTTCTGTGGTCATCCGGGCCCAAGGCGTCAATCACGCGGTTGGCGCGCAGGTGTTCGGCGATGAGACGACCGTCGTCGTCGTTCCCGTACCGGCCGATGAACTGGGCAGGATAGCCAAGACGAGCGACGCCCACCGCCACATTCATGGGGCTGCCTCCTACGTGAGACCGCGTTGGCGCAGTGTCGCTCACCACGCGGTCTACAAGGGCTTCCCCGATAACTGTTAGCACAGCTCCAGCGTACTTCAGTGTTCCCGCATATTCTCCAGCACATGGGCTGTGACAGCGCCGTATGCAACATGAGGCACGACGTCGCTGATCCAGTCCTGGGTCTGCCACTTTCGCGGATCCGTCACCCCAAGCTGCGTCATCGGGAGAATGGACACGGCCATGGCCCCAGCGCTTGCAAGGAGAATGGTCACGGCTGCGGGAGGCCTGGCCCCTGCCCCCTGGATTGCACCAAGGATAGCGCCGACGCCCATGCCCGTGGCGATTCCAAACAGCGGACCCAGGCCTGAAATACGGTTCTGTCGTTCTTCGCCCGACCCCGGAATCGGGACATCGGCTCTCTCGCTCAGCTTTTTAACGGTCGTCTCAGGGGTGCTGCTGGCCGGGCGGGCACGCATCACCATGTCCAGATAGGTGACGGCGTTCAGAGCTGTCGTGCCGGCAGCCCCTGCTAAAGCGCCATTCATGAATCCGCGAATCATTCCCATGGTGGTCCTTCTCTCTGGTTGCTGACCTTTGCTTCAGCGTATTCGTTGTAACCGACATTTAGCAGGGTGGAGTTCTCACTGCGGCTATCGCGGCGTGTTTGACGTCGAGCAGTTTTCCCTGCTCTCCGGCCGAGGTGCGCTCTGCGCTGGCCATCCGAGCCCGATTCGTCAGCGCAGGTGAGCGCGCTTTCGTAGCCGCGGCGACGGGGATAACCAGTTTCTCCAGATTCTCTAAGCCCTTTTGGACACCAACGGAGCCCGAAGCTCAGGAGCGGTCGGCGTCATCGTAGGTCATAACGTTATCGCTGTGGAGGAGAACGAAAACACGACGCACGTTGCGCGCGTAAACCGCGAAACGGCCAGCCGTTCACGCTTGCCTTCCGACGCCGACACCGCGTGGCCCTAGCCGCTCTGCGTCAACGTGACGTTCGAGAATAGGCGCGAACGGCACTGTTCTATTTGATGAGACTTCGTGCCTCCTTAGCCGCAACTAATAAGCGACCGCACGTCTGGTCAGGAAATCCAGCTTCTAACCAGTAACACTCCTCATCTAGTAGTTGGACTGCGGCCTTCCTCAGCCATTTATCGCGGTTGGCCAAATCAGCCACCAAGAACATAGCCGCCATTTGTTCACCCGTTCCGACTGTGCTGGAAGTGTGATTCTCCCGGTAGCCATGAGCCCGTGCCGAAACTCGCATGAATACATCTGTGGTTTCCATTCGACGACGAAGCGCGAGGTCACGGGTGGCTGTCGCCCATGTGCCAAGAGCGCCCACAGCGCCACCACTTATCAGCACGACCAAGATCTCAATGAAGTTCATTTTCGAGTTCTGTCACGCGAGCAGAACGCCACTAGGGAGGGCAGATCGCGGGGCCTGTGCTTCTGGCATACCCCGCGACCTGCACGACAGGCTGGAGACCTCAGTTGAGTTGCGAATTGACAGACCGGACATGATAGCTAGTGTCCACATCGTGGACACTTCGTCTGCGTCCCTCAACTTTTTTGGGCCATAAACACCGAGAATTCGGCAGTTAGAAAGCGACGTTGCTAAATCGTTGCCTTAGCAACGTGACAGCGGTCACTTAGTCTTGGCAAAGTGACGTGAGTTGATATCGAGGGTTACTTTCAGCGTCAGAGTGGTCGCGGAAGCTCCCGGCAGAAGCCCAGAGGTACTACGACTTGCTGAAATTTATGGTCCGACGATGCATCTCTTACACGCTGATGCTTTACATTGCCACTAGCGTCGCTCTGGCGACGGACCGGAAGCAGCTGCAGGACATCCAGCTCGATGGCATGGATTGGGAAGAGCCGCTGCCGGCTCCGAAGTTCTGTACCCGTGGATGCCCACATGCGAAGACAACGACGAATATCGGCTGGATGAAGTAACCACTTCGATCCACGAGAAGCTGGAGCGGCCGGTCCTGTTGGGGGGGACCGGCCGTTCCCTCTTTTAACCTGGCGCCGGGTCCGTCTCCTGCGCCAGGTCCGCGACCGCCGTCACCACCTGCTCCCAAGCCGCGGTATCCGCAGTGATCATGCCGAAATGGTCTCCCGGGATCATTCGGAGTTCGACGTCGGCCCCGGCGGCAACTGCCGCGTCCACGTAGCTGGTTGATTCACTCAACGGGACTGTGACGTCGTCCTCCCCGTGCAGGGCAAAGACCGGAACGTTTAACGGGATGGCGCTCATGGGATCCGCGAGCCTCCACCGCTCCGGGTCTGTCTCTGGTGCCGCGCCCATGAGGTTTTCTGCTGCACCCCCACTGAGCCCGAGTGAGTGCGCCATATGCAGATTGAGCAGTCCAGACTGACTCACGACTCCGGTCAGCTTCACGCGGGAACCATCTGATTCAGAGCCGGTAGGGTCACTGGGGCCATTGCGGCCGCCGTCCGGCATGGTGTCCCGCCCGGCTGCCCACACGGCCAGGTGTCCGCCCGCCGAATGGCCCAGGGCAATGACGTTCTCCAGCTCCAATTCATGCTCAACAGCGGCGCGGACCAGCGCATCGATGCCGGAGCCGACGTCGTCGAACGTTTCCGGCCACCCTCCACCGTTGCCAGCTCTGCGGTACTCCAGATTCCAGCAGGCATAGCCGCGCGCGGAAAGGTCCTCGGCCAGGGGAACGCCGAGTCCGGCGTCGTACTGTGAACGCCAGTAACCGCCATGGATGATGACAACGACGGCACGGTGACGCTGTTCGGCGGGCAGGAACAGGTCAGCGTACTGGCTTGGATCATCCCCGTAGGAGTAGCGCTGCGGCATGGCGTTCCTTTCGGTTGGCTAGATTCTGCTGTTGATGACGTATCCGGCGAAAGTCCACGACAGCCCGACGACGACGGTGAACAACAGCAGCCAGACCACTGACGGGATATGAGTCTGGCGGTAAAGGAGGTAGGCGTCGGACTGGTCAACGCTGCGTCGACGTGAGGTGTGCACGGTGATGACGTTGATCAGGTCGCGGACTGAGCCAACCAGCAGCGCCAATCCGAGCCCGATAACAACGTGCCCAGTGAACGAGGCAGGCACTGCCAGAATCAGGACGGCCGAGACGACGACGGCTCCCATCATGATGAGCAGTCCCATCCAGTTACGGATGAACAAAATGGTAGCCAATAACACCAGCGCGCCCACCGAAGTCGCCGCCGGACCCCAGCCGGAAAGCCCCGCCCACACCAGGACAGCTCCAACGACAGCAGGAACCGGATACCCCCAGAATCCCGACCACACGGTCCGCCACCCGCCGCGGCCGTAGGAGGTGGTCATGCCCGAATGGTCACGGTTGAGCGTGATTCCGGTAAGGAGGCGCCCGGTCATGAGGGCAGTGAATGCGTGGCCAAGCTCGTGCACCACGGTCGTGAACAGCCCAAAGTATCGCCAGGTCGTGGCGGGAATGGACAGCGCCGCCGCCGCGAGCGCGATGATGAGAAGTTCAATGGCCGTAACCTCTGGCACCTGGGCTCGTGCGAAGCCGGCGAGGAGTTGCTGCCACCACTGATTGATGAGCTCCACGGCTGTCCCTTCGCTGCTGTGTTCGGTACTCGTATCGGTGCCGGACCGAGCTTACCTGCCCATTGTCGGTGCTGACGGGTAGGCTGGCGATGGTCAGGAAAGGGAGTGGATATGAGCAGTAACTGGGAACAGCTGGATAAGAGTCTGCGGCCTCTGGTTCAGGCGAGTGTTGACGAGTTCGAGCGCATTCGCAGCAGCATGGAGTTCGTGACGCAGGAAGTCCGTGCGGAGATTCAGGATATATTTGCCGACTCCGCGGTCCATCCACTATTCGTTACTGCCCGCACCAAATCTCTGGATTCATTTCGTGAAAAGGCGTCCCGCATGTTGGAGCCTGTTTCGGAGGAGGATCCGCCATCCTTGGTCTTCCCGGATCCGCTACGAAATCTGACGGATGTGGTGGGGGTACGTGTCATCACGGCGCTTCCCCACGAGGTGGCCCTTGCTGCGAACCTCATCAAACGTCATCGCTCCGACTTCGATTGCCGCGGGGACCGCGAGAAGGACATCGGTTCCATCGAGTCCGGAACCTACGGATACTCCAGCCGCCACCTGATTCTCCGTACCATCAAGAACGACGTCGTCAAGCGGTTCCAGCAAACCATCGAGCCGGACGGGAACGCCTCGGGAAGCTACATGTTCGAGGTCCAGATCCGCACCATCCTCGCCCACGCGTGGAGCGAGATTGAACACGACATCCGCTTCAAGGCATCCGACCCCCGTGCCTGGAGTCCGTATTTTGACCGGCAGTTCACGGCAACGGCGGCCATGCTGGAGACAGTGGAGTCGGCGTTCGCGGAGCTGTATGACCGGTACGAGACAGTGACGGGTTTCTGGGACGAGGACGGCGAGGGAGTGGAACCTCTTACCCCAAACCGGATCCGGCATATCTGGGAGACGCTGCTTCCGCACGTGGACCGAAAGTCAGACGACGACTGGGGTTGGGCCGCAGAACTCCTCGCAGCCCATGGACTGAAAACCACGATTCAGTTGGCAGACCTGCTGCAGGCCGAGACCATTACCAAAGTCCGGAGGGCCCTGGAACACCGTTACTCCCCCGGACCGGACCGGCTCTTGGATGATGTGTTGCTGTGGCGATTTGGTAAAGACCACATTGAGCTGACCGCCGAGTCGACGTCGTCGGAGGTTCACCCTCGCAGGGACAGCCTTTTGCGCAGGCACCGTCAGATCAAGGCGTTCAAGAGCGCTGACGCGCTGCGCCACCCCTAATTCTCGTGAGGAAATAGAGTCCCACGCCCACTGCCATGAGGATCCCTGCCCGCAGCCAGACGGCACCGTCCTGCTGTGTCAGCAGCACCAGACAGGAAATGATTGCCAGTACCGGGACAATCGTGGGAGCTTTGAAGTGCTTCTCCTCGATGCGATCCTTGCGGAGCACCAGGACGGCAACATTGGTGCTGACAAAGACGAAGAGGAGTAGCAGCACCACAGTTTCAGCGAGTGCTGCCAGCCCGCCCGTGAACGTCAAGGCAATGGCGACGGCGGTTGTCACCGCGATGGCCACCCATGGGGTGCGCCGGTTCGGCAGGACACGACCGAACACAGACGGCAGCAGACCCTCTTCTGCCATCCCATAAGCCAGGCGGCTGGCCATGATCATAGTCAGGAGTGCACCGTTCGCGACGGCTATAAGTGCAATAATTCCGAAGAGCCACGGGGGAATTCCGAATCCCGTTTCCTTGACAACAGCCAGTAGCGGACCATCAGAGGACTGAAGCGCTTCTGGTGACAAGGTGATACTCGAGGCCAGCCCAATGAGTACGTAGACAACGCCAGCAGTGAGCAGAGCGCCGAAGAGCGCTCTGGGATACACCTTGCGGACATTTCGGACTTCTTCCGCAACGTTCGCCGAGACTTCAAAGCCAACAAACGAGTAGTACGCGATGAGCGCTGCTCCCAGGATGGCAACGGGAGCACTAACGCCCTGGCGAAAATCATTGACCCGGCTGATGTCGCCGTCGCCCGCACCAAGCATGAGGGCTACCAGGACTATGACAAGGATTAGTCCGGATACCTCGATGACGGTCATGACCACGTTGCTCCGCACCGACTCCTTGATACCGCGGGCATTCAGGAAGGCGACGACGATCAGAAAGACGGTGGTGATCAAGAGTTGTGAGCCGGGAAGGAACGACGTGAAATAGCCTGCGAAAGCAATGGACAGTCCGGCTGCGCTGGTGACGCCGGCGGCGAGCATGGCGTAGCCCACCAGGAAGGAGATCATCGGTTTCCGGTACGCGCGTTCGGCGAAGACCGCGGCTCCACCTGCGCGTGGGTATTTGGTGACCAGTTCCGCGTAGGATGAAGCGGTCAGCAGAGCTAACAGCAATGCGATAAGCATGGGGACCCAGATGGCGCCGCCCACTTCCCCGGCTATCACGCCCACAAGCGCATAGATTCCGGCACCAAGGACGTCACCGAGGATGAAGAGGAAGAGTAATTTCCCGCTGATCGCTTTTTTCAGCTTGCTCTCTCGCTGGTCCTGCTCAGCTGCTTCCGACTGGTGCACGTTCCCCGCCCTTATCAAATTTTGAGATTTCTCCATGGCCGAAGTCACCCCCTACCCGCGAGATCACCCCGCACAGGGGCAATTTTGATGGCAAGGGGTGACTTCGCGCTAAGGGGATTCTAGCGGTAGAACGACCAGTTCGGCGGGCACCAGGATGCAGGCACAACATGGGCGCTGAAACGCCCGCACTCGGAACAGGAATACGCTGCGTTGGCAGGCTCCGCGTCACTTCCACGAATAGCCAAGCGGGCTGGAACGTACTCCTCGTAAATGAGGTGCTCGTCCGTGCCACAGGTGTCGCAGGTAGGCACTTGCGCCGGTGCTGCGATGGTTCCGGCCCCATAATGCACCGCCACGGATGTTGACCGTGCCGACTCATGAACAATAGACATTGGACCTCCAGAAACGCTTTCAACAGCACACTGTGAGAGGGGGTTCGGTGGTGTAATCGGGGCAACGTTGCCCCGTACAATCCGTCACTCCAGGTGCACAGGCGGCTACTTTACCCGTTTGCTAAGGATACTTTGTACCCTGTGAAAAGGTCAATGAAGGATATCGAGTCAGGTCCTCAAAGAGGTGGAACCTGCATCAGGATCCGGCGGCGTCTGTACTGCAGTAGTCCCATCATCATTGTCATTTTCAGCTAACGCCTGCTCACTGAACGGAACCGTCCGAGGTGCAATAGCGGCGCCACGGACAGGGCCGGACCGGCGCTGCCGTAGCGGATCGCGCCGTAGGTCAACGTAGAGAGCAACACATAGGCCCAGTATCACCAACACAAATGGGGTGGCGGCCAGAATAGTGAAGGTCTGCAACGCATCGAGCCCGCCAACAAACAACAGCACGGCGGCTACAGCACCAGTCAGGACAGCCCACAGAATCACCAGCGGCTTCCACGGCTCCTTGCGTCCATAGCTCGAAAGTGTTCCCAGAACCAACGCACCAGCATCTGCGCCGCTGACGAAGAAAACGGCGGTCAACAGCATGACTATCAGCGCAGCCCCAATGAAGAACGGGTAATTCTGCAACGCCGCAAAGAAGCCCGCCGCTTCGTTGCCGGTACCGGCAATGTCCACCCCACCCAATTGCAGGTTGATGCCGGCACCGCCAAAGACGACGAACCAGAGCATACTCACTGATGTGGGTACCAACAGCACGCCCAACACGAACTCACGGATAGTGCGCCCACGAGAGATCTTGGCGATGAACGTCCCGACGAACGGCGTCCACGAGATCCACCATGCCCAGTAGAAGATGGTCCAGCTGGCCAACCAGTCCGAGCCGCCAAAGACGGCCGAGTGGAAACTCATCGATACCAGGTTGTTGAAGTAGGAACCAATGGAATTCGGCAGCAGATCAAGGATGAACACGGTTGGGCCCACCACGAACACGAAGACCAGCAGAACCGCGGCGAGAATCATATTGGTGTTGCTCAACCATTTGATGCCCCTGGAAACGCCGCTAGCAGCGGAGAACACAACACCCACGGTGAGGACGCAGATAATGATGATGGGGACCGCGACCCCTGGATCGTCACTGAATTCACCCGTACGCAGAAGCGCAATACCGGCGGCGATCTGCAGAGCGCCTAGCCCAAGGGATGTGGCCGAACCAAACTTGGTGCAGATGATCGCGAGAATGTCGATGGGCTTTCCCCACCCTTTCTCGATGCGCTCCTTGCCGAAGATCGATTGGAACGGCGAACTCATCAGGTTTCCGCGACCCATACGGTAGGTGGAGTACGCGAGCGCCAGGCCAACGACGGAGTAGATGGCCCACGGGTGCAGGCCCCAGTGGAAGAACGTGTAGGCCATGGCCGAGCTCGCCGCTTCCGCACTGCCCGCTGCAGCATCAACGAACGGCGGAGGAGTGGCCAGGTGCGTCACGGGCTCGTACACGCCGAAGAACATGAGACCAATTCCCATGCCGGCGCTGAACATCATGGCCACCCACGAAATGGTGGAGAACTCGGTTTTCTCGCCCTCTTGGGACAACGGAATGCTTCCGTATTTCCCGAAGGCAAGAACGAGTGCGAACACCACGAAGCCGGTGGCACTCAGGATGAAAAGCCAGCCGAACTTGCTGGTTACCCACCCAAGCGCGGCGGTCGTGGCGTCGAAGACCTCCGTGGTGAACAACACGCCGACGAGACAAACGACAACGATGATGCCCGCAGATACACCGAAAACCGTTTTGTCCACGGTGGCCCAACCCTTGGCGGGCGGAACCGATTCGGGTTCGCCCAGCCGTGCTTCGATGGAACCGTCCGCTAGATCCTCGGACATGTTTTTTCCTCACTTGTCGATGTCAGGTACTGCAATCAATATACTGGCCACTATGACTGAACGCGAGAATAAGCTGGAGGATCCGTATTACACCCGCGAAGGCGACAACGGTAGAACGTCATTCGGCGAGCATGGTGAGATGGCTAAACAGGATGTGCGAGTTGCTGCCTATGCGGAGTGTGATGAGGCGAATGCGTCCGTAAGTGTTGCGATCGCCCTGGGTGGGCTGTCCAATGAGGTCTCCACCACGCTGATCAGTGTGCAGAACGACCTGTTCGACGCCCTTGCTGATCTCATGACGCCCGTCAATGGCGAGTCCAAGTCTGCGGTCCGCATTGTTGAGGGACATATAGAGCGGCTTGAGCGAGCCATTGAACACTTTGCGCAGCAAGCGAAGGACCTCAGCGGGATGGTCCTGCCTGGCGGAACGCTCTCTGCTGCTGTCCTCTATCAGGCTCGTGGTGTCGTCCGCAGGGCCGAGCGCGCTGTCTGGCAAGCCGTTGATGCGCACCCTGAGGCTCAGAATCCGCTGATCGGCCAGTACCTGAACCGCCTCTCGTCCCTGCTGTTTGTTCTGGCGCGTGGAGCCAATGCGGAGCACGGTGACATCACGTGGGTTCCCGGGGCTTCTGTTCGTCCGGTGGACCCGCAGAACCCTTCCTGATCCACGTATGGAATGGGTTGTCCTGGTTCTTGCCGGAGTCCTCGAAGCGGTCTGGGCGACGGCTCTTTCTGCCTCTAATAACTTTCGGCGGCTGAGGCCGACCCTACTGTTCGTCGTATCCCTCGCTCTCAGCATGGCTGGGCTGGCGTACGCCATGACGGGCATTCCCGTGGGTACAGCGTACGCGGTCTGGGTGGGAATCGGCGCGGTTTTGACGGCCGCCTACGCTATGGCTTTCGGCGCAGAAAGAGCAACGTTCGTCAAGGTTCTGCTGCTGATGGGCATCATTGGTTGCGTTGTTGGACTGAAAGTAGTGGGGTAACCGGTGCATTGGATCGTTCTGTTGGCCAGCGCAGTCATGGAAGCTATCTGGGCCACAGCCCTCGGTGAGTCTGCGGGGTTGACACAGCCGACGCCGTCGTTCATCTTCTTTGTGGCGCTCGCCTTGAGTATGGCGGGCCTAGCCTACGCCATGAAGAGTATCCCGGTGGGAACCGCCTACGCGGTCTGGACAGGGTTGGGCGCCGTTCTCACGGTGACCTACGCCGTGGCGTTCGGCGAGGAAACGGCTGGGATTCTGAAAGTGCTGTTCCTTGCCGGCATCATCGGGTGCGTCATAGGCCTGAAGTTTGTGGACTCCCGCGACGCCCGAAAAACCGAGCCCCGCGGGAGTGCAACTGCAAACTAGGCTTCAGAGACCGCCGCGGCAAGATTGCCCAGGGAAGTTTCCAGCTCCTCCTTGGACACTGCCGGGAACGAAACCTTCTTCAGTACCTCTTTGTCGGTCACGTCGCTCCAGTCATAGGTAATGGAGACCTTCGTTGAATCCGGTCCCTCCGACTGGAGCTCCCAGACCCACTCCCAGCCAGGAGGCTGGGTCCCCGCCGTTGCCGTCTTCCATGCGAGCAGCTTGTTCTCGTCATAGCCAGTGACATGATTCTCGGTCTTGTAGTCGCCGCCCAACTTGTCCCAGTTCTGGTTCATGGTGAACATCTGACCGGTGCCAGTGATGCGATCCGAAACATCATCAGACTGGACCATACCTGAGCCGTCGATCTGAGCGTGCCGCTCCGGATTTGAGAGGATCTTGAAGATTTCCGCTGCTGCTGCGTCGATGGTGCGTGTTGCCGTAATGCGTGTTTCTGACATTATTCGCTCCTTCTGTCGAGGGGTCGTCCCATAAGCCTACTGTGCATCGTCGGGGGTCGATTCGTCCAATGTCCAACCGATGATGGTGTCCGGATCCTTGCCCTCATCGCGCGTGTACTGCCACGCTCGTTGACGTTCATCCTGCAGCCACTGACGGAAAACAGCCTGCGACGCACCCAGTGACGGCACACGGTCCACGACGTCTATTGCCAGTTGGTACCGGTCGATCTGATTCATCATCGCCATGTCGAACGGAGTCGTGGTGGTGCCCTCCTCCTTATATCCCCGAACGTGAATATTTCCGTGATTCGTCCGGCGGTAGGTGAGACGGTGAATCATCCAGGGATAGCCGTGGTAGGCAAAAATGACCGGTTTGTCTGCGGTGAACAGGGTGTCGAAGTCCCGGTGCTGGAGCCCGTGCGGGTGCTCTTCGGCGTCCTGTAGACGCATCAGATCCAGCACGTTAACCACGCGAACCTTCAGCTGCGGTAAGTGTTCACGCAGCAGTCCCGCGGCGGCCACCACCTCCAGTGTTGGTACGTCCCCGGCACAACCCAGTACGACGTCGGGCTCCTCACCTTCGGTTTCATTGCCGGCGAAATCCCACGTGCCGATCCCGCGGGCGAAGTGCAGCCGGGCTTCCTCCGGCCCCAGCCATGTCAACGTCGGCTGCTTTCCGGTGACGATCACGTTGACCGTGTCCCGTGTTTGAAGGCAATGTTCCGTAACGGCCACCATGGTGTTGGCATCCGGCGGCAGATACACCCGGATAACGTCGGCCTTCTTGTTGACCACATGATCAATAAAGCCCGGATCCTGATGGCTGAAACCATTGTGATCCTGCTGCCACACGTGGCTCGAGAGCATGTAGTTCAGCGACGCGATGGGCTGCCGCCACGGCAGGTCCTGATGGACCTTGAGCCACTTGGCATGCTGGTTGAACATTGAGTCAACAATGTGGACAAAGGCCTCGTAGCAGTTGAAAACACCATGCCGACCGGTCAACAGATACCCTTCGAGCCACCCCTGGCACAGGTGCTCGCTGAGGACCTCCATGACGCGCCCCGACCGCGCAAGATGCTCATCGACGTCGTGCAGGTCCTGCTCCCACACCTTATCCGTCACGTCATAGACAGCCTGCAGCCTATTGGACGCGGTCTCATCCGGGCCCATGATGCGGAAATTGTCCGGGTTGAGCTCGATGACCTCGCGCAGGTAGTTCCCGATGTTGATCATGGGACTGACTTTTTCCTCACCCGGGCGCTTCACGGCAACCGCGTGATCCTCATACTCTGGGAGGCGCAGATCCTTCAACAACCGGCCGCCGTTGGCATACGGCGTTGCGCTCATGCGGAGGTCGCCATCGGGCGCCTGCTCCTGAATCTCAGGACGGAAGACGCCGTCGTCCGTGAACAGTTCCTCCGGCCGGTAGGACCGCATCCAGTCCTCGAGCAACTGTAGGTGCTCCTCATTCGTCGAGACCCCGGAAATGGGCACCTGGTGCGAACGCCAGGTGCCCTCCACCTGCTTGCCGTCAACGACGTCGGGCCCGGTCCACCCCTTTGGCGAGCGCAGGACGATCATCGGCCAGCGCGGAGGATGCTTCGCGTCGTGTTTCTCGCCTTGCCCCTCGCCGCTGCGATACTCGGCCTGAATGTCGTCGATCTCCTGCAGGCAGGCGTCCAGTGTTTCGGCGAATTCGCGGTGGGCCTGATCGAACGCTTTCGGATCCTTCACAGTGACAAAGTGCGGAGTGTACCCGTACCCGGTCATGAGTGCTTTCAGCTGGTCCTCGGGCATGCGCGCCAGGATGGTGGGGTTCGCGATCTTGTAACCGTTGAGGTGCAGGATGGGCAGCACCGCGCCATCGAGCGCCGGGTCCAGGAAAGTGTTGGAGTGCCAGCTCGCCGCAAGGGGTCCAGTCTCCGCCTCGCCGTCGCCAATCACTGTGGCAGCAATAAGGCCAGGATTGTCGAAGACAGCGCCGTAGGCGTGCACGAGCGAGTAGCCTAACTCCCCGCCCTCGTTGATGGATCCTGGTGTCTCTGGCGCTGCGTGCGAGGGAATCCCGCCAGGATAGCTGAACTGCTTGAACAGCTCTCGCAGCCCCTCCCTGTCCTGCCGAATGTGCGTGTAGATCTCCGAATACGTGCCCTCGAGGTAGGCGTTCGCCACGTTCGCCGGACCACCATGACCGGGACCAGTGACGAAGAGAACGCTGCGCTTGTCGCGCGCGATCACACGGTTGAGGTGCGCGTAGATGAAGTTGAGCCCCGGCGTGGTGCCCCAATGGCCCAGCAACCGCGCCTTGATGTGCTCGGGCCTCAGCGCCTCCTGTAGGAGAGGGTTATCGCGAAGGTAGATCTGCCCAACGGAGAGGTAGTTCGCTGCCCGCCACCACTGATGGATTCTGTCAACATTCAGATTGTTCATGCCGTCCTCCTTGATTACGCTGCGAAAAATTATTCACGTTTCCGGCACCTGTTCGACGACGACGTCGGACGGCTTCTTGTCCGGCCGCCACCCGCGCCATACCGGATGGCGGAGCTTACCGCCGTCAGTCCTTTCCGAGTACTGCACTTCACCGACAAGCGCCGGCCGCACCCATTGCGCGTCCTTGGCATCTGCGGTGGGGACGTCGTCGAGCGGAGGGGTTTTCCTCGACATCTTCTTCAGACGGGCACCCACTTCGGCACGTTCCTTATCCGAGAGCCCCGAGCCCACTCGGCCCACATACCGGAGCTCGACACCGTCAGGAATCGCAACCAGCAACGAGCCGACCTTTCGCTCCCGCGCACCTTTACCAGGCCTCCAACCGACGACCACTACCTCCTGCGTGAGCTGATTCTTGATCTTCACCCAACTCCTTGATCGTCGTCCCTGGCTATACGTGCTGTCGACTCGTTTGGCCATGATGCCTTCCAGCTCCAGATCCTTACTGGATTGGATTGCGTCGGCAAGCGCAACATCCATGTCCGGGGGCACCTGCACGTGAGAGTCGTCCGTGGCTTCGACCGCTTGTTCCAGTATTTCGCGGCGCTGGCAATACTCCAAGGCAAGCGTCGACTGCCCATCCAGGTGCAGCAGATCAAACACCATGAAATGCACAGGAGTCTTACGTGCAGCCGCCTCGATCTCAACCTTCTTAGTGAGCTTCATCCGTTTTTGCAGCAGGCCGAAGTCCGGCCGTCCCGCCTTATTGAGAGCCACGAGCTCGCCGTCGAGGACCGCTTGTTTTGCGCTGACGTGTTGGCCGAGGTCCGCGAGTTCCGGGTAAGTAGCGGTCAGGTCGTTGCCGTTGCGGCTGATGAGCTTCACTCCGCCGGGAGTGACGTTCGCGATGGCGCGGATACCGTCCCACTTCATCTCAAACGCCCAGTCATCCTCGTCGGTAACATCCGCAGCGGAGCCCAGGCTGGCCAGCATGGGTTCGATCGAGGGCAACTTCCCTTCGTCCGGGTTGGTGTCCTTGCCGATCCCCACGGTGGCCCGCGGACGCGACGCTCCCGTTCCGGTTTTGCCCGGTTGGTCTTTCATCAAGTGAATGAGCCAATTCTTCTCGCCACTTTTGCCTCCATTCTTGGACGAGCCACCGCCGGTGTGGATGAGGGCGTATCTCCGCACACTCGAGCCGGCTTTTGCTAGGCCGCCGTCGGGCTGTCCGTGAACAACGCAAATGACTTCCTTGCCCTCGCGCCACTTCTCTTTCTCATAGGTGCCGTGATCCCAGATGTAGACCTCGCCCGCACCATATTCTCCTTTGGGAATACTCCCCTCGAATGTTCCGTATTCCAGGGGATGATCCTCAGTCTGCACTGCCAGATGATTCTTGCCCGACGTCGACGGCGGCCCCTTGGGTACCGCCCAGGACACCAGAACGCCGTCGTGCTCCAGCCGAAAATCGTAGTGCAGGTTCGAGGCGTGATGTTCCTGGACGACGAACGTGGGCAACGACTCGTCGTCGTGCATATTCACCGCCTCCGGAACCGGTTCCGGCGTTTTCGCGGCGTCTCGCATGGACCGGTATTTACTCAGGCGGTCGGTGGGTAGCGCCTCCTGCACGGCGTCGTCGAGCGAGTCCTCTTCCATGGTTCCGGCCGCCATGCCCTCCAGTAGGTCGCCGTCCTTCTCCACCCGTTCGAGCACCTGTTCGTAGTCGAGCTGGTTTAGATTCGGGTCATCGAGCTCATCCCACGTTCGCGGCGCGGCAACCATGGGGCGGAACCGGCCACGCAGCGAATAGGGGGTAACGGTAGTTTTGTTGGGGTTGTTCTGCGACCAGTCCACGAGAACCTTGCCCTTGCGCAGAGTCTTCTTCATATCGCTGACCGCCAGCTCCGGATGGTCAGCTTCCATTGCGCGCGCCAGTTCATGCGCGACGGCGGACACCTGCTCCGCTGTTTGCTTGCGGTCCAGCGCGGCATAAAGATGAATCCCCTTGGAACCCGAGGTGACCGGCCGGGGATCCAGACCCATGTCCAGCAGGATGCTGCGCGCGTGCCGGGCCACTTCGGCGCACTCCGCAAGTCCAGCCCCCTCCCCCGGATCGAGATCAAGCACCAAGCGGTCGGGATTGTTGATCTTGCCCCGCGGCCCGAACTGCCACTGCGGGACGTGGATTTCGAGAGCCGCAATCTGCCCCAGCCAGGTCAGCGTCGCGAGGTCATTCAGGACCGGATAGTCGTTGGTGTGGTCCTTGTGCTCGATGGGGAAACTCTTCACCCAGTTCGGCGCCGATTCGTCCAAATTCTTCTGGAAGAACACTTGTCCTGGCTTCTCCGGAGTGCCTACCCCGTTGACCCAGCGTTTGCGCGTCACGGGACGGTTGCGCGCATGACGGATCAGGTGCTCGGCGATGCCGGCGAAGTAGGACAGCACATCGGCCTTGGTATCGCCCGTTTCCGGATACAGCACTTTATCCAGACTGGTTAGCCTAATTTTGTGACCGTCCACGGTCACGTTCTGCTGTTTACGGTCCGACGTCGCCATAGGCCCAGTTTTACTGGGAAAGCTCGTGGGCGCCACCCCTTGACGCTCCCCCCTGCGAGAGTCTATGACAATTCGTCGCGGATGAAGTCGTCATTTACTTGTCCGGCAAACCTGGAGAACAGGTATCCGGCCAGTAGCACAATGAACGGCAGTGCGATCAGGAACCAGCCGAGTGGGCTCAGTCCCCATGAGGTCACCGAAGGGTCGACGCCCTCAGCGGTGGTTCCAGCCAGCAGCCCGAACCTGGACATCAACAGGTACTCACCAATGAGCAAACCGATGAACGCCAGCACAGGTGCGATTATGGTCGTGAAGATTCCCTCCTCGCCTTTATTTGCGCGGAAGAAGACAACAACTGCGATACACACCAGCGCTTCGATCAGCACGATGGCGACAACAGCCAGCCCGCTGAACCAGTAGAACATGTTCAGAATAGGCTCCAGCTGGAACAGCGTGAAGACCAAGATCACCACACCGGTGATGACCGACGTCGTCAATGATGCTCGTTGCGGGGCTCCCTGGGCATTCACCGAACCGAGTCGGCCCGGAAGCACGCCTCCGCGACCGAGGGCAAACACGTAGCGGCTAGCTGCATTCTGGAAAGCCAGCAGGCCCGCGAACAGGCTGGAAAGCACAAGAACGCTCATGACGGTTGCCATCCACCCGCCAACATAGTCGGTAGCCAACGCGAACAGTACGGCGGCAGGATCGGCGAGCGGAACGCCGTCGACGGTCGAATACTCCACCGTCGCTTCCACCACCGTTGATGCGCCCATACCTGTCACCAGCGCGAAAGCAGTCATGGCGAACAGTGCGGTAATCAACCCAACGGCAAGATAGGTGGCACGGGGAACAACGCGCTTGGGATTTTTCGATTCTTCGCCATAAATGGCCGTCGCTTCGAACCCGATAAAAGACGCAAAGGCGAAGGCAAAGGCGATGCCGGCGGAACCGGCCAATCCACCCGCGAGGATGGCCGACGGCGAGAACGAGGCGGCAAAGTTGTAGCCCTCTGGGCCGCCGTCGATCAGAATCGCAACGGCGGTGATCACCAACGACAACACCTCGAGCAGCATCAGGATGCCCAGTACTTTCGCACCGACATCCACACTGGCCAGGGACAGGACTGTGACAATAGCCCACGCAATCAAGGACCACAGCCACCATGGCAGCTCAAGGCCAAGTGCCCCCATCTGACCAGCCATCAGACCACCAAAGAAGCCAAAAATGGCCAATTGAATGGAAATATAGGCGATCAATGACACGAATGCCGAGCCTAGACTGAGGTTTTTACCCAACCCTCTGCCAATGTAGGCGAAGAATGCCCCCGCATTCGTCACCCGTTGGCTCATCGCCGCGTAGCCAACGCTGAAGAGCAGCAGCGTTAGCCCGACGGCGAGGTAGGCGCCTGGTGCTGCCGCCCCATTACCCAGAACGATGGCGATCGGCACGGCCCCCGTCATGCCAACCAGTGGTGCGGCGGCGGCCACGACGAAGAAGACGACGCCGATAACGCCGAGCCTGCCTCGGCGCAGCTCGGTCGTGGATTCCTCGGAAGGATCCATTACTTTCTCCATATTGCTACTCCCTCATTGAGCTAAATGCGGCAAAAGGCGCGAGTGCCTGTGGTGAATTGTCGTAGTGCGTCCAGACGTCCGTGGTCTGGGTGTATGCCCCGATGGCGCATGGGCCCGATTAGTGGCAACCGCCCCCGTCATCTTCGGTGTGGCACTCGCCACTGGACGACGGCGGAACATCGAGTGTGGGATTGCGGTCGAAGAAGCCGGACGGCTTGAGCTTGAAGCCGACGGTATCGACAGGCATGATCGGCCAGTCCTCGGTCCGCGGGTAGTGAGTGAGCCCGAAGCTGTGCCACAGAACGATGTCCTGGCCATCGACGTCGCGATCCTGCTGCACGTATTCAGGAAGGCCGGACCCTCCACTGTGCTGATTCACAAAGTCGCCTGCCGGGTAGCGTTCCGTTTCCGCGTAGCGGGTCACCCAGAGATCCTTGGTGGCAAACGCCGCGCGTCGAGCGATCGACGACTCGTCGTCGGCCAGTAGCGCTGGCAGCCCGGCTGGGTAGAGGTTGTAGGCCACTGATTCGCCCAGCCGATTTTTCGCGTCTGGGTTGGAAACACGCCAGATGCGACCCTTCGACTGATCAGCCGTCCGCAGACCCTCGGATTCGGTGCTCACGACGGTGCGTTTGCGGGAGAAAGCGTTTCCGCGCGGATTCGATTCCGAGATCGGCACCCGGAGAACTTCCTCCTCCTCGACCCGGTTCGCCAGACCATCGACAGCCATATCAAGCCGTGCACAGAAGAGGTGCTGGTGGTACGGGGCGCCGAGGCCTGGCGCCATTTCGGAGGCATAGTCGTCGTTGCCGGTATACGCGCTAGTGAAGACAACGCCGGTGGCCTTGGCCTCGAACTCTATGGTCCCGTCGAGATAGAGGTACCAGTAGAAGCCGTAGTCATAGTTGCCAACAGTTGTGAAGAAGGAGATGACCAGCCGGCGGTTGCGGCGGGTGTAGTCCACTCCGGACCAGAGGTCGCTGTGCTTGGCAAGGATGCCTGCATCTTCCTCATGAATGCAGATGCCGTTGCGGATCTCCTGTGGGTTGCCGAGCTCATCGGCTATGACAGGACTGAGATAGGTGATCTCACCGAGGCAATCGCAGCCGAGCTCAAGTGAATTGGCGTAGCGGCCCACCAGGTATTCCCCGGTGTCGAAGTAATTCTGCCAGGATCGCACCGGTGAGGGGTCGCCGTAGGGGACAACCATCTCGGCAATCGATGCCCTGTTAATGATGGAACGGTTTTTCTCACCATCACGGAAGGCGATGTTGTGCAGGATGAGACCTTCTCTGGCGTCGAAGCCGACGTCGAAGTTCCATTTCTCCCATTCAAGGTGGTTGCCTTCAACCGTGAAGCTGACGCCCTCCGGTTGGGTGATACTGATGGGCTTCTGGCTGGTCCGCAGAGGCCCGGTGACGTCAGGATCAGTGAAGTTGCCACTCTCCGGGGGTATCGGCACTGATCCAAAGTCGAGCACCTTGTCGACCGACCGATTGACAGTATCGACATATGCGACCAAGCCGTCCACCGGGTGAGCCCACGCACTGTCCTCTTCGAATTCCTGCACGAAGGCAAGCCCTCGCAGGATCCGCCGACCCTTCTCCTCTGGGTACTCGAAAACGCCCGCTGACAGTGGTGCAACGCGCACCTTTGCTACGTCAAGGTCTCGTCGTGCCAGGGCAGCAAGCCATTCCTCATTCGTGGAAAGAATCTGTTCCACGGCCTCGAAGTCTTCATCAAGGACGGGTAGTTCGCCGGTGTCTTTCGTATCCAACTCGACCACGGACTCCACCGCGCCCTTAGTCAATGACACGATGACATCCCGGGGGTGTCCGCCACCAATGTCGTGAAGGAGAGCACGGACTCGGCGCTCCTCCTGGTGAGTCTCGGCGTGGTCGCTGCCAGAGCTTTCTCGGCGGGTGCTGCGGCGTTGCTGCTCGAGTATTCCGA
This sequence comes from Arthrobacter roseus, assembly GCF_016907875.1. Classification (NCBI taxonomy): domain Bacteria; kingdom Bacillati; phylum Actinomycetota; class Actinomycetes; order Micrococcales; family Micrococcaceae; genus Arthrobacter; species Arthrobacter roseus. Next base: position 438,162 of record NZ_JAFBCU010000001.1, on the reverse strand, counting down.
GGTATGCGAAGCGAGTGTCAGCTTCAACGTACCCGGCCTCTTGCAGAAGTTCTCGTGCCGCTATGAGTTCGTCTCGGCTGAGCATTGCTTGCGTTGACTGGCTGGTGTCAGGAATAACTGACATCACTGCCTCCCTAGGTTTGAGTCGTGCATCACAGCGCTATGTAATGTTTCTCACATTTATTTTCTACGTTCGGAGAATCATAACCACAAGTAAGCTGGGCTGGCTAGGAAAATCGAAAAAAGATCTGAAAGTCGAGGTACGGTGCCGAAAGTAGTCGACCATGATGCGCGGCGTCTTGAACTCGTCGAAGTCACCTGGCGGGTCATCGCTCAAAGCGGTATCGATGGTGCCACCATGCGGGAAATAGCAAGCCACGCAGGATTCGCCAACGGCGCCCTTAAGCCCTACTTCGCCTCCAAGGACGATCTTTTGGCGGCGTCATTTCAGCACGTCTTCAACTTGACCAATGAGAGGACGGAGAGAAGCACCAAAGACCTGTCGGGTCTGGCGGCACTGCGTGCTTTCTGCCACGAGGTGCTTCCCCTGGATGAGGACCGCATCCTTGAAGCGAGAATCGTGGTCCCGTTCTGGCAGAAGGCTCTGACTGACCCGGAGAAGGCAGAACAGCACGCGCAGGACATGAATCAGTGGCGGACACGCATGCTGGGTTATCTACAACAGGCCCGCGACGAGGGAATCATCACCAAGCCGATTGTGGACATTCAGGTTGTCCGTCATCTTCTATCGACCACCATGGGAGCCCAGGTTATGGCGGTTCTCTATCCGGCAGAATTCTCTCCCGCGCAACAGATTGAGGCGCTGGACGCCTACCTGGCGATGCTTTAACCGACCACAGACCTACACAGGATCAAATATATGAGCCGCGAATTCCAAGTCACGTTCGACTGCCACGACCCCCTGACACTTTCGATTTTCTGGCGAGATGCGCTGGGCTATGTCCACCCGTTTCCACCCGGAGCGGACTTACCCGAAGGCACGGATCCACTGGCCGCGTGGGCGACCTTCCTGGAGCAAGCCGGCGTCCCAAAACAGCTCCGCAACTCAAGTTCAGCACTCGAAGACCCAGAAAAGTGCGGCCCTCGGCTATTTTTCCAACAAGTGCCTGAAGTCAAGGTGGCCAAAAATCGGCTTCACCTCGATATCCGAGCAGCTCCGGGCCTTCAAGGAAGCGAGCGGATGGCAGCATTCGAAGCAGAGTGCGAACGGCTGGTCGCGCTAGGAGCGACGAGGCTGCAGCGGCACGAGCCTGACCTTCCCATGAACACCGGTTTCATCGTCATGGCGGATCCCGAGGGCAACGAGTTCTGCCTGGACTGACACACCGCCGAGCACGATTCATTTGCGTGCCCTGCTACACAGGCCCACGCAGACGTAGGCACACCTGCGGAGTTGGGACTAGAGTCGGCACATGGGAATCACGCATTCCAGTACCGTCAACTCCCCTATTGAGGAAGTTTTCGCCTGGCACACCCGGCCCGGAGCATTTACGCGACTGTCACCGCCTTGGCAGCCGGTCAGCCTCCGCGCTGAGAGCGAGTCGTTGAAAGACGGCCAAGCCATACTTTCTCTACCTGGCGGCCTCACCTGGGTGTCCCAGCATGACCCGGAGGGGTACCGGCCACCTCATCAGTTCGTGGACACCATCTCATCAAACGGAATCACCTCGCTGCCTGTCAAGGCTCTCCTGCGATGGCGCCATACGCACGAATTTGCAGAATGCGACGGCGGCGCAGGGACGCGCATCATCGACCGGGTAGAAACACCCGTCGGATTAAAGTTGTTACGCCCGATGTTCGTATATCGGCACCGACAACTTGCCGATGACCTTTCAGCACACCGTTGGGCAAAAGAAAACGGTGCACAGCCATTGACGATTGCTGTGACGGGATCTTCAGGCCTGGTCGGTACGGCGCTCTGCGCGTTCCTCACCTCAGGTGGACACCGGGTGATTCGTCTCGTTCGGCACCCGGTTCAGAATCCTAACGAGCGCCAGTGGGATCCTCTGCAGCCGGACCCAGCCTTGCTGGAGAACATTGACGCTCTTGTGCACCTTGCCGGCGAATCCATTGCTGGGCGCTTTACCAGCGAACATAAGAAAGCGGTCCGTGAAAGCCGGGTTCAACCGACCCGGCTCCTCTCTGAGCTTGCAGCTAAAACACCCTCGGGTCCGCTTATTCTGGTGGCCGCCTCCGCCATTGGCTACTACGGGCCGCAACGCGGTGATGAGGTTCTGACCGAAGACAGCTCAGTCGGCGACGGTTTTCTCGCGAATGTTGTGTCCGACTGGGAAGATGCCACTCGCCCGGCTACAGAGGCTGGTATCCGCGTCACGAATGTGCGCACCGGCATAGTGCAGTCACCCCGTGGTGGCACCCTGCGACTGTTCCGGCCCCTCTTCTCTCTGGGCCTCGGCGGACGTACCTCCACCGGCAAACAATGGCTGTCCTGGATCGATATTGACGATCTCATCGACATCTACAACCGAGCCCTCTTTGACCCTGAACTCTCAGGCCCAGTCAACGCCGTGGCACCCACTCCGGTACGTAACTCGGAATACGCGAAAACTTTGGCCCGTGTCCTGAAAAGGCCAGCACTGCTCCCTGTGCCGAGCGCAGGGCCCACGTTGATACTCGGGGAGGAAGGCTCACAAGAACTCGCCGAAGCCAGCCAAAACGTTACGCCGACCAAACTCCAACACGCGGGCCATCGTTTCCGGCAACCCGACCTTGAAGGGTCGCTCCGTCACCAGCTGGGACGGGACGAAGCCTGATCACGGTTTGAGTCGGTACTCAGCCGTGCTCGGCTACGTCAAACTCGTTGCCCTGAGGGTCCGCGAACGTGACCCATCGAAAGCTCTCGTCACCCCGCCGCTCGATGAGCCTCGCCCCGGCTGCGACCAAACGGTCAACCTCGGAGTCGAGGTCTGACGCGTCCAGATCCAGGTGGATTTTGTTCTTGCCAGCGGTAGGTTTATCGACCTTCTGGAAAGCCAGCATCACGGGCAGCCCGCCAATCCGCGAGCGGCATGGCGTCCTCAGTGTCAATGGTGACCATGCCCAACTTCAGTGTCATGAGCCCATCCTAACGGCGACGAAACAGACTTGACGAGGGCCCTCCCCGCATTTCTGAGGCCGTACCGAGTTCCACGGGCATAACCAACAACCCCTCTGCGTTGGTTTGGACTATGACCTCTTTGCTCTTCGAGCCGCTGACCATTGGCAACTTCACGTTCCGTAATCGCGTGTGGCTGGCGCCCATGTGCCAGTACTCCGCCGTGGACGGCGTCCCGAATGAGTGGCATCTTGTGCATCTCGGCGCGCGCGCATCGGGTGGTTTTGGACTGGTTTTGACGGAGGCGACGGCGGTGGTCCCCGAAGGGCGTATCTCACCAGCGGATACGGGCATCTGGAATGACGAGCAGACCCGTGAGTGGAAGAAAACCGTTGACTTTATCCACTCACGCGGGGCGGCTGCCGGAGTCCAGCTGGCCCATGCCGGCCGCAAAGCGTCCACGCCAGCGCCGTGGGACGGGCATGAAAGCATAGCGAACGACGACGGCGGCTGGACCACCGTTGCGCCGAGCGCGGTCCCCTTTCCCGGCTACAAGGCGCCCCGCGAACTCAGCCTCGATGAGATCAAAGCCCTCCCTGGTCTCTTCGCGGACGCCGCCCGGCGATCGCTGGAAGCCGGGTTCGACGTCGTCGAACTTCACGCCGCTCACGGCTATCTCCTGCACGAATTCCTCTCCCCACTGAGCAATGAGCGCACGGACGAATACGGCGGGAGCCATGAAAACCGTGCGAGGCTGCTCATCGAAACCACTCGCGCGGTGCGGGAGGTCTGGTCCAAAGACAAGCCCCTCTTTGTGCGGATCTCCGCAACGGACTGGACCGAAGGCGGCATCACCGTCAAGGAATCAGCTCGCACGGCAGCGCTGCTGAAGGACGCCGGAGCTGATCTGATCGATGTCTCCACCGGCGGCAACGTCAAGGCAAAGATTCCGGTGGGTCCCGGCTATCAGGTGGAGGCCGCCGCAACCGTCCGCACCGGCGGGCTGCCGGTCAGCGCCGTCGGGCTCATCACCGAGCCGCGGCAGGCGGAGCAGATCCTGCAGGACGGAAAGGCCGACGCCGTCATGCTGGCCCGCGAGGCACTCCGCGACCCGAACTGGCCGCTACGGGCCCAGCATGAACTCGGCGTCGATCCGGTCAGCACCCCGTGGCCGCTTCAGTACGAACGTGCCGCCTGGCAATAATCGACTCGGCGGACGCAGTCATGAAGGGTTGGGCATTGCGAGCGTTAGGGCTTATTGGCGAACTGCGTCCTGTACCGCCGCACAAAATCGTCCCAGATCGCGGGGTCCTGTCCGAGCTCGCGTTCATGGAGGAGGTCATCGAGGCCAAGGAACGTCAGGTGCCAACCAGCCGCAACATTCGCAGCGGTGGAAGGTTTCGCCAAAACATCCGTCAACACCAGACGGCAGCCGTCGTCGACCGCTTTCAGCGTCCAGCGAAGCAACTCCTCACCCCACGTGTAGGCCAACAGCCGGTTCTCATCCACGGCCACCACCGAACCGGTCTCCGGGCGATCATCTGGGAACGTGAAAATCACGGACCCCTTCTCGCGGAGTTGAATGGTCATCTCACACGGGAACCAGAAGCGCAGCTTCTTGGGGTCGGTGAGGAACTCCCACATCTTCGCAGGCGGCGCATCAAAACGGTACTCCGTTTTAACAGCAGTCTCGCCGCCGTCGTTGAGCAGGGTCACTATGGGTTCATTGGCGTCAGGGATCACTCATCCAGCGTAGTCGCCATTCGTGGGACGAGAAGCATGTGGAAGAGGCAGCGTCCCGTCTGTCGTGCAGGTCAAGGCCCTTCTCGCGCCTCAGCAGCCCTTGACCTGCACGACAGATGAACAGAATCCCCAGACGACACCGTGATCTGCACAATAGGCGCACACAAGCCCAAGAACGACGCCGGTCCCCGCCCATTGCGCAGGAATGTCCCAAAGTTGCAGGAATGACCCAAACGGTGGATAGGCCAGCACCCTTGGTGTTCACTAAGAGGATGAGATCCATTTGGAAGGGTTCAATTGCCTTTGGTCTGGTCAACGTACCGGTCAAGGTATACAGCGCCACGGAAAGTCACGACATCAGCCTGCACCAGGTGCATGAGAAGGACGGCGGGCGAATTCGGTATCAGCGCCGCTGCGAGATCTGCGGCGAAGTGGTGGACTACGACAACATTGACAAGTCATATGATGACGGCGAGCAAACCGTTGTGCTCACCGACGAAGACATGGATTCGCTGCCGGTTGAGAAGAACCGCGAGATCGACGTCGTGGAGTTCGTACCGACTGAGCAAGTGGACCCGATCATGTTTGAGCGTGCCTACTATCTGGAGCCCGATTCAAAATCGACGAAGTCCTATGTGCTCCTGCGCAAAACGCTCGAGAAGACGGAGCGCACCGCAATTGTGCATTTCACCCTGCGTCAGAAGAGCCGGCTCGCGGCGTTGCGCGTCCGCGGGGATGCCCTCATGTTGCAGACACTCCTGTGGGATGACGAAGTGCGTGAGGCTGACTTCCCGTCGTTGGAGGAGAGCGTCAAGATCTCCGCCAAGGAACTGGACATGGCGGCGTCGTTGGTTGAGTCGTTCAGTTCCGATTTTGACCCGTCACAGTTCACTGACGACTATCAGGAGCAGCTGCGGCAGTTGGTGGAAGCAAAACTCGAAAAGGGCGAGGGGTTCAGCACCGAGGAAACCTTCGGCGAAACGGACGACGACGACGAGGGCGGCAACGTCATCGACCTCATGGAGGCGCTGCGACGCTCCGTCGAAAAGAATCGGGGCAAGAAAGGCAGCAAAACGTCCGACGCCGACAATCCGGTCAAGAAGAAGGCGAAGTCCAAACCGAAGAAGAAAGCTACCGCAAAGAAAAGTGCCTGACCCCATATCGATTCAGGGCAGCAGCTTCTCATCTCGCTTCAGTACCGTTGTGCCGACCCCCAGTTGTAGCCAGAGCAGTAGCCGCGTCTCCGGATCAGCGAGGTCCAGTCCAAAGAGAGGTTCCACTCGCGAAAGCCGGTAACGCACCGTATTGACGTGAATCCCCAACGCCGCGGCTGTGCTGATGGCGTTGCATGCGCAATCCAGATACGTCCGGATGGTGGCGCCGAAGCCCGTTTTCTTCAGTACGTCGTAGGCAGCGATCCGTTCAGCAAAGATCCCTGGTAGCAAGCCTTCCTTGCGCAACCGAACCAGGATCTCGCGCATATATGGGGCGGGCCCCAGCGAGGCGCGGTCAGCGACCACATTGTCTGATTCCAGGTCCAGTCGGCGCTCGTCCGCCTGCCATAACTGTTCCGAGAGAACGGCCTCCGCGTCCACCCGCGATGTTTGAAGTGAGGCAACGGGACTCTCCATTCCCAGTCCTGCCAGCAAGGGTCTGCCCAATAGCTTGCTGGCACTGCGTACGAGGTGCCTCACCGCGTTATTCTGGAAAGCGGCGGTATTCGCATCGCTCTGCGGCAGCACCAGGTAAACAATATTGTCAGCCAGTCCGCAGACCGCTGAGGGAAGACGGACGGCGCAGGAGGCCCGAACAATTTCGAACAGCCGCATTCTTGACCGCAGTGTATTCGGCGCGCTCTTCAGCGCTGGCCATGCGCTGAGTGCAGCGACGCGGACGGTAGCTGTTGAAATCCCGAGCCGCGCCGCCGTCAATTCAACCCGGTTGGCGTCAAACAGCAGTGGTCGGACCATGTCGATCTGCCGGGTGAGACTGGCGGCATAGGATGTTTGCCGATGCAGGAGGTGCAGCGCAGCAACGGCAGCTGCCTCCCGAAGGGTTCCATCGGACTCCCCTTCTATACTTGCGGCTGATTCGAGAAGCCACAACGAGCCCAGAACCACACCCCCAGCCCGGATGGCGATGGCCAGCCGCCGCAGCTCTGGCTCCTGCGTGGAAACATTCACCACACCGTCGGCTGCATGCACCCGCTTGTAGTCGGCATCGTTTTGTTTCGAATGCGGCACGTGAAGACGCAGGATCGACGTCCGCCGGGTCTCGTCCATCGGCTGCTCCGGAAGAGTCGAATACGCAAGGATGGACTGCTGTGGATCGGAAATGGCCACGGCGCCGCCGGTCTGGACAGCAACCGCATTGGCGAGGTCAAACAGGTCGCCGGGCCGAATATCGGCCAACGTCCTACCCAAAGCGCCAAGCGGAACGATGGCCGCGGACATGATCTCCTGGAGATGGTTCCACGGCACGGCGTCCGATACACGAAGCAGCGAAAGCGAGGACGCCCTGGCCGCCCGGCGGAGGGCAGTGTCCGCCGCCCCGTTGCGCTTGTAGGCCACAGCCACGTAACCAGCTTCCTTGAGCGACCGCAGTTGCGCTGGCAGCGTCGGCGAGCCCAGCTGGAGACCGATCGCGAGTGCAATGCCACCGGGAAATGTGACCGGTTCGGCGGTCGGATCAAAAAGTACCGCCCCAGAGGCGATCTCCAGTCCGTGACCGGAAACTTCAACCAGCTTGAGGACTTCCAACCCGGCTGCATCGGCGACGGCTGTAACCGTTGCCAGGAAGTCCTCCCCGCGGCTCTGGTCCTGGTACTTAACCATGGTGCGGGTACTCCTCATTTGTCCGAATCTCCATATTGGCTCCAGCCGCCCGAACCTAGACTGAGCGTAACTCAACGCCACCTTGGAGGGGGACCAATGAAAATTGCTGAGGCCAGGCAGCTGATGCAGTTCAGGGCGCCGGTACTCTCACGGAGGCAGCGGGTACTGAACCACGCGTTCAATGTAGAGGAGTATCGTCGGGCGGCGAAGCGCGTGCTGCCAGCGAGCATCTTCGACTACCTCGACGGCGGAGCGGAGGATGAGGTAACCCTGCGGCGCAATCGCGCAGTCTTCGATGCCTGGGGACTCATGCCCAGCTGGGGGCCCGTCTCGGGGCCGGATACTGGCACCACCCTGTTGGGCTCCCACAGCGAACTGCCGTTGACACTGACCCCCACAGGCGCAACCCGGCTCTTTCATCCAGAGGGTGAGATGGCGGTCGCCAAGGCGGCTGCGAAGGCTGGTGTCCCCTACACGCTCGCCGGGCTAAGCACCGTGTCCATGGAAGCCGTGGCCAAGAATAACCCGACGCTGCAGCGGTGGTTCAACTTCGGTTTAGGTCAGGCGCCGCAGGCCCGCGATGAAAAGCTCGAACGGTGCAGGGACGCTGGCTACAACACCCTGATTGTCGGTGTCGATACCCGCGCACTTGGTTCGCGTGAACGAGATCTGCACAACGGATTTACCGCGCCTCCCGCGCTGACGCTGAGCACGCTGGCCGAGATTACGCTGCATCCGGGCTGGTGGGTTGGCTTTCTGAAGTCCGCTGGTATCAGCTTCCCCAATCTGGACCCAGTCAGCGCAGAGCCAACGGCCATCTCTCCCTCCATGTGGCAAGAGATCCTCGGGCATTCAGATGCGGGGAGCGGCTGGAATGACCTGCAGGCTCTTCGGGAGGCATGGAGCGGCAAGATCATTCTCAAAGGGTGCGTCAACCCGCAGGACGTTGAACGTGCTGCGGACATTGGCCTCGACGCTGTCCAGCTCAGCAACCACGGTGGCCGGCAACTCGACCATATGCTCAGTCCGATGGATGTCCTACAGGAATGCCGTCAACGGGTAGGGGATGACCTAGAAATCCACGTTGACTCCGGCATCCGGCGTGGCAGCGACGTCGTCAAGGCACTGGCTCTGGGCGCCGACGCATGCTCAATTGGCCGAGCCTACCTCTACGGGCTGGTTGCCGCTGGGTCTCCGGGTGTCAGCCGGATCATCGAGATCTTCGCGGACGAACTTCGGCGTACCATGACCCTCATCGGCGTTTCTTCCATTGCCGAGCTCAAGACAAAGGGCGCCGACGTTATCCGCGACGTCAGGAATGCAACCATCGAACTCGGTCACAGTGAGCCACGCCCTGAAGCAAGGCACGACGCCTTCGCCTTCGCCCCCCAACCATCCACACCTTTCGCTGGTGCAACTCATGACCCGCCGTCTGTTTCGCCTCTACCGTCCGTTTCCTGATTCAACGATGAATTGGGCCCTTCCACCAGCTAGGAAAAACCATGCGAACAAGAATTGTTTTCCCCGCACTGACCGCAGCCGCAATGCTTGTCCTCACTGGCTGCGTGGATAACAGCGCCACCGATGCGCCGAACAGTACTCCTGGTGGTTCCGAGGAGGCGATTACGGTACAAAAGAACGATGAATTGGCGTCCCTGCTGCCGGAGAAGATGAAGACTGCGGGAGTCATGAATGTCGGCATGGCGAATAACTATCCGCCCAACGAATTTAAAGATGGCAACGGGGACCCGGCAGGCTGGTCGGTGGACCTCACCAACGCCATCGGTGCGTCGCTGGGCCTTGAAGTGAACTTCGATATCGGAACGTTTGACAACATCTTGCCAGCCATCAAGGCAGGCAAGGACGACCTGGGGATGTCCTCCTTCACGGACACCCTTGAGCGAGAGAAGCAGGCAGATTTCATTAATTATTACTCCGCCGGAATCCAGTGGGCCGCTCCCAAAGGAAAAACTGTGGACCCTGAGAACGCCTGTGGATTAAGGGTAGCGGTGCAGGCCACGACGTATGAGGACACCCATGAGGTACCTGCCAAGTCGAAAGCCTGTGTGGCTGCAGGCAAGAAGCCTATCGAAATTTTCAGATACGATGCCCAAGACCAAGCTACCAATGCCCTGGTGATCGGGCAGGTAGACGCAATGAGTGCCGACTCGCCAGTGACCTTGTACGCAATCTCGAAGACCAAGGACAAGCTACAGACGGCTGGTGACGCCTTTGAGGTAGCCCCGTACGGCATGCCCGTGGCCAAGGACAGCGAGTTTACACCGGTCCTGCAGAAGGCACTCCAGTCGCTGATCGACGACGGTACCTACACAAAGATCCTCACCAAGTGGGGAGTCGAAAGTGGTGGTGTCCAGGAAGCGGCCATCAACGTCGCCGCGGCGAAGTAGATTCCAGTGAATCCGGACCCCACGGTCAGCACCCCCAGCGGTTCGGCTACAGCCACTGATGAACGCGAGGGTGACCCGATCAAGGCAATCCCGTTGCGCCACCCCTGGCGCAACATAGCCGCCGTCGTGCTGGTTCTTGCCCTCGCGATTTTCATTATCGATGCCGCTCAACGCGAGGACTACGGCTGGGCTGACGTGGGCAAGTACCTGTTTGACCAGCGCATCAGCCGTGCAGCGCTGGTCACCCTTCAGCTGACCGTGTATTCGATGATCATCGCGATTCTGCTCGGGTTACTGCTGGCGATCATGAGACTCTCGCCCAACCCAGTACTCAAGGCCGTCGCCTGGCTCTTTCTATGGATCTTTCGTGGCACTCCGGTGTATGTGCAGTTGGTCTTCTGGGGAATCGTCGCTCTGATCTATCCGGTGTTCACGATCGGAATCCCCTTTATGGAGCCATGGGTCACAGTGCCCAACGACATCTTTACCAACCTTTTCATCACCGCCGTGATCGGTCTGGCACTGAACGAGGCCGCCTATATGTCTGAGATCGTCCGCGCCGGGCTTCTCTCCGTGGATGAAGGTCAGGAGGAGGCATCGAAGGCCCTGGCCATGTCTTGGGTGCAGACCATGCGGTTCATCGTGGTCCCGCAAGCCATGAAGATCATCATTCCGCCGACAGGCAACGAAGTAATTTCCATGCTGAAAACCACGTCGCTGGTGGCTGCCATTCCTTTGAGCATTGACCTGTACGGGGTTTCGCGGGGTATTTCGGCGGTAACGTTCACGCCCGTTCCACTGCTGATCGTGGCATCCATCTGGTACCTGCTCTTCACATCGATCCTGATGGTGGGTCAGTATTTCATCGAAAAGCGCTTCTCCCGCGGCACAGGTCACCGCAAGGAGGACAAGGCGGGCACGGATCCGGGCGGTCCTGCACTGGTGAATTCACCGACCGGAAATGAAACAGGAGGCAAGGGATGAGCGGTCCAGCAATGGTGCACGCAGACCGCGTGTCAAAGAGTTTTGGCAGCAATACCGTTCTGCGCAGCATCAGCCTGAGAGTCAACGTCGGGGAGGTGCTGTGCATTGTGGGGCCCAGTGGCTCCGGGAAATCGACCTTCCTGCGCTGCATCAACCATCTTGAACGGGTCGATGCCGGCCGTCTCTCCGTGGAGGGCCAATTGGTCGGCTACCGGCAGAAAGGAGAAAAGCTCTACGAACTCAGGCCGAAGGAGGCCGCCTGGCAGCGGCGCGACATCGGCATGGTGTTCCAGCGTTTCAACCTGTTCCCGCACCTGACAGCGGTCGAGAACATTATTCAAGCTCCCATGCACGTCAAGGGCATCTCAAAGGCAAAGGCGACGGCCCGCGCCAACGAGTTGCTGGTTCGTGTGGGGCTCGGCGACAAGGGCGACCACTATCCGGCCCACCTTTCAGGCGGACAGCAGCAGCGCGTGGCTATTGCACGGGCACTGGCCATGGACCCCAAGTTGATGCTTTTCGATGAGCCAACCAGTGCTCTGGACCCAGAGCTGGTCGGTGAGGTGCTGGATGTGATGAAGGAACTCGCCGCCAGCGGGATGACCATGATCGTGGTCACGCATGAAATAGGTTTCGCCCGGGAGGTTGCTGACGCCCTGGTATTCATGGATGGCGGTGTGGTGGTCGAAGCCGGTGAGCCGCGGCAGGTCCTCGATGACCCTCAGCACGCCCGCACCCGGGAGTTCCTGTCCAAGGTGCTGTAGGCGCGCTGGTTACGACGGGTATTGCCTGACGCCGGTGCCGCTACTTACTGGAGGTAGCCTTCAACTTCGTCTACCGGGCGTGGTTCGGCTTCCGATGGATCCTCGCCGGCGTCCTGTTTGGCACGGCGTTGACGAAGCAGATCCCAGCACTGATCCAGTTCGGTCTCGACCCGTTTAAGTTCACCCTGGTGATCTTCGGCGTTCGAACCGCGCAGCGCCTGCTCTTGCTCGACAAGGGCATTGATTCGTTCCTGAAGGTTCTGCTCGTTCACGTTTCCTCCTTCGTGGGGACCCCGTACGAAGGGCAGGAGCCGTAGCTCCTGCCCTCCCCCTACACGCGTCACTCGGAACCTATGGGCGCCGTGCGGTAGCGGTAGTGGCGTCGTGGTGTGCTGTTCCCCTCAGGCCAAGGGCAGCAGCAATCATGGCGATGGTCAGAACTATGTGCAGCCAGTTATCTGCCGCGTTCAACGGGACAAAGTTGGCCTGCGAATCGTGCGGCACAACGAGTCCGTAGATGAATAGCACCAGGTAAATCAGACCACCCCAGAGCAGATAGTTGAATGAGCCGGCATGCGTGCGTGCCATAGCTACCCCTGCAGCACCAAACAGCAGGTGGACGATGTTGTGCAGTATCGAAACCTGGAAGATACCCAACAGGAGCGCGCCGGATGTAGGCCCGGCGAAGGCCAACTCACTGTACTCCTGAGTGATGCCGGGGATAAAGCCCAGGATCCCCACCAGTAGAAACACGACCCCAAAGAGCATTGCGACCTTTTGGAGTGCAGTCTTCCCTCCGGTGCCTACTCCATCTCGTCCAGCAGAATTTGTAGTTGCCATTATTCTTCCTCCCCTTCTCGAGCGGTGCGAGCCCTACTTTCGATAGGGACCCACCTCATATATTCCAAGCGTGGCACTAAGTACCCGAAATGGAAAGAGCACTGAGGAAACTGGTGTCACTCCGTTGTTTGACCTCGCAGAGCGCATCGTCGCTACGACAGGCGACACCGGAGTTCCGACGCATTTTCCGACTAGTTAGTCTATTACTGAGTAGTGGGGTTGCGTTTTTTCCGTTATTCGGTTGTTATTAGTTCAGGCTAAGCAGTTGGCCCCCAGCGCACACACGTATGGAGTGAACGCCCATGGAACACCAACTGCGCGTCTTTTTCCCCGTGGACACTGACCAGAGTTCAGCCCGCCTTGACGTCACCGGTTGCCTCACCGATGCAGGTGCCAGGGCCCTCCTTCGCCAAAACCTCTCCGCGATTCCCACGGATGAGTTGTACTTGTTGATCGATCAGCTGTTCAGCGAGTTGGATTCCCCGGCCCCCAGCACCGCCACACTCATGCAGTACAACGACCTAACGGCTGAACTGGAACTACGTCAGTCGTTGAACCTGCCAGAGGTAGCGCTAAGCGGTGAAGGGCGATGACCGTATCGAGCGTCAGCAATAACCTGACCGCATCCCGGTTCGACATCTACGTGGACGGGCTGGTCGCCGCCTCAGCCCACTACCGCATGGAAGCGGGCAACATGTCCTTCATCTACACCGAAGTGAACCGTCGCCTGGAGATCCCGAACGTTGTACCGCAGTTGCTCCGCGGCTGCCTGGATGATGCGCATCGTCGCCGTCTTGCCGTGTTGCCGTATTGCCCGGTGGTCTGGGAATACATGAGGCATCACGCCGAGTTCATCGAGCTGATTCCCCTATCGGAGCGTAAACGTTTCCGACTGACGCGTGGTGGGGAAACACCGACGTCCATTCATCGAAATGGCGGCGGTTACTCTCGGTCCGCGCTTTGAGGGTCCTTCTAGTCTCGGTCGTCGCGGGAGTTTGAGGCCTCACTGATGCTCGAGCCCGGCTCAACCCGTGGGTCGCCGTCGTCCTCCGCCGTGTCTCTGGGGCTGCTCTTGAGTCCATCCACCACTTGATCCGCCATGTTTTCTGCCCAGCGTTCTGCGGCGTTCTCAATGGGGTTGTTGTGGTCCTGGTTCTGACTCATGATGTCCTCCTCTGTGACAGGTCTCTATTCTCCAGACTCGCACATCTGCCAGCCCCGGGGAAGCGCGCCTATTGCATTTCCCCGGCAAGGACGCACACGATGGAGGCATGGAATTCCCGCGCCCGCAAATGGTTCTGGACGTCGCCAAGCTCGAAAACAACATTCGAGTGATGGCCAACTGGGCTGCGTCGCGCAGCCTGAATCTTGCCCCGCACATCAAGACCACGATGACGCGGCAGATTGTGGAGCGCCAGGTCAACGCCGGAGCCTGGGCAGTCACGGTGGTGAACCCTCAGCAGGCCCGCACCGCATTTTCATGGGGGCTGCGCCGCCTGATCATCGCCAATGAAATAGTCGATCCTCTGGGTTTGGCGGCCATGCGGGCCTTGCTAAAACAGGATGACGAGACAATTATGTACGTGCTGGCCGATTCGTGTGCCGGAGTGCAGCGCATGAGCACGGCATTCGCTTCGCTGCCTGGACGGCTTCGGGTGCTGCTCGACGTCGGCGCGATGGGCGGGAGGACCGGTGTGCGGACGCTCGATGACGCCCGGTGCGTGGCGCAGGAAATTCATGATGCCCCCGCTCTGCTCTTCGCAGGAGTGAGCGCTTATGAGGGCGTTGCCCCCGAGATCCGGCGGCCCGACGTCGTCGATCAGGTGGATCATCACCTGTCTCTGGCCGTCGAGGCGTACAACGCCCTCCATGACCTGATGGACACTGACCCGGTATTCACGGCGGGCGGCTCAGCGTTCCCCGACCGCGCCGCCGTGCATCTGCCGTCGAAACCACACACTCCTGTGCTGCGATCGGGCTCCTATGTCACGCACGACGACGGCGTGTACGCAGGGGTCTGCCCGGTCGAGGGGCTGCAGCCGGCCGTCACCGTTCACACGGTGGTCGCTTCGGTCCCCGAGCCCGGGCTCGCCGTCCTCAATGCGGGCAAGCGGGACTTACCGTACGACGCGGGTCTGCCCGTCGTCGTGCGTGTGACGGGCGACCACGGCGAGAAGCCGGCAGCCGGCACCGTCGAACGGCTCTTTGATCACCACGCGTTGGTGCGTGGGGCGGATCTCGCGGTAGGTGACACTGTTGCCCTGGGTATTTCGCATCCGTGCGGAGTGTTCGACCGGTGGCGCGTCATTGAGGCCGTTCTCGGAGGGACCTCGGAAGCGTGGACCACCGAGTTCTAATTCCCCGCCTGACCACGGGAGGACCGCCCCTTAGTTGTATGGGGCAACCCGACGCCGGGCTGTCCCGGTACCCTTGAAGAGTGCGTTTCCTGTCAGCTCCCCGCCCCCACCGCCCGCTGCCGCCGAATAATTTGTCGTCTCCTGGTTCGGCGAGCGCAACCCGGTGGGCCCGTGGCGTGGCGTTGCTCGCCATCGGGCTCTTGGCCCTGACCGGTTGCGGATCCGACTACCCGTTGGGCGAGGAGCAGAGGCGTGCGGCCGAAAATGCGGACTCGAATCTGAGCGGTGCGATCACTGGTGCGGGGTCCTCAGCGCAGCGCGCGGCGATGGAGGCGTGGACGGCCTCGTTTGCTGCCATTCACCCAAAGGCTCAGATCCAGTACTCTCCAGACGGTTCTGGTGCGGGCCGTGTGGCTCTGCTAGCCAACGCCGTAGATTTCGCCGGGTCGGACGCGTCTTTGGAAGCCGAAGAGTTCGAAGAGTCGAAGCAAGCGTGCGGTCCTGACGGAGCGTTCAACATCCCGGCCTACGTGTCCCCGATCAGCGTCGCGTTCAACGTCCCGGGGATCGACAGCGTCAACATGGACGCAGCGACCATTGCCGCCATATTCAAGGGTGAAATTGCCACTTGGAATGACCCGGCCATCGCTGAACAGAACCCTGACCTTGAACTTCCGGACCTGCGGATGGCACCGATCAACCGCTCCGATGACTCTGGAACCACTGAAAACTTCACCGATTACCTACATGAGGTGGCCCCCAAAGCCTGGCCCTATGAGGCGGACGGGACCTGGCCCGGAGAGCTGAGCGGCGAAAACGCCAAGGGTAACGCCGGCGTCGTGAGCACCATGTCCAAAACCACCGGCGCCATCACCTACGCGGATGACTCCGCGGTGGGCCCGGAGCTCGGCACGGTGGCACTGAAAGTCGGCGACGATTACGTGCCCGTAAGTGCTGAGGGTGCGGCAAAAGCGGTGGATGAGGCAGAGCGGGTCGAAGGCCGTGCAGAGTACGATCTAGCACTGAATCTGGACCGCCAGACCACTGCGGCAGGTGCTTATCCCATGGTGCTTGTGAGCTACCACATCTACTGCACCACCTATACGGACGCCGAAACCGCGGAACTCGTGCGGACTTTCGGAACGTATGTGGTCAGCGACGAAGGCCAGCAGGCCGCAGCCGAGGCGGCGAAGAGCGCGCCGATTTCGGACATTCTCTCCGAGCGGGCTACAGAGGCGATCTCCCGAATCTCAGTCCGCTGACCATGAACGCAGCCTGAATCGCTTCAGCTAAAGAAGGTGGCCCGCCCCGATTGGGACAAGCCACCTTTTTATCTACGTTATCTAGTTGCCGGAACCAGGCGCCTGGACATCGCCGCGCCATGCACCGGTTTCGGTACCCTTGCTTTCGATGAACGTTTTGAAACGCTTGAGGTCAGCCTTCACCTGATGGTCGTCGGCACCAACAATGGCACCGGCCTTCTCCGCAAAGCTCTCTGGGTTCCAGTCCAGCTGGACGCTCACGCGGCTCATGCCGTCGTCGATCCGATGGAACGTCACCACGCCGGCGTGCGAAGTGCCGTCAACGCTCTTCCACGCAACGCGCTCGTCAGCGTGCTGCTCGGTGATCTCTGTGTCGAACTCGCGCTCGACGCCACCGATCTTGGTTTTCCAATGATTAGTGGTGTCCGTGAGCTGCGTGATCGACTCAACGCCGCTCATGAAGTGGGGAAAGGATTCGAACTGTGTCCACTGGTCATAGGCGGTACTGACGGGAACTGCTACGTCGATGGACTCTTGAACATTTGCCATGTTTCACTCCTCGCAGTTGTCGCAGACTCTTGCATGCATCCCTACCCTAAGCAGACTTCATACCTCAGAGCAATTAACCACCCTACGCTCTCAGGAGAATTGCCTCGCTGGCTTAGTATCCGACGTCGGGCTAGATTTAAGGGGTTCGCACAATTCCCAGACATGGAGGATTCATGAAGGCGTCAAAGACTCTTACTGACAACTTGCAGCTTGTGCTCGTGGACCTGATCGAACTGCATCTTCAGGGCAAGCAGGCACACTGGAACCTCGTGGGCAAGAACTTCCGGGACTTACATCTTCAGCTGGACGAGATCGTCGCCGATGCCCGCGAATTCACGGACGTAACAGCTGAGCGCATGCGTGCACTTCACGCCGTACCGGATGGACGCGGCGAAGCGGTAGCGAAGAACACCTCGCTCCCGCCGTTCCCCGAAGGCCTCATCGATACCAAGGACGCGGTGACGCTCGTTGTGGCGATGCTGGAAAGCACCGTCGAGCGGATGCGCGAAGTTCACGACGAGGTGGACGAAGAAGACCCCACCACAGCCGACTTGCTGCACGGCTTCATCGCGAAGTTGGAGCAGTACGCGTGGATGGTCAATGCGGAGAACCTCAAGGCTACGGCCACAGTGGTCAAGCCGAGCAAGGCGTACGGCGAGGGCGCAACGCAGTAGCCGCTTTCCTCTAAAGACCTTTCGCTGAGTGACCAATGGTCACTTGTGGTTGGAGCTACACCGGTTTTACCAACTACAAGTGACCATTGGTCACTCTCGGTTTAGGCTGTGCGGTGCCAGCCGCGCTCCCGTAGCGCCGACTCCACGCGTTCCACCGCTTTGGGCCTTCCAGATGGGCCCGGCCGGAAGTCGTGCTCGGTGAATTTCAGCACCCGCCATCCAAGCGCAATCGCATCTTCATCCCGCCCGATGTCGCGTCGCCGCTGTTCCTCCTGAAGGTGATGGCCGCCGTCGTACTGCAGAATGAGACGTTGTTGCCGAAGGGTCATATCCGGCGTCTGCACGTAGCGCGAGCGGCTATCCAGAAGAGGGACATTGATTTCCGGTTCGGGAAGTCCTGCACGTACCAGCGCCAGCCGGAGCTGAGTTTCCTTCGGTGAATCGGTGTTCGGGCGAACAAGTTCCAGCGCAGATCTGGCACGGGCGGCTTGGGGCATGCCGCTCATTCTGACCACTATTGCGTCCAGTTCCTCAACGGTTGAATCCGGTTCTTGCCGGCGCACGAGGTGATCGCCCGCCATGATGGGTTCCTCGAGGCTTAGCTGCGACGCAAGATCAAACCAGGTACGGACAACTGTCGTTGCACTGATCAACTGGCCGTGATGGATGTCCTCTTCCTCCATGCGGAGCACGTGCCCAACGAGCCCTCGACGTCGGGGCGCGCGACGCGGCGGCGACCGGGTCACGTGGACAACACCTTCATTCTGGAACCGAGTCGGCAGGCATATGCGCCAGAGGCGCGCGGCCGTGGAGTGGCTGACGACGGCGTCGGGCAAGACACGGTGGTAAGCCTGACACTGTGCAACAAGATCAGCTGAGGCTACTGCGTGAATCCGTGAACCACGGGTTGGCGTCCGCAGGTCCTCGGCCCGGAGACGCTGACGGGTAACTCCTGACCTCAACGCATCCGGCACGGAAAACGGCTCGCGGTTGAACGGCTGCGGGAGCGGTGAAGCGGTGAAGCGGTGAAGCGGTTCTCATGATCTGATTCTGCGGTTTTATGAGCCCAAATGCTCTTGCCCACAGGGCTTTGTGGATAACTTGGGCGGCTCCGTACTGACCATTGGGCACTAGTGGTTGGAATCAGAGGGTGTGTAGTCTCATGACTTAATGGACGTTTATGTCTCAGGACATCGTAGACAGTGTGTCTCATGACTTCGTGGACATAAGCGGTATTTGCTCTCGTGTATGAGCGAATACAAACCCGATATTAAGGTCAGGCTGCTGGTGGCTGCGTGGCCACCGGATTCACCCCTGGGATCAGTGAGTATGTTTTGCCGTGAGCATGGAGTATCACGGTCGTGGTTCTATAAGGTTCGTGCTGCGTCGATGTCCGTGGGGCAGTGGCCGGCAATGGAGTTGCGCTCGACCAAACCACATAACAGCCCCTCCTCGACAAGCGAGGCCATGGTCAAGCTGGCCCTGGAAATTAGAGAGGGCTTGGAACGCGGTGGCTTCGATCACGGACCACTTAGTGTTCGAGCCAAATTACGCCGGATGGGTCTGACTCCACCGTCCCGGGCGACGCTAGCGAGGATCTTCACCCGTGCTGGTGTCGTTATCCCTGCACCTCGCAAGAGGCCCCGGTCCTCGTACCGACGTTTCGTTTATCCAGCCCCGAACTGCTGTTGGCAGATCGACGCCACAGAGTGGTCCTTATCCAACGGACGTAAAGTCGCGCTGTTCCAGCTCATCGATGACCATTCCCGGCTGGCGCTGGCGTCGTTGGCAGCATCGGGCGAGACAAGCGAGGCCGCCTTGCAGGTCGTCGCCACGGCCATCGCCCGGCACGGGATACCCCAGAAGTTTCTCTCGGATAATGATGCCGCATTGAATCCCACCCGCCGTGGACGCCAAGGGATACTCGTGAACTATCTGAAAACCCTAGGCGTGGAGCCAATCACCGGTAAACCATATAAACCCACCACGCAGGGCAAAAACGAACGGATCCATCAAACACTGCATAAATATTTGAACAGACAAGCACCAGCAGTCAGTCTCGATGAGCTCCAAGAGCAGCTGAAGACCTTCGACCAGTATTACAACACCGAACGCGAACACCAATCGCTTCCGCCGGGAACAACCCCCAAAGAAGCCTGGGACGCTACACCCATCGCGACAGCGCCTGTTCCGCCAGCAGATCCACATCGTGCATGACACCACCACTGTCACCTTCTTCGATACGCGAGGCACCGAAATCATCTCTCATTCCAGACCGGCCCAAGACACCAGATACGTTGGAAACGGCAAACCGCGGTTCAACAACCCGCAACTGTCCACGACAAGCTGAGACATCAAATGTCCACGAAGTCATAAGACACAAACGTCCACGAAGTCCTGAGACAGGACAGTTGGAATCAGAGGGTGTGTCCAACCACGAGTGACCAATGGTCAATCACGGCGGGGACATCGGAGCACTACCGGCCCCGGTCCCAGCCGTCCGACTACCGCCCCGGGAACGATGGCGTCTCCTTGGCCAGGAACGCCCGCACCCCCTCCTGCATGTCTTCAGTACCGAACGCTTGACGGAATGACCAATTCTCAACCTCGAGCCCCTCGGCAGTGGTACGCCCAGCGGTCGCGTTGATCGTGGCCTTGGCGTTGGCGACGGCGACCGGTGACTTCGTGGCAATGTCTTCGATGGTGGCGCGGGCGGCGTCGTGCATTTCGGTTGCGGTCGAGAAGACCGTGTGGACGAGCCCAATCCGCTCTGCCTCCGAAGCGTGGATCCGGTGTCCGGTGAAAATCAGTTCCTTCGCCCGGGCAGGACCAACCAGTTGCTGCAACCGAACACTACCGCCAAATCCGGGGACCAGACCCAGGTTGACCTCGGGTTGACCGAAGGAGGCCGCCTCCGTGGCGTAGATGAAGTCGCACGCCATGGCCAGCTCACACCCGCCACCGAGAGCAAAACCGTCGACGGCAGCAATCACGGGCAGCGGCAGGGATTCCAGCCGTAGCGTGAGGTCCTGCGTGCGCGCGCTGTACGCGGACGCCGCGGCCGCTTCCATGGCAGACATTTCGCGAATATCGGCTCCAGCAACGAATGCCTTCCCGCCGGCACCGGTGAGCACAATCCCGCGCACCGGCCACCCTCCTCCGTGACGCGCATGCTCCTCCACGATGTCCAAGAGCGTATGCAGATCTTCGACGACCTGCTGCGCAAGGGCGTTCATGGCCTTGGGCCTGTTGACGGTCACGAGCAGGGCATTGCCCTGTTGTTCGGTGGCTAGGGTTTCGAACGTGGGGAAGTTCACGAAGGTTCTCCTGATCGGGTTTATGGGTGTTCCTGACGTTCACAGTATCCCGTCGTCGCGGGAAGTATCCGGAAAATGTCAGAGCCGGATGGGAGGGTGTGTGCCTGCGCCGCTGACCCGAAGGAGTTCCATGACGGACCTTGCATTCAGTCCACCTGCCCTTGATGATCCACCGGTTCTCCTGTGGCCTGATGAGCCCGGTTGTTCCTTCGAGGGCCCGACGTCGAGCAACGGCTTTTCGTTATGGATTGACGACGCCGGATGGCGGTTTCCCTGCGTTTATACGGTTGGTTTGACGGACTATGGCCTGCCCGAGTTGGTGTTTTTTGGGCGGGACACCATTGAGCTGCGACAGCAATGGGAGGTGGTCCAACACCGTCTGGGGGAGCTCATTGCTGCTGGTGGGACGGTGAGCAATGACCGCTTCGATGCACTGGTGTCCCCGGTGAGCGATGAAAACTGTGCTCAGTTGGAGGAGACTGACCGGCGCTACGGGGTAGGTGGGTTCAAGGCTGTGCAGCTGTACTGGGTGGTGGGTCGCGCGAATGGGCGTCCTACCGGCGGTGAGTTGTCGTTTCTGGCCGGTCAACCGTATTTGGGTCGCGGAACGCTGAGGGAATTACTCGCCGACGGCGATGAGTGGGTTCAGTGATCCAGCAGTTTCTCTGCGGCGTCGACCCTCCTGTTGGTCACCGTGGTGGGGGCCTCGAGATGGACGGCTCCAGAAGGCATCATGCCGGCGCCGCCGTATCTCTCCATGACTCGCCATTGGGCAGTGACGTCTTCGCCAGCGTGGTCAGCAGGGAGGTCCTTCCAGAAGGTGAATCCTCCGCAATCGATCAGCTTTTGCCTGTCGAAAAGCACACAGCCACCCACCCAGGCCACTTTGTACAAAACCCATCCGCCAAGCTCTACATTGAGGTGGGCGGCAGCGTGGGCCATGTTGGCTGCGTTGTGAAGTGCCCAGCGCGCGTGTGCTCTGGTGTTGGCCCGTATTCGTTCCGGTGTTACCCGGCCGTTCCAGAGCTCCAGGGTCCGCCGTTCTGTTGGACGATCGTCGTCGAGAAAGGACAATTCCTGCACAGCTGCTCCAACGAAACCCCCGCCGGATGCGCGGAGCGCTTCCATCATGCGCGTCAGCATGTCAGGTTCCAGCCAGACGTCGTTGTCGAGGAACATCACGCTTGGCGCCGTGGCGAGGTCCAGCAACTACTGTCGTTGTTCAGCCATTCCACGACGCGGGAGGTGCTGCTCCACCCGCACCGGTCGGCCTTGGGCCCGAAGCACCCGCACCATTGCAGCCGCTGCTGGGTGCTCCCAGTCTGGCCGTGTGGTTGTTTGGTCACTCACGATCACGCCAAAGTCGGGTCCGTCCTGGGCGGCGGGGCCGGCCAGTGTCACGGCCAGTTCTGCCGGTCGGCCGTAGGTGGGGATGAGCACCTCCACTGTGGGGCTCTCACCTTTGGATTCACGGGCCCACTCCCCCGACCACCTTCTCGTCACAGAACTTCAGCCCCTCGTTGCGCAGGATTGTGACCCGGTTGGTGGGCTACTTGAGCCTGGATTCTCTCGACGACGGCGGTTGTGGAGTGATCAGCCACGTAGTCCAGGATCCTGACCACGCCTCCATGGGCTTCCACCACGTCTGTTTCTTCGAGCATTTCCGTGGAGTAATCGCCTCCCTTGGCGTAGATGTCGGGATGCAGGATTTCGATCAGTGGAATGGGGTTATCGGTACTGAATGCCGTCACGTAATCGACGCAACTCAGCGCCGCAATGACTCCTGCTCTGTCGCTCAGTGCGTTGATGGGCCTATCGGGGCCTTTGAGTCTGCGTGTGGAGGCGTCGTCGTTCAGCGCTACCACCAGTACGTCTCCGAGTTCCTTGGCTTGATTGAGGTATCGGGTGTGGCCGCGGTGGAGCACGTCGAAGCAGCCGTTGGTCAACACAATGCGTTTACCGGCGGCGCGTTCCTCCGCGATCAGTGAGGCCAGAGTTTCGGCGTCCACCACGCTGTCGGGGAAATACCCAAGATACTTGGCGAGGTCGGCCGTGGAGCAGACGGATGTCCCTTTACGGCGCACAACGACGTCGGCCGCGATCTGCGCAAGGTCCTGTGCCGTGGTCAGCGGCAGTCCTGTCGCGCGCGCCAGCGTCAGGCACGCCACAAACGTGTCACCGGCGCCAGAGGCCTGCTTCTCGGTGACGGGTTTGGCCCAGGTGCGGTGACCTCGGTCATCGGGCGTCAGCATGACAGTGCCGTCGCGGTCCAGGGTGACAATGACGGCGCGGGCACCTGTTGCTTCCAGAAGGTCGGAGGCGCGCTCCTGCACCTGGTCAACGCGTCGAGCAGAGTCGTCCCATTTCAGCCCGAGCAGTTGCGCCGCTTCGGCAGCATTGGGTGTGGCAACATCGGGGCGCAAGGGTGCCCACGGCCCGGGATCATGGGCGTCCACCACAGTGACGCCGGGCCGGGGCTCCTTCAGCAACGCTTCGTGCACGACCCCGCTGAGGGCACCGGAACCGTAATCGCAGATGACGACGGCGGCGCTGTCCGCGAGTGCGCCGGGCACCGCATCGGCGAGGACCTGCAGGGCTTCGGCTGTTGGGGTGGTGGCACCGCTGTCGAGCCGGAGCATCATCTGATCTCCGCCGAGAACCCGATACTTGGTGGTGGTGGTCGCGCCAGGGTGCTGAATGAGGTGTGTCGTGTCCACGTTCGCGTTGGTGAGGATTTCGCGCAGTTGCCGTCCGGCGTCGTCAGTTCCAGTCAGGCCTGCAATCCGCACTCGTGCTCCGAGGGCAGCTAGGTTCATGGCAGTGTTGGCGGCGCCTCCGGGCGCGTAGGTCTGCTGGGTGAGTTCGACCACGGGCGCTGGCGCTTCCCGGCAGAAGCGTTCGATGGTCCCGTGCCACCAGCCATCGAGCATGACGTCTCCGACCACGGTGATCACCGGGGCAATGTCCGCGAGGCGGCCGGGGATCCAGTCTGCGAGGCCCCGAACATTGTCGAGGGAACTCATGCTGACTCCCCCGCGGTGTAATCGGTAGAGCCGGCAGCAGCATCACTACGCGTCTCCGGGATACCAACGTGGACCACTTTGACGCGGGTGAATTCGTCGAGCAGTTCAGGTCCGTAGCCAAATCCGTGTCCACTGTCCTTACGGGGTTGTGCGGATCCTCCCGGAGCGCCACCGAAGACGGCGTTGATCTTCACGGTTCCCACGGGCAGCGCTGCTATGGCTTGGTGTGCGTGTTCGATCCCAGCGGTCAACACTGTGGCAGCAAGTCCGTAGCGTCCAGTCGCGGCCAGGTTGAGTCCTTCATCGAAGCTGTCGACAACTCGCACAGGAGCTACCGGACCGAACGTTTCCTCGCTCATGATCTCCATGCCGTCGGTGCAGTCTGTGAGCACGGTTGCGGGGTAATGCGTCCCCGGGCCGTCCGGCACCGAGCCTCCTTCCAGAACTCGCGCACCTGTTTGTCGGGCGTGCTGTACCTGCTCGTCGACAACATCACGAAGCCGCCGGTCCACAAGGGGCGCTATGCCGTTGCGGTTGCGTTCGCGGGCCTCCTTCACCAGTGCATCACAGAAGGTATCGGCTATATTCCGATGTACGTATATACGTTCTACAGAGGTACAGATCTGCCCGCTGTTGGCGAAGGCACCGAGGGCGGCTTGCCGGGCAGCCCAGATCGGGTCAACGTCCTCATCCACCAGCAGTGGATCGTTGCCACCATTTTCGCGGATCACGTGTGCGCCGGTGAGGACGGCGGCACGCGCTATCCGTCCACCCGTGGCGCTCGATCCGACATGAGCGAAGACGTCGACACCGTCTTCCATGGTTAGCATGGTTCCAACTTCTGGGCCGCCGGTCAGGGTGGTGAAAACGCCGTCGGGAAAGGCCTGCGACAGCGTCTCCCCCAGCGCGAATCCGAGGGAGGGGCAGCGTTCGCTGGGCTTGTGCACCACAGTGTTCCCTGTGACCAGCGCGGCGCCAATGAGCCCCGCGGCCACGGCCACGGGGTCATTCCAGGGAGTAAGTAGGACAGCAACTCCGCGTGGCTCGCTCACCGTATAGTCAGCGGCCAGCAAGGAGCCTCGAAGGCTGAGGCCGCGATGCACCGGACCCAATTCCGCGTATTGCTCCAGGGTGGAGACCCCTGCCATAATTCCGGCGAGTGCCTCGTCCGTGGACTTGCCGGTTTCGCGACTGTTGAGTTCGGCAAGCTTTTGCGCCTCCGCGCGTAGCCGATCGGCGGCGTCGCGCAGCATGGAGCCGCGGTCAGCCGGGTTGGTGGCGGCCCATTCAGCGTGGGCAGAGCGGGCAAGGGAGAGCGCGATCGATACCTGTTCCCGGCTGGCTGACTGCACCGTTGCCACTGTGCTGCCGTCACGCGGGTCGTAGACAGTGAAAGTGGTTTGCTCCGGTGTGATGTCGGTGCTGGCATTGGTCATCTTCGCATTCCTCCGGGTCGTGTGGGCCGTTCGTTTCGGGCGGCGTCGCGGGTCCGTTGCTGGTTTTACACCCAGTGCTGGTTCTGTACCCAGCAGCTGCTTCTTTTACACATCCCGTGGTTAATTGATGTGCGGACTGGAACAGCGCCATCAGTGCCCTTATGGTCAGAGGTGAAGAACAACCGGACAGGTGAGGAGACCGCGTGGAGCAGCAGCTGCCCGAGCAGCGGACGACGGCGACCTTCGGCGGGAGCGAGCTTATCGCCAGGGGTGTGGGTCCGGTGCTGCAGAAGTTCGACGGCGTTCGAACGATCGCGGTCCTTCGCGGCGGAGGCCTGGGCGATCTCATGTTCGCTATGCCAGCCATCGATGCTCTTGCCGCCGCGTATCCGCAGGCTGACATCACCCTGCTGGGTGCCCCAGCCCACCGCGTACTCCTTGAGGGGCGGCCCGGCAGCGTGTTGAAGGTCGAGGTACTGCCCTTCGCCCAGGGTGTTCGCGAGGGCACCAGCGGCAACACCGACGACGACGCAGCCGAGCTCGACAGGTTCTTTGACCGTCTTGGAGGGACCTTTGATCTAGCCGTCCAGCTGCACGGTGGCGGCCGGTATTCAAACCCGTTTCTGCTGAAGCTCAAGGCTCCGCACACAGTGGGTACCCGCACGCCCGACGCCGAACCACTCGATCGCACGCTGCCCTATATCTACAGCCAGCACGAGGTCTTCCGTTTCCTCGAGGTTGCCGGGCTGGCTGGCGCCTACCCAACAACTCTGGAACCACAGATTGAGGTCACAGATCAGGAGCACGACGGCGGCCAACGCTGGCTCACGGGCGGCAACGAGCTGCTGGTCATCCACCCCGGCGCCACGGATCCGCGTCGGAGGTGGCCGACGTCGTCGTTCGCTGCCATTGGTCACCGAGCCGCTGAGGATGGCTGCCGGGTCTTGGTTGTCGGGGACGAGTCCGACGTCGGCGCCGCCGCGGACATTGTCCGGCTGGCCAATCACACCGCAGTCTCGTCAGTAGCGGGCGAGCTTTCACTCAGCGAGCTGGTGGGTCTACTCAGCGCTGCGACCGTCATGGTGGGCAACGACAGCGGCCCACGACATCTGGCGCAGGCCGTGGGTACGCCCACGGTAGGAATCTACTGGGTGGGCAATGTGATCAATGCTGGTGCGATCGGTCGGATGTTGCATCGTGTCCGCATGGCCTGGGTGACACATTGCCCGGTTTGTGGGCGGGACGTGACGCAGGTGGGCTGGACGTCCGAACGTTGTGAACACGATGATTCACTGGTTGCGGCGATCCAGCCCGACGATGTCTATGCCGACGTGCGTGAACTCATGGCCACGAGCCTTCTTCTTCGTGGGCGATGAGCATTTCACGGACTTCGCATCCAACAGGTTGGTTCAGCGCAAAGAGAATCGCGTCCGCCACCCGGTCGGGGCTGTTCAGTCGTGAATCGTCCTGAGGTTTGTACTGCTCGGTGCGGTCGTCGAAAAAGCGGGTTTTCATGCCGCCGGGGATCATGGTGGTCACCCCAATTTCGCCGGCGGTTTCCGCCGCGAGTGAGTGGCTGAAACCCATGACGCCGAACTTCGACGCGCAGTAGGCGGTCGCGTCGCCGACGGCGCGAATCCCCAGAGTGGAAGCGATCGTGATGACCCGCCCGTGGCTTTGTTTGAGGTATGGCAGCGCGGCGCGGACCGTGGATACGGTGCCGAACAGGTTGACGCCTAGCACCTTCTCCCATTCCTCTGCGGGTACGTCGTCGAGGCGGCCGCACCGGTCAATCCCTGCTGCGGTGACGACGGCGTCGAGCCCGTCCAGTGTTTCCGCTGCCGCTTTCACTGCGGTTTCCACAGCTGCGCGGTCGGCGACGTCGACCTCCAGGCATTTCGTGCCAGACACGGCGCTCACATCCCGGTCGAGCACGAGGGGTGTTCCTCCTGCCGTGATGACTGCTTGAACGACGGCGGCGCCGAGGCCCGATCCTCCACCGGTGACGAGAACGCGACCTGGGTTTCCTGCGTCTTTCATGGTGTCTCCTTCTATTGACAAGCTGTTCTCTGCACAACGCAGTGGGAAGTGTTATCCGACGCGTTCGATTGCATCGGCGAGCCGGCTGGTTGACCGGGCGGCGTAGTAGGGAACCGTGACAGTTCTTCCACCCCACGTCTTCAGGAGCGCCGTTTCTGGCAGGCTGTCCGCGGTGTAGTCGCCGCCCTTGACCCAGATGTGCGGGCGGAGAGTGTCCAGCGCGGATTCGGGTGTGTCTTCGTCGAAGACCATCACGGCGTCCACGCACTCTAGGGCGAGGAGCAGTTCCACCCGGTCCTGTTCACCCATGATCGGCCGTTGCTCACCCTTGAGTCGGCGCACGGAGGCGTCGGAGTTGAGGCAGACAATGAGTGCGTCTCCGAGTGTGCGCGCCGCGGCCAGGGTGCGTGCGTGTCCGGCATGGAGCAGGTCAAAGCACCCGCCGGTAGCAACCAACGTTCCACCGTTACCTCGTACCGAGTTGGCCACGCGCAGCGCGTCCAAGTCAGTTCCGGGCAGTTTCTCTGGTTCCGGCTCTCGCGCCATCGCAGCTACACCACCGTTGGCCAGGAACGCGGCCGCTTCGCCGACGGCGGTTTCCACGGCTTCATCCAGTGAGAGTCCCCGCGCCAACGCCACGGCCAGCGCCGAGGCAAACCGGTCCCCGGCACCGCAAGGATCGCCGACGTCGATCTTCGGTGCCGGCACGGCCTGCGGCAGTCCGTTTGGGGTGAGGATGACGGCCCCGTCCTGTCCCCGGGTGACGACGACGGCGTGGCTGTTCCAGCGGTCACGGAGGGTGACACCTGCCTCTACTGCGGCTTCAAAGCCGTGTCCGGTGGCGCCGGAAAGTTTCAACGCTTCGGAAAGGTTGGGCGTCGTGGCGGTGACTCCGGGGACGGGTTCTGCACCGGAGGGATGTGGGTCCCACACCACAGGAATCCGAGTTGCCAGCTGTGTGAGCGCCTCGCGCAACTCAGCGTTTTCGCTCAGCCGCCGGCCGTAATCAGCGACGATCACGGCGTCGGCGTGTTGAAAAGCAGCCAACATCTCCTGAGTCACCTCCGGAACGGGCGGTGTGCCGCAACCCTCGTCAAAGCGGACCACCGACTGATTGTCCACGCGGATGCGGCTTTTGACGGGCGTTAGAGCACACGATGGACCGGCGACGACGGCGATGTCTCCCAGTGCTTTTTGCAGCAGGATCGCGGCCTCGTCGTCCGAGAGTACGGTGACCAGTTCGACGTCGTGCCCGTCCCGGCTGAGCATCGAGGCCACCAGGCCCGCACCTCCAGCCCGCCGCAAAACGGTGGCCACGTCCACCACGGGAACGGGTGCATCGGGGCAGAGACGGTTGGCGCCGCCGGTGAAATCCGCATCGAGCAGGACGTCCCCAACCACCACTAGTTTCAGCTTCTTCATTGGGTTGCCTCCTCGAACCGGCACTGGGAGACCTCGGCGTCGAATGCCCGGCACAGAGCGTGCAGACCAATCAGGTGTCCTTCCTGCGCGTTAGCGGATGGTGAGTCGATTGCCACGTAGTCGTCGCAGGACGCCGCGAGCGGATTCGGTGCAGGCCCGGTGAACGCCCAACTCGCGACGCCGATGCTGCGGGCCGCCTCGACAGCGTTGAGCAGGTTGGGGCTCTTGCCGCTGGTGCTCAGCAAGATCAGGACGTCGCCGGGCCGGCCGTGAGCGCGGACCTGGCGTGCGAAGAGCTGGTCAAACCCGTAGTCGTTGGCGATCGCGGTCACGGCCGAGGTTTCCGCGTGAAGGGAGATGGCCGAGAACGGTTCGCGTTCGCCGTCGAACCGTCCCACCAGTTCAGCGGTGAGGTGCTGGGCTTCGGCCGCGGAGCCGCCATTCCCAGCTGCGAGGAGTCGGTGCCCGCGCATCAGCCTGTCCGCGAGTTCCACTCCCCAACCCGCGAGGCGGCCGGTTTCACGGCGGAGGGATTCGACAGCAGGGACCACATTGCGCAGGTGCTCTTCGACGGCCGCGGTCGCAGCGCCGCTGGGCACCCGATCGTTGGACGCCGCAGCCCGGGTGGTTGTTGCAGGGATGGCCTGGTGTGCCGGAAGAGTTCTCATAGCGCTTTCCCTCCTGTTTGCTGCAGGCTAGTCCTGCGGGTGCCAGCGGTTGCTATCGCGGCCTGGTAAGCCTTCTCGGTGTCCGTTGCAATGCGGTCCCATGAGTACCGTCTGCGCACGCGAGCCAGCCCGTCGCGGCCGAGCCGTTGTGCCAGCTCCGGGTTGTTCCTCAGCTGCAGGATGGCCTCGGCAATGGCTTCGGCGTCCCTCGGCGGTACGTGGAGGCCGGTCCTGCCCTCCACCACAGTGTCGATCAGACCGCCCACGGCCGCCGCAATAACCGGGACGCCGCAGGCCATCGCCTCCAGCGGAACAATCCCGAACGGCTCGTACCAGGGGGCGCAGACGACGGCGTCGGCCCGGCAGATTTCCAGCGGCATCCGTTCGCGGGAAACCTGTCCGCGCAGTCGCACTTTCCCATCGACGCCAAGCTCACGGGCGAGTGCGAGCAACCGCTCAGCCTCCGGGTCACCAGCCTCCCCGCTCACGGCGCCGCCACCGACAATGGCGAGTTCGACGTCGTCGACTCCCTGGTCCTGCAGGATCCGCAGGGCACGGATCACGAGTTCCACGCCCTTGCGAGGCACTAGGCGCCCCACGCTGGCGATACGGAAGGGGCCGCCAGGTTCGCGGGTAATGTCAGCGGGCCGGAAGAGGTCTAGATCAACGCCGCAGGGGGCAACGGACACACGCGTGCCGGAGACACCCATCGCTTTGAGTTCAAAGACCTCATCGGTGCAAGTGGCAATAATGCGATCCGCATTGCAGCCCACAGAGGGTTCCAATATGGCGCGGGCGGCGGGACTGGTGTCTTCAACGCCCTGATGGCGACGTTTAACCGTGCCGAGTGCGTGGAAGGTCTGCACCACGGGGATGGTGTAGCCAGCCGCAGCCATATGGGCTGCGGCATTGAGCGCGGCGAGCCCCGACATCCAAAAATGCCCGTGCACCAGGTCCGGTGGTGAGGAACCCCAATCGCGGGCTACCCCGTCCGCCAGCGCGTCCATGTAGGGCAGGAGCTCATCTTTGGGAACGCATCGGGGCGGCCCGGCGTCGATGTGCACCACTTCCACGCCGCCGTCGGTCCGCACCCGGTTGGGCAGCTGATCGTCGTCGCGCCGTGTATAGACGGTGACCTCGTGGCCTCGCCGGACAAGAGCTGTGGACAGGGCGGCGACGTGGACGTTCTGTCCGCCGGCGTCGACCCCTCCCAGCGCAGCCAGGGGGCTGGCGTGCTCCGAAATCATGGCAATCTTCATCGGGTTCTCCTCTCCGGCACCGCGAACACCCGGGTGCGCCCAACAGTTTTCTCCAGTGCTTTGTCCCAGGACTCGATGAACGCGCCCAGCCCGTACAGTTCGAGCACTGTGGCCCGGGCGACTGTGCCCATGGCTCGCGCCTCGTCAGGATCGTTGATCAGCCGAGCTGCGGTCCGGTGAAGGAGCTCGACGTCGTTGGAGACCACCCCCGCCCCCGGCGGTATGGCCCGGTACGCCTCGGTCATGCCCAGTGCGATCACGGGCAGCCCTAGGTGCATCGCTTCCAGTAGCGACAGGCCCAGCGACGTCCAGCGCATGGGATGGATGTACGCGCGGCATCCGGCTAGTTCGGCGTGTAAGCGTCCGGTGGGCAGGTCCCCACGCTCGATCAACCGTTCCGGGGAAAGCTCAAGTTCCAGCCCCAGTCCGTCCGTGCCCATCCCGTAGACCTCGAGCGGAGCGTGCAGCGAGAACCCGGACAAGAGGTCCGTCCCGGTGACACGTCCGCGGCGAATCGGTTCGTTGACCACGACGCCCAGACGCGCTCGCTCGCCCGTATAGCGGTGCCCAGGGTCCACGATTCCGTGCTCGATGACCGTCGTCTCCGCCGTCCCGCAGTTCCACATGAGCTGGTTAAAGTAGGTCACGTGGACCACCGGAATCTCGTGCTGATCCGCGTACGGGTGACGGCTGTTGGGAACGTCACCCTTGGTCGTGTTGTGCTCAAGGAAAATGGCCGGGATGTCCCGACCGGGACGACGCCCCAGAAGCCGTTCACATTCGTCGAACTCTTCGAGACGTTGGAGGATAACGACGTCGGGCTCCTGATCTGCGAGGTTCTCCGGCGCAATTTCGACGGCGTTAGCTGGCCAGTCACGACCACCGCGACCAAGCCCCCACGGGCCGCCGTCGGGCGTTGTGGGCAGCAGGTACTGGTGCGGGCCGCGCACAAAAGCATCGGTCCAACCGCCGTGGACATGCCAGAGCAGGATTTTCATCGGTTCCTCACTTTTCTCGGGGTTTCCAGCGAGCCGATACCGGAGGTGAGGCGGACGACGGCGGCCACCACTTCATCCGGCGAAACGTTGGTCAGGCACGGATGGCCTGGCACGGGACAGGTTCGTGAACGGCTGCCGCGACAGGGCGCGAACTGGTTGCCGAGTAGTTCCAGCGGAACTTTGTAGGGGGCCCAGCGGATGGCCGGCACCACAGGTGAGAACAAGCAGACCACGGGCGTTCCAACCGCGGCCGCCAGGTGGGCTGGGCCGGTGTTGCCGGTGACGACGGCGACGGCTCCTTTGAGGATGCTGCCGAGTCCTGCGAGGTCGGTGCGGCCGCCGAGGTCGACGCCGTCGGGTCCGGCGACCGTGGCGGTGAGGCCCTTTTCGTTGGGTCCACCGGTGACCAGAACTTTGTAGCCAGCGGCGATGAGCAGTTCAACCGCCGCCTTGTGGTGCAGGGCCGGCCAGGTTCGGGCGGGAACGGCTGCGCCGGGGTGGATGACGACGTACGGGTTATCGCCAGTGTTGGCTCCGAATTCGTGGTCGGGGTCGCTGCCGGTGAGGTGCGCGACGTCGGGCAGGTTATGGACGGCAAGGCGTCCGTCGTCGTGCTCGGGAAGATAAAAATTAGCGGCTGCGGCGATACAGAGGGCGCGTTCCGCCTCCGGCTGGTCTTCAAGAAAGTCTTCGCCGGGTTTGAGTCGGACATCGAGCAGCGAACCCGCATAGTCCACTGACGCTGCGGTGATGTGCTCAACCCCGGCGAGGCGCAGGATCAGTGCGAGAGGCAGGGGTGATTGGTGGAAGGACGTGAGGATGACGGCTTCGTCGATCCCGGCGTCGCGAACACGTTTCTCAAGCTCGTTGACGGTCTCGTGGGTGACTGGCGGTGCAGGGTCCACAATCCAGGGACTGTCCCAGATGAGGATCCGGTCTACACCGGGCAGTAGCTCCGCCGCCGCTGCGCCGGTGTGCCCGCACAGCAGAGTGACATGGGCTTGCTGGCCGCTGCGCCCGGCCTTGATGGCACGGATGGCGGGCCCTGCGAGGAGAACGTCGCCCACGCTATCGAGGCGCGCCACGAGGACGCGTTTCATGCTGTCGTCTCGTCATTCTGCTGGTCCGTGCTCCCTCGCGGGTTTGAGTCGGCTCGCGAGTCCGTGTTCCACAGGAGTGCGACGGCGTCGGCCAGCGTGTCCGCAACAAGTTCCGCGCGGTCGATCTCTTCCTGAAGGGTGATGGGTGTGGGGATAAGGACGCCGGTGGCACCGGCTGCCTGAGCGGCGTCGACGTCGGTCCCAATGTCCCCGATGAACGCGGTCTCGTGTGGTTGAAGGCCGAGGATCTCGCAGGCGTTGAGGATCATGCCCGGTGCCGGTTTGCGGCATGCGCAGCTGTCGTCGGGTCCGTGCGGGCAGACTTCCCATAGATCAAACGGGCCGAGTATCTCATCGACTCGACTGTTGACGGCGTCGGCTTGTGCGCGGCTGATGTGTCCGCGCGCTATGCCGGATTGGTTGGTGAGGACGCCGAGGGGGATGCCCCTGGACCGGAGTTGGGCGAGTGTCTGGGCAGTTCCGGGCAGCGGACGCACTTTGTCAGGGTCCCCGTTATAGGGGACGTCGATGATGAGGGTGCCGTCACGGTCGAGCAGTAGGGCGCGCGGCGGTGTCCGCTGTTGTGCGTGCGTGCCGGCAGAACGTTCCATACCAGCACAGTTCCCCTTGGGCGCTGCTACTAAACACTTCGGCGGGAACTTCTTCTCTGCGGTTCAGCTTGCGGCCCCCTCCCGCACCCCTTTCTCACCGCGCCTACTCCCGCAGCCCTTTAGCTGACCCCTCCCGCAAAAACGTGGCGGAGGTGCATATACGTGGTTTCGTCACCACGTACCTGCACCTCCGCCACGTTTCTATGGACTACTGGGCTTCCGTCAAAACACCGCAGACTCAAAATAGAGATTCGAGTGCAGCGCGCATGCGGGGTTGAAAGCCGCAGAGCAATTCGGGCAAATCTCGGTGGCCCGATAGGCGGAGATGGCTAGCTCCGTTTTGCAGACGCCGCACAAGATTGCTTTTGTATCTTGCTCATGTACCGGCCATTGTTGCGCCGCATGTGACTCTGTTTCCTGATGACACAGGTGACACGGGTAGTAGCGGCCACAGCACTTGAACTTGATGGCGATGATGTCCAAGGGCGTGCGGTAGTGGATGCAGCGAGTCTCCTCGTCCACGGTTGGACCGTGGACGAGGACGTTACTCACTGTTGGCTTCGGTCATGGAAGGTGCCATCCGGTCCGGGGCGTCAGGCTTTTTCAATGGCCTCTGGAAGGGCGCTCAAGAGTAACGCGACTGACGAAGGGTTGGCGTTGGGTCCCATGAGCCCAATGCGCCACACACTGTGCGCATATTTGCCTGCCCCGCCGCCAATTTCGATGTTGAAGTGTTCGAGTAGGTAGGAACGCACCGCGGCGGAGTCCACTCCGTCAGGTACGACGACGGACGTTAGCTCCGGTAGCCGGTGACCTTCGGCGGCGAACAGTTTGTGTCCTTGTTCTTCGAGTCCGTCTTGCAGTGCGGTTCCCGCGGCCCAGTGGCGTGCGGCAACATTGTCCAGTCCTTCGGTGAGGATGCGTTCGAGGGCTGCTTCGAGGCTGGCGATCATCGCGACTGGGGCTGTGTGGTGATAAGTGCGGCCTCCGCCGGATGCGCTGCCGACATAGCCGCCAAGCATCCCGAGGTCCAGGTACCAGGATTGTGGCTTTTCGATGCGGCGATCAAAGGCGCGGTCGGAGATGGTGAAGGGTGCGAGCCCTGGTGCTACGCCTAAACATTTTTGGGTGCCGGCGTATCCGACGTCGATGCCCCATTCGTCGGACAGGAGTTCAATTCCCCCGATGGAGGTGACGGCATCGACGATGAGGAGTGCGTCTCCTTTGAGTTCGCCGAGGGCTTTGATGTCCGACAGGACCCCGGTGGAGGTTTCAGCGTGGACGGCTGCAATGACTTTGGGGTTTGGGTGGGCCTTAGCTACTCGCTCCGGGTCTATGGGTTGTCCCCATTCGTGATCGACGCGGATAACTTCGGCGCCGCAGCGTTCAGCAACGTCACACATCCGTTCTCCAAAGAGACCGTTGACTGCTATGACCGCTACGTCGCCGGTTCCCACGGTGTTGACGAACGCGGCTTCCATGCCAGCGGATCCTGTTGCGCTGAGGGGTAGTGTCCGTGAGTTGTCGGTTCCCCATACTTGCCGGAGACCGTCGCAGGTGGCATCTAGCCGTTCGATGAACGCTGGGTCCAAGTGTCCGAGGAGTGGGTATCCCAATGCTGTTGTCGCTTCGGGGTACGCGTTGGTGGGTCCGGGGCCGAAGAGGTGCCGGTCAAGTAGGGGCTTAGTCACTGCGGTCTCCTTGAAGTGGCGATTACTTCAGTGTCTCGGTCTGACTCGTATTGCGCAAAGTGTGACCTGGAATCAGCAACCCCAACCGTCTGGGTTTTCCAGGCAGGTTCCATCTACGAGGCGGGACTCTGACTTCCAGACACTGATGGTCTGTGAGGGCGTTGTGAACTCACCTCTGCCGTCGATGGGAATCATGGGACCACCGTTGACGGAGTACTCACCGGTGAAGTGCACCGTCACGGCAACTTTGTAATCGCCGGTTTCCTGATATTGGTGGCTGGTATGCGTTTCTTCGCCTAGCTCATCGTCGTGAAGCTCAAAGCCCGAATCCGACGTGGGGATTCATCCGACGCCCCACCCCCCGCACAACTAGAGAGCAAGAGAAGCGACGCCAGACCGACGGCCAATGTTTTTCGCGACGAAAAAGACAAAGCGGAGTCAGACTGAGGCATAAATCGCCCTAGGTTCGTTGGTCAGGTGTTATGTATAAATCCAACACACTACCGAACACCAGAACTAGGCGCGAAGGTTATCCACAGCCCCATTGAAATAATCAGGCAAGTTTGGACAGCAACGCCGTCGTCGCAGCCTTCACGCCTGTGCTGAGCGTCGGTTCCAGCACGGGGGCAAACTCAGGTGAGTGGTTTCCGGCAATCGGGGTACCGGCGTCGTACTTTTCCTGCGGATACCCGCCGAAGAACCAGTACACGGACGGCACGCCGATGGCCTGGGCCAGCGCACCGAAGTCCTCACTGCCCATCACCGGCGGAACCTCATTGACGCTGTCCTCGCCCAGACCTCCGCGAAGGTGGCCGATCAGCTCAGCTGTGGAAGCGGGGTCGTTGTAGCACTCGGGAAAGTTCGTGATCTCTTCGATAACCGGCGTGGGGGCACCGGAAGCGTCTGCTTCTGCCTGAATGATGCGCCGTAGCGAGGACAAGACACGATCTCGAACGTCGGGATCGAAGGTACGGACGTTGAGGGTGAACTCGGCGGAGGCGGGGATAATGTTTTCCTTTAGTCCAGCATGGAACGTGCCGATAGTGACGACAGCCGACTTCATGGGGTGCACTTCCCGCGAAACGATTGATTGGATACGCACCACCATGTGCGCCCCGAGCACAATAGGGTCAATCGATTCCTCGGGTTGCGAACCGTGCGCCTGCCGCCCCTTGACGGTGACCTTCCACGAATCGGCCATCGCCATCGCGGTGCCGCTGGTGATGTCGAGCGTGCCCGCGATCCCAGGCCAAACGTGCTGCCCAAAGATGATCGAGGGTCTCGGCGCCTTGTCCCACAAACCGTCGTCGACCATGGCCTTGGCACCAACTCCCGTTTCCTCCCCCGGCTGGAAGATAAACACCACGGTTCCGGCCCACTCGTCACGGTTCTCGTGCAGGAGACGGACAGTGGTGAGCGCAACAGCGATGTGAGTGTCATGACCGCAACCGTGCATTACGGGCACACCGGTCCCATCAGGCATAACTCCGGTTGCCGTGCTTGCGTAGTCCAATCCGGTGTCCTCAAGGATCGGCAGACCGTCCGTGTCCGCTCGATACCCGACCACTGGCCCGTCACCGTTTTTTAGAACGCCGACGACGCCGGTTCCCCCACAGGCCACGACCTCAAGTTCCAGCGCTTGCAGCTTTACGGTAATGAGCGACGCCGTTTCCGACTCCTGCATGGACAGTTCTGGACGTGCATGGAGGTGCCGGTAGAGGTCGTGCATCTGATGCCGCTGGGCGTCGGAAAGCTCGAGGCTGGTCTTCATACTCGTGTGGGTCCTTACGATCAATGTGATTGTGCCAACGAGTTTACTTGTGCGACCTACGGTTCGAGGCTCGCAGCTTGATGATGCGAATTGCGCCGACGAGCGCGACGACGATGCCGCCTCCAACCGCCGCGATCAGCAACGCCAATCCCAAAGCGATCGATCCCTCGAAACCAAAAAAGGCCACCAAGACAGGGGCTTCATTTTGGATGAAGAAGACGATCAACAACAAGAGAAGGATCAACGCACTGACAACGGCTACCCAAATGGCACCGCTGCGAGAGCGAGCCGCCGACGAGGCCAGTGCGCGTCCTTCCTGAATATCGTCGCGTGGCTCCGATGCTCGGTCCCGCCCGGCGCGCGGATCAGTTGAATCAGAAGTCATGGTGCGTCCTTTCCTCAGTGTGCTCGGCGGGATTAGTCCACAGAAGGGAACTTATAGACCTGTTGCCACATGGCTATCCCATAGGCACGAATGAGCTTGCCACCGCGTCCGTTGATTTTCAACACTCCTGCGTCGAAAGCGACCTCGTACTCACCGCTTACATCTCGATGTTGGTCCGCCTGGCCATAGACGTGCGTCTCGCCTTCGAGCAGCACCAATACTTTTGGCTTGACTACGCCATAGAGACTTGAGTTGTAGGTTCCCGCTTCGGAGTCGGCATCAAAAACATGCGCACCTTCGCCATCTGGACCTTCAACGTAAATACGAACCATTTCAGTCATTCGCTTCTCCTTTGTCGTGTGATTTGTTGCCCTGCCGCATCATGCTCGTCCCTTCAAAATCAGGTTCCAGTAGATCCACGGCAGGATATAGCGGTCTGTGATCCAAGTAAGGCGCCGTTCTCGCGCCAGTCCTTTCCAGAACGGCACACTGGGCTTCGGCCGGTAGATATCGTCGAACTCGGCGAGGACCACTGAGGACCGTGACACCGTGAATGGGCATACGGAGTAACCGTTGTATTTTTTCGTGGGCTTCTTGCCTTTACGCACTGCTTTCAGGTTCTTGGCTAGTGTGGCGGTTTGCTCTCGGAGAGCACCACCTGATTTTGAGTTGGTGGTACCAGCCGCGTCTCCTAGTGACCAGACGTTGGGAAACCGGGGATGCTGCAGAGTCTGGGGGTTCACCTCAACGAATCCGCCGGGGTCGCCTGCGGCCGAGAGCGCGGTCGACTTCAGCCAGTCGGGAGCCGATTGCGGGGGGACAACGTGAAGAAGGTCGTAGGATATTTCCTCCGCGTCTCCGGTGAGGTTGTCCCGGATCTGAACGCTTCGTTGCGCCGAGTCAACGCCTGTGAGTTCACTGTCGCAATGTAGCTCTATCCCGTACTCGGCAATTTTGCGGTTGAGTTCCTCATCGATCAGGTCCATTCCGAAAACCGTCGGGCTGGGGACCACCAGAACAACACGTAGCTGATCCAGTACACCCTGTTCCCGCCAATAGTCACACGCTAGATACAGGGGTTTCTGTGCTGCGCCAGCGCAGGACGCTGGCCCTGGTGGCTGCACAAAAACTGCCGTACCGCTACGCAGGTTCCTGATGAGTGACCATGCCTTCTGCGCGTAGTCGAGTTCATAGTTTGATGCGGCCTCGGGAGAAGACATTGCCTCAGACAAGCCGTTCACTGCGTCCCAATCACGCTGTATGCCAGGACAGATAATTGCCTGATCGTAGGACAGCTCTTTGCCGGAGGAGAGCCTAACGGTCTGCGCGTGTGGGTTCGCGTGTTGAACGCGGTCCTGGATCCATGTAACGCCTTTGGGTATGACGGTGCGCATCGGCCGAACGGCGCGATCGGCGCGGACGGTCCCTCCAGCTACATGGGAGAAAAATGGTTGATATAGGTGATTCTCGCTCGGTTCAATGACAGCAACGTCGTCGAACCCATATCGACGCAAGCGTGCAGCCACGGATACGCCCGCGTTCCCGCCGCCCACAACAATTACTTCGTGATGCTCTGTACCGTCCATGGCCTGACCTTACCGCCGATACACCCACCAATAACAGCGTACTTACCATTCCGGCCAAGAGGGGGCGTGGTCGGACCACCACCGAAGCTGAAAGCCGACGTCGAATCCTGGCGTTATGGCGTTGACCCCTTGACTACCCACTGGACCACAAGCGTAGATGGTAAGTGGGCTTGGTAATCAGGAGTCAAGCAGCGAGCTCACTCCCGGCCCACCGTCGTGGGGGTGCATCACGCACTCCTACGACGGCCCCAACCAGCGAGGCAAGCGCCTCATTGCGGTCCATCGTCTAGGGTTGCACTTACATTGACCGGAAGCGGTTAATACGTACCCATAGAAGGAACGCAATGGTGTCCAACAATGCTGAGTCCACAGATTCTATTCTGACCGAGACGCTGCAGAACATGGTGTTGGAGAGTTCGGACGTCAACGAATTCCTCAACGGTCTGGCGCGGCTCTGCGCAGAAACATTTTCTACCCCCAGCGACGAGGTGCTTTGCGGTGTCACGCTGCTGCGTCCACGTCGTGCCGCAACGGTTGCCAGCAGCACTGAACGCGCGCGGGAACTGGATGAGGTTCAGTTGCGCTTCGACGACGGCCCCTGCATGCGGGCGGCAAGAGAAAACAAAATGTACTACGTCGCGGATTTCCGGAAGGAGAACCGGTTTCCCGAATATCGGGAGGCGATCGCCGAACACGGCATCCTGTCCGCCATCGGGCTCCCCATTGTCCTGGAAGGTGAGGCCAACGCCGGGCTGGACCTTTATTCGGCAAAAGCGGATGCGTTCAGCGAGGATGCCATCAAGGCTGCTCAAGACTTCGCCCGTACAGCCTCTGTTTCATTGCGCATGGCCGTGCGGATCGCGAAGCTCACTGAAACAGGCATACATTTACAGGCGGCCATGGAAACCCGGACGGCCATCGATCTCGCGGCGGGGATCATCATGGGGCAGAACCGCTGCAGTCAGGATGAGGCGGTGAACATCCTCAAAATGGCCTCCAGTGCAAGAAACACCAAATTGAATCTGGTAGCCGAGGCCCTCATTCAGAGTGTGAGTGAAACCCCAGCTGCCACGCATTTCGACGACTGACCCGTGTCCAAGAACCATCCCGAGCTGTTGGTCCTGCGCGCGCTCAAACTCGGCGACCTACTCGTTTCCGTTCCTGCACTTCGCGCCCTTCGCCATCACTACCCGGGGCATCGCATCACTTACGCAGGCCCTACCTGGCTGCAGCCTATTCTGGCGCTGACCGGCAGTGTGGATAACCTGTTGGGAACTCCCTCTCTGGAAGAACCGCTCAATGTTCCATCGGGCGCCATCGATGTGGCCGTGAATCTGCACGGCAGTGGTCCCCAGAGCCACCGACGGCTTGACGTGCTAGCGCCCAAGGAACGTATGGGGTACGCTGCCAACGGCTGGTCCGCACCCCTCTGGCGCGATGACGTCCACGAACGCAACAGATGGACCGACCTGTTGAACTGGTACGGCATTCCCGCGGACCCTCTCGACTACCGCCTCCTCAAACCCCCGACACCGAGTGCCCATCCGGGCGCCGTCGTCGTCCATCCCGGTGCCGCCTACGGAAGCCGGCTGTGGCCTGCAGATCGGTTTGCCGCCGTTGTCCGCGCCCTTCAATGTCAGGGGCACACGGTGGTTCTCACCGGAAGTGCTGACGAACGGGAACGAGCCATGAAAATAGCCGACGACGGCGGGTTGGCGCGGACAGCCGTGCTGGCCGGGAAGCTGAACCTCACCGAATTTGCGGGCGTGGTGTCTGCTGCAGCGCTGGTCATTTCGGCTGATACTGGCGCGGCCCATTTGGCGACCGCGTACGGCACGCCGTCGGTGACCATCTTCGGCCCGGCGCCCGTGGCGGCTTGGGGTCCGCCGGATGGGCCGCACATCGCGCTGACTGATGAGTCGGTCAGAGTGGGCAACGTTTTTGGTGCTTATCCGGATCCTGCGCTGCTGGCAATCACCGTGGAGCAGGTTCTTTCGGCTGCCGAACGTCTGGGCATCAGCGGGAACCAGACACACTGACCACTCTTGCTAAAGTTCAGGAAACAGCCAGTTGATTGAAGACGGGGGTAACAATGTTTAAGCACAGACCCGCATGCATCGCCGTGATGGCGATACTCCTGCTCATGCTGTCTGCCTGCTCTCACTACCCGGCGGACCCAGACAAAACGCTGGAAAAAGTGACCGATGGAACCATCCGCGTAGGCGTCACCGAAAACCAGAAATGGGTACAGCTTGAGGATGGCACTGAACCACAAGGCATTGAGCCTGACCTGCTCCGGGACTTCGCATCGCAACTAAATGCTGACGTCGAATGGCACCAGGGCAGCGAGCACGAACTCGTTCAGGACCTTAAACACGACGAACTCGACGTGGTGATCGGCGGGATTGCCGGCAATACCCCATGGACAACACACGCAGGACTCAGCCGCCCCTACGTGGAGACAAAGGACGAGCGCGGCACGACTGTCCAGCACGTCATGCTCGTTCCTCTCGGCGAGAACGCATTCCTCCTCAGACTTGATAAGTTCCTTCAGGCACAGGAGGTCCGGCCATGAGGTCAGCCGTCAAAGAGGCGCACTTTGGGCACACCACACTGCCGGATGAGCAGGCTCAGGCACTCCGTAAGGCCGTGAAGTTCGAGTGGATCACGGTCGGCTTCCTCGCTATTTCCACCACCATCGTCTTCCTCGTCCTCGGAAACTCGCAGGTTATGAAAGCCGCGTGGATCGAGGACCTCCTCTCATTCCTCCCACCGATCTCCTTCCTCGTCGCTGTCCACTTCATCAAGAGGCCGCCGTCGATCAGGCATCCCTACGGCTACCACCGAGCCACGGGCATCGCCCACCTGGTCGCCGCCGTCGCACTCTCTGTGATGGGCGCCTACCTGATTCTCGATTCCGGGCTCGGCCTCCTCAAAGCCGAACACCCAACCATTGGTGCCGTGACGCTCTTCGGCCAGACGTTCTGGCTCGGATGGCTCATGATGGCTGCCATGGCCCTGACAGCGGTACCGCCCGTCTACCTGGGCCTCGTCAAGATGAAGCTCGCGCGCTCCCTGCACGACAAGGTCCTCTACGCAGACGCGGACATGAATAAAGCAGACTGGATGACAGCAGCCGCTGCTGGCGTCGGTGTTGCCGGGATAGGCATGGGACTGTGGTGGGCGGATGCGGTCGCTGCGCTCATCATTTCCGTGAGCATCCTGCGCGACGGCATCAAGAACCTCCGCAGTGCGGTGGGAGCATTAGCAGATGCACGTGCCATGACCTACGACGACGCCGACACACATCCCCTGACGGGCGACATCGATCGCTACCTGTCCGGGCTGCCCTGGGTGAGCGAAGCCCGGTCCAGAACGCGTGACGAAGGGCATGTGTTCCACATCGAGTCCTTCGTTGTCCCCAAGAAAAAGGCAGCGACTCTTCAGCAGCTTGAAGATGCACGGGAGGGGTGCATCGAGTTGGACTGGAAAGTTCAGGACATGGTGATCGTCCCAGTGGCGCAACTACCCGATGAGTTCCTTCCTGGCCCTACCTCGGGCGGCGAAGAGGACTAAGCAACGCGGCTGTGACTTCACTTCGTCGTAGCGTCTTGCCCCGGCGCATCACTCAGGCACTTCTGGAGCCGCACCAGAGTCCGTGCCAGCAGTCTCGATACCTGCATCTGGCTCATTCCAAGCCGTTCCCCCACGCGTTGCTGGGATTCTTCACAGTAGAAACGGCGGAACAGCAGTTCCTTTTCCTTCGCTGATAACTCAGCGACAGCAGCGCGCAGAGACAGCACTTCGTCACGTCGATCCATTGAGCTGTCCGCTGCACACAGGCGGTCCGCCCAGGACGAGTCACCGGCCAATGCGTCGAGGGAGTCCGGACGCATGCTGCTCTGGCAATTCATCGCCTCAGCGACGGCGTCCGGGTGCTCGTCGAGTTGTTCTGATAGTTCGTCGAGGGATGGTTCCCGTCCTAGCTTCTGGGCAAGGGCCGACGACGCCCTGGCCGCTTCGGTTCGCAGGTCCTGCACCGTGCGGGGCGGCCGGACCATCCAGCAGCTGTCCCGGAGGTATCGTTTGATTTCGCCGGCCATCGTGGGTACAGCGTAGGCCGGGAAGGGTACGCCAAAGTCGGCGTCATACCGATGGCTTGCTTTAACCAGTCCGAGATATGCCACTTGGAGAATATCCGGGGAATCGGGCCCCGTCACCGAGAAGGATCGTGCTACCGAACGGGCAAGATCCAAATGACCCAGAACCAGATTGTCCGCGCACGGGCTTATGGTGAGCATAGGATGTCCTTCCGGGAGGAGAAGTCGAAGCAACTTCTCTCAGGAGACCATAAGCACCCTTACGAAACAATGGACCTTCAAAAATTGTTTGATAAAACGTTCTCGGCCAGCCAAGAGCCCCCGTTGATTCTTCCGCCACGAGCACAGGGTCTTTCATTCTTTGGCGAGTTATGGTTCCAATGGAGGAAGCACCCCCACCATGAGGAGAAACGCATGAGCGAATCAGCACAACATCTGGTCATTATGGGAGTTTCCGGCTCCGGCAAGTCCACGGTCGCGGAAATGCTCGCCCAGCGGCTCGGGTGGACGTTCTCCGAAGCGGACGAATTCCACCCTCAGTCCAACATCGACAAAATGACAGCTGGCACTCCTCTCAACGACGACGACCGCAAGCCCTGGCTCGAAGCTATGCGCGACTGGATGGCACAAATGGCCGATGACGACGTCAACACCGTCGTCACCTGCTCCGCCCTGAAGCATAGTTACCGCGACACCCTCCGTCAGGCATCTGGAACCGTGTACTTCATTCATCTCCACGGCAGCGAAGAATTGTTGAGCCAACGGATGACCACGCGCTCCGGCCACTTCATGCCGCCGTCCCTGCTCCCCTCCCAACTCGAAACACTGGAAATGCTGGGCGACGACGAAGCCGGCCTCACGATTGACATCGCAAACACTCCGGAGGAGATTGTGGACAAGGTCCTCACCAAACTCAACCTGAACGCCCGCTGATCAGAGGGAGACCCACATGGAAATTGAAGGCTGGACACAAACCCTAGGGGCGCTCCCGCTGCTGCTGATTGCAGCCGCAGCCGTCGCACTCTTGCTGTTCCTCATCATCAAAGTGCGGCTCCACGCATTCGTTTCGCTGATCATCGTGAGTATTCTCACGGTGTTCGCAACCGGCATCCCAGCCGGACGCACCATCGACGTCCTGCTGTTCGGTTTCGGCGACACCCTCGCCTCCGTTGCACTCCTAGTCGGCATCGGCGCCATGCTGGGCAGGCTCGTGGAAACCAGCGGCGGCGCCCGAGCCCTCGCTGACTATTTGATCAACCTCTTTGGCGAAAAACGCGCGCCCCTGGCCCTCGGCGTCGCCTCCCTTCTCTTTGGCTTCCCTATCTTCTTTGACGCGGGCCTGGTGGTCATGCTCCCCGTGATCTTCTCGGTGGCACGCCACCTAGGCGGCGGTGTTCTGCGCTACGGGCTCCCCGCAGCGGGCGCGTTCTCAGTGATGCACGTGTTCGTGCCACCGCACCCCGGCCCGGTGGCCGCCTCTGAGTTCTTCGACGCGAACGTCGGCGTCGTCCTGCTGGTGGGCCTTATCGCAGCCATTCCCACCTGGTACGTGGCCGCGTATCTCTATGGCCTGTGGGCGGGTAAGAAATTCGTCCTGCCGGTGCCCGCTCTTCTGGGTGAAGCGGATGAAGAGAGCCGCGAAAACCCTCCGCGCTTCGGCACGGTCTTGTTCATCCTGCTGTTGCCCATGTTCTTGATCTTTCTCAACACAGGACTCACGACGCTGAGTACGGCCGGAGTTCTCCCAGAGGGAACTGACGGCCAGCTGTGGTTCCAAATTCTCATCACCATCGGTGCAACGCCCGTGGCTCTGCTGATCGCACTGCTCGTAGCTGCATACGTACTGGGACGT
The DNA here is from genome assembly GCF_016907875.1 of Arthrobacter roseus. NCBI lineage: Bacteria > Bacillati > Actinomycetota > Actinomycetes > Micrococcales > Micrococcaceae > Arthrobacter > Arthrobacter roseus. The sequence goes on along the minus strand of NZ_JAFBCU010000001.1, from coordinate 393,412 downwards.
CGTCGCGGCGTAGAGAAATCAGTGCTCGAGAAGACTCTCGAATCGGCACTTGGCCCCGTCTGTTCGGTCATTCTCATCACCGGCGCAGGCGGCATGTTCGGCGGTGTCCTTGAAACCTCCGGCATCGGCGGTGCACTGGCGAACGTGCTCGGCGACGCCGGAATACCAGTCATCCTTGCCGGCTTCCTGGTCGCCGCCATCTTGCGCATCGCCCAAGGCTCCGCCACGGTGGCGCTGACGACGGCGGCGGGACTGCTCGCTCCCGCGATCGCCTCCGGCGACTACAACGTTGTCCAGGTAGCGGCTCTGGTTGTCGCGGTCGCAGGCGGCTCAGTGGTAGCCAGCCACGTGAACGATTCCGGGTTCTGGCTCGTCGGCCGCTTCATGGACATGGACGTACGCACAACGCTCAAAACCTGGACGGTCATGGAGACCGGGATCGGCGTTATGGGCTTCGGCATCGCAGCCGCCGTCTTCGGACTGGCCTCAATCGGTTAGGGCCACCCACTACTACCAGGCCCGGCAGGACCACCGCGTCGGGACACCGGCGTAGTCAGCGGCGGCCTCGCCGCCCGTGCTTGCCTTGCCCTGACTCCCGCCCCTTACCACCGCTGGTCCCCCGTGAGTTGGAGCGTGGCACGGAACTTCCGGACTGTTTGCCCTCTCGACGAGGGTTCGACGTCGGCTTCCGCCGATCCTTTGAACTGCCCTTGCCGGAGCTGTCCTTGCCGTTGGGCTCACCAGTGGCTGATCCGGCGAGGGGCTGACGCGAGCTGTTGGCGGTGCGCCCCCGCACTATGCCAATGAATTCCTCGATCAGTTCTGAGGTGTTGTTAGACAACCAGGCAATACCGATGCGGGTTTCCGGTGAATCAGAAACCGGACGATTAACTGCGTCCCGGCGATTATAGAGGCGCGCCAGCGACATGGGCATGATAGCAATTCCGGCTCCGGAAGCGGCAACTTCCACGGCCATGGCCGCTCCGAGCTCCACCACGTCGAGGAACATCTCGCCCTCCAGATCAGCCAACGGTACTTCGTCTTCGTAGAGGGCTATGAAGTGTTCCTTCGCCGCGACAACCACAGGCTTCTCCGAATAGAGCGGAATGACATGGACGCCCTCCAGAGGTATCGGAAGGCGGACAAGGCCGACGTCGATCTTCCCGTCATGCAGGACTCTCACCTGCTCGCCGGCGTCGCACTCCATCAGTTCCAAGGGAATCTCAGGATGGCGCTCACGCCATCGGCCCGCCCACTTTGCCGGAGTCACCCCGGGTACAAAGCCGATCGTCAGGGCACTTGTTGGCTTCACGGCTCCCACAGTAGTGCAAGCGACCTGCGGATAGGCGCGGGAGGATACGCTTGAGCCATGAACAGCGAGAAAGCGCCTCAGGCCATGAAACCGGAAACTGCCGCAAAGAAGCTTGGCATCTATCTACCGGCGGCACCGCAGGAATTTCAGGATTCAGTGATTTCGAGGGCCGAGTTCACGGACCTCCAGTCCAGCCCACCCGAGTGGCTTCAGGAACTACGCCACAACGGACCCCATCCACGTCCGGAGGTGGCACGGAAACTCAACGTCTCCATCGCTGGACTGGCACGGGCTGGAAAGACGGAACCGCTGACGACGGCGGAAATCGCCGAACTGCTGCAGAACCCACCGCAGTGGCTGGTGGATGAGCGCGCAAGCATGGCGCAGGTCCGCACCGAGGAAAAGCGTGTGCGCGAGACGCGTCAGGCGAAGGATTCCCATTAGTATCCGCGGGTCTAGGATTGATGGATGATCGTTGATGAAACCCCGCTTCCCGGGATCGGAATCCGTAAGGAAATCACAACGGCCGCTGGGCGCCGGATCGGTGTCCTGTCCCTTCGTGACGGCGACATGGCGCTCATTGTGTCCCGCGAAGATGACCCGGATGGTTGTCTCGCATCAATGCCGCTCACATCGGATGAGGCAGCGACCCTCGGGAACCTCCTCGGCGCACGGCAGCTTGTAGCTCAGCTCACCAAGGAGCACCGAGACCTCCCCGGAGTAAACACTCGTCAATTTCTTATTGCGAAGGGTTCGCCGTTCGACGGCCGAAAGCTGGGAGATACGCAGCTGCGGACCAAAACCGGCGTTTCTGTGGTGGCCGTCCTCAGCGCTGGTCAGGTACAGCCATCTCCGACTCCGGATTTCGGCTTTGCTGCCGGAGATCTGGTTGTCGCCGTTGGAACGTCGGAAGGGCTGGACAAGGCAGCCAATATTCTCCTCGGATGACGGTGCATGGCTAGCAGTACTGTCACACTCATTGAACTGGGCGCCGTCTTTTTCGGCCTCGGGATTCTTGGACGCCTCGCCGGGAAGATCGGGATGTCGCCGATCCCGCTGTATTTGCTGGGCGGGTTGTTCTTTGGATCCGGTGGTTTCGTTGAGCTGGGTGGTCTAGAGGATTTCAGCGCGATCGCCAGCGAAATTGGAGTCATCCTCCTACTGCTGATGTTGGGCCTGGAATACACTGCAAGAGAACTGGTCACTGGGATGCGTCAATCCTGGATGGCAGGGGTTCTCGACATCGTTTTGAACTTCATACCGGGTGCAGTCGTCGCGTTCGTCCTGGGTTGGGGCCCGGTTGGGGCGTTGGTCATGGGCGGCGTGACGTACATTTCCTCCTCGGGCATTATCGCCAAGGTGCTGACGGATCTGGGGCGACTCGGGAACCGCGAAACGCCCATCGTTCTTTCCCTGCTCGTATTCGAAGACCTGGCCATGGCGGTCTACCTTCCCATTCTCACGGCCGTACTCTCCGGCGTCAGTTTTCTTGGGGGCCTTCAGGCGGTAGGAATTTCCCTGCTCGTGGTCACCATCGTGCTCGTGATCGCCTTGCGTTTCAGCAGAGTAGTTTCAGCAGTGATCGATAACAAGGACCGAGAAGTTTTTCTACTCACTCTGTTCGGCGCGGCCCTGCTGGTAGCCGGTGTCACGGCTGCGCTGCAAGTCTCAGCCGCTGTGGGTGCGTTCCTCCTCGGCATCGCAATTTCTGGAGCCGCAGCAGAAACCGCAACGCGTGTCATGGAGCCGATGCGAGATCTCTTTGCCGCGATGTTCTTCGTTGTCTTCGGGCTGAATACGGACCCCTCTACGATTCCGCCTGTCCTTGGTTGGGCACTCGTTCTGGCCTTCGTTACCGTCTGCACCAAAGTGACTACCGGATGGTGGGCGGCAAAACGTCAGGGAATTGGAAGACCTGGACGGGCCAGAGCTGGCGCGGCGCTCGTCGCGCGCGGTGAGTTCTCTATTATTATCGCGGGACTCGCGGTCGCCTCCGGTGCCGTTGTTCCGGAACTGGCCGCTCTGGCAACCGCATACGTCCTGATCATGGCAGTCAGTGGCCCCGTCATCGCTCGTTTCGCTGAACCTGCTCTGAATCTGCTCACCTACAAACGCACGGTGCGGGTTCCCAAGAGCGCATCTGACCAATAGTTCACGGTGGAATTCACCTAGAAAACGCCGGTCCGCCCACTGCGGCTCAGATAAAACAAAGAGCACCCCCGGACACAGCCGGAGGTGCTCTTTGTTTTCTGTGCGCGAGGGGGGATTTGAACCCCCACACCCTTTCGGATACTGGCACCTGAAGCCAGCGCGTCTGCCGTTCCGCCACTCGCGCATAGTGCTTTGGAGGTCGAAACCTCCAAGAACAGCGAGATCCATCATAACCAAAGTCATGCCGTTTAACCTAAACCACGTCCGCCTACCTTTGCCGGTCTGCAACCGCCAATCTCTTGAGGAGACGCGAAGCCTGAGATGGTGGACACCGTGCAACTAACCGGGAGCACGAATCGTTATCACTAATTGGCTTCGACAATGCCCTGATTAAGGTCATTTCCATACTCCCCAAGTAGTATCGGGAAGTATGCACGAGGCAGTCCGGGCACGATTATCGTTGCTCGGTGCCTACCCGTCGGATGGGACGGGTAGCCTCAGCTGGAGCGGAATCAGATATGACACAACGGGAGGAGGCAACGAATGGGCATTCTCGACAACGTCGAGCGCGGCATTGAAAAGGTAGTCCGCGGCGCCTTCTCCACGGGTTCAAAGGCGGAAGTTCAGCCGGTAGAAATCGCCAGCGCGCTGCGCCGCGAACTGGACAACAAGTCTTACACGATCGGAGAGGGCCGCACCCTCGCCCCCAATGTTTTCGCCGCCCGTCTCTCGGCAGCCGATTTTGCCCACGCTCAGGAGTGGGGCGCTCCCCTCGCCGAGGAACTCTGCGACGTCGTGATTAAGCACGTCAACAGCCAGAACTACACGCTTCGCGGCCCGGTGCGCGTGTCCTTCATGCGGGATACGGATCTGAAAGCCGGTGTGTTGGAGATCGATTCCACCACCGAGAAGGCCGGCCAACCGCGCCAATCCGCGGCGCCGAAGGCACCGGCTGCCCCTTCGCGACGTCCCACACGCAATGAACCCGTTCTTGACATAGACGGCCACCGCCACTCGCTGACGCTTGAATCGGCGATTATCGGACGGTCCGCTGAAGCTGATATTCGGGTGGAAGACACCGGAGTGTCACGTAGACACCTCGAAATCCGCCGCAAAGGCTCCTCGGTCCTCGCAGTGGATCTCGGCTCCACCAACGGAAGTTATGTCAATGGGGAACGGTTACACGGTCAAGCGGAGCTCACAGACGGTTCTGTCATCACCATGGGCCGGGCAAGGGCTATTTTCCGCTTGATTCCCACCAATGGCGGAGCCGCCGAATGAGTGACCTGACGTTGACGCTTTTGCGATATGGCTTTCTGATCCTGTTGTGGGTCTTGGTGATAAGCATTGTGAGTGCACTTCGCCGCGATCTGATGGTCGGGCAACGCACACGTACCGGAGTCAGGCCTGCGCGCCAGGTTCCCTCAGCCAACACAGCGCCGAGAAAATCCGCAAGGGAACTCATCGTCACCGAAGGCCCGCTCAAAGGAACCACCCTGGAGCTGACCAACAGCCCCATCCTCCTCGGCCGCGCTCAGGAAGCAACACTAGTTCTGGATGATGACTACGCCTCGGGTCGGCACGCGCGTCTGTTCCCTCAGGGCAGTCGATGGTTCGTGGAAGACCTGGGTTCCACCAACGGAACCTTCGTGTCTGGAAGCCAACTGACGCGTGCACTTCCCGTTGAACCCGGAGTACCCATCCGGATCGGCAAGACGGTCATCGAATTGAGGCCATAGGATGGCGCTAATTCTGCGCTATGCGGTGCGCTCCGATGTTGGCTCACGTGCTAAAAATGACGATTCAGCGTATGTGGGCCAGAACCTGGCGGTTGTGGCGGACGGCATGGGTGGCCATGCGGGCGGAAACATTGCTTCTGCTTCTACTGTGCTGGACCTTGTTCATCTGGACCATCAATACGACGGCGACGCCGCGACGATCTTGGCCGATGAAATTCAGACCGCCAATTCGCTGCTGTCCGAACTCGTGGGAACCAATCCGCAGCTCGCCGGTATGGGCACCACCTGCACGGCCCTGTTGCTCGATGGAAACCATATAACCCTTGCGCATATCGGGGATTCGCGTGCGTATAGGCTCAAGGACAATGTTTTTGAGCAAATGAGCATAGACCACACCTTTGTGCAGCGGCTCATTGACGAGGGGCGGCTGAGGCCGGAAGAGGCAGAGGTCCATCCGCACAAGAACGTGTTGATGCGGGTCCTGGGCGATGTCGATGCCAGCCCTGAACTCGACGTTGAAACCTACGACGCCGTTCCGGGCGAGAAATGGCTGCTGTGCTCTGACGGTTTAATGGCGGTTTTGCGAGATGCAGCCATTGAGCAGGTTTTTCGGGAGTCGTCCAGCCTCCGGGAGTGCGTCAATACTCTGGTAGAGCTCACCCTCGCCGGTGGCGCTCCGGACAACGTGACGGTTGCTGTCATTGAGGTAGCTGAGGCCACCGAGGACGATTCAGTCGTGCCGGTGGTTCCGCCTGAGCCGGTGCGTGTCCGCGCGCGGGTCGACGGCGACGACGACACAGTTGCACCAGGTCCAGCCGTTGAAGATTCTCAGGCACGGAAGCAGAAGACAACAACCGTCGACGATACTATTCGTGCCGATATGATCCGCCGGGATCTGGCACAACGACCCCACGAATTGGTCGGCTCTGCGGCTTTGGCAACGGAGACCGGGCAGATCCCGATTGTCACCAAGCAGTCGAATGAGCGCCGTGCGGCAAAGCTGCTCATGCACAAGGCGCCCGAGCATGATGGGTCTCCCCTAGAAGAGACTCCTGATCAGCGGGATTCACCCAGACGGCGTTGGGTCATCCCGACGTTCCTTGCGCTGATGACGCTGATCCTCATCGCGGTCCTGGGATTTGGGTATCTGTGGACTCAGACCCGGTACTACGTATCCGCTGTCGACGACCGCGTCGCCATTTTCAATGGCGTCTCTCAGACGCTTGGACCTATTGAGCTGTCCCAGGTCACTGACGTCACAGAAATCCCCGTTTCCAGTTTGCCAGAGTACTCAAGAGACCGGCTAGAGACCACGCTTCCTGCCCGGGATCTGGAACACGCCCAGGAGATCGTGGATGAGCTGCGCTGTACCGCACGTGCGGTAACGGCGCCATCCCCAGAATCAGATACTTCACCGGAGCCAAAACCGGAGCCGACGTCCTCAACCAGCAGCAAAGCCAGCCCGAGTCCCAGTGCCTCGAAGTCTACTAGCTCGTCATCTTCTCCAACCTCGAGCCCCACATCCTCCGTTTCCCCGTCGGCCCCGGCCATCTCGGGTGAGGCCGCAGCCCGACGTTGTGAGGGGAACTGAGTATGAGCGACGTACTAACAGCCCCCAAACCACGGCGGAACATTGAGCTGATGCTGCTTCTGCTGGCGCTCATTGCCGGTGTCGGAGCGAACGTCCTGGTGGCACTTGGTGGTGGAACGCCGCTGGATAGCGGATTCTTTGTGGCCAATGGGCTGTTCGCGGGGCTGGCTCTGGCGATCCACGTCATTCTGCGCATCCGGGCTAAGTATGCTGACCCCCTCATTCTCCCCATCGCCACTGCCCTGAACGGGATCGGCTTGGCGATGATCGCCCGCTTGGATCTCACTTTGCCGGAGGAACAACATGCTGCTGGCAGCCAGGCTATGTTGACCGCAGTCGCCATGGTAGCGGCCGCGGCCATCATCTGGCTCTTCAGGGATCACAGAGTGTTGCGGCGGTTCACCTATATCTCTCTGTTGGTCAGTGCCGTTCTGCTGCTGCTGCCGCTGACACCCCTGGGATTGACCATCAACGGTGCCCGCATTTGGATCAGCGTTGGCATCGGCACTTTCCAGCCGGGAGAAATCGCCAAGATCACCCTCGCTATATTCTTTGCAGGGTATCTATCGACAAACCGTGATCTCATCCTCCTCGCGGGCAAGAAGATCGGCCCCTTGCAACTGCCGCGCTTCAAGGATCTGGCGCCCATGATTGCCGCATGGATGGTCAGTATTGGCGTTCTGGTCTTCCAGCGGGACCTGGGGACATCCGTGCTCTTCTTCGGTCTATTCATGGCCATGATCTATGTCGCGACAGGACGCATCAGCTGGATCCTGATTGGTCTGGCCATGATCGCTATTGGCGGATTCGTGGCTATGCAACTTTTTTCACACGTTGCCCTACGGATCGACAGTTGGATCAACGCCTTTGATCCAGAGGTCTACGACCGCGTTCCAGGCGGCAGCGGCCAGGTGGTGCAGGGCCTCTTTGGCCTGGCCAGCGGCGGTCTGGTGGGGACAGGTCTCGGTGAAGGCCGCCCCGGACTCGTGACGTATGCCAATTCAGACATGATCATTGCGTCCCTCGGTGAAGAACTAGGCCTGATCGGGTTATTTGCGATCGTTCTTTTGTATGTCCTCTTGATCTCTCGAGGGTTCCGGGCCGCGTTGGGAACCAAAGACGGGTTCGGCAAACTGCTCGCCACGGGCTTGTCGTTCACGATCGCCCTCCAGTGCTTTGTGGTAATCGGAGGCGTTACCCGCTTGATACCGCTGACGGGTTTGACCACGCCCTTCATGTCCGCTGGCGGATCCGCTCTGCTGGCAAACTGGATCATTGTTGCCCTGCTGTTGTCCATTTCGGAAACAGCGCGGCGTCCTGCCGTAACTGGCCCTATCCCCAGCACTGATGAGCAACCGAAGGTGCTTGCCGGAAAACAGACTTCGTTTAGAAGACGGCCAACGGACGAAGAGGTGGGATCAGCATGAACCATGCCATTCGTACGTCGTGGATTGTCGCCGTTGCCATGTTCACTCTGCTCTTCGGTTCGCTGACCTATGTCCAGTTCATCGGTGCCGAGACGCTCACAGATAATCCTTTGAACCGGCGCACGGTGTTGCAGAATTTCGGCGATAATCGTGGGTCCATACTCGTTGACGGCAAACCGATCGCTGAATCGGTGGAAACCGATGGGCCGTTCCCCTATCAGCGTGTATACAACGAGCCAAACATGTACGCCCACCTGACCGGGTTCTTCTCGCTCTCCCACGGAGCTACGCAGCTCGAATCAGCCCTGCAGGAGCAGCTTTCGGGTACCAGCGATTCACAGTTCTTCGACCGTATGGCGGGCTTGTTCAACGGCAGTATGGGGCAGGGCGCCTCGGTCGAACTAACCATTGACCCACAACTGCAGCAGCTTGCATGGGACCTCATCCCTGAGGGCCAACAGGGCTCAATAGTGGTGATGGACCCTGCAACAGGGGACATCAAGGCGATGGTATCGAAGCCCTCCTATGATCCGAATCTGCTAGCTGGAGCCAATACGCAAGTAGTAAACGAAAACATGCAGCAGCTGATCAATACCCCCGGATTGTCTCCTTACATCAATCCGGCTACCCAGAAGCTGCTCGCGCCCGGTTCAGTGTTCAAAATCATTGACACAGCCGCGGCCCTGGAATCTGATCAGTATGATGCCGATTCGGAGCTGCCGAACCCGCAGAACCTTGAACTCAAGGGAACCACGTACCAGCTGCCAAACTACGTCGGCGGACAGTGTTCCAGCCGTTCAGTGGCGGACTTTGCCTTCGCACTCGCACATTCCTGCAATACCGCGTTTGCCGGAATCGCACTTGAACTGGGTCAGGACACTATCCTCAAAGAAGCACGCGAATTCGGCTTCGGTGAGCAGCTGTTCATACCCACTCGCGTGGAGCCGAGCCAGTTTCCCGAAGAGGATCTCAACGAACCACAACTGGCGCAATCGGCCATTGGTCAGTACAACGTGAAGGCCACCCCGCTGGAGATTGCCATGATGACAGCGGCGATTGCCAACGACGGCGTTCAGATGAAGCCGCAGCTGGTCCGTTCGGTTCGTGCTCCGGATCTGCGGGTCATAGAGGAGCCACAGCCGGAGGTCCTGAACACCTCCACTTCGCCGGAGGTAGCGAACCAGATCACCGAATGGATGATCGGAACTACAGAGCGCGGCACCGCAACCAGTGCACAGATTCCCGGTGTCGATGTGGCATCCAAGACAGGAACCGCAGAACTGCTTCAGGGGACCACGGGCAACAATTCCTGGTACACCGGTTTTGCTCCGGCGGATGATCCAAAGGTTGTGGTCACGATTGTCATTGAAAATGTAGACGTCCCAACGGGGGCACAACTAACAAGTCCAAGCGCTAAGAAACTTCTAGAGGCGGTGTTGAACAAGTGAGACCTACAACAGGTATCACCTTAGGCGGCAGGTACCAGCTCACGGACCGCATCGCTATTGGGGGAATGGGTGAGGTCTGGAAGGCCAAGGACCAGGTTCTTGGGCGTGTGGTCGCCATAAAGATTCTGAAAGAGGAATATACCGGTGACCCCGGCTTCCTCAACCGTTTCCGTGCTGAAGCACGCCACACTGCGCTGCTGAGCCACCCTGGCATTGCCAATGTCTTCGACTACGGCGAGGAGGAGGGCTCCGGCTACCTGGTCATGGAGCTGGTGCCCGGCCAACCACTGTCGGCAATCATCGAACGCGACCGCACTCTGTCACCAGAACGTACCCTCTCGGTCATTGGTCAGACGTCGGCTGCGTTGTCTGCCGCGCATGAACAGGGCCTTGTCCACCGCGACGTCAAGCCCGGTAACCTGCTGATCATGCCAGACGGCAAGGTCAAGATCACGGACTTCGGTATTGCCCGCATCGCGGATCAGGTGCCGTTGACGCAAACCGGTCAGGTCATGGGTACTGCCCAGTACCTGGCCCCTGAACAGGCCACAGGTCAGCAGGCTACGGGTTCTTCGGATATTTATGCGCTGGGAATCATCGGCTACGAGGTCCTTGCTGGCCGTCGGCCGTTCTCGGGCGAATCACAGATCGCCATCGCGCTGGCGCAGGTCAATGACACGCCGCCACCGTTGCCGACGTCGGTGCCGGCTCCGGTACGTGCCTTGGTCATGTCCATGCTCGCCAAGGATCCTGCAGATCGGCCAGCAAATGCGGATGCCTTGACTCGGGCGGTCAGCGCTATTCAGCGTGGAGACATCAGGGCTGCTGAGGTTGCGGTTCCCGGCATGTTGCTCTTCACGGGCGACGACGACGCCACCACGGCGGTTCCCCTTACTCCAGAGGACTCCACGCAGGCTATTTCCCGGCCGTCGACGTCGGCACTGCCTACTGTGGCTGGTGCGGGGGCTGGGGCGGCTGCTGCGGCAAATACCGGTGACGTAGCGGCACAGCGGGAATGGAATACTGAGGAGGAGTTTGATGAAGAGCCCGTGGCGGAACGTCGTGGACGCAGCCCGTGGACGCTTCCACTGATCGCACTTCTGCTCCTGATCATTTTAACTGTTGCCGGGTTCTTTGTCGTCCAGGGGCTCTCCCCAGCGGACGATGAGAGCACCTCGCCGTCTTCTTCTGCTCCGGCAACTTCAAAGTCTCCCTCTGAATCTCCGTCTACATCTCCGTCGCCGTCCCAGAGTGAGTCCGAATCTGAAACTCCCAGCCAGGAGCCAACGACGGAAGTCCCTGAAGAGATAGTGGTGAACGCCGCTGCTTATGAGGGGCAGCCGCTGAATCAGGTAGTCTCCGAGCTGTCCGGTCTGGGACTCAAGGTTGTGGAGGATCCGCAGCCGAATGCTGAGGTTCCGGTAGACATCGTGACTCAGGTTCAGCCTGTTGGCACGCTGCAGCGTGGGGACGCAGTCACCGTTACCTATTCCACGGGAGCGGAGCAGGTCACCGTTCCTGGCGGCCTGATTGGCGAACAGGAAAACGTTGTCCGGCAACAGCTGGTAGCTGCGGAGTTGGTTCCCGCCAACGGTGGTGCACGTCCGTCCACGCAGGAGCAGGGTTCAGTGCTGCAGCTGAATCCAGGTGAGGGCCAAGAGGTGGACAAGGGCAGCACGGTGACCTACTTCGTTTCGGCCGGCCCGCCGGCGGATACCGGTAATCCACAGCCGGAGCCCACCCCTTCGCCAACCAGCCCATAGCAACTCGCACCAGTAACAGCTGATCCGGATGAAAGGACACCCCTAGTGAATCCTGAACGCGTCCTCAACGGGCGTTACGAGGTAGGTGAACTCATCGGCCGAGGCGGCATGGCCGATGTGTACCTTGCCCGTGACATCCTGCTGGGCCGTTCGGTGGCCATCAAGGTGCTCCGTCCGGATCTGGCCCGCGATCCACTGTTCCAGTCGCGGTTCCGCCGAGAAGCTCAGGCCGTGGCAGCCCTAAATCATCCGGCAATCGTCTCGATCTTCGACACTGGGGATCAGGACATGCCAAATGCCGCAGCGCACGACGACGTACGTGTTCCGTTCATCGTCATGGAGTACGTTGCCGGACGAACTATCCGCGAGTACATCAAGTCCCGGGAACTATCGGTCGATGGTGCAGTTCACCATACGATTGGTATCCTCGCCGCCCTGGAATACAGTCATCGGGCTGGCATTGTTCACCGCGATATCAAGCCGGCCAACGTCATGATTACCCCTGATGGCGCGGTCAAGGTCATGGACTTTGGTATCGCTCGCGCTATGGCGGATTCCGCGGCCACCATGACCCAGACTCAGGCGGTTCTGGGTACTGCACAGTATCTCTCACCGGAGCAGGCCCGCGGTGAAACAGTGGATGCGCGCAGCGACCTCTACTCCGCTGCGTGTGTTCTCTATGAAATGCTTGCTGGCCGCCCCCCGTTTGTCGGCGACAGCCCTGTATCCGTTGCGTACCAGCACGTGCGCGAGCACCCGGATGCGCCGAGCGTCTATAACGAGGACGTTTCGGCTGCTCTGGATTCTGTGCTTGCGAAGGCTTTGCAGAAGGACCGCGCGCACAGGTTCCAGGATGCTGCTGATTTCCGTGACGCACTTCAGAGTGCACGCAGGGGCGTGGCTGTTGCACCAGATGGTTCCGAAGGGGCGCCGCCGACGGAGGCCATGTCCACAGTTGGCGTGGCCGGGATGGCGACGAACGACGTCGACATGCGCGAGACGCGCTCGATGGCACGTATGAGGGCTGGTGGCAGGCTGACGAACGACGACGTTCATCCTGACGAAGAGGCTCTGGATGAGGATGAACGGACTTCAGTCATGGCACTGAACCGCGACGATGATCCTCATGATGACAGGCGGAAGCGCCGTCGGGCCTGGATCGTGACACTGTTCATCGTTCTGGCGCTCGTTCTAGCCGCAGGAGCTTACATTCTGCTCCAGATGAATCAGCCAGAGGAACCTGTCACTGTTGCGGTTCCAACCGTTGCGGAGATGACGGAAACAGAGGCGCAGAACGAGATCTACGGTGCTGGTCTCACCCCACAGGTTGAGGAAGACTTCCATGACTCGGTGGAGCAGGGCACGGTCATTGAGTCCTCTCCAGAGGCTGGCGAGCAGGTCCTGCCGGACAGTGAAGTGACCATCGTAGTCTCCAAGGGGCCTTCGTCTGTCGTTATCCCCGGCGATCTGGCGGGTCAGACGGAGTCGGCGGTACGTGACACGCTGCAGCGTCTTGGCCTGACTACGGGGACAACCACCACAACGAACAGCGCCAGCGTGCCCAGGGACCGACTAGTTGCCACAGATCCCGGGCTCGGTGAGAAGGTCAAAATCGATGCGACGGTGAATCTGGTCATTTCCACGGGAACCGTCAAGGTTCCCAATGTGGTGGACATGACTAAAGAAGAAGCTGAAGCGACACTCACGGATCCAGCTTTGAGCCTGCGCGTCGAGTTCAAGGACGAAGAGAACTCCGTCGTGGCACCGGGGACAATCACCTCCCAGAGCTATCCTCCGGGCACTGAGGTGGAGCCTGGATCGGTTGTGGAGGTGACTGTTGCCACCGAACCGGAAAAGGCTCCAAAGGACGAGGAAACCAGCAAACCCGATCCAGAAAAGTCCACGGATCCTTCTAAGGACTCCGGAAAGCCCGAGAAGGGTCCGGACAATCCGCCCAATAAGGACAAGGGTTAGCGGCTGATCAAGGGGCTGAGTCCCGATGCGCGCTCCGCCGCGCCACCCATTCCCATGGATTCCAGCCAGTTCCCCAGCATTTGGTACCCACCCTCGGTGAGTACCGATTCGGGATGAAACTGGACACCGATCAGCGGTGCGGTACGGTGCGCCAAACCCATGATGACGCCGCTGGCGGTTGTGGACGTTACCTCAAGGACCGCCGGGATAGTCTCTGACACCGCGGCCAACGAATGATAGCGCGTGACGGTTAGCGGTGAGGGGAGCCCTGCGAACACGTTGCCGCCTGAGTGTTCAATCTCAGACGTCTTTCCGTGCATGAGCTCCGGCGCGTGTGTCACGGTACCCCCGTAGGCCTCGGCGAGGGCTTGATGCCCCAGGCACACACCCAACATGGGCTTCATGCTCACACCACACCAACGGATGAGGTCCACGCAGATTCCGGCTTTCGCGGGAGCACCTGGGCCGGGAGAAATGAGCACGCCGTCACGGGCCTCGGCGAGCTCGATGGCCTCGGGGAGACTGACGTCGTCGTTCCTTACGACAGTGGTCTCCGCACCCAATTCCTGAAGGTAACCCACCAGCGTGTAGACAAAGCTGTCGTAATTGTCGACGACGAGGATGCGGAAAGTCTGGTTCATGGTCTAGGACGTACCAATCGTGGAATCTGTGAGTGGATTGAACTGCGACAACCAAGGAAAGACGATGGTCAGCAAGAGCAGGATAACTGTTGCGATCAACAATATCGAGATCATGATGCGCGCCCACAACGGTCCGGGTAGGTGCGTAAAGATCCAGCCGTACATTCAGGCTCCCTTTTCTGCGTTGTTGGCTACGAGTTCGGCGATTTCGGCGGGAGGGCCCGCGGAGAGGGGCTGCCAAGAGTCCATGATCGAGTACGCAATGATCCGTTCCTCGGCTCCAAAGCGGGGGTTGCAACTTGTTAGCGTCATGATTCGCTCAACGGGCGTGGCCCCAGGCTGAGTTGGTACGGGCGCAATGACATCGGTGCGGTTTGGTAGGACTATCTGGTTATTCCGGTACACGTAGGTGTAGTAGCCGTCACGGGTCTGAACGAAGATGCGGTCCCCGGGGACCAGCATGTGAATGGCGTCGAGCACCATGCCGTGGGTTTGCCGGTGTCCTGCCAACGCAAAATTGCCAACACCGCCGGGTAATACCGTGTCCGGGTAATGGCCAAGTCCCAGATTGTCGAGGACAGCCACGCCGACGCCGTCGGTCACCGGTCGAGTATATTCTGCCCCAAAACGCGGGATATAGACGACTGCGAAGGTCTCGCCCTCCTGCACAGCCTCCAGCACCGGAGGATCCCCGTAGTCTTGGGGCTGCTGCGGTTCAGTTTGTGGAACGACGGGTGCGTTGAAGTCTGCCAGCAGGTTCTCTATGGCGGCGTCCTGCTTCTGGTTGGACTCGATATTGGTCCACCAGAGTTCCCAGCCCACAAAGAGCAGGAGAACCACTCCGAGGGTGATGAGTAGCTCCCCGGCGACCTGAATTGTGGTCTGGAGGACGCCGCGTCGACGTGCTCGAATCACTCGTTCTCCTGATCATTTTCAACGCCGCCCTGCTATACGGCCCGCTTACAGGCAATCTTCGTTAGAATTGGTTGGTGAAACCGCATTGACGGCCGTCGTCTTGCTTCTAGTATACTGCGGCTGTCGTCGGACCTGTATCGAACGTTATGTTTACGTATCGGCGCTAGTTGTTGGCGCCACAAGGAGGACCCGTGCCCGAGTCTAAGTCCCGCAAGAAGCCCGCCTCCCGGCAGGCTGCCCGGCAGGAGTCCGCTGGCCCCGATCAGTCGTTGCCCAGTCCGCTCTGGTACAAGGTGGTCATGTTCGGTCTCATGATCGTTGGGTTGTTGTGGATCATTACTTATTACATGTTCTCGGGGCAGTTTCCGGTGCCGCAACTGGGTTCCTGGAACATCATGGTCGGATTTGGAATCGCCATGGTTGGTTTCCTTATGACAACGCGCTGGCACTGATGGTTATGGTCTAGCACGGCCAATTGGTCTAGCGCCTACCGAGACTCGACTGTTACTCGTCTTTCCTTGTGAACCACCGTGGAATGAAGAAGAATCTAAGCACCCTTAGGTTCAAGGAATTGGATAGATCATGGTAGTCACTCGCTCGGTTGCACCTCAAACACAACTCGTGTCAATCTTTGCCATCGCTCCCCTCGCTTTGGTTGGGCTCAGCGCCTGTAGTGATGAAGACGCCGGATCACTAGCAGAGGTCTCAAGCCCCTCCCAAACATCATCCGTTTCGGCCAGTGCCTCATCTTCATTGTCTACCTCAGCCTCCCCATCAACCCCGGTCGATGGACGCAATGAGTTACTAGTCCGAGCTGGGAAGACGGCATTGGCCGAGGTTCCAGCGAGCACACTGATCTCGATCGAGACTGAATCGAATGGTTCTTGGGAAGTTCAAGTAGTTACCAAAGATGGCACGGAGCATGAGATGGACGTCTCCGAAGATGGCTCCGAAGTCACCCGTGGACCATTCAGTGAAAACGAAGATGGAGACGAAAAGGCCAAGCATCAGGAGCGCGTCAATACTGCATCCATCGGTTACGAGGAAGCAGCGGAGAAGCTCCTCGCCGTTATCAAGGGCAGCCAGATTACTGAATTGAACCTGGACAATGAAAACGGGACGACCGTCTGGGAGGCAGATCTTCTGGACGAAATGGGCGAAAAGCACTCTGTATCGATGGACGCTGCCAGTGGTGACGTAGTTCGAGACGCAGTTGCAGACTGAAATCACACCGTGAGAGCTGTCAACAACTTTATCCACAGGCGTGGATAACTTCGTGGAGAGAATGCCCTCAAGGTGCAGACGGGGTCATCTACCAGTGAACTACATAGCTGTAAGTTAATAACACTGTGGATAAAGACTGTGGATAACGACGAAGTCTGAGCAGGTCTCTTAGATTGGTTGGCGGGCGGGGATACCTTTTCAGAGGCAAGCTTTCCGACGAGAGGGATCACCGTGGCTTCAGCACTGCTGTTCCTCGTGAGACAACCACTGAGCGCTGAAGGCGGTACAGGTGGAGCTGGAAAAACTGGATGGCATCGAAGAGGCCGTCCTCACCCTGGCGCGGCCCGGAGAATCTCCCCTCCAAGGGAGCTCAACGCCAGGCAACTAACTCAGATTGCTGAACCTTTCAGCCTTCGCCTTGGGCCCACCCACGATGATCTCGTCGTCGTCGTACAGCACTGTTTGCGCGGTGGTGAAGTCCCAGCCTCCGTGCTTGCGTTTTACGGCCACAATAGTGATGCCGTATTTTTCGCGGAGTCCGAGTACGCCCAACGGGCGGTCGACGGCGATGAGTGGGGGCGTTGTCTTCACCATGGCCAATCCGTCTTCGAATTCCACGTAGTCCTGCATGGCACCACGAACCAGGTGAGCCACCCGCCTACCCATATCCTGCTCGGGGCGGATGACATGGCTGACGCCCAGTTGCCGGAGGATCTCGGCGTGGGGCTCGCTGATCGCCTTGGCCCAGATGATGGGTTTCTCAAACTTCAGCAGGATCGACGTCGTCAGAATGCTGGCCTCAAGGTCGCTGCCGATTCCTACAACCACCCGGTCGAAGTCGTGGACTGACAATTGGCGCAGCGTGTCCTCGTTGCTGCTGTCCGCGCGAACTACATGGGTAAGTAACCCGTTGTACCGTTGGACCACGGAACCATCAAGGTCTATTCCGAGGACTTCGGTTCCCGATTCAGCGAGTTCACGTGCCAACGCTCCACCGAAGCGGCCCAGCCCGATAACGGCAACCAAAGCCATTTTTGAGGTTCGTTCCTTCGAGAACGATGAAGCGCTTGACCTAGCCAATGATCGGCCTTTCTTTGGGGAGTTCATAGAGGAGCGGACGCGTGCGAAGTGCCAGCGCCGAAGCAAGAGTGATGGGGCCGAGTCGGCCGATGAACATGATGAGTATCAATAGCACCTGGCCAATGGCGGGGAGGTCTGCGGTGATACCGGTAGAGAGCCCCACTGTTCCGAATGCTGAGACGACTTCGAAGAGGATGCGGTCCAGTCCGAAGTCCGTGATCACCATGAGGAACATGGTGGAGGAGATCACCAGGGCTACAGCGAGGAGCACGACGGTGATAGCTTGCCTGTGCACCGACCGGGCCAACCGCTTGCCAAAAATGTTGACGGCTGTGCCACCTCGAATCTCGGTCAGGAGAATGAAAAACAACACACCGAAAGTCGCGATTTTTAGACCACCCGCTGTGCCGGCAGACCCACCACCAATGAACATGAGGACATCCATTCCCAACCACGTAACAGGATGCAGGGCGCCGATATCAACGCTGTTGAAACCAGCGGTTCTTGTCACGACTGATTGGAAGAATCCGGCATGTACTTTTTCGATCGGGTTCATGGGCCCCAGGGTTGCTGGGTTATTCCATTCCACTGCGGTGATGAAAACAGTCCCCACCACGAGCAGTAGGAGCGTTCCAGCCACAACAAGATTGGTGTTCATGCTCCAGCGCAATGGTGCGCGGAATTCGCGGCGCAGTTCGAAAATTACGGGAAACCCCAGTCCTCCGATGATGACGGCTGCGGCAATGGGTAGGCAGATGAACGGGTCGTTGGCGAATGGAATGAGATTTTCTGTAAACAATGAGAAGCCCGCGTTGTTGAAGGCCGAAATCGCATGGAACACGCCGTTCGACGCAGCCGAGCCGATGCTGTTGCCGTAGGCCGTTGCAAAGCGCAGTGTCAGCAGTAGCGCTACGGAGAGTTCGACGACGATGGTGATTTTCAGGACCCCTGTCACCACACGCCGTACATCGCCAAAGCCGGGCTGCTTTGTTTCTGCTGCGATGGATATCCGTGATTTGAGCCCTAGCCTCCGCGCAAGAAGAACACCGAGCATGGAGGCGAATGTCATGATCCCGAATCCTCCCACCTGGATGAGAACAACGATGATGCCCTGTCCCAGCTGTGTCCAGTAAGTTGCCGTGTCCACGACGGTCAGCCCCGTGACGCAGACGGCTGAGGTGACCGTGAACAGAGCGGTGAGCAGGGGCGCGCCGCCGTCACCGGAGCGAGCCACGGGAAGCATCAGGAGAAGCGTGCCCACCAGTATTGCCATACCAAAGCCGGCGGAAATAATTTGGGCGGGGTGTTTGGGTGAGATGCGGTTGGCGACACCGACCCCGGCAAGTCGAAGGCGTTGAAAGGCGGGGAACGAAAAACGTCGAGCGCGGAACCGGTGCAGCGGCAGCAGGATGGAGATCAGCAGCGCGGCCAACAGAACTGCGATGACTAACGCCGCGATTCCATCATTGTTCATAGCACGCATTTCCATGGGAAAGGATGAAGTCCACGGTTGATGGTACGCCTTTCCGGCGCCAATCCGTCCACAGCTGTGCACGAAGGTTATCCACAGGTGTGTGTAACTGCGCGGAAACTCTCCCTCACAACGCCGATAGCACTGTCACCACAGTTCACATGTCGCGAATGACATCGGTGTAAGTTACCCACACTGTGGATAACTTCTGTGGATAACTTTACGCCAGGGCTGCTGCAAGCCACGTGACGAGCACGAGCAAAACGAAAACCAACCCCATACCGCCGAACTGGATGAACGCACGGTTCTTTCCCCGCGGCGCATAGGCGAGCACCACTGCACAGGCGGCGCCGGCAATGAGGCCTCCGAGGTGGCCCTGCCACGAAATGTTGGGATAAATAAATCCAATCACGGCGTTGATGGCGATCAGCACCACAATGGAACGGACCTCACCTCCTCGTTGCCTCTGCACAATAAAGAAGGCACCAAAGAGACCGAAGACCGCTCCGGAGGCTCCAAGGACCGACTGGTTCGGAGCGGAAAGCAGCAGGACGGCTACAGAGCCGCCGATCGCAGAGACCAGATAGAGCGCCAGGAAGCGCACTCTTCCCAAGAGTGGTTCCAGAACCTGTCCAAAGAGCCATAAAGCGTACAGGTTGAAAGCGATGTGGAGGAGAAAACCTGGCGAGTGAAGGAATGCGCTGGTCAGCATTCTCCAGGGCTCGAATGGGTATGACATGTAGCCCGGAACGTCCATGACATAGAGCGGCGCAAACACCAGTGCCCGCGTGAATCCCGGCACCAGAAACTGCAGCGCAAAGAAAATTCCGCACAACACCATAATGGTGATGGTGACTACGGGCTTGCCCGTAGTCACCGCACCGCCATAGACGCTTTGCTGTTGTGGCCTCGAGCGCTTTGCTTCTCGGACACAGTCAACGCATTGGAACCCTACCGATGCGCTGACTTGGCACTCGCCGCAGGCAGGCCGGCCGCATCGTTGGCAGCGTGCGTAGCTGACCTTGTCGGGATGACGTGGGCAGACAGGGGCCTCGTCGGCATGGGAGGCGGGTTCACTGGTCATGTTCAGTCCTTAACGTTGAAAACGGATCCCGGCGAGGAATTCACAGCCGAGATCCGCTTCCTGATGGTGAAGCTAGAGCTGTTCCACCGTGATGGTGTTGATGACAACATCTTCCTGTGGTTTGTCACCGCGAGAAGTAGCTACGGAATTCAACTTGTCCGCCACTTCCCTTGAGGCTTCATCCGCTACCTCACCGAAAACGGTGTGCTTGCCCTGAAGCCACGTGGTGGGCGTGCTGGTGATGAAGAACTGTGACCCGTTGGTCCCGCGTCCGCCCTGAAGGCCTGCGTTGGCCATAGCCAACTTGTACGGCTCGTTGAAGTTCAGATCCGGATTAATTTCATCATCGAACTGGTATCCCGGGCCGCCGGTGCCCTGACCGAGTGGGTCCCCGCCCTGGATCATAAAGTCCTTGATAATGCGGTGAAAGATCGTTCCGTCGTATAGCGGCTCGTTGGATTCCTTGCCCGTACCCGGATGGGTCCAGGTCTGCTCGCCTGTTGCCAGGCCAATGAAGTTCTTGACCGTTTTTGGCGCGTGGTTCCCAAAGAGGTTGACCACAATATCGCCTTGGTTCGTGGAAATGGTCGCTTTTGCTGTTGGTATGGCAGTCATGTGTACATTCTTTCACGGACATCCCCCGAACAAATAGCACCGCTCGCGATGACCACGTAGTCTTGGAGGAACCGCTGTATTCCTCGGGAGGTAGTTATGAAGAAATCTGCACGTGTAGCCAGTGAGTTTGAGAACACGCTTACAACCGGTGTCGAAAATGCTCGCGACTGGGCAACTCCCAAAGTCGCATCTGCGATGGACTGGGCTGTTCCGCGGCTGGAGAAGGGTATTGAAACCGCTTCGCCGAAAATTCAGGATGGTATCAAGCGGGCGGCTGATGGCCTATCTGTTGGTGTCAGCGCTGTGACGCCCAAGCTTCAGGAGGGACTCGCCAAAACGGCACCTGCTGTGGACCATGCCCGCAACAAGGTCGTGGATGAGTACATTCCCTCGCTTTCACGCAGTCTGGGTGAGGGCGCGGACCACCTGTCACGCACCCTCAGCAAGGCTAAGGTTTCGCCGCGTGTCGAGGCCGCCGTCGTCAAGATGACGGGCAACAAGAAGGCAGTTAAGCAGGCACGCAAGGCGGCTACTGATGCCGCTAAGAGGGCCGCCAAGGATTTGAAGAAACGCGATACTCGCGGCAAGGGCAAAGGCTGGCTGATCTTTGGCATTCTGGCCGCCGCTGTTGCAGCCGGGGTTGCCGTCTGGAAGGCATCACGTCCCGTTGAGGACCCGTGGAAGACTCCGACGCCGGTAACAGCAGAGCCAGCAACAACGGAAGCACCCGCTGCCCCGGTTTCTCCCGCTACTACCGGTGGGCCGGATAAGTCCGATGCTGACAAAGCCGCGGACAAGGTAGCGGATGCATCCAAAGACGGAGCGGAGGCCACGAAGGCTGGAACCCGCAGCGCAGCTCGAAAGGCTGAAGACGCAGTCAAGGACGCAAAGAAGGACTAAGACAAAGAACGCCAAGAGGCCCGCACAGCAACTGTGCGGGCCTTTTTCCTGCCCTGTCCGGTCGGGGCCCCTAGGTCTCCGGTTCCGGCATGGGTGCCGCCACGGTATCCGGAGGCGGAAGCGGCCGACGTCGGGGCTGGCCCAGGACAACGATCGCCAGCCCCATAAGGATCAGACCCAGGCCGACGGCGGTCCACGCAGGTAACTTTTCATCCAAGAATATTGCTGCCAGAAGAGCTGCGCCCGGGATCTCCAGCAGGATGATCATGGAGACCACCAGGGGGCTCAACACGGCGAGCAGGTGATTGAACACGGTGTGACCCATAATTTGCGCTACGAGCGTGACAGCGAGAATCCCGAACCAGACGATGGGAGGAAAACCGGTCACCGGCTGCCGAAAGATGAAACACATGGCCAGGAGGATGACCGCGCACACGCCGTAACAAATGGTCGTGTAGGTTCCCGTGCTCATGCTTCTGCGGGCACGGGCGCCAGCCATGGTGTAAAGGCCAGCTAGCGCACCGCCGGCGATGGCCAGAATATCCCCAATGACAGCCTCCCGACGGGAAAGACCCAGGTCAAAGCCGGAGATAACAACAACCCCAAGAAAGGCCAGCGTCAGCCCCGCAACGGTCCGGGAGGAGCTTCGCTGCCCGCCGATGAGGTTGAAGATCGCAATCCAGGCCGCCTGCAAGCATACGAGTGCTGTCGCGGCTGCCACGGTGGTCATCTTCAGCGCGGTGATGAAGCATGCAAAGTGCAGTGCCAACGCAACGGCTGCCGCACCAGTCCACATGTAGTCCTGACGGGTGAGCGCCCTAAATTCGTGGCGATTCCGCACCGCGGCGGGAGCCCCCATGATCAGCGCACCGAGGCCGTTGCGCCAGAAAGCTATGGCCAGTGCTGGTGCGGCCGTTGCCGCCATAATGGGCCCAGAAGCTGCTACTCCGATAACGCCCAGCGTCGCGAGGAAAATGATCACGGTTTCACTTTAGTGGTCCTGTCCACGCAGGAAGTTCTTAGACGCGTCCAGGGTCGCGGGCCCAAGCTCCGGCCGACGTCAGGGTTTCTCGTCGATATCACCCTCTACAACCCCTGATCAGGTCGGGAGGGGGTGATCTCGGCCAAGAAAAGCTTAACAAAAAATCCCGGAACGTAGGGCTGCTACGTTCCGAGACTCACGGTGGAGGCAAGGGGACTCGAACCCCTAACCCCCTGCTTGCAAAGCAGGTGCGCTACCAATTGCGCCATGCCCCCGTGAAGAGAACTGATTTAGTATATCTGCTGGTAGCCAACTCGGCTACTCGACTGTGTCCGTCGATTCTTTCCAGACAGACTTTTCAGTCTCGGATTCCTTCCATTTGCGGTAGGTAAAAACCCCTGCTGCCGCAGCTGCCAAAATCAACAACTTCTTCACAGTGGCTACCTCCAAATAATCGGTTTCCGTGGGCGTACCAGGACTTGAACCTGGGACCTCTTCGTTATCAGCGAAGCGCTCTAACCGTCTGAGCTATACGCCCGGATACCCTCTCGGGCCGAGATCTGACTTTACAGCAGACGCTCCTCAATCAACAAATCAGTCGTCGGTGAGGGTAACGCCGATGCCACCGACCAGCGTAGCGGAGATATTGTAAAGGACCGCCGAGAGCATGGACAGCGCCGTTAAAAGCACAACATTGACCACGGCGATGATGGTTGCAAACGACACCACTTGACCAAGCGAGGCATATTCACGAAGGTCGAAACCGCCACTTTCGGAACCGGCGATGTCCCCCAGCAAAGAATTCACACGGTCAAAAATTCCCGTGAGATCCAAAACCGTCCAGAGGACGATCGCTGCAACGACGGTGACGATGCCAATCGCCACTGAGAGAAGGAACGAAAGTTTGAGCACAGACCACGGATCCACTTTGCTGACGAGGAGCCGTGCTTTACGGGCCTTCGCTTTCGGCGCTGGGTGAACCAAATTCGGTCGAGATCCACCGCCGGAAGGTCGCTGTGCCGGCCGTGCCGGAGTGCGTGGTCCCCCTGAGGGACGCCCGGATCCACTAGTGGTCCGCGAACTCGAGTTCGACGTGCTCACTCGTTGCCTCCATCAGTTTCGGCCCCGGATTCAGGCTCGGTCACATTCTCTGGGGACAACGGTACTTCATCACCGGTGTCGTCTTCATCTTCGATCTCAGCCAGTCCTCGCTCACTGTTCGCGGTCACCGCGATGATTCGGTCTTTCTTGTCCGGTTTCGCGAAGATCACGCCCATGGTGTCTCTACCCTTTGCAGGAACTCCCGTGACAGCCGACCGAACCACCTTGCCACCCTGCATTACCACCAGGACTTCATCGCTTTCCTGAACCACCATGGCGCCCACGAGGTCGCCGCGAACTTCGGCAAGTTTGGCCACCTTGATCCCGAGACCACCCCTACCCTGAACCCGGTATTGTTCCACGGAACTGCGTTTGGCGTACCCACCTTCAGTAACAATAAAGACAAACGAATCCTCGGTGACGACGTCGGCCGTCAGCAGTTCATCGTCCTGTCGGAACTTCATACCCGTAACTCCCAACGTCGCCCGCCCCATGGGGCGCAGCGCCTCATCGGTTGCCGTGAAGCGTAGCGACTGCCCCTTGCGGGAGACCAGCATGAGGTCATCTGTCTCCGAGATCAGCTGAGCAGAGACCAGTTCGTCGCCATCGCGCAGGTTAATCGCTATAACGCCCGCGGAACGGTTGGTGTCGTAATCTTCCAACCTTGTCTTTTTCATCAATCCGCGCTTGGTTGCGAGCACCAGATAAGGTGACTGCTGGTAATCCTTGAGTTCCAGCACCTGGGCAATTTTCTCATCCGGCTGGAACGCCATCAGATTCGCCACATGTTGGCCCTTGGCATCGCGTCCGGCTTCGACCAACTCGTACGCCTTGGCCCGGTAAACTCGGCCCAGGTTAGTGAAGAACAGTAGCCAATTATGCGTGGTCGTCACAAAGAAGTGCTCGACGACGTCGTCGCCGCGCAGCTGTGCACCACGGATTCCCTTGCCACCGCGCGCCTGCTGCCGGTAATTATCGCTCCGGGTCCGTTTGACGTAACCGCCGCGCGTAATGGTGACAACCATTTCCTCTTCTGGGATGAGGTCTTCCATGCTCATGTCGCCGCCGTAGCCGAGCATGATTTCGGCGCGTCGATCGTCGCCATACTTATCGACGATTTCCTGAAGCTCTGTTCTGATGATGCTGCGGCGGACCTCATCAGAGGCAAGGATGCGGTTGTACTCGGCGATTTCCTGTTCCAGCTTTGCGTGCTGATCCTGAATCTTCTGACGCTCCAGTGCGGCCAGACGGCGGAGCTGCATGTCAAGGATGGCCTGGGACTGGACTTCGTCGATGTCCAGCAACTCCATCAGACCACGCCGTGCGTCATCCACGGTTGAGCTGCGGCGGATCAGGGCGATGACCTCATCCAGAGCGTCCATGGCCTTGAGTAGCCCACGCAGGATGTGGGCCGCCTCCTCCGCCTTCCGCAGACGGTAACGCGTACGTCGGATGATGACATCCATCTGGTGTGTGACCCAGTGACGGATAAACGCATCGAGGGAGAGCGTGCGCGGGACACCGTCCACGATGGCCAACATGTTCGCGCTGAAGTTTTCCTGCAGTTGCGTGTGCTTGTACAGGTTGTTCAAAACAACCTTCGCTACGGCGTCGCGCTTGAGGACCACGACAAGGCGCTGGCCCGTACGACCGGACGTCTCATCCCTGAGGTCGGCAATACCCTGAACCTTGCCGTCCTTGACCAGTTCGGCGATCTTGATAGCCAGATTGTCCGGGTTTGCCTGATACGGCAGTTCGGTGATCACCAGGCAAGTACGGCCCTGGAGCTCTTCGACGCTCACGACAGCGCGCATGGTGATGGAACCGCGCCCGGTACGGTAAGCATCCTCGATGCCCTTCCGGCCCAGGATCTGTGCACCGGTGGGGAAATCCGGTCCCTTGATGCGCTGCATGAGCGCTTCAAGCAGTTCCTCGCGAGTGGCTTCCGGATTTTCCAAGAACCACTGGACGCCTTCGCCGACTTCCCGCAGGTTGTGCGGCGGAATATTGGTGGCCATTCCGACGGCGATACCCGAGGAACCATTCACCAACAGGTTCGGGAACCGGGCCGGCAGGATCGTCGGCTCCTGGTTCTTGCCGTCATAGTTGTCCTGGAAATCAACGGTTTCCTCGTCGATATCCCGGACCATTTCCATGGCAAGCTGAGCCATCTTCGTTTCTGTATAACGAGGCGCGGCCGCGCCGTCATTGCCTGGCGACCCGAAGTTTCCCTGACCAAGGGCCAGTGGATACCGCATGGTCCAGTCCTGAATGAGGCGCACCAGTGCATCGTAGATCGCGGTGTCACCGTGGGGGTGATAATTACCCATTACTTCGCCGACCACGCGCGCACACTTGTTGAACGACCGATCCGGGCGGTAGCCGCCATCGAACATGGCATACAGAACCCGGCGGTGTACCGGCTTTAGACCATCGCGGACGTCAGGTAGGGCTCTACCCACAATGACGGCCATCGCGTAATCGAGGTACGAACGCTGCATCTCCGTCTGGAGATCGACAGGCTCAATACGATCCGTGAGGACATCCCCGACCAGAGGTGCGTCAGCGGCCGTAACGTCTTCGGGAGTCTCATCACTCATAGGTCATTTCCGTTCTACAGTCGTGAAAAGTTTTAATCCAGGCGTACGTAAGGGCTTCAGATGTCAAGGAACCTGACGTCTTTCGCGTTTTGCTGGATGAAGTTCCGGCGCGATTCCACATCTTCACCCATAAGTACCGCAAAAATCTCATCCGCGGCCGCAGCGTCGTCCATGGTGACCTGAAGCAGGGTTCGGTGATCCGGATCCATGGTGGTATCCCACAATTCCGTGTAATCCATCTCGCCGAGACCCTTGTACCGCTGGATACCGTTGTCCTTGGGCAGTCGCTGGTTGCTGGCCAACCCCTTGGCGATGACTGCGTCTCGTTCCTTATCGCTGTACACGTAATCGTGCGCGTGGTTGGACCATTTGATGCGGTAGAGCGGTGGCTGAGACAGGTACACGTGCCCGTTTTCGATCAACGGACGCATGTAGCGGAACAGCAGTGTCATGAGCAGCGTGGTGATGTGCTGGCCGTCGACATCAGCGTCGGCCATGAGCACGATCTTGTGATAACGCAACTTCGACAGGTCAAAGTCCTCGCCGATCCCCGTGCCGAAGGCCGTGATCATCGACTGTACTTCCGTATTGCCGAGCGCCCGGTCCAGCCGTGCACGCTCCACATTCAAAATCTTTCCACGCAGCGGAAGGATTGCCTGGGTGTGCGGATCACGTCCGCGCTTGGCTGAACCGCCGGCGGAATCACCCTCAACAATGTAGACCTCGCACTTGGCAGGATCTTTGGAGGAGCAATCGGACAACTTGCCCGGCATACCGAAGGACTCCAGCGGGCTCTTGCGGCGCGCGTTGTCACGGGCCTTGCGGGCGGCGAGCCGGGCCTGCGAAGCCTGCTGCGCCTTCCGGATCACATTTCGGCCCGAAACAGGGTTACGTTCCAGCCAGTCTCCAAGCTCATCCGTGACCGCGCGCTGGACAAAGCCCTTGGCCTCGGAGTTGCCGAGTTTGGTCTTGGTCTGTCCCTCAAACTGCGGTTCGGCCATTTTCACAGAAATCACCGCGGTGAGGCCCTCACGGATGTCATCACCCGTGAGGTTATCTTCCTTTTCCTTCAGAATTCCTTTTTCCCGCGCATACCGGTTGATCAGGGACGTCAACGCTGCCCGGAAGCCCTCTTCGTGGGTACCACCCTCATGGGTGTTGATCGTGTTTGCGTAAGTATGAACACTCTCCGAGTAAGCCGTGGTCCATTGCATGGCGACTTCCAGAGCAATTTTCCGCTCTGTGTCCTCGGTTTCGAACGCAATCACATCTTCGTGGACAATTTCCACGCGCTTTGCTGAGTTCAGGTGATTAACGTAATCCAGCAGTCCGTTCTTATAGCAGTAATCCACTACACGGTACTTTGGCTCCTCGGCAGTTTTGACTTCTTCTGCGACATCTGTAGCGTCCAGGTCTTCTGCTACCTCATCGCCGACCTCTACTTGGCGCTCATCTGTGAGGGTGATGCGCAAACCCTTGTTGAGGAAGGCCATCTGCTGAAAACGGGCCCGCAACGTCTCAAAGTCGAACTCGACGGAATCAAAGATCCCCGCATCCGGGTAGAACGTCTGAGTGGTTCCAGTCTCCTCGGTTGCTTCGCCCTTGCGGAGATCCCCCTTGGGCATGCCGCCGTTCTCGAACGACTGGTACCAGGTGAAACCCTGTCTGCGGACGACCGTCTCAACTCTGGCGGAAAGCGCATTGACCACAGATATACCCACACCGTGAAGTCCACCGGAAACCGCATATCCACCGCCGCCAAATTTACCGCCCGCATGGAGGATGGTCATAACAACCTGGACTGTGGGCCGGCCCTCGGTGGGGTGCATGTCCACCGGAATACCGCGGCCGTTATCAACAACACTCACGCCGCCGTCGTGCTGGAGCGTGATCTCGATGTGGTCGCAATACCCGGCCAGTGCTTCATCAACAGAGTTGTCCACGACTTCAGAAACCAAGTGGTGCAACCCGCGCGGACCCGTGGAACCGATATACATTCCGGGACGTTTGCGTACCGCCTCGAGACCTTCGAGAACCGTAATGTCGCTGGCACCGTATTCGTGAGGGCTGGTAGCCTCACCCGGGCTGGAAAGGTCCACGTTGTTGTCGTTAGCCACAGTCGCTTTCGACTCCTTAGTCTTGGTCATCTGGCGACGCACGACGACGAGCAGGCACAAGGGACCACATACGGTATCCGGTTGTGCTTCTCGAGGGGCGTCTTCTCCAATAATTCTACCGCGTTGCGTCGAGACTTTATGCATAATCATGTCCCAGACGTCAAGAAACCTTGCTTAGACCGCTTTTCAGCACCCCAAACGGGGCCCTGTATATACCCGGACCTTCTTGAGCTCCCTACGGCGGTCCTCAGAGCGCGGCATTCCTGCACACCAGAGGGGTCTCTATCCGTACGTGTCCCGTGGCCCTCTGCCATTGACACTGCGTTTGCCGCGCCGCCAATTCGGCGCAGTTGGGCCCAAGACGTCAATCACCGTGACGACGCCCGAACCCAGCTCCTTCTCAAAGCGGTGCAGCAGACTTGTTCTCAAAAGACGCAGCTGAGTGGCCCACGTGGTCGAATCACATCTGACCTGGACAGTGTTGTTTTCGAAGCTTTCCGGACGACAGTGAGCTGCCACATCCGGTCCCACCAGTTCATCCCACCGAGACAATACCGATCCAACGGCCACTGGAGATTTCCATCCACGTTCTCCCAACAAGCGGTTGAACACCGTCCCGAGTCCCTGAGGATCGCGTCCAACATATTCTCCTGCGGCCACCCCACCGTTCCGCCCCTGCCGAGAACCTTTCGTTGGATGACGACGCCGACCCGCCGGTGTCCTGGTATTTCCCCGTGCAACTGATGCTTCTCGCATGCGGTTGAGCAGTGCTTGCGCCGCATCGATCTCAGAATACTCCGGCTCACCGGAGTCCTTCGTGTCATCGGCCGGCTCATTATCCTCACTCACTGATACCACCGGCCACCACGTTCACACGACGGGCTTCAAGGGTTTCAGGGATGTCCTCCAGCACCGCAGCTGTCAGCAGAACCTGCTCCGCGGTTGAAACTATGGCCGCAAGCTTTGTCCGCCGCTGCCGATCGAGCTCAGCAAAAACGTCGTCAAGCATCAGCACGGGTGTAGCACCCGGAGCGGGATCATCTTCACACAACAGATAGTAGGAACCAATTCGAAGAGACAAGGCGACAGACCAGCTCTCACCGTGCGACGCAAAACCTTTTGCCGGTGCGGAACCCAAAACCAATTGGATATCATCACGGTGGGGACCAACGAGCGAAATACCGCGTTCCAGTTCCTTCTTTCGAACAGTGCAAAAAGCTTCGAGATACCTCAGTGTTGTGTCTTCGATGGACCCCACAGGCCTACCCGGTGGAGAGTCTCCTCTTTGGATTCCCACCTTCGCATCCTCGTCTTCGGTGATCTCCAGACTGGATTGATACACTGCGCGCGCCGCTTTGGAACCGTCCGTCAGCTCACCATATGCCCTAGCAAAATGAGGTTCCAACTGTTTCAATACATCGATGCGTGCGTGCAACAACCGAGCCGCTGCCTGCGCCATGTGCTGATCCCAGACGTCAAGAGTGGCCTCGTGACCCGAGGTGAAGCGACCACCTCTGGAGGACTTCAACAGCGCATTTCGCTGTTTCAGAACTCGCTCATAGTCTGTGCGTGTCGCCGCGTGGTGTGGAACGAGGGAAACCATCAGCTCATCCAGAAAGCGCCGCCGAATTCCTGGATCACCTTTAACCAGTGCCAAATCCTCAGGGGCAAACATTACTGTTCTGCAGATGCCCAACACATCCCTGGCTCTGCCCGGATTCCCTCTATTTATCCGAGCCCGGTTGGCTTTGCTCCCGTTGATCTCAAGTTCCAGTGATGACGTCTGTCCACCGCGGATCATTTTTGCGCGAATCAGCGCCCGTTCAGAGCCGAACCGGATCAGGGGAGCATCTGAACTAACCCTGTGTGAACTCAGCGTGGAAAGGTATCCCATTGCCTCAAGGATATTGGTTTTCCCAATCCCATTGGGACCTACAAAAACCGTGGCCCCAACCGTCAGCCTCACGTCCAACTGCTCGTAAGTACGGAAATCTGACAACGACAACAGCTCTAAGAACATGGTCTCTGTGCCCCGCCAATCAATTTTCCACAGTCTGGATCACTCCGGAAGATCAGGAACCTGCTTGTCCTCAGGTTGCTTGACCGCGGCAGCCCTAACTGCATGTCCACCGAACTGGTTCCTCAACGCCGAGACCATCTTCATTGCAGGCGAATCATCCTGGCGTGAGGCAAACCGGGCAAAAAGCGCTGCAGAAATGACAGGTGCTGGCACAGCGTTGGCCACAGCCTCTTCGACAGTCCACCGACCTTCTCCAGAATCCTCTACGTACCCAGCAATTCTCTCCAGTCTAGGGTCTTCTTCCAGCGCCTGAACCATGAGGTCAAGCAACCAGGAGCGAACAACGGTTCCCTGCTGCCAGGCGCGGAATGTACCATGCACATTTTTGATGATGTCTTTGGCTTCAAGAAGTTCATAGCCTTCGGCATATGCCTGCATCAGACCATACTCAATACCGTTATGAACCATCTTTGCGTAATGGCCCGCACCAGAATCACCTACATGGACAAAGCTCTCTTCACGTTCTCCCTCGGGTCTCAACGCATCGAAGATGGGCATGGCCCGCTCAATATCCTCTGCATCACCGCCAGCCATCAGACCATAGCCGTTCTTGAGTCCCCAGACACCACCGGATACCCCGCAGTCCAGAAAAGAGATCTTCTTCTTCGACAACAGCGCGAAGTGTTTTTGGTCTTCAGTAAAGCGTGAGTTTCCGCCGTCGATCACCATATCGCCGGGATCGAGATTCTCACTCAGTTCGGTAATAACCGAATCGGTGACCTCACCAGAAGGAACCATGACCCAGATGATGCGGCGGGACGGTATTTTCTGAATCATATCGACAACACTCGCCGCATCCGAGATCTCCGGTTTGCGGTCATAGCCGGTGACATCAATCCCGGCCTCACGGAGCCGGTCTCGCATGTTCGCTCCCATTTTTCCAAGTCCGATGAGACCAATATGCATATTAATCACTCTTCCTGACGTAGCTGGTGCGGGTTGGCACCGTGGGAGCTAATGATTCGACAATCTCACAGGCATTAGGAGATATTTATAGTCGTCTTGGTCATCGCCGTTCAATTCTTTCTGGGCCGATACAACAGCGGGCTTCGGCGGAGTGGTAAAAGAGAACCGAACATACTTGCTGGAGAACGCGTTCAGTCCCTCACTGAGGTACTGCGGATTGAAAGCCACGGTGATGTCATCACCGATTAGAGAGGCCTCAATGGCCTCTGAGGCCTGGGCATCCTCGCCAGTTCCGGCGTCAAGAGTTACCTGACCTTCGGTAAAGGCCATGCGCACTGCTGTGTTCCGCTCCGCGACTAGTGAGACCCGCCGCACGGCCTCGACAAGGCTGCTGGTCTCAACCGTTGCGTGGATAGGTGTGGTCTCGGGAAACAACGACCTAATCTTTGGATAATCCCCATCCACGAGCAGAGATGTTGTCCGCCGCCCACCACTTTCGAACCCGATGAGTTCGTTGTCATCCGAGAGCGCTATGTTCAGATCCCCTGCCGATCCCAGCGTTCGAGCAACTTCGTTCAGAGTTTTGGCCTTAACGAGTACAGATGTTGAAATACCCGGCGTCGTTGGCTTCCAGGAGACCTCACGTAATGCCAAACGGTATCGGTCCGTTGCCAAGAATGTAATGAGGTTATCCTCGATCTCCATCCGGACTCCGGTAAGAATCGGCAGAGTGTCATCGCGACTTGCAGCGATGATGACCTGTGAAACGGCTTGTGAGAATGCTTCACCGTCGACAACCCCGCTGACGTCAGGCAGAGCAGGGAGCTCCGGGTACTCTCCCACAGGCATGGTTGAAAGGTTGAAGCGGCTGCTACGACACATGAGCGTCACCTTGGAACCATCAGTTATCACTTCAACCGGAGCCGATGGGAGGCTACGACAGATATCTGCCAGAAGGCGTCCCGAGACAAGAATCGATCCTTCTTCGGAGATGTCGGCCGGGATCCGTAAACGAGCCGAAATTTCATAATCGAAACTAGCAAGGCTCACGGAACCGTTTTCCGCTTTGATGAGCAACCCTGAGAGAACTGGAACCGGCGGGCGGGGTGACAGTGAACGGGCTGTCCACGTAACGGCTTCGGCCAGTACATCCCGCTCAACTCTGAACTTCACTGAAGGGTGCCGCCTTTCTTAGACGATGAGAATCCTTGGCATCTTGTCCTCGGCGACCCGTCGATGTCGCGGGGAGTCAAGGAAATGCGGTGGAACATTACTTTCAGACAGCTTAGCGCCCTGGTGCCTCTAACTGCACCGGAGGGGCAGTCCCAACCTGGTGCGGCAGTGTGATGATGTTATTTGGTAAAGAGTCCAGAGGTTAAGGGTTAGTAGTGGTAATAACGCCTGTGGATTCTGTGGATAACCTATTCCTTGACCGGGTATGAGCCGATCTGGGCTGTGTAGAACGTGGGGAAAGCCACCGGTGGTTGTCCCAGAGGGGTGTGGATGAAAAAAGGGATGATTCTGTTGTCCACAGGGAGGTGGAGAGTTGTTAGACATAAAGCGGCGCTTGTCCAGTAGTTATCCACAGGTTCATCCACACCTGTTAATTACGTGAGTGTCATTACGGTCAGGAAGCTACTTTTCACGCTGCTGCTGCTTGATGCGGTTGGTGAGTTCGGTGACCTGGTTGTAAATGACGCGGCGTTCAGCCATGAGTTGGCGGATCTTACGATCCGCATGGATCACGGTGGTGTGATCGCGTCCGCCAAGTTCCTGACCGATTTTTGGTAGGGACATATCTGTCAGTTCCCGACACAGATACATGGCAATTTGTCGGGCGGTCACGAGGGTGCGTGTGCGTGATTTGCTGCACAGTTCCTCAAGGCTGATCTGAAAGTAGGATGCAGTCTGGCCAATGATTACCGATGCGGTGATCTCCCGCGCGCCATCGTCGGTAATGAGGTCCTTGAGGACAATTTCAGCCAGACCCATATCGACGGTCTGCCTGTTCAGGCTTGCGAACGCGGTAACCCGGATAAGGGCGCCCTCAAGTTCGCGGATGTTCGTGGAGATCTTGGATGCAATGTATTCCAGCACATCATCGGGTGCAGAAAGGCCTTCACTGATGGCCTTTTTCCGAAGTATCGCGATGCGAGTTTCCAGCTCGGGAGGCTGAATGTCAGTTAGAAGACCCCATTCGAACCTCGACCGCATCCGATCTTCAAACCCGGAAAGCAACTTCGGAGGCTGATCCGAGGTAATGACTACCTGTTTGTTGTGATTGTGGAGGGCATTGAACGTGTGAAAGAACTCCTCTTGGGTGGCTTCCTTACCGGAGAGGAACTGGATGTCGTCGATGAGGAGGATATCGACGTTCCGGTACAGCTGTTTGAAGCTCGTTCCCTCGTCGTACCGGATGGAGTTGATGAAGTCATTGGTGAACTCTTCCGAATTTACATACCTGACTCGGATGCCTGTGTAGAGGTGCTGGGCGTAGTGGCCGATGGCATGCAGAAGGTGTGTCTTACCGAGACCGGAATCGCCATAGATAAACAGTGGGTTGTAGGCCTTGGCTGGCGCTTCGGCAACTGCCACGGCGGCCGCATGAGCAAATCTGTTTGACGATCCAATGACGAAGGTGTCGAAGAGATACTTCGGATTCAACCGGCCAGATTCTTGATTATCGCTGGGCAACGCCGGTGATGGAGCTGGTTCAGGACGAGGTTTTGTGACGGGAATCCGCTCAACTGTTGCCTCCGGTTCGGCATCCGCAGTAGGTGTAAGGGCTGGGTCGATGACGAAAGCGCATTGAATATCTTCTTCGAAGACTTCGCGGAGAGCATCATCAAGAGAATCCTTGAGCTGGGATTGGAGTACTTCGCGCGTCAATTCATTGGGAACAGCGATCAACAACGTTGTGCCGATAAGACCCTGTGCCTGGGCCAAAATGACAAATCCACGCTGTCGTGGAGTCACCCGGCCATCATGATCCAGCGACCGCAGGACGGTGCGCCAGGCACTCCCTAGATCATCGTGTTCGTTCGCGCCCAATGGAGCCCCTCAGGTAGTACATGATGGTCTGACCGCTGATCTGTCCGCTATCCACAGACTTATACACAGATGGTGGATAAATATGGCCTTGGGCAAGCCTAAGGGATGAAAAGAGGAGAAGATAGCTGACCCTACGCAGGAAGGAGCATGTGGATAACTGGCTCCTTGGGAGGTCTCTTGGTAACCTTTTGGCTGTCACGACGGTGCGGGGCCCTACTTATCCACAATCTGTGGACACCAACAGTCAACAGGATATCGAGGCGATTATGCCCTCTCAGATGGGTACGGTTTGACGAGCCGGTACCTGCACGCCTAACGTTATGTAGTCCTTTGTGTCTGCTTTCTGCACTGTTGCATGCCCATAAACCGGCTGCACAGCGGACCGTCAGATGCTGAATAATCACGTACTGGTCCTGGTCTGGCGCACAATGCCGGCACTCTTCCGGCTACGTCATTTGATCGTCTTGGAGTAATCACCGTGAGCAAGCGGACTTTTCAGCCGAATAATCGCCGTCGTGCCAAAAAGCACGGCTTCCGCCTTCGCATGCGTACCCGCGCAGGGCGTGCAATCCTTGCCGCACGTCGCGGTAAGGGACGCATCGAACTTTCGGCCTAACCCAAAAAACATCAACGTGTCAGTTTTGCTTCGGCACTACTTCGTTCTGATCCGACTGGCCAGCTAGGTGCTTGCCAAGCGTCGGCGGATTCGAACGTCAGCTGACTTTTCCAACGCCGTACGTTCCGGTTCCCGCTATGGGCGCCGGAACGTGGTCGTATATGCGGCGGCGAGGGAATCAGCGGAACCCAGCCGCTTTGGATTCATTGTGTCCAAAGCGGTAGGGAACGCTGTAGCCCGTAACGTCGTTAAGAGAAGGCTACGTGAATGCGCAGCCTTGTCTTTGGCGAATGTGGCCAACGGCGTGGATGTTGTTGTTCGGGCATTACCGCCAGCAGCAGAAGCTGAGTGGACAGAAATCGAGGCAGACTTTAACAGTGCCTTGTCCAAGGTAGTGAGTCGTTTGGAAGAGAGGAAAGTGCCGTGAACCGGATGGCTAGATTCCTCTCTGCGGCCGTGGTCCGAGCTTTGCGATTTGTCTACGGATGTCCACGGCTTGTGATCATGGGTTTCCTTTCGGTATATCGCAAGGTCATTTCGCCGCTTTATGGTCCTGTCTGCCGCTTTTTCCCTTCTTGCTCTGCGTACGCACTCGAAGCAGTGACCGTGCACGGGGCCGTCAAAGGTTGTTGGTTGGCGGCCAGACGGCTGGCCAAGTGTCATCCTTGGAACCTAGGTGGCGTTGATCCCGTGCCAGCTGGTAACCGCACCTGGAATCACGAAGACATTCCACGCATCTTGGTGCTGAATCACCCTGTCATTCCGGCAGACATAGACAGCCGCAAGACGGCTTGAGGAGAGTAAATGGGTTTCCTGGACACAATACTGTCCCCATTCCAATGGCTGGTCTCATGGGTGATGCAGGCCTTCCACGAGTTGTTCACCTTTTTGGGAATGGAGTCTGGTTCGGGATGGACCTGGACCTTGTCCATTGTTGGACTGGTTCTGGTGATCCGTGCGGCATTGATTCCCATCTTCGTGAAGCAAATCAAGGCGCAACGTGGAATGCAGGCACTTCAGCCTGATCTTCGGAAACTTCAGCAGAAGTACAAGGGTAAAACAGACCAGCTGTCGCGTCAGGCAATGACGCAGGAGCAGATGGCGCTCTACAAGAAGCACGGCACTAACCCCTTTGCCGCGTGTCTGCCCATCCTTATCCAGATGCCGTTCTTCTTCGCGCTGTTCAGAGTACTCAATGGTGTCTCGGGTGCGAGTGATGAAGGTCGTTCCATCGGCGCGCTCAGCGCTGAGGCTGTCAAACAATTCGATGCCGCGACCATATTTGGTGCCCCACTATCGTCGACTTTCTTGGGCTCGTTCGGTGGAAACGGCAACATCAGCGTCATTTTGCTCTCGATTGTCATGATTCTCGCCATGACGGCTTCGCAGTTCATCACGCAGAAGCAGATCATGGCCAAGAACATGTCTGAAGAGGCCATGCAGAGCCCCTTCATGAAGCAGCAGAAGATGATGCTGTATATTCTCCCGGTCGTGTTCGGAATCGGTGGTATCAACTTCCCCATCGGCGTGCTGGTTTACTGGACCACCACGAATATCTGGACCATGGTCCAGCAGTTCTACGTCATTCGTCGTATGCCCACCCCTGGATCACCTGCTGCCAAGGCGCTGGCGGAGCGTCGTGCCCGGAAGGGACTGCCCATGGTCCCCCTACTCGGCGAAAAGAAGAATTCCGAGCCGGTTGAAGAGATCACCCCCGCCCCCAGAGTGCAGCGGGTCCAGCCACAGCGTAAGAAGAGGAAAAGGAAATGACGACAGAGGAATCCACAGACTCGACCGAGACCGCTCAGGACGAGGAAACCACACCCGTGAGCCGACTTGAGGAAGAGGGCGACGTAGCCGCTGACTACCTCGAAGAACTCCTGGATATCGCTGATATGGATGGCGATATCGATATCGAGGTCCGCAATGGACGAACTTACATCTCGGTCCTTTCTGAAGAGGATGACAACAGCAGCCTTGATAGCCTCGTTGGACGTGATGGTGAAGTGCTCGAAGCTCTTCAGGAGCTCGCTCGGTTATCGGTGCTGACCTCAACCGGTAATCGTTCGCGGCTGGTACTGGACATCACCGGTTACCGCGAAGAGCGTGGTGAAGAACTCCAGCAACTCGCGGAGAAGGCAGTGGATGACGTCAAGGAGACGCACGAACCGGTCTCGCTGAAGCCCATGAGTGCCTACGAGCGGAAGATTGTTCATGACGTGGTTGCCGAACTAGGGCTAATTTCGGAATCCCACGGTGAGGGTTCTCGGCGCCACATTGTGGTTTCTCTTCCGGAAGACTGAGTTGGAGGTGGAACACTTTTCGATGGTCCGGGTATGAGTGACGGTGTATTGGCCGGTGCCGAAATGGCTGCCGCGCAGAGAATTTTCGGCGATGGACTCCCGCTGGCTGAGCGCTATGTCCGTCACCTCGCTACCAGCGGCATAGAGCGTGGGCTGCTTGGCCCCCGCGAGATCCCGCGCTTGTGGGGGCGTCACGTACTCAATTGTGCCGTGGTCGCGGAGCTGATTGCTACAGACGCACGCGTTACCGATGTGGGCAGCGGCGCTGGGTTGCCCGGGATGACATTCGCGATCGCGAGGCCGGACCTTGAGTTGACACTTGTCGAGCCCCTCGATCGCCGAGTCCAGTGGCTTCAGGAAGTCGTGGCCGACCTGGGACTGCCGAATGTGCGCATTCTTCGGGGAAGAGCGGAGCAATTTGTTGGTCAGATCACCGCTGATGTCGTAACGGCGCGGGCTGTATCGGCACTGACTAATCTCGCGTCTCTGACCATGCCGCTTCTCAAGGGTGGCGGTGAAGTAATCGCCATCAAGGGACGAAGCGCACAGTTGGAAGTGGAGAAGGCCGAGAAGATCATTCGAAAGCTCGGCGGCACCAGCGTTGAGATCCAAACGGTTGGGGAAGACCTGCTTGAGCAGCCAACCACCGTGGTGAGGATAAAGGTTGTTAGACGTCGTTCGTCATGATAGACTCCTCCATTCATTCCTCCTAGCCGGAGTTGACTGTGTTGCGCGACTGAGTGAGTCCTTGAACGGCTAGTCTAGAGTGGTTGAGGCGAGCGTTGGAAAGTGAGCAAGAACAGTGGGAAGTAAGGATTCTGCCGCACGAAAGATGCCGGCATTCGCGATGCTAGGATCAGTGTTGTCGACCCAGATTCGTAGAATCCAACCGGAAGTGTTTGCAGACCCTTCCAATACTGGCATTGTTTCACGTGAAACATCGCCGTCTATAGATGTGAATCCTGGGCCTTCGAAGGATGTCGGCTCCCAGGGTGATGATTCCCAGAGCAAGGTGTTAGACGTCATGGAGAGTATGGACGAGAGCACCCCACTGGCGCGTGAACTGGCGAGTGAAAACAAAAGGCGGGAGAAGCTGTTGGGACGCAAACTCCCAAAGCCTCAGGAGACTAGAGTGCTCACGGTTAGTAATCAGAAGGGTGGCGTGGGTAAAACCACAACAACTGTTAATCTGGCGGCGGCCTTGGCATCTGCGGGTCTGAATGTTCTAGTCATTGATATTGATCCTCAAGGGAATGCCTCAACGGCGTTGGGCATTGAGCATCATGCCGAAGTAGAGAGCATTTATGAGGTACTCATTGATGATGTACCCCTGTCTCAAGTGGTGGCTCAGTGCCCCGATATCGGACGACTTATCTGCGCACCGGCCACCATCCATCTTGCGGGTGCCGAAATCGAGTTGGTCTCGCTTGTAGCTCGCGAGCAGCGACTGAGTCGTGCCATTGATCTATATGAAAAAGAACGCGCAGAAAAGGGCGAAGAGAGACTTGACTACGTTCTCATCGACTGCCCGCCTAGCCTGGGCCTACTGACCGTGAACGCCTTTGTCGCCGCTCGTGAAGTGCTCATTCCTATTCAGTGTGAGTACTACGCTCTCGAGGGCCTCAGTCAATTGCTGAAGAACATTGAAATGATTCAGAAGCATCTGAATGCGGATCTAGTCGTATCAACCATTTTACTTACAATGTACGATGGCAGAACGAATCTGGCTTCGCAGGTGGCCAGCGAAGTCAGGGAGCACTTCCCGAAACAGGTTCTCCAGGCAGTAGTCCCTCGGTCTGTACGCATATCGGAAGCGCCGAGCTATCAGCAAACAGTCATGACATACGACCCATCGTCGAGTGGGGCTCTTTCTTATCTTGAAGCCGCAGCGGAAATCGCGGAACGCGGCGCATAGCTTCAGACCTGTTTTGCTCCACTGGCACTAGACTTGGTTTCATTGAAATCAATGCCTCCGTATCTGGAGGCGTGTGCTGTGGAAGGAAACCATATGGTTGAGAAGCGTCGTGGTTTGGGCCGTGGACTTGGAGCGCTCATTCCGAGTAGTGCTGAAATCTCTCCTACTGGAGACGATCAGGAGCAGCCTCGTCGTCGAACAGGACGCCCAGTAGATGACGTATTCTTCCCCACAGCCCCTGGGTCGTTAGCTTCATCAACGGGCTCAGAGCCCTTAGGGTTCGAGTCTGGGCAAGTCGGCGAGGATGTAGTCGTAACTCCTTCCTCAGGTGCGGCGATGGAGAAGGAGGGGCCTCCTGCAACGGCGAAACGTGCACCCGGTGCCCAGCTGGCCAGTGAAGCTGCAAAGCGAGGGTCAGCGCAACGGGGAGGAGACAACAGCGATACTTTCGCTACTCCAGCGACGCGGGATCAGGGTCCCGGTGTGCCGAAGACGGCTGGAGACGATGGAATTGTGCGGGGCAAACGTCGGGCCGCTGCGGAGGTTGTCGATGTTTCACGTGAAACACTTCTTCCAGTCCCCGGTGCTCAATTCGCTGAGGTGCCGGTTACCTCAATCCACCCAAACCGCAAACAGCCTCGTAACGTCTTTGATGAGGACGACATGGCGGAGCTCGTTCATTCCATTCGCGAGATTGGAGTACTGCAGCCTATCGTCGTTCGTCCTTCACAAGAGGCTGGCGACCGCACGTATGAGCTTGTCATGGGTGAACGCCGCTGGAGGGCGGCCCAAGAAGCTGGTTTGCAGAGTATTCCAGCGATCATCAGATCGACCGACGACGACGCTTTGCTCAGAGACGCACTCCTGGAGAACTTGCACCGAAGCCAACTCAATCCACTTGAGGAAGCAGCTGCATATCGGCAACTTCTCGACGATTTTGGCTGTTCCCACGATGAACTAGCTGAACGCATCGGCCGCTCGCGTCCGCAAATCTCAAATACACTGCGACTCATGAAATTGCCGCCGCTTGTTCAACGGCGTCTTGCGGCCGGAGTCCTTTCTGCCGGCCATGCTCGTGCCCTTCTGGCCCTAGAGGATCACGCAGACATGGAGAAGATGGCCCAGAAGATTGTGGCCGAGGGTCTGTCCGTCCGCGCAACTGAAGAACTGGTGGCGTTGAGCGATGGGTTAAGAAGGCCTGCTCGTACCAATAAGCCACGTGCAGGTGCTAGACATGAGCGTCTGGACTACTTGGAGAGTTCGCTTGCAGATCGGCTGGAGACAAGTGTGAAAATCACCCTGGGCGCCAAGAAGGGGAAGGTAAGCATCGAGTTTGCGTCTGTGGACGATCTAAACCGCATTATGGGCGTCCTTTCCCCCTCCTCGGAGTAATAGAGCAATACTTCGCGGATGGGCGCAGTGCGTCTGATGGTCTGTTGTACCCTCGATAATCACCCGAGAGGAGTGTTTCACGTGAAACCACTCCAAGGTGGTCGGACTCATGGCCGGTTCGGCCGCTCTCAGAGTCAGGGTGCTCGGCTTCCGCTGTGCAGCGGTGATGATTCGGGTCGAACGCAATGAATCGGTACTGGAAGCCAGTCCCGAGGCGGTTGTTCATCTTTGAGAGACCAACCTGGTCTACGAAGGCAGTTTTGGTACTGGCGAAGCTTTTCGTCACAGGGACCGCATTGGTCAGCAAGCAATACCGCCGCAAGGTGGCTGGCACTTGACGGCGTACCTTCGGGTTAGGGTGTGAATCGATGCTCAGTCTGATCCACGGCGTTGGGATACCTGCTTCTCGGCCTGCAATGTGTCGGTCCGAGAGCTAAGCCCGCAGCTGCCGCATTTCTTCTCTTCGCCGCACACCGAGATTACTCGTCGGTCAAGGAACGATGTACAACGTATGCCTCTAATCTCTCTGCGCTGGAAAGCTGTGTCATTCTCGAACGTTCGTTGACGTGAGTATTGGAGGGCAACGCTCTGATGCCTTGTTTCACGTGAAACGGACATAGGTCGTGCTGGTCACCGCGCTGCAGGTGCCCGTCGATTCAGCCCCTACGATGCGAACACAATGATCCAGAGGAACAGATTCGATATCACGGGCTGGTACGAGCTGGGCTCTAAGATCGGCACTCAGTCTAAGAACTATAGACGCGGTTGTTCGCGTCATGCGTGGCGACAGCATGGAATGCTCCTGTTCGACATCAGCATGCTCTAAGCTCTGGCTCTGAGGCTTGTCGATACGTAACTACCCTGAACCATCGACAATATTTACGTTTTCACTTGTCCGCAACGCCGCGGACCCGCCCAAGTAGCTCTTCATCATGTTTCACGTGAAACCCTAAAAGGAAGGTTTCGCGCTTTGGTCGCACTCGGTCAGCTCAACAACCATGGTGTGCAGTGGCTTGCTGTCTGATAGACGTTCGTCACCCACGATCATCCCCGTCCCCTTCCTGGGACGAGGGACAATCACATGGGGAAAACGTGTATCTGTCTACATCTCTATTTCCTGGCGCTCCGTCCAATCATCGTGCGAAAAAACAATCTATAAAGGTTGTTAAAAAGCGATAGAGTCAACGTTAACAGAAAATGCCGACGCTTGTCGCTCCGCATCAGGGATGACAACACGTCGGCACCTTCGAGCCGCACTAAGACAGTGCTTGGGGGCTTAAGATCGGCCCATGTGGCTACTTCAGGAACTCCGCAAATTCCGTTTCTAGGACCTGCTTTGGCTTGGCACCAATTGACTTGGCGGCCACCTTGCCGTTCTGAAAGACGTAGACGGCAGGAATTGAGGTGATGCCGTACTGCGCCGCGATTGCTGGGTTCTCATCTACATTCAGCTTAACGACGTCGATCGTGTCCGCGTGCTCTACGGACATCTCGTCCAGGATGGGTCCGAGCTTCCGGCACGGACCGCACCACTCAGCCCAGAAGTCCACAATCACGGGTTTGTCGGACTGAAGGACGTCGGTATCAAATGACGCGTCAGTTACTGCCTTTGCATTGCTCATGCTCATTAGCTCCTTTGATGATGTCCTGTTAAAGGC
Organism: Arthrobacter roseus; assembly: GCF_016907875.1. NCBI lineage: Bacteria > Bacillati > Actinomycetota > Actinomycetes > Micrococcales > Micrococcaceae > Arthrobacter > Arthrobacter roseus. The sequence continues at coordinate 351,356 of NZ_JAFBCU010000001.1, read as the reverse complement.
TGGCGGTTTCGGAAACTGCTTCCGCATCCGGCGTTGGAACTTCAGCTGCGGTGTCTACTGCGTCGCCAAGGTCGGCGAGGTAATGTTCGACGTCGATGGCCGCCACGCAACCGGAGCCGGAGGCTGTAATGGCTTGTCGGTACGTGGGGTCGATGACGTCACCGGCTGCGAACACTCCGGGAAGCGAAGTAATCGAGGTGCGGCCCTGAACTGCGATGGTGCCCTCGACTGTCAGCTCGAGCTGTGCCCGGACCAGGTCGACCCGGGGGTCGTTACCAATCGCGACAAATACGCCCGTGACGGGCAGGGACGACGCCTCACCGCTAACCCGGTCGCGAAGGTTCAGCGCGGTGACCTTCGTTGTCCCATCAATTCCGGTTACTTCGGCGTTCCAGGCAAACGAGATCTTTGGGTGCGCTAGAGCGCGGTCCTGCATGATCTTGGACGCACGCAAGGTATCGCGGCGATGAACGACGGTGACGCTGCGAGCGAATTTGGTCAAGAATAGAGCTTCTTCCATGGCGGAGTCTCCTCCGCCGATCACGGCGATGTTCTGGTCTTTGAAGAAGAACCCGTCGCAGGTGGCACACCAACTCACGCCGTGCCCTGAGAGGCGCTTCTCGTCCTCGAGTCCGAGCTCACGATAAGCCGAGCCAGTAGAAATGATTACTGAGCGGGCGAGAAAAGTTTCACCGGAACCGGTCAGGACCTTCTTGACGTCGCCCTGCAGTTCCACGGAGGTGACGTCTTCAAACATGATCTCTGTACCGAATCGGGCCGCCTGCTTTTCGAACTGCACCATGAGTTCTGGACCCATGACACCTTCTGGGAATCCGGGGTAGTTCTCGACGTCCGTAGTGTTCATCAGCTCGCCGCCCGCGGTGACGGAACTGGCGATGAGTAGGGGTTTGAGGTTCGCTCGCGCCGTGTACACAGCCGCAGTGTAACCAGCGGGGCCGGACCCCACGATGATGACATCGCGGATTTCCTGCGCGTTCGAACTGCCGGACGGGGTAATGACGCTCACGATGCGGTAGACCTTTCCCTCACTGATTTCTTGATCTCTCGGTCACAACCTTATGGGGTCGCGCGTTATTCCACGGTACGAGGCAGTGACGTTCCGCTGATAGAGCACGTTGTAGGTGCTAGGAGACTTTGATTTCGGCGATGCGGAGGCCCCAGGGGAACTCGGCCTGAATTCCGCTCAAGCGCGGCAGCTGGGTGAAGTTCACGATCACGTACTGTGCTTTGGCGGTATTGCCGTCTTGTGTTGAGACGGGCAGAGTGAGCGTGGTTCCCGTGAAACTACTCTGCGCTACCTGCCGGGCGCCTTCAAGGGTGGGAGTTTCATTCAGCAGAACTTCAAAATTTCCGCCGGCACCATTCAACTGGGTGATCTCCACTTGGTTGATCGAGGAGGGCTCCTGAAGTTTGACGACGAGGGCCATGCTCTGAGCCAAGCCGCCGAAAGTGTCATTGGCGAACACAAAACTCTGCCAGTAGGAGGCTGGATTGTTGTCGATGAGCTTGGGCAGATCAGCATCCGAACCTGAGTTGAGCTCCGGATTGTTCGGAACGAGACGCGTGAGCCCCACTATTTCCGGAGCAACCGCTTCCTGCTCCTCGCTGGTCTCACTTTCACTGCTCGACGGCGTCGGCGTCGGTGTCCCGGATTCGGCTGGAGCGCTAGTGTTCTGATCGTCTCCGGCGACCGGGTCGGCGTTGAAAAGATTGCCCAGATTGCCCAGATTCGAGACCGCCAATACAACGGCGACTACAACGATGGCCGCAAATACCGCCCCGATCAGGCCCCGGCGTACCTTGTTGCCACGCTCGGCAGGAGGCTCGTCGTATTCGTCGTATTCATCCTCGTTCCCACCGCTGTACGCAGCGCCACCAGAGAGGGCTCCAGCGGGGAAGCGGGATTGACGTTGCTCGGTGGTGTCATCGCGGGAAGAGGTGCTGGGACGAGAGGCTGGGGGCGTCGGTGCAATGGGCGCAGTTCGAGGCGATTCCTGCCGGGGCGGCTCAGACTGGGGCTGGGACTTACGGCCGGATCCCTGTTTACGAGCCTGCTCTTCGTAATAGTCGTCGTCGTCGTCGTAAACCATTGGCTCGGTGGACCTGGCATGACCGAAAATTTCAGAGCCCAGCGTATCCGTGAAGAACGGTTCAATGTATGGCTTGTTTTGCTCAATCACCAGATCGAGCAGGTCTGCTGGCTGAGCTTGGCTTGTGACCAGGTACGTGTGTTCCTCGCTGATCCCGAGGTCCAGTACCTGGATGTTTCCGGGGCGTTCCCCGGTTGCGAGTTCACGCGCGCTGGCGGTCATCTGGCTGGCATTGGCGGGAGACGCAAGGAGGATACTCACGGGACGGTTCAACACCTGGTCGATGCCGTCGAGGACCATGTCGTCGTCGGCGGAGGCCAGAACGTGGCCGGTAACCTTGTATCGCCCGCCCAGTACTGATCCGGCTACGACTGGTTGTGGCACGTGTTCCTCCCGCGGAATCGCTAAAACAATAGGACGCCGAACTGCCCTTGAAGGTGGGCACACCGGCGACTGTTATCGAAACTTCTTTCGCAACTTTGGCTTAATGCTACCTGTCAACCGCCGTTACCCATGCGATACCGGGATGTGGCGTCCTGCTCAGGCCCGGCCCACGCGCCGCAGTAGTGGCTTCAGGAAGTCCTTGAGCTCGTTGACGTGCAGCGCTTTCAAGAGCGCCAGGTAGACCAACCCCATAAGCGTGCCACACACAACAACGACGACGACAGCGGTGAAGTAGTTCTGCCACGCGAATCCGTCAGTGTTGTACCCGCCGAAGAGCCAGAGCGCGCCCCCGCCTACAGCCGCCGACACGAGAGCGGCCGCAACAAGTCGCAAATGAACATCGGCAATATGACCGGCACCGTAATCGCCTAGCTCCCTTTTGAGGAAGATGTGACTCACGATCGTGGCGGCCACATTACCCAGCGAATACGCCACCGCCAGGCCCATGACGATGAACTGCGCAGGAAGCAAGCCTGCCGCAACTGCCATCGAGACGCCCACGACGGAGAGGATGGCCTGCATGATGAACGGCGTGCGGCCGTCCTCATTGGCGTAGAACGCACGGTTCATCACAAAAGTGGAACTGAAGAACGGGGCGCTGACAGCCAGGAGAACCAGCACCTGCGCCTGGATGGCTGCGTCGACGTCGGACCTGCCGCTGAAGAACACGCTGATAGGTCCGGCCAGCACCACCAGAACCGCCGAACAGAAGACTGTTGCCACCCCAATAGTCCGCAGCCCAGTGGAAATGGACTCACGCACCCCGTCGAGGTCCTTGTCCGTGAAGGAATGCGACATGCGGTTGAAGAGGACAGTAGCCAGCGATAAGGCAATGACTGAATGCGGAATGATGTACAGCATTGACGCCGTTTCGAGGGTGAAGTGCCCGGCGATATTCTGCGGCGGATCCTGTGCCATGAGGTCATTGCGCAGCGAAGATGCCTTACTGGCCACCGATGTATAGACCAGGTAGGCGCCGTTACCCACCAGCATCGTGAGGATGGTCCATTTAGCGACCCGCGCCGTCGTGCCCAGGCCTACGCCCCGCAAACCGAACTGGGGCCGCAGACCCAAACGAAGCTTGCGCAGCGGCCAGATCAGAATCAGAGCTTGCAGGACAATGCCCAGAGTGGTGCTGCCAGCAAGCACCACGGTGGCCTGGCTGGACCACTCGCCCGGACTGAAACCGGTATCCCGATTGGTGCCGAACATGGCGATGAACACCAGCAGGCCCGCGATGGCGACCACGTTGTTCAGCGCAGGCGCCCACATGTACGCCCCGAATCGTCCGTGGGCGTTGAGGACCTGCCCCATGACGGCGTAGAGCCCGTAGAAGAAGATCTGCGGGAAAAGCCAATAAGCAAAGATGGTGGCCAGAGGCAGCTGATTAGCGTCCAACTGCGTCACCGTCTGGAGGATCAGAGGCGCGGCGAGAGTCACCAGCAGGGTCAGCGGAGCCAGCACCACCAGGGTCAGCGTCATGATGCGGCTGATGAAATCTGATCCGCGGTCCGGAAGGTGGATTGCCTTGATGACCTGTGGAACGAGTACCGCATTGAACAGGCCGCCGGCGACCATCAGATAAATGAAGTTAGGCAGCACATTCGCGATGGAGAAGATATCCGTGATCAAGCCCGTATTGCCCAGAGCAAGAGCGAGTAGCGCTGTGCGCATAAGCCCCAACAGACGGGACGTCATGGTTCCGGCCGCCATGATGGCGCTGGAACGGGCCATGTTGCCCGTTCCGTCACCGCTGTCAGCCATTTCCTGGCCGTCGTCGTGCTGCGGCTGCGGGCCAGCCTCAACGCGGACGTCGGTGTGACGGAGCGTTCGCCGGCGCGGGTACACCGGGTCAAGAATGGGCAGTGCGCCCGTGCTTAGTTCTGTCATCGTTTCCTATGGTCTCACCAGAGCCGGCGATACCGCCCTTGCGACAGGCGGCGGCGGTTACAGGAACTGGGGAAGGATGTCGCGGGCCAGATCGGCAATCCGACGTTCGTTCGGGAAAGAAAGACGCCCACCAAGCCCGTTCAAGGGGACCCAGGCGACGTCGATCGCCTCGTGGTCCGGGTCATTGTCGATGGTCAACTCACCATCCGTAGCACGCAGGAGGTAGTGGTGAACCGTTTTGTGGACACGGTGACCGCTGACGGTGAACCAGTAGTCGATGCTCCCCAACGCAGCCAGAATCTGGCCCTCGATGCCCGTTTCTTCTTCTATTTCCCGGACTGCAGCTTCCTCGTTGGTTTCCCTGCCTTCTGGGTGCCCCTTGGGCAGACACCATTCGAGGCGCCCACCGCGATTGAGCCTGGCGATGACCGCGACGCTGAGATCGGGGGTAGAGGTGTCCACGACCATGCCGCCGGCGGATACTTCCTCAACAGTTGGCAGCGAATGGTGCGTTGTGGGCACGCCGGTGCTCCCCATTGATACCGTCAACGGGGTCCGCTTGGGAGCACTCGGTACTGGGCGGGCCATGGATCCACTCTAACGATCTTTGTCGTTCATGAGCACCGCGCCCTTACCCCGTGGGTCGTCGTTCCGCCGGTAATGGCGTTTGGCCGGTTATCTGGCACGCTTAAGGAACTATGGTGCACTCCGACGTTGAACCCTCATTCGCTGATCCGCTTCCTCCCGTTGTCGTGGAACTAGGAAGGATTTTCACAGCAGGAGGCTATGAACTGTCGCTGGTTGGCGGCCCAGTACGCGACCTCTTTCTGGGAAGAGTTTCACCGGATCTGGACTTCACCTCCGACGCCGATCCAGACCAGATCATCGCGGTGATCCGACGGTGGGCAGACGCCTACTGGGAGATTGGCCGTGATTTCGGAACCATTGGCATGCGGCGTGGTGAGCACATGATCGAAGTGACTACGTACCGCGCTGAGGCGTACGATCCGGATTCGCGCAAACCAAAGGTTGTTTTCGGGACGTCGCTTCAGGACGATCTCTACCGCCGTGATTTCACGATCAACGCGATGGCACTGAAACTGCCGTCCCTGGTGCTGGTGGACCCGTTCGGTGGCCGCGAAGACCTGCGCAAAGGTGTGCTGCGCACGCCGGGGTCGCCGTCGTCGTCGTTCTCCGATGATCCGTTGCGGATGATGCGTGCGGCGCGGTTTGTCTCCCAGTTGAAGGTGACGGTGGCTCCGGAAGTCGGCGCGGCGATGAACTCCATGGCAGAGCGGATCAACATCATCTCGGCTGAGCGGGTGCGGGACGAACTGGTGAAGCTGATCTGCGGGGTGAATCCCCGTGCCGGCGTCGATATCCTCGTGGAGTCTGGTCTTGCGGACCACGTGCTGCCCGAAGTCCCCGCCCTCCGGCTCGAGACGGACGAACACCATCGGCACAAGGATGTCTATCAGCACTCACTGCAGGTACTGGATCAGGCGTGCGCTCTGGAAACCGATAACGATGGCGTCGTCCCCGCACCGGATTTTGTGCTGCGGTTTGCGGCGCTCATGCACGACGTGGGCAAGCCGGCTACTCGCCGGTTTGAATCCGATGGCGCGGTGAGCTTCCTGCATCACGACGTGGTCGGGTCGAAATTGGTGAAGAAGCGGATGCGTGAGCTGCGCTTCAACAATGATTCCATCAAGGCTGTGGCGCGCCTGGTGGAGCTGCACATGCGCTTTTACGGCTATGGAGATTCTTCGTGGACTGATTCCGCCGTGCGCCGGTACGTCAATGATGCCGGGAACCTCCTTGAGCGGCTTCACCGGCTGACACGCGCCGATGTCACCACCCGGAACCGGCGCAAGGCCGAGAGGCTCGCGTTCGCCTATGACGATCTGGAGTCGCGGGTCACCGCACTGGCCGAGCAGGAAGAACTCGCGGCGATCCGTCCGGATCTCGACGGGGCTCGCATCATGGAGTTGTTGAAAGTCCGCCCTGGCCCCATTGTGGGCCGTGCGTATAAGTTCCTGCTGGAAGAACGAATGGAAAACGGCCCGCAGGAGGCCGCAGACGCTGAGCGGAAACTTCTCGAGTGGTGGCAGGAACAGCCTGAATCACGCGACGAGGACTAATCTGGGTGCAACGAGGAGGAACCATGGCCAATGAGGAACAGTCCGGGGCAGCGAAGCCGTTCACCACTCCCGCGGGAACGGAGCTGCCGCAGTTGTGGCTACTTCGCCATGGGGAAACCGAGTGGTCCCGTGATCACAAATACACCGGTCTAACGGACCTTGAGCTGACCTCTGCTGGCGAGGATCAAGCCCTGTCTGCCAGCTCCAAACTGGAGGGAATCCGGTTTGATCGGGTCCTTACCTCGCCTCTGGTCCGGGCGCGGCGCACGGCGGAACTGGCCGGTTACCCAGATGCTGAGGTTGTGCCCGCAGCGCACGAGTGGGACTACGGCGACTATGAGGGCAGACGCAGCGCCGATATTCGCCAAGAGAAGCCCGGCTACCTGATCTGGAAAGATGGCGTACCCAACGGCGAATCGATTGACCAGGTGGCAGCCCGGGCACGCAGCATCGTCTCCGATGTTCAGGCCGGCTGCGGAACCACCGCCGACCGCACTCCCAACGCCGCACCGGTGGAGAAAGTGCTCCTCGTGGCGCACGGCCACTTTCTGCGAATTCTCGCCTCCCAATGGCTCGAGCTGGATCCCGTCGAAGGTCGGCGTTTTGTTCTCGGGACAGCTGCGGTCTGTGCTCTTGGGTGGGACAAGCGCACTCCCGCGATTCTTCGCTGGAACCTCTAAGACGTCGTTACACAAAGTTTTTGGAGAAAGTTTGAGCAGCAGCTAGGCATTTGTTGCGAAGGTGTTGTACGTTATAGAAGTGCGATTGAGACCTACCAATTGGTTTCCGCACTGTTTCTGTCTGCACGCAGTATAGAAAAGGAGGTGGGTATTCGTGATTAACAATCTGGACGGCATCTTTACCGTCAAGCTCCGGCCCGCCTTCTTCACTGCGGCGCACTAACTTCCGCTAAAACCGGAATTCACACCCCGTCGTCAACCCGGGGATAGTTCTCTCTTTTTAGCTACGTCGGTTCGTCTTTTCATGTGCCCCGTGGCTATTCCCGCCGATTCAACGGCAAAAACACTAACCATTTCCATTATCAGGAGCTCACTGTGCCAACCCTGCACACAACCATCGCCAGATCAGTCAAAACCCTGCCCCAGCCGGCGCCACGCGGCGAATTCGTCATGTCGGGAAACCTCACCACGTTCGACAACGACCCCGAACAGACTAAGAACTCCGACCCCGCCACTGGGACCATGCCCAACTATCTGACCCGAAAGGAGGTCCAGCTCATGCTGCGAAAATTACGAAACAGTGTTTCCCTCTGGGAGCGAATACGATCCATCAAGTCCAACCAGGCGAGAGACGACGCACAGCACCTGGCGCTGCCGCAACATAACCGGCTCTTCGCGTTTCGTGGTGAATATCAGCCCGCTGAGATGAATTTCATGCCACCGTCCGGGCAGCACTTCTCAATAGGATACGTGATTGGTAATTGGTCGGATTGCGGAACCCTCGAGCAATCCGTTTGATGTTTTTGATCATCGTGTTGGCTGCCTCGACTTTCGCCGTGGTGACCCGGGTGTCGAGCAGTGTTTGGATCTCTGGCCACCACTTGGTCACGGTGGTCAGCAGCCGATCAGTTTCCATCATCGCCGCCGACTTGACCTGGCGCTCAAAGAACTCTTGGCGCTCTTGGACGCTGGCTGGATTGCTACTGGAAAGCATCAGTCGCAGTGCTTCCTTCACTCCCCAGGCGGCGGCGAGTTCCTGGGTCGGATCATCGGTGGCGAAGACATCATCGAGTCGTTTCTTGCCGGCGTCGGAGAGCGTGTCGTAGCCGCGCAGCAGCAACCGCCTGTGGGCCCAGGCCTTGTCCGTTTTCAGGCCGCGGCGCCCGTGTTGCTCCCGGGCGACGCGCTGGCGGACCCCGGTGAGCATGTCATTGGCCAGCAAGACGAGGTGGAAGTGATCCACTGAGACGGCGGCGTCGGGCAGGTGCTCGCGCAGGGCTTTGCGGAACGCCGCCGACGGGTCGATCCCGACCGTTTCGATGCCGGCCAGCCAGGCGGCGGGTCGGGACTTGAGCCAAGCCCCGACGCCGTGGCTGTCGCGGCCGTTCACGATGCCCAGTACCTGGCCGGAATCGACATCGACGATGGTGGACATCCATGGCTCGAACCGGGACCATTTCCCGCTCTGCTGGTCCTTGAACCAGCGCACGGATCGGTAGCGGTGCTCATCGATCCCCAGCCGTGCCGGGGTCAGCAGGTCCACCGATGGCAGCGCCAGGGCGGCAGCGACAACAACAGTGTTGACCAGCCACCAGGAGACCCCGAACGCGGCCGCGACCTCGCTGGCCGCTCTGCCGGAGGAGACGACGGCGTCTTTGAGCGTGTCCTTGAGTCTGGCCGTAGACCGGGCGAAGCGGGGCACTTGCGGGGTCGACTCGGCAAAGGTCTTCCGGGTGCAGGCAGGTTCGTCACAGAAGAACCGGCGCTTGGCCCACCACACGCTCACCAGCCCGGCGACAAGGATGTCGCGAACCCGCTGTCTCCGTCTCGAATGCACCCGGGTGGAAATCATGCCGCAGCCAGGGCAGCCCGGCGGGAAGTCCGAGGCGATGGTGACAACACGGATACCGTCACCGTTCGTAACGGCGGTGACGATTCGGTAGTCGGGCAGATTGAACAGTGTCGTCGCCGCATCCGGGCACGACTGGGTAGGCTGGTTCAAGGCTCGTGGTTCCTGACTTGAGAAGAATGCTAGACACATCCATCTCAACAGGGCCACGGGCCCTTACTTTGCTACGACACGAACCCCGGATTCACCACCAACCGTGAAGAGCCACATAACCTCTTCATCAAATAGTCGTCATATCAGGTTCCATTCGTCGCAAAGGAGGAACTTATGACATCTGTCAGAGTCCCACTGGGAGAAGCCCGCGCTTCCATGCGCGGGCTTCCGCATTTAACGGCCGCAAGATTACCCGCCGGTAGCGGATGCCCGGAAGGAAACAACTCCACAGGGCGTTATAAGCTCATAACGGCCGCGACGCAACGAAAATCCCACCAGCACAAGACACAGCCGCAACATCAAGGAGGAGTGCCGTGACCAACATTCAGCGAGTTGCCATGCTGTCATTGCACACCTCACCGCTCGAACAACCCGGATCCGGAGACGCGGGCGGCATGAACGTCTACGTCAGATCGATGGCGTTGGAGCTCGCCAAAACAGGGATCGACGTCGAGATCTTCACCCGGGCGCACGCTGAAGACCAAGCCGAGACCGAAGAGCTGGCCCCCGGTGTCATAGTCCGCCACGTACCGGCTGGCCCCCGCCAAAAAGTGGCCAAGGAACGGCTACCCGAACTGCACGACTCGCTGGTAGACGCTGTCCACGCCATCCAGAAACACCTCAGTGACGAACACTTTGACGTGGTCCACTCTCACTACTGGGTATCGGGCATCGCGGGTCTACGCCTGGCCAAAACGTGGAAGCTGCCGCTCGTGCACACGATGCACACCATGGGAAAGGTCAAGAACCTCCGTGCTCCCGCGTATGGAAGCGTTGAGCCCGCCATCCGTATCAAGGGTGAACAAAAAATAGTGGACGGAGCCACCCGCCTCATCGCGAACACCCGCCGTGAAGCCGGCGAACTGGCAACGCACTATGGCGCTCCCAGCGGCAGCATCGACATCATCCCGCCAGGAGTGAACCTGGAGATTTTTCACCCCGCTCCGGTTGACCGCGCCTCGCTTGACGTCAGCCAGAACGCCTTTCACCTTGTCTTCGCGGGCCGTATCCAGCGACTCAAAGGCCCCCAAATTCTCATCGAAGCGGCCGCTCGGCTCGCGAAAAGTCGCCCCGACATCCCCCTGAAAATCAGCATCCTTGGATCAGTCAGCGGCGCCGAAGAGCTTCAGCTCGAACCGCTTGTCCAATCTCACGGCCTTCACAACACGGTGTCCCTGCACCCTGCAGTTCAACCAGCAACTCTGGCCACCTGGCTCCGTTCAGCCGACGTCGTCGTCATGCCCTCCTTCAGCGAATCCTTTGGCCTCGTTGCCCTCGAAGCGCAGGCCTGCGGCACGCCCGTACTTGCCGCGAACGTAGGCGGACTACCGCAGGCCGTCAGCCACGGGCGCACTGGCCTACTAGTCGACGGTCACGACCCCGCGCTGTGGGCGGCAGAACTGGAAAAGCTCTACGACGACGCCGGGCTACGGCAGACCCTCGCCAACGGCGCCGCCATCCACGCCCGCGCTTTCGGCTGGAACCGCACCGCAATGCTCACAGCCCAGAGCTACCGGAACGCCGTCGAGGACTTCGGATCGCCTTCCCACTGAGTCTGGGTTGCCTAGTATGGACGTGTGACTCCCAACGAACTTGCTCAGTACCTGGACTCCGCCAAAATAACTGGCAACGTTGCAACACCTCGGCAGGACAACCTGAAGCACATGCGCTGGTTTTGCGACGGCAACGAGCACCTCGAATTCGGCGTACGGCTCTCACGGGCGTGGACCTTCAACGAAGTCTTCGACCTCATGCACGGAAAAGTCGGAACCAGCAACGATCTCGAACTCATTGAGGGTCAGGACACCATTTCCGCGCAGAAGTGCGTGGCAGCCCTGAACCGATTCGCCAGCGTACTCGGCGATGCCGTGCGCGCAGGAAAGCGGATCCTCTTCGCAACAGGGCACCCCGCCGGGCTGCTCCCGGTTCATGCCGCACTGGCCGTTGCGGCCGAAAAGGCGGGCGCCGTCGTCGTGCGTGTCCCTGAAGGCAACCCGTTCCTCGAGGGCGATCTGCGGCAATTGTTTGGGGTGTTGGTCTGGCACCAGCATGGCGGACTAGCCCACACGCACTATCCGCACCCCATGAAATTGAGCCTCGAACTGCTTCAGGAACGCGGACTGGACAGACCGGAACTCGTGGTTGCTGATCACGGATACGCAGGGTTTGCGGCAAGTAGCGGCATCGAAACCATCGGATTCGCGGACTGCAACGACCCCGGACTATTCGTCTCTGAAGCAGAAGGACAACTGAGCGTCGCCGTACCCCTCGATGACAACGTCTGCCCCGGGCTCTACGAACCGATGACAGAGTACATTCTGGAGCGCGCGGGGCTCTCCTGATTGTCGGCGGCCACTGGTAGGTTGTGACCAGTACGACGACGTGCCCACACTCGGAGGACCAAATGTCTGACACACCTGCCCTGAACAACCTTGAGATTGCACGGCAAGCAGTGATGGAACCCATCCAGGACATTGCCCGCAAGGCAGGTATCCCGGAAGAGGCACTGGAGCAGTACGGACGCTACAAGGCCAAAATAGACCCTGTGCAGTTGCCGGATACAGGCAAGGCCCCTGGACAGGTAGTGCTCGTCTCCGCCATGAGCCCCACGCCAGCTGGGGAAGGTAAATCAACGATGACCGTGGGTCTTGCAGATGCCCTGGCAAAAGCGGGCAAGAGTGTCATGATCGCCCTGCGTGAACCCTCGCTCGGACCAGTCCTTGGCATGAAGGGCGGTGCCGCCGGAGGAGGGCGTTCCCAGGTTCTGCCCATGGAAGAGATCAACCTGCACTTTACCGGTGATTTCCACGCCATCACCTCTGCCAACAACGCCCTCATGGCACTGGTGGATAACCATATTTATCAGGGCAACGAGCTCAACATTGACCCGCGCCGCATCACGTTCAAGCGGGTCCTGGACATGAACGACCGCGCGCTGCGTGAGGTGATCATCGGCCTTGGCGGACCAACCCAGGGCGTTCCGCGGCAGGACGGCTTCGACATCACCGTGGCCTCGGAGATCATGGCGGTTTTCTGCCTGGCAAGTGACCTCGCAGACCTCAAAATGCGGCTTGGCCGCATGACGTTCGGCTACACCTATGACCGCAAACCGCTCACCGTGAATGATCTCGGTGTCTCGGGCGTGCTCACGCTGATCCTCAAGGATGCGATCAAACCCAACCTGGTGCAGACCATCGCCGGGACACCGGCCCTGGTACACGGTGGGCCTTTCGCCAATATTGCGCACGGCTGCAACTCCGCCCTCGCCACACTCACTGCCCGCAAACTAGCCGACGTGGTGGTAACTGAGGCCGGATTCGGGGCGGACCTTGGTGCGGAAAAGTTCATGGACATCAAGGCGCGGTACGCAGACGTTGCACCATCTGCCGTCGTCATCGTGGCCACCGTGCGAGCCCTGAAGATGCACGGCGGCGTACCAAAAACGAACTTGACCGAACCTAACGTGCCCGCCATGGAAGAGGGTGTGGCCAACCTGGAGCGGCACATCCGCAACGTTGAGAAGTTCGGGCTGACCCCCGTCGTCGGAATCAATCGTTTCGTCACCGATACGGACGCCGAACTGGACTGGATCATGGCCTGGTGTGCCAAGGAAGGCGTGGAGGCCGCCGTCGCCGACGTCTGGGCGCACGGCGGAGGCGGTACCGGAGGAGATGCGCTGGCCGAGGCCGTGCTGTCCGCGCTGGCCAAACCCAACGACTTTCGGCACCTCTATTCGCTGGATCTGCCTGTCGTAGACAAGATCCGGACCGTGGTGCAGGAGATCTACGGCGCGGACGACGTCGAGTTCAGCGTGGCCGCCCTACGCCGGCTGGCCGAAATTGAACGCAACGGGTGGGACAATCTGCCGGTGTGTATGGCCAAGACGCAGTACTCCTTCTCCGACGACGCATCGAAACTCGGTGCGCCGAAGGGATTCACCGTGCACGTACGAGACCTTATCCCCAAGACCGGCGCTGGCTTTATTGTGGCCCTGACCGGGGCCGTCATGACCATGCCCGGTCTGCCGAAGGAGCCAGCGGCCATGCGCATGGACGTAGCCGACGACGGGAGTCCGGTCGGTCTGTTCTGACGCCCTTATCCCCGAACGCGTGTGCAGTTATTGTTGGAAAGATGCAGGTTGGAGCGCTATTCCAACAATAAGTGCGGTCGGGTCCTAGAGCGGGGGACATGAAAACGTCTCAACCTGTGGATAACTCGATTTGGCTCTTGGGAACCGGCAAGAATGGCGTGTATGCGGACGCCCAAACCACTGCCCACTGAGCTCCACGAACGCGAGTTCACCGGAGCGGAAGCTATGGGGCTCGGCGTCTCCCCACAGCGGCTTCGTGCGCCGGATATCGAACGAGTTGCCCGCAGCGTTTATAGGGTTATTGGGACCACAACAGATGTCGAAGATAGGGCTCGCGTACTGAGCGCAGCCAATCCTCACGCCTGGGTTTCGCACGAAACTACCGCTCGCATTGGCGGCTTGTACCTTCCTGCGCACTTAGCGTTTTCTGACGCTCTTCATCTGAGTGTTTCCACAGATCAGGGGCAGTGCGCCAACCCGGGATTGTTGGCCATTCGGTCATTGTGCGTGAGGGTGAAGTGCAAATGTGGAACGGTATCCGTATGTCGACGCCGGCACGAACGTGGTTGGATCTGGCGGCGAAACTATCTCTGCCGGATGCGGTTGTCCTCGGAGACCAGCTCCTTCGCGTTCCTCGAGCGGCATTCGAGGAATGGAGTGCGCCCTGGAACGTCCGATCAGAACTATTCACATTGCTGTCAGGTCATCCGAATTTTCCGGGGATCGTCACGGCGAGGGAAGCCCTGCAGCTGATGAGAGTTGGTGCCGACTCTCCGCCGGAAACCAAACTCCGTTTGGCACTTTTGGAGTGGGGGCTGCCCGAGCCGGAACTGCAGGTCCGCGTTGATCCGGAGGATCCGTGGTCGCTGCCCGCAGATCTTGGCTATCGACGGGAGCGGGTGGCAATTCAGTACGGCGGCGGTGTTCACCTGACACCGGAGCAGCAGGCCCGCGATAACAGGCGTGATGAGGGTTTCAACGCTGCTGGATGGTCCTACTTCAAGTTCAACCGCACCGATTTACGGGGTGACTTCCGGCGGGCCTCGATGGTTGTTCAGGGAGCCCTGGGGCGCACCGCGGCGTGAGTCAGCCCTTAACGCCAGATCCGTCCGCACTTTTTGTTGGAATAAGGGCCAAGGCGGCATCTTTTCCAACAAATAACTGCGGACGGATCGAGGGGTGGAGAGGCTAGCGTTCCACGTCGCCGCGGATGAAGGCCTCTACCTTTTCGTGCGCGATGTCGTCCGCATACTGCTCGGGTGGGGACTTCATAAAGTAGCTCGAGGCGGAGAGGATCGGTCCGCCGATTCCACGATCCAGAGCAATTTTCGCTGCGCGGACAGCGTCGATGATCACACCTGCAGAGTTGGGTGAGTCCCAGACTTCGAGCTTGTACTCCAGTGATACGGGTGCATCCCCGAAGTTGCGTCCCTCCAGACGGACGAAGGCCCACTTGCGGTCATCCAGCCATGAAACGTAGTCCGACGGACCGATGTGGACGTCGTCGGCGGATAGTTTGGCCGAGGTGTTGGACGTGACGGCCTGGGTCTTGGAGATTTTCTTGGACTCGAGCCGCTCGCGCTCCAGCATGTTCTTGAAGTCCATGTTGCCGCCTACGTTGAGCTGGTAGGTGCGGTCAAGGGTGACGCCGCGGTCTTCGAAGAGTTTCGCCATGACGCGGTGGGTGATCGTGGCACCGATCTGGCTCTTGATGTCGTCGCCGACAATCGGGACGCCGGCGGCCGTGAACTTATCCGCCCATTCCTTGGTTCCAGCAATGAAGACCGGAAGGGCATTCACGAAGGCAACTCCGGCGTCGATGGCGCACTGTGCGTAGAACTTCGCGGCAGCATCCGAGCCGACGGGCAGGTAGCAAACGAGAACGTCCACTTTCGATGCCTTGAGCTCGGCGACAACGTCAACCGGTTCGTCGTCGGCCTCAAGAATGGTTTCGCGGTAGTACTTTCCCAGACCATCCAGGGTGTGACCGCGGAGTACATTGACGCCGGTGGTGGGAACGTCGGCGATTTTGATGGTGTTGTTCTCGCTCGCGCCAATAGCCTCCGCAAGATCCAGGCCCACCTTTTTGGCGTCGACGTCGAACGCCGTCACGAACTGAACGTCGTTGACGTGGTACTTGCCGAACTTCACGTGCATAAGTCCGGGAACTGTGGCAGTTTCATCCGCATCGCGGTAATACTGCACGCCCTGGACAAGCGACGCTGCACAGTTACCGACTCCGACAATTCCGACCCGAATGGGGTTAGCCACCACTGTTCTCCTTTGAAACACATCAACGCACCGTGCGCGCGAAAACCCGCACAGAATAATAAGGTTACTTTCCTTGGTGTCGCCAGATAGCGATCCAAGGGTCATTCTAGTTCAACACCGGCGCGCTCCTCTTATTCCCGCATGTGGCCAGCTCGATCAGCGGCATGCTGATAAATCAGACGCTCCCCAACCTCGCTAGGCTTGACCCATGACGAGTTCCCGGGTGAGACGGCCGCATCGCATTGTGGTGCCCACCCGGAATGACCCTTTGCTGCGGCGCTTCACGGAACTCATCGGCGGACCGCTGGGCCGACACAGTTCGCCAGGCACAGTGGACCCGGGCTTCTTCACGGTGGAGCGCGTCCTGGTCATCCTGACCACGATTGCTGCCCTCGTGTCAGTCCTGATCAAGAATCCATGTCGAGTCAATGGCTGGTCCACGCCACAGCACTTCTACATGGCCTGCTACTCCGACTGGCCGGAACTCTTCCATTCACGCGGCCTGGCCGACGGCGTTTTCCCGTTCCTGACGGAGGGCGCCCCGTTCGAATACCCGGTCCTGCTGGGCCTGCTGGCGGGTGCGACGGCGTTGTTGGTCCCGTTAGCAGGGTCGGACCAAGCACGTGCCTTGGCTTATTTCGACATCAACGCAGTGCTGGTTGCTGCGGTGTGGATCGTGACTGTTATCGCCACGGCCCGCATGACCAACCGGCGGCCGTGGGATGCGGCGATGATCGCCGTCGCGCCGGGAATTGTGCTGGCCGGAACCATCAACTGGGATCTGTGGGCCGTCATGCTTGCGACCCTGGGAATGTTGTCTTTTGCGCGGAACAGGCCGGTGGCCGCGGGTATTTTCATTGGTCTAGGAACAGCGCTGAAGCTCTATCCCCTGCTGATCCTCGGTGCAGTGCTGGTTCTCGCCATCCGGTCCGGAAAGTTTCGACCCCTCGTGCTGAGCACGGGTGCAGCCGCCGCTACCTGGCTGGTGGTCAACGTGCCGTTCATGATCAAGGACTTCGGCGGCTGGCAGTACTTCCTCACCTTCACGCAGGATCGCGGCGCTGGATACTCTTCGGTGTGGTTTGCCTACAACGAGGTGGCTGAGCGGCTTGGTTGGGGCGAGGTCGGTGCGGAGTTCATCAACTTCTGGGCGTTCGCCCTGTTCGCTGCTGCCTGTGCGGGCATTGCTGTACTCGGCCTCACGGTGGCGCGGCGGCCACGCATGGCCCAGCTGGTTTTCCTGATAGTCGCGGCGTTCATTCTGACCAATAAGGTCTACTCACCGCAGTTTGTTCTCTGGCTCGTTCCTCTCGTGGCCTTGGCGCGCCCCCGATGGACGTCCTTCCTCGTATGGCAGTTGATGGAAGCCTTGCACTGGTGGGCCATCTGGATGTTCTTGGCCAAGGAAACCAGCGGAGGGTCGAGCCAGAACAATCTCGACAGCCCTTACTATGTGCTGGCCGTCGTCGCGCATATTCTAGCAACGGTATATATCATGTGGCGCGTGGTCGGAGACATGGTTGAGCCTGAATATGATGTTGTCCGCGCAGTGGGCGCCGACGACCCCCAGGGCGGGCCCTTTGACCGAGCGCCGGATAGATGGCTCCTGCCCTGGAGCACCGGATCGAGCACGGAACAAGTAGCTTCCGCAGAGCCTCGAAGCTACACATCAGACGACGTCCCTACGAAAGCAGCACCGTGAACTCTCTGACCTGTACGAAACTCGACCGTGAGGCCTTTGAAGCACTTGTGGCCGACCATCCCGACGTGGTGGTTCCCCTGGAACAGACGCCGTACTGGGCAGAGTTCGAGTCCGCCATGGGCCGCAACGCCTACGGCATCTGGGCCTATTACGACGCCGGTTCACCCGTTGCGCTGGCCAGTTACCTGCTGTTGGAGCGCCGGTTCCGGAACTCTCTGGTAGTGGTCAACGGACCCACCTGGTTTGCGGAAAGAACCCCGGAGGCCGAACAGCGACTGGTCGAAACCGTGCTTGATCAGTTCAAGGACGACCCGGCCGTGGACCCCCTGTATATCCGCATGCAGGTTCAGCATCCGAACCCCCCGGTTACGGATCCGATTGAGCACGGCTGGTACGAGCGCGAAATTGTTGTGGATCTTCGGCCGGACGAAAAGGCGATCGCCGCCGGATTTCGGCCCAATGCGCGCAACTGCATTCGGAAAGCTCGAAAAACCGGTGTCGAAGTCAGGTTCATTGATGCGTCCGAGCGCACTGAGGTTTTCCGCCGCGAGCTTTACCCGATCATGGAGGAGACCGCTGAACGCGATCAGTTCGCCAGCTTCGGCTCTGACTTTTACGAAACGCTCTTGGACACCCTTGGAGACAAGGCCAGACTCGGCGTCGCCTACCTTGAGGGGCGCGCGGTCTGCTGGCTGATCAGCACCGAATACCGGGGCCACGCGGTGTACCTGTTTGCCGGGAGTAGCTATGCAGCACGTCAATCCAACGCGGCGTACCTGCTCCTGTGGGAAACGTTTCTGGTGCTCAAGGCTGCCGGGAATACCGCGTGCGGCCTGACCGGTATTGTCAGCGATAACTACCCGCAGTTAATCAATGTGACGTCCTTCAAGCGGAACTTCTCCAAGAACGTCGTCACCCTGCCCACCACTTACGACATTCCGCTCAATCCGGTGAAGTATCGGATCGTTGCCGGTGCCCTGAAGGCCCGCCGCACCCTTCCGGGCAGAGTCCGGGAACTCGTGGCGAAGGCCCGGGACCTCAAGGCCCGAAGTCTGAAGACGCGCAACCGCCGAGAGGCAGAAGGTCAGCTGTGAGTGATGTCGCCGTTGTCGGATCCGGTCCCAATGGATTGGCAGCCGCAGTCACCATGGCGCGTGCGGGCTTATCCGTGCACGTTTACGAGGCGGCGGAAACTGTGGGCGGGGGGACGCGAACCGCGGAGTTGATGGAGCCCCGGCACATCCACGACATCTGTTCCGCGGTGCACCCTCTGGCGCTTGCTTCTCCGTTTTTCCGCGCTTTTGGGCTATCGGAGCGCATCGAGCTGATCACGCCGGACATCGCCTACGGTCACCCTCTCGACGGCGGCCGGTCCGCGCTTGCCTACCGCGATCTGGAGCGGTCGGTGGAGGCATTGGGGCGCGACGGCGACGCGTGGCGACGCGTGTTCGCTCCGCTGGTGCGGCGCGTTGACGGTGTGGTTGACGTACTCCTGAATTCGCTGCTTCGCGTTCCGGCGGATCCGGTGGCTCTGGCGCAATTTGGCCTGCGTTCGCTGCAGCTCGGCACGGCGGCCGGCAGGACTGTGGCCGGATTCCGTACAGAGGATGCGCGATCCCTTTTCACCGGCGTCGCAACCCACCCAGTGGGCCCGCAGCCCTCGCTCTCGTCCGCTGGTGCGGGGCTGCTGCTGGGTACAGCCGCGCACGCTAAGGGTTGGCCGATCCCGGTTGGAGGGTCACAGGCTATTGCCGATGCCATGGTGGCGGACCTTTTGGCTCATGGCGGCGCCGTGACCACTGGGCGGAAAGTTGAAGACCTGAACGAGCTGAAGCCAGCCAAAACTGTGCTGCTCGACGTGGCCCCTCAGGGCCTTCTCGAGATGTCGCAGGACCGGTTGCCACTGAAATACGCGAACGCTCTTCGGCAGTTTCGGTATGCAGATGCTGCTTGCAAAGTGGACTTCATCCTCTCTGGCCCCGTGCCCTGGGCCGATCCGGAACTCACCGGCGCCTCCACGGTGCACGTTGGCGGAAACTCAGCGGACATCGCTCGGGCGGAGAACGACGTCGCCGCCGGGCGGCATCCCGACCGGCCCTTCGTGCTGGCTTCCCAGCCGACGCCGTTCGATCCTTCCCGTGCACCCGCCGGACGGCACATCCTGTGGACGTACTGCCACGTACCGGCTGGTTCCACACGGGACATGACCGAGGCGATCACCCGTCAGCTGGAGCGGTTCGCACCGGGGTTCCGCGACGTCGTCGTGCGTTCACAGGCGACGACGGCGGCCGGGCTGGAGCGTTACAACGCCAACTATGTGGGTGGCGACTTCGGTTCCGGTGCTACGTCCCTGCGGCAAATGGTGGCCCGGCCCACGTTCTCGCCGAAGCCCTGGGCTACGCCGTTGGAAGGCGTTTACCTCTGTTCGTCATCCACCCCGCCGGGCCCGGGCGTCCACGGGATGTCGGGGTATCTGGCGGCCAAACTCGCGCTGAAACGCCAGTACGGGCTACAACCTCCTGCGCTGAATCATTAGCTCATGCAGCGATCGAGTCGCTGATCCGCCCGTCCCGCATGGACGCCACACCGTCCGTCAACGGAACAAACTCGGTGTCATGGGTGACCATGACCGTGGCCACGTTGAACTCGCGCGTGATCCTGGCGATCAGGCGCACGATTGCCTCTGACCGTTCATGATCAAGCGCCGTCGTCGGCTCATCCACCAGCAGTGTGGTGGGGTTCCCCATGAGAGCACGGGCAATGTTGACGCGCTGGCGCTGGCCACCGGAGAGCTGGTGCGGCCGCCGATTGGCCGAATCGGTGAGGCCGACGACGTCGAGCAGTTCCATGGCGCGCGGCTTGGCTTTTCGCGGTGACTGCCCCCGCAGGTGCTCGGCGATGATCAACTGCTCCACGGCCGTCAGCGAGGGAAGGAGGTTGGGCTGCTGGAAGATGATGCCGATGTGATCCCGTCGAAGCGTGGTCAGCTCGGTGTCGCTGAGCTCGCTCACGTCCGTGCCGTCCAGCAGGACGTGGCCCGACGTCGGCCGGATCAGGGTGGATCCAACGGCCAGCAGTGATGACTTGCCGGAGCCGGACGGGCCGACCAGGGAGAGGACCTTCCCTGAGTCGACGCTGACGTTGACGTTGTCCAGGGCGGTGACGGTGCCGAGGCCGTCCGGGTAATCGAGGGTGACGTTGACGAGTCTTAGTGCGTTGTTCATGGTGATTTCCTTTTGCGCAGTGAGTTGGGCATGACGATGAGGGGGAGCGGATATGACCGGTGCAGGTCAGTTGCCGCCGAGGGCGATGAGCGGATCCACGCGGGTCACTCGCTGCACCGCGAGGGCTGAACCGGCCAGTCCGAGGACCACGATGCCCGCAACGGGGACCAGTGTTGTTGCCGCAGAAACCAGGAAGGGTGCGGCCTGCGCGGCGAAGAAACCGCCCACGAGTCCCACGACGCCGCCCAGCAGCGCCCCGGCAACCAGAACAATGGCAGCCTGCGTGAGTGCATCCTTCAGCACGTAGCCGCTCGAACCGCCCAGAGCCTTCAGGACCGCAATGTCACGGGTGCGCTGCACGGTCCAGACAGTCAGGAAAGCAACGATCACCAGCGCTGAAATGCCGTAGAGGAAGCCCTGCATCATCAGCAGCGAACCATGCTCAGACTGGTAGGACCCTAGCGCCTGGAAAGAACCGGACACGGAGTTGGTCACCATGCCGTCGACGTCCGCGTCCGCACCGGCCACGACCACGCTTCCCACAGAATCGGAGATGTGGCTGATCTTCTGCCAGTCCGACGTCGAAGTCCACACCACGGGCGTGTGGCTATACCACTGGTCCTCCACAACCTCGGAGACGATCAGGTTGACCCCGCCGAGTGAAGCCATGTCGCCGGTCTCGACGCCGAGATCCTCAGCGATGGATGAACTGATCACCACCGTCCCGTCCTTCACGGTGGCCGGCTGCAACTGCCCGCCAGCCTCCACCCCGAAGACCGCAACATTGGTGGTGGAGCCGGCTTGGAACCGTGTCTGGCTGATCCCCAGGGGCTCAGCGAACTCCACCTTGTCCTTCCACTGCTTCACCTGAGCGGCGCTGACCTGCGACTCCATGTAGGAAGCCTTCGCCTCGCTGCCCTCGGGTGCGCCGAATGCAATGGTGGTGGCACCGGCGTCGGATAGTGAGGCAATGCCCGACGTCGACTGGTTGCCCAGCCCGGCCGTGAGACCGGAGAGCATCACGAGCAGCAACGTGATCAGCGCGACCACACTGCCCATCAGGGCAAAGCGCCCCTCCGCGAACCTGATATCCCGAAGTGCCAGAAACATGAATTCCTCTCTCGTGGCCCGCGGGTGGGCCGTGAAAACCTTTCCTTTCCACTCTCCTGCGGAAAGGGTTCGCTGACATCGGGGGCTTGGCTGATTCGCGGATGCCGTCTGGTTGAGGGCTTCGTCAACCATTTGGTTGACCCGTTTGTCAGTGCCGGTGGCTAGGGTTGTTCCATGCAGACTGAAACCTCCTCGCCGTCGGAGCTGGTGCTTCGCGTCCTGAGGACTTCACTGCACGTCGGTTTCGCTGTGCTTCTGGCTGTCGGCACCATTCGGCTTCTTGCCTCAAACCCCGGAGGCCCGACGTCGTACCTTGCGCTGGCACTCGCAGTGGTGCTGGCCGTCATCTACCTGGCCGGTACAGTTGTCGAGAAGCGACACTCGGCCTCAGGGCAGGGACCGGACCCGCAACGGTTCAGCATGGCATGGCTTGCCCTCGTCACGCTGCTGTGGGTTGCACTTTCGCTGTTGAGCGCGGATTTCTCGTGGCTCGCATTTCCACTGTTCTTTTTGCATCTGCATTTACTGGGACCACGGCACGCCATCATCGCTGTAACCGCCCTTACCGCCGTCGTGGTTGCGTCGCAGTGGTGGCATTCCGGTGGATTCTCGCTGCCCATGCTCTTGGGGCCCATGGTGGGCGCGGTGTTCGCCGTCGTCATGGGGATGGCCTATGGCGCCCTGTATACCGAGGGGGTGAATCAGCGGCTTGCCCTTGCGGAACTGCGCCGGACGCGTGTTGAACTCGCTGAGTCGCAGCATCAGGCGGGCGTGCTGGCCGAACGCGAACGTCTTGCGCGGGAAATCCATGACACGTTGGCGCAGGGTCTGTCCAGCATTGTGCTGGTGTCCCGGGCCGTGAAGTCAGCGCTGGACGCCGGTAACGCTGGCGTCGTCCAGGACCGTCTGCAGACTGTGCAGGAGACGGCGTCCGAGAATCTTGCGGAGGCACGCCGATTTGTCTGCGGGCTGACCGACCCCGAGGAGTCGTTGGTGTCCAGCCTTGAGCGGGTGTGTGAGAGCACCGAGCGGCGCGCTGCCGCATAGGGTAGTCCGCTCAGGTGCCGGTTCCGTCTCGAAGGCGAACCCACCGACCTACCAGCTCCTTACGAGGTGACGCTGCTGCGGGCGGCCCAGGCCAGCCTGGCCAACGTGACGGCGCACGCCAACGCAACCACCGCCGTCGTCACCCTCTCCTTTCTCGGCGAGGACGTCACCATGGACATTTACGACGACGGCGCCGGCTTCGATCCGGCAACTCTTCCTTCTCAGCCGCGCCCCGACGGCACAGGGTATGGACTACTGTCACTGCGTGAACGGGTCCTGGCCCTCGGGGGCTCGTTGAATCCTGAATCCGGCGGCGGGGCAACGGTCATCGCGCTGCGCCTTCCCCTCCTACACCACTTAGCTGCACCCCACGAGGAGGCCGTCCATGAGTGAAACCGGCGTCATCCGGATCTTGCTGGTGGACGACCATCCAGTGGTCCGCGCTGGGCTACGGGCCATGCTCGCCGACTTTCAGGGAATGTCGGTCATTGCCGAGGCTTCCGAAGGTCGCGCAGCCATCGCGGAACTGGCGAAACTCTCCGCCCTCGGGGACCCCGCCGACGTCGTTCTCATGGACCTTCAGATGGGCAATGGTATGGACGGCGCCAGCGCTACCCGTGAGATCAAGGCCCAGGATGGACCACCGGTCCTTATCCTGACCACCTACGACACCGACGCAGATATCCTCGCGGCGGTAGAGGCTGGGGCCGCCGGATACATGCTTAAAGACGCACCACCCGAGCAGATCCGGCAGGCCGTGCTCTCGGCCGCCGCTGGTCAGACGGCGCTCGCACCGGAAGTGGCGGCACGCCTCATGGGGCGGATTCGCAGCCCACAACCTTCCCTTTCTACCCGGGAAGTTGAACTGGTGGAACTGTTGACCACCGGGCTGACCAACAAGGAAATCGCGCGGCAGATGTTCATTTCCGAAGCCACAGTAAAGACGCATCTGGTGCATATTTACGGCAAACTGAGTGTCGACAACAGGACCGCCGCCATCGGGGAAGCCCGCAAGCGGCGTATTGTCCGCGGATGACCACCTGAAGGAGCACCATGACCGCCACAGCTGACCTCTACGACGAGCGCGGAGAAGAACTGCAATCGGTGGGTCTCCAGTTTCAAAACCTTGGTGGCAACATCCGCTTCAGCGGACGCGTCCGCACCGTGAAGTGTTTCGAGGACAATGCGCTCGTGAAGTCCATCCTCGCCACACCAGGTGGGGGCGCTGTCCTCGTGATCGACGGCGACGGTTCGCACCGCACGGCGTTGATGGGGGACATGATCGCCGAATCGGCGGTCCAGAACGGATGGAGCGGCGTCATCATCCACGGCCTCATCCGGGACCGGGTGGAAGTTGCGAAACTGTCACTGGGGGTCAAGGCTCTTGGCAGCAACCCTCGCAAGAGCGCCAAGACCGGTGCTGGCGAAGCTGATATCGAGGTGAGCATCGACGGCGTCGTGTTCCGGCCCGGCGCTATGGTGTTCGCTGATGAGGACGGGATCCTCGTGGAGCGCTAAGGGGCCACGGCGGAAAGGGTGCCACACTTGGACGGTGGCACACCTCGACATTTCCAACATCACCTACTTCCTCTCCGACGGACGTCAACTGCTCAACGGCGTCGGCTTCAAAGTGGGCGAAGGACACAAAACAGCGCTGATCGGTCCCAACGGCACGGGAAAAACGACGCTTCTGCGCATCGTGGCCGGGGGTATCAAGGCCGACGACGGCGCAGTGGCCAGCTCCGGTCGGATTGGCATCATGCGCCAGTTCGTGGGCCAAGTCCGTGACGACAGCACCGTGCGAGACCTTCTGGTCTCGGCAGCACCCCCGGCCCTCGCGAAGGTAGCCGCCGCGGTCGATAAGGCCGAGCTGGCCATGATGGAAAACGACGACGAACCAACGCAGATGCGTTATGCCCAGGCGATCGCCGATTGGGGCGACGCTGGCGGCTACGATCTTGAGACTTCTTGGGACGAGGTCACCATGGCTGCGCTGGGAATTCCCTACGAGCGAGCACAGCACCGGGCGGCGTCGTCGTTATCCGGTGGCGAGCAGAAAAGACTGGTCCTGGAAGCACTGTTCTCGGGTCCGGACGAGCTGTTGCTCCTGGACGAACCGGATAACTACCTGGACGTGCCAGGCAAGCGCTGGCTCGAGGCAAAGCTGAATGAGTCAAAGAAGTCGGTGCTGTTCGTCAGCCACGACCGCGAATTGCTGGCGAACGCGGCGACCCGGATCGTCACGCTTGAACCGGGTGCTCTCGGTGCCTCGAGTTGGGTTCACGGCGGTGGGTTCGAGTCCTACCTGCAGGCACGAACGGATCGTAACGCGCGCTTCGAAGAACTACGACGCCGGTGGGACGAAGAACATCTCAAGCTCAAAGAGCTGGTGAACATGTACAAGAACAAGGCTGCGTTTCGCTCCGACATGGCCAACCGTTACCACGCAGCGCAGACCCGGCTGGCAAAGTTCCTGGAAGCTGGTCCGCCGGAGGCAATCCCGATAGAGCAGAACGTCACCATGCGACTCAGGGGCGGTCGCACGGCCAAACGCGCAGTGGTGGCCAAGAGCCTCGAGCTCACCGGCTTGATGAAGCCGTTTAGCAATGAGATCTGGTACGGCGACCGGGTGGGTGTCCTGGGCTCGAATGGTTCCGGTAAATCACACTTCTTGCGCCTGCTCGCTGGCGGTGGAACGGACCCGGAAAAGGAACACGAACCAGTTTCTGACGTGGAGATTGCCGAAGTGCCGCACGAGGGGGCCGTGAAACTTGGCGCACGCATCCGGCCGGGCTTTTTCGCCCAGACGCACGCACGACCGGATCTGCTGGACCGCACGCTGCTGGACATCCTGCACCGCGGTGATGAGCACCGTTCCGGTCTCGGTAGGGAAGCGGCGTCGGGCGTTCTTGACCGGTACGGCCTTGCTGGTCAGGCGGAGCAGAAGTACAACTCGCTCTCCGGCGGGCAGCAGGCACGTCTGCAGATCCTGCTGCTCGAGCTCTCCGGTGCAACTTTGCTGCTGCTAGATGAGCCTACGGATAACCTGGATCTGCACTCTGCTGAAGAACTGGAAAAGGCGATCGAGCGTTTCGCGGGCACCGTTATTGCAGTCACTCACGACCGCTGGTTTGCGCGCAGCTTCGACAGGTTTCTGGTCTTTGGCTCTGACGGCAAGGTGTATGAGACCAAGGACCCGGTATGGGATGAGGCACGGGTGGTCCGTGCCCGATAGGTGACAGGCTGGACGTTTCACGGGTCAAGCGATTAACTTAGCCGGGTGACCTCCAACCTCAACGCAGCGATGTGGGCGACCTTCGCGGTATTCGGACTCAACGGTCTGGTGTTCGCCAGCTGGGCGGCCCGTATCCCCTCCGCATCGGACACACTGGGACTCAGCTCCGGCGCCATGGGTGCATTACTGCTGTTCGGGGCGATCGGTTCCATCGTCGCGCTTCCGCTGAGCGGAATGGTGGCCTCCAGATTCGGTACCGGCAACACCGTGCGTATCGGTGGGGTCGGTGCTTCCGTGGGTGCAGTGATTGTTGCCCTGGGGCTGGCCCAATCATCGGTGCCCTTCACGGGGATCGGCCTGTTTGTGCTGGGGACTGGCATAGCCCTGTGGGATGTCGCCATGAATATTGAGGGGGCCGACGTCGAACAACGGCTGCGGCGGACCATCATGCCAAAATTTCATGCTGGTTTCAGTGCCGGCGCTTTTGTGGGCGCGATGATCGGTGCGGCGCTGTCGGCGCTGAACATTGAGTTGCCGTGGCATCTTGGGGCCATCTCGATCCTCGCCTTGACGGTCTCACTATGGATACCGAAGTACTTCCTTGCGACGAACCCGCATCTGGAGCATGACCCACACATCGCGCCAGCCACGCGGTTTGGCGCGTGGCGTGAATCGAGGACCCTGCTTATCGGATTGGTGGTTCTGGGTGCTGCGCTGACGGAGGGAGCGGCGAACGACTGGATTGCGAAAGCCACCGTCGATGGACTGGGCCGCTCAGAAGCTGCTGGCGCCATGATGTTCGCCGTCTTTGTGGCATCCATGACCGTATTTCGATTCATCGGAGGCCGCTTCATTGACCGTTATGGGCGCGTGCGGGTTCTGCAGATCACTCTCGGCTCTGCCCTGGTGGGCTTGCTGCTGTTCGTTTTTGGTCCAAATGTTTATGTCAGTGGCGCTGGCGCAATATTCTGGGGTCTGGGGGCGGCCCTGGGTTTCCCCATGGGTATGTCCGCCGCTGCTGATGAGCCTCGACGCGCTGCCGCAAGAGTTTCGGTCGTTTCCAGCATTGGCTATACGGCGTTCCTGGCCGGGCCACCGCTGCTCGGATTTCTTGGAGATGTTGTGGGCATTCGTAATGCTCTGTTGGCTGTCGGGATCGCAGTTCTGGTGTCATTCCTTGCTGCCCCTGCCGCGGCTGCACCGGAGCCGAAATCGCAGCTTCCTCGTTAGCCGCCAACTTATCCACAGCGCTCTCTTCGCGGCACAGCATTCATAGTAGTTTTGATGCCGGGGACGTCATGGGAATGTCCCTGTCTCCATCAACCAGGGATATCAATGAACCCGGACTCAGCCGAGCAACCACCACCGAACGAACAGCGCGCTACACTCACTCAGGGCAACCATCCGCCCATACCTGAAAACCCTCCCGAGACCGGAACGGCGCCGCCGTCCAGGACGCTGCTGAGCGGCATTGGGTCAGCACGCTGGCTGGCGGCCGGGCTGTCGGCCGCCGTCGCCTACGGTGCCACGCTCGTGGGGGCCGTGATCACCCTGGTGCTGGTGTTCATCGGCACACTCCTGACGTCCAATTCCGGGATGGACAGTACGGTTCAGGAATACTCCGGCATTGATCCAGCTGAAATCGCGGGCGGATTCCTGTTCATCATCGGTATCCCTTTCCAACTGACCGGTATGGCCTTCATGGGTGCATTTGGTGCTGAACTGGGTACAAATTTCTTCGGGGCGCCGCTGGAGCTTGGAGGAATGCTCTGGGTGTTGCCGCTCTTCCTCACTGGTCTGGCTGTCGCGGCTCTCTGGTGGTTGGGTAGGCGCACTGAACGAAAGCAGCCCACCACGCCTGCCCAAGCGTGGATTCTCTCGGGCACGACTGGCCTGGCCTTGGCGCTCATTGCCATGCTGCTGGGGCTTGTGTTCACCATTCGCAGTGGCGATGCAGAGATGGCAGTGAGCATCAACAGTGTTTCGGTGTCACTCTTTTTCGGGGCGCTCGCTATTGGAACTTTGGCTAGCCGAGCTGGCAGGGCTGCAGCACGAGGATTCGTGCTCGCAAGGAAGTATCCCAGCGTCATGAGTGCGCTGAAGGTCTTTGGCCTGCACTTTCTGGCCTACACGGTTGTGGCCGGGGTAATCGTGTTCATCGCAGCCATCGTCAAGGGTGGCGCCCTTGCTGCGTTCTCTGCACCTCTGTGGCTGCCGACTGCTGCCACGTGGGTCTACGGCGTGGGTCACTTCACTACCCTTGGCGCATCCACCAGCGCTGCCTCCGATTCGATGAACGTGTTCGACCTGCCATGGTGGGCCACCTTGTTACTTGTTCTCTTTACTCTCGCGTTGGCTGTTCTTGCCTCCGTCGTGTGGGCGCTGGTTAGGAACAACGATCCAGCAGCTCTGCGTCGGGGTACGTCGTGGGTTGTTCTGCCCACGGTCTTCCTAATTGGCGGCCTGACCATGTCCGTGGCGAGTGCGGCAGTCTTCGATGTCAGTGGCGGAATATTTGCTCTCTCGGGCACCATGGCTCTGGCGCCGTGGACCTTCCTGATCATGGGCCTCTGGGGAGGCGCGATCGAGGCTAGCTCACGATTTGTTGCCCCGGTGCTGATTCCTCTGGTCCCTGCGCGAGTCTGGGCGTGGCTCACGCACCAGGTCAGCCAGCCGACGACGGTGCCGGGCACCCACATTGCAGGTGCCGGTGGCCCCGCGGCTGCCGCAGTTGCTTCGGACGGTGCTCCGTCCTCGGCTCCCACCGGTGATGGTGCCGGGCAGGTCACCGAGCCCCAGCCCATGTCGGCTCAGGCAAAGAAGCGCTTGCGGATGGGTGCCATCATTGCCGGAGCCGTCGTCGTATTGTCGGTTGGTGCAACGGTTGCTTACAACGTTGTTTCCACCAACGTCTTTGGTCCGCAGGCACAGGTTGAGAAGTACCTCGATTCACTCCGGGACGGTGACGCTGCAACGGCCGTGGACATCCTTGACCCGAACGTGACGTCTGAGGAACGGGTTCTGCTCACCAACCAGATCTTCTCCGCAGCCGAAAACCGCATCAGCGGCTATGAGATCCGCGACGTCGAAACGACCGACGACGGCGCTGTCATCACAGCCGATCTGACGCAGGATTCCAAGACAACGCCGATCACCTTCGTCCTTGAGAAGGGAGACCGGACAGCTGTCGTCTTCAACGAATGGCGTGTTGTCAGTGGAGGCACGTGGCTTCTGCCCATTCAGCTCCCAGAGGGGGCCAACGCGATCAAGGTCAACGGCGTCGATGTTGAACTTCCCTCGATGGAGGGGCAGCAGGCACCGGGAGCGATCCTGCCCGTCCTTCCCGGCAGCTACGTCATCACACCGCCCGAGGGCACAAAGTATGTGACTCTGGGCGAAGCCAAGACAGTTAATGTGGCCGTGGATCCAGCAAGCAATGACCTGATGGGAGCTCAGTTCGAGATTTCCTTGACGGACGCGGTGCAGAAGGACGCTGTTGCCCAGGCCAAGGCGTATCTGGAGAAGTGCCTGGCATCGAAGGAGGCAGAACCAGAGTCATGCCCGAATAACATGTACACCTCCGGTGATGCCGAAGATTATCGGAACATCAGCTGGAGCGTCGAGACAGAGCCGACGTATGAAGTCTCCGATGGATATCAGGGCGAGTCAGTGCGCCTGAGCGCCAGCGACGGCGAAGCGACGGTGACTTATGAACGCAATACGGAGTGGGATGACGATGAGCCCGCTGTCTGGGAAAAGAATGAGGATTCTCAGGGACTGTATTTCAGCGGAGAGGTCCTGATCGAGAAAGATAAATTGTCGGTTACGTTTACGGACTAGCGGGAGATGCTACTGCGCGCCGGCGGGAAGCCGGCGCGCAGTAGGCCGCTATTTGACGGCTGGCTCGGGCTCAGCTGTCTTTGTCTCGTCGGTGTCTTTGAGGAGCTTGGCGCCCTCGACGTCGACGTCCGGCAGGATCCGGTCCAGCCACTTGGGCAACCACCAGGCGTGCTTGCCGAGAATGTGCATCGCGGCCGGGATCAGAGTCATACGAACCACGAACGCGTCCATGAGAACACCGAATGCCAGGGCGAATCCGATGGGCCGGACCATGGTCAGATGGCTGAAGATGAACCCTGCGAACACTGAGACCATGATGATCGCGGCCGCCGTCACCACCTTTGCGCCATGGTTGAAGCCACTGACGACGGCGGTGCGGGCATCTTCTCCATGAACGTACGATTCACGCATGCCGGATACCAGGAACATCTGGTAATCCATGGCCAGTCCAAAGAGCACACCTATGAGGATCATGGGTAGGAAGCTCAGAATCGGCCCCGGGTTCGGT
This sequence comes from Arthrobacter roseus, assembly GCF_016907875.1. Lineage (NCBI taxonomy): Bacteria > Bacillati > Actinomycetota > Actinomycetes > Micrococcales > Micrococcaceae > Arthrobacter > Arthrobacter roseus. Next base: position 321,001 of record NZ_JAFBCU010000001.1, on the reverse strand, counting down.
ACGCCAAAGATGGTGGAGAGCCAGCCCCACTGGTAAATGGCAACGATGGCGCCGAAGGCCGCGCCGAGTGACAGCATGAATCCGCCGGTGGCAATGAGTGGAACCATGATGGAACGGAACACGAGCAGTAGCAGGACCAGTGACAGCCCAACGACGATACCCAGGTAAAGCGGCAGGGCTTCGAGCAGCTTCTGCGACACATCGATTTGCAGCGCAGGCTGACCGGTGACACCAATGGTGATTCCGGTTGATTCCTCGATTTCAGCTGCGTTGGCACGCAATTCGTGAACCAGATTCTCCGTGCTGACGCTCGCGGGCCCCTCAGTGGGGACAACTTGGAACGCAGTGGTCAATCCGTCTTCACTGGTTCCGATGGAGACCGCGGCCTCCACGTTGTCATATCCGCGAAGCTTCTCGGAAAGCTCCAACTGGGCCTCGCGGGAGTCCTGTTCGCTCAGGCCCTGCGGAATGTCACCGACGACGATGAGCGGTCCGTTGATACCTTCTCCGAAACTCTCACCGAGCTGGGAGTATGACTTGAAAGCTGTGGACTCAACGGGTTCGGAGCTGCCGTCCGGCAGAGCCAGCCTCAGCTGGGTTGCGGGGATCGCCATGACGCCCAGGGCCAGAATGGTTGCAATGAGGGCCGGCCAGCGAAAACGGGTGACGAAGGTTCCCCAACCGCGGCTCTCTGTCTCGTGGGATTCAGCCTCAACGAACTGTTCGCGCCGTCGCCACGCCCGCTTCGACAGAACCTTGGGCCCCATCAGGGAGAGCAGGGCAGGTGTCAGCGTCAGCGCCACGACGACGGCCACAGCAACGGTTCCGGCGCCCACCAGACCGAGTACGGTGAGGAAGGGGATGCCGGGTACCGCGAGCGCGGCGAGGGCTATGATGACGGTCAGCCCGGCAAAGAGGACTGCGTTGCCGGAGGTGCCTGTGGCACGGGCAATGGACTCCTCCATGGGAAGACCACGCAGCAGCTGGGTGCGATGGCGATTGATGATGAACAGACAGTAATCGATACCGACTGCCAGTCCGAGCATGAGCGCGAGCACGGGGGATACGCTGCTCATTTCGATAACGCCGGTTAGCGCGAAGGCTGTGCCGACACCCACTCCAACACCCACGACAGCCATCAGCAACGGCAGGCCAGCGGCAACGAAGGTGCCGAGCATGAGCATGAGGACGGCGGCAGCGACAACGATCCCGATAATTTCGGCAGCGCCAAAGAGCCCGCTGACATCTTCGACGATGTCTTTGCTGAAGTTGACCTCAAGCCCTGAATCTTCGGCTTGGAGGGCGATTTCCTGAACGTCTGCCTTGGTGTCGAGGCTGACGGACATCATTTCCTGATTGAACTGTGCCTGAATAAAGGCGGCGGACTGATCTTCGGATACGAAGCGCACTCCTTGGCTGGTCTTCTGTTGGAATATGGCGTCGTCCAGCTCGCTACGACCGTTCTCGTATTTGGTTTGTCCTTCAGCGAGTTCCTGCTCGCTCGCCTCGATTTTGGCCGCCGCAGCGTCTAGCTGATCCGCCTGCTTTTGAGCGGTCTCGAGCTGCGCGCGTCCCTGAGAGAGCTGCGTTCTGGCCTGTTCCAGCTGAGCCTGACCGGAGTCCAGCTGCTCTTTGGCTTTCTGTAGATCGGTTTCACCCTGCGCAATCTGCTCTTCTGCCGAGTCCAACTGTGTCTGGATCTCGAAGGGGTTCCGCGCCTCCTTGATGTCCTCATGCTCATCCAACTTGGAAGCGACGTCGGAAATAGCGTCCTTCTGGTCCTGACTGAACGGTTTGCCATCGGGCGTTGCGAAGACTATGGTTCCCACACCGCCTGCGGCATCCGGAAATTCCTCCTGCAGCGTGTTGAGGACGTTCTGCGAGGCCGTTCCCGGAATGCTGAAGCTGTTGGTCATCTTGCCGGAAAAGGCTGCAACTGAGCCGCCAACGGCGATGATGATGACGAGCCAAGCGGAGATGACCCACCACCGCCGCTGGTAGGCAAATTTTCCTAGTCGATACAGCAGAGAAGCCATGAATGGTGATCCTTAGTCGGTGAGAGAGAAACCACTGCGGAGCATGGTGATGCTCTCCAGCAGTAGCTCCTGGAACGTGGTGGTGGATTCGGGGAGTGAAGGGTTTGCCTGGATGATGCGGGTGGTCTCGTTCAGTGCTTCGCGGCCGCAGGACATCAATACCCCGGCAAGGCAGCTGATGAACAGCTTTTTGGCTCCTGTCGGCAGCCCCAGACGCTGACGGAGTCCCTCTTCCAGCCGAAGTTGCGCGAAGCTCCAGGTCTGTAGTTCATAGCGTTGGAGTTCAGGGCTCCCATCGCTCATCAGGCACAGTTCGATCAGGACGTTCATGATGTCCTGATCGAGGTTGCCTGCAACGGCGGCCAGGACGGCATCGAGGATAGGTTTTTCTGCTGGCTCTTCTGTTAGCTTCTCGAGGGCGTTGTCCAAGAACTGTTCGACCGGAAGATTGACGGCGGCCTCGATGGAGGCGAAGTAGTTGAAGAAGGTACGGCGCGAGATATCGGCCTTCTCCGCGACTTCGTCCACCGTGAATTTTCCGAGGCCCCGGGTGCGGGCAAGGGTCAGGGCAGCCTGCCCAATTCCGCGGCGGGTGGCCGCCTTTTGGCGTAGTCGACGGCTCAGGGCCTCTTCGCCGACGGAGAGTTCTTCACTGTTCACGGGATTACACTACGTGCAAGTTTGCACGCTGTGCAAATCGGCGCTGGCGTCGCAGATAAGCTGTCACCATGGCAATTATCGAGGCTCGCGGGCTCAGAAAGATCTACCAGGCGAAGACGGGCCCAGTTCACGCACTGGACGGCCTTGATCTCACGGTCCCTCAAGGAACCGTGCAGGGATTGCTCGGCCCCAACGGGGCAGGAAAAACCACCGCAGTGAAGGTGTTCACCACCCTCATCAAACCTACCGACGGCGAAGCGACCGTGGCGGGACTCGACGTCGTGCGTGAAGCCAAAGAGGTCCGCCGATCCATTGGGGTCTCCGGGCAGTACGCCGCAGTGGACGAGAACCTGACGGGTTTCGAGAACCTGGATATGGTGGGGCGTCTGTACCACCTGGGCAAGAGGGAGTCGCGTCGCAGGGCTACCGAACTCATCGAGATGTTTGACCTGACTGCGGCACAAAACCGCCCTGTCAAGGGATTCTCGGGCGGGATGCGACGCCGGATCGACCTCGCTGGTGCCCTCGTGACGAGGCCGAAAATTCTCTTCCTCGACGAACCAACCACGGGCCTTGATCCGCGGAGCCGGCTGGGAATGTGGGATGTCATCAAGAATCTGGTCTCCGATGGCACCACGGTCCTGCTCACCACGCAGTACTTGGAGGAGGCGGATCAGCTAGCGGACAACATTGCCGTAATCGACGGCGGCAAGGTCATTGCCCAGGGTACTTCCGATGAGCTGAAGGCCCGCATAGGCGGACATCGTATTGAGTTGACCATCATTGACGCAGCCGACGCCGGTGCGGCAATTGAGGCGTTGGCCCGCCATGGAGCCGGGGAACCGCAGTCCAGCGGTGACGGTCGGACTATGGAAGTTCCCGTCGTCGAGGGGGCGAAGGCACTCCAGTATGTGCTTGCCGACCTCGGGGAAGCCGGGGTTGAGCTTCACGACGCCGGCATTCGGCGCCCGACCCTGGATGACGTCTTCTTGAAGCTGACAGGACGCGCGGCGGAAGAGGACGAAGAGAACAACAATGTTGAAATGGAGAAGGCCAAGTGAGCGCTGCAATTGAACAAGGCTCCGGCGCCACCTCGCCGCTCGGACAGTGGTTTTCCGACGGCTGGATAGCAACCCGCCGCAACCTGATCAAAATCAAGCGTGTCCCGGACATCCTGGTCTTCACCATTTTGCAGCCGATCATGTTTGTGCTGCTGTTCAGTCAGGTCTATGCGGGTGCAATGGCGATCGATAATTACACGTCCTTCCTGATGGCAGGCATCTTTGCTCAGACCGTGATTTTTGGATCCACTTACTCGGGTTCGGCGATGGCCCAGGATCTCAAGGAGGGGATTATTGACCGGTTCAGGACCCTACCCATGAGCACTTCCGCGGTGTTAATCGGGCGGACCAACGGTGACTTGATGATCAACGGCATCTCCATGCTGATCATGATGGGAACGGGTTGGCTGGTGGGATGGCGGGTCACCACGAGCGTCTGGGGTCTGTTGGGAGGAATCAGCCTGCTGCTGCTTTTTGCCTACGCATTTTCCTGGGTGATGGCACTACTGGGCATGAGCGTGCGCAGCCCCGAGGTTATCAATAATGCCTCGTTCATGATCCTGTTTCCGTTGACCTTCATTTCCAATGCGTTTGTCCCGCTTCACACGCTGCCTGACGTACTGCGGAACATCGCGGAATGGAACCCCGTCTCCGCACTGGTCCACTCCGCGAGAGTCCTGTTCGGCAATACTGATCCCAGTTTCCCTCCGCCCACGTCCTGGACGCTGCAGAATCCGGTGATCACGATCATCATCGGCATTGTCCTGATGCTGCTGATTTTCGTTCCGCTGTGCATCAAGAAATTTGGTTCCATCAGCAGTCGGTGACGCGTGGCACCGCTCGTTTAGTACGTGCGCGCCAGCGGCGTGTCGTGCGAAGAGGTTAGTTTCCTGCCTGACCGAGAGTCTTGGCTTTTGAACAGCAGCGGACCCTTGGCTACTTTCATGCCTCCGTGGTCAGCGTCGCGCTCGCGGTGAGGTCTTGTTGGTCGGGCATCTTGAGTAACCGATAAAGAATTGAGATATACCAAGCAGTGTCCCAGATATGGCCCCGTCACCGGACAAGTCACCGTACTGGGTATCTGACACACTGTTCGGAGCTACATTTCAGCGGTGCAGGTCAGAGCGGGGTGTGTTCGGTGAAGGTTGGTCTTACGGGCACGGGGTCGCCGTGCAGTCGACTTCGGAAAACGACAAACCTAAATCTGGGGAGCTTCGAGCGGTAGGTGTTCCGGCGGAAGACCGATTAAAGGGCACCGCAGCCACCCGCCGTCAGAGGTACGGATGAGCGCAGCGGCCCCGCGGCAGCCCTAGTGTGGTTGCATGGACAACACAACTCTGGAGATCATTACTGGGATTGCTGTCCCTGCCGCCGCGATCATCATCTCCACGTGGGTCGCAGTCGGCCTCGCGAAGTCCGAGCGGGTCGCCGCCGCGGCCGCCCGGGCTGAGGAGCGCAGTGACGGAGCCTTTGTTCGAGCACTTATCGCCCTCGCGACGCTGAACACCATCAACCTCCGAGCCGAGTCAGTAGCTGAACCGCTCAGGGACCTTCGCGTCGGTCTGACCCTGTTGGAGGCAGCGGGTCCGAAACACGACAATGACCTGCTCTCCGAATGGTTTGAGGCCGAGCGCGTCGCCGGCCTTGCTCAGAGTAGAGAATCCATGCGGAAGCTTGCCCTGGCCCCGAAAACCCCCAGCAGCGATGCCGACGTTGACACAATCGTTGCGGCAGGAGCCCCATTGAACACTTGGGCTCGTGACTTCGCTAATAACCTGCGCTTGTGGCGACGAAAGGGTGTGACGGACGCGCAGCTTACGGAACTGATCACGAACGCCAAGAACTTGCGCTGACGATGGGTTACCTGACCAGGCAGTACAACAGTTACACGCTGATCGGCCTGAAACCTCTGCTCAGCACCAATGGGCGATGCCTATTCGTTCAAGGTCGCCAAGAGCAAGCCGCTCGGCCTATTCTTCATACAAAGGACCGGCCAACGCGCACACCCGTCCGTTAAGGGTTCCTTTATAGGAACGCCACCGGCCCAGGTAATAGGCAACCGTTGCGGCTTTGCGCGCCGTGGAGGGGGTTAGGCCATGGTATTCAAATGCGCGTTGGAATTCAGCCTTGAGGGTGACCGCCAGCTCCTGAAGAATGGTCGACTCATGGTTTCCTCGAAGGAGGATAGCTCCGTACTCGCGCCAGATCTATGTTCTGGGCAAAGAGTTCCAGGCAGTGTTCGTTCATCGGCATGCTTCATGCCGTCTATTTGATTGTCAGCAGCCGAGGAGCTCTGATAGTTCTGCTCGAAGGTCCGTTGCGGAAGTATGAAGTACGGTTCTGAAGCCAAGCTTCTGCGCGCTTGCGATATTCGCTGCGTTGTCGTCGATGAACACCACGTCCTCTGGGCGTGCATCTAAACCAACCAAAGCATGATCAAAAATTCGTTTGTCCGGCTTCGCAAGACCTAGCTGCCCGCTGAAGTAAAGTGGCTCTTCACGGTTGGTGGTGAATCCGGGGTTCGTGTCGTAGCAAAGTAAGGGCCCGTGGCCCTGTTGAGATGGATGTGTCTAGCATTCTTCTCAAGTCAGGAACCACGAGCCTTGAATCAGCCTACCCAGTCGTGCCCGGATGCGGCGACGACACTCTTCAATCTGCCCGGCTACCGAATCGTCACCGCCGTTATGAACGGTGACGGTATCCGTGTTGTCACGGTCGCCTCGGACTTCCCGCCGGGCTGCCCTGGCTGCGGTGTGATTTCCACCCGGGTGCATTCGAGACGGAGACAGCGGGTTCGTGACATCCTCGTCGCCGGGCCGGTGAGCGTGTGGTGGGCCAAGCGCCGGTTCTTCTGTGACGAACCTGCCTGCACCCGGAAGACCTTTGCCGAGTCGACCCCGCAAGTGCCCCGCTTCGCCCGGTCTACGGCCAGACTCAAGGACACGCTCAAAGACGCCGTCGTCTCCTCCGGCAGAGCGGCCAGCGAGGTCGCGGCCGCGTTCGGGGTCTCCTGGTGGCTGGTCAACACTGTTGTTGTCGCTGCCGCCCTGGCGCTGCCATCGGTGGACCTGCTGACCCCGGCACGGCTGGGGATCGATGAGCACCGCTACCGATCCGTGCGCTGGTTCAAGGACCAGCAGAGCGGGAAATGGTCCCGGTTCGAGCCATGGATGTCCACCATCGTCGATGTCGATTCCGGCCAGGTACTGGGCATCGTGAACGGCCGCGACAGCCACGGCGTCGGGGCTTGGCTCAAGTCCCGACCCGCCGCCTGGCTGGCCGGCATCGAAACGGTCGGGATCGACCCGTCGGCGGCGTTCCGCAAAGCCCTGCGCGAGCACCTGCCCGATGCCGCCGTCAGCGTGGATCACTTCCACCTCGTCTTGCTGGCCAATGACATGCTCACCGGGGTCCGCCAGCGCGTCGCCCGGGAGCAACACGGGCGCCGCGGCCTGAAAACGGACAAGGCCTGGGCCCACAGGCGGTTGCTGCTGCGCGGCTACGACACGCTCTCCGACGCCGGCAAGAAACGACTCGATGATGTCTTCGCCACCGATGATCCGACCCAGGAACTCGCCGCCGCCTGGGGAGTGAAGGAAGCACTGCGACTGATGCTTTCCAGTAGCAATCCAGCCAGCGTCCAAGAGCGAAAAGAGTTCTTTGAGCGCCAGGTCAAGTCGGCGGCGATGATGGAAACTGATCGGCTGCTGACCACCGTGACCAAGTGGTGGCCAGAGATCCAAACACTGCTCGACACCCGGGTCACCACGGCGAAAGTCGAGGCAGCCAACACGATGATCAAAAACATCAAACGGATTGCTCGAGGGTTCCGCAATCCGACCAATTACCAATCACGTATCCTATTGAGAAGTGCTGCCCGGACGGTGGCATGAAATTCATCTCAGCGGGCTGATATTCACCACGAAACGCGAAGAGCCAGTAAAGTTTCGAGAAGTATTTTGTCCACGACGATCCGTCGAGGTGTCGCTTCGACATCTGAACAGGCATGTTCGAAAGAAGAGCCATCCTGGCTTGCTCGTTTTGCAAGGTCTCCAAAACCGATAACGTGGTCGGATTGAGGTGGGACCACAATGCCAAATCAAGGTTTTCTAGCGACTCAATCTCTGCCCGACTAGCGGGGCGGTCGAGTACTCCTGACCAGTACTCCTGCGGATTCAACTGTCCGGAGTCAAAAGCTTCACGATTCGCCCAGTAGGTGCTTGTTTTTGGTTCGAGATCCGCCCCGGTAGCGTGCTCTAAAGCCCGCCAGTCGTTTGCCTCCGGAGCGGTTGAAACCACCATTCCGTAATCAAAGAGGTACCAAAAGTCCGAACGAGATAGCATTGACATTGATTTAGCCTAGCGCCGATCCGGCTGTCTTTCGCCCGCTATGGCGTCCAGCCCGCATTGCACCAATGTCCTCAGGTAGCATGGTCCAGTGAACTATGGGTGTCCCAGTGCCCGTTCCCTCTGCGGGCGGGGAGTTGATGTGCTGACGACTTCTCAAAAACGTCAGCGTTAATTTGTGGAATGTCCCAGTTCTAAGGAACTGGAACGCTGTACAACCACGTTCCTGACCTGGAAGAAGTGCGGGCTGGCCGGTCTACCAACATACCCCCGGCGCCTAGCGCGTAATCCTGTTCTGTTACTACTCAATTTTCGATATCCCGAGTAAGGCTCCAGACCCGGACATAGTTATAAGGCTGCCACGATCCACGCATAGAGTGAACAGATGTCTACAGCCTTCTGGATCTGCGCGGTCCTGACCCTCATTAGCAGTCTCGTAAGTGCCGGATACGCAACTGGTTGGGTCCCTAGGTAGGAGCCCGGTTGTCATGGGCCCTGTCTAGGGACCCAACCACATCCACACCCTCGCTACACCCAATGAGGCCTCAGGCGGTTTGCCCGTGGGAGCCGATTTCCCGGAAATCATTGTCGCCCTGCCGCACAGGCCCATCCTGATGATGCTGCTTGGTGTCATTGCTGCTGCCCTTGCAATCGCGTTCCGCTCCGGGGCGCGCCTGGAAAGCGAGGTTGAGGGAGTTGTCTGATTTCCCAAAAGGCCCCGAGTCAATTGTCCCGACCCAGGAACACCTCGTTGAATGCCACCTCGGCGAGGTGCTGACCAACCGGGCAATGACCTTGACAGAGTTATCCAGGCGGACAGGAATAACCATGGCAAATCTTTCAATCCTGAAAACAAACAAGGCCAAGGCCGTTCGATTCACCACGTTGACAGCAATCTGCGTTGAGCTAAACGCAACCCCACCGAGCTTTTTACCATCAAGGTCCCTTAGAACAGCTGCGGTATAACCCACGCCTGCAACCCAGCGAGCCAAGCATTCAGTTTTATCGCAATGGAGTGCGCGGGCAGGAGGTCAGGTGGCAGTCCGTGGAACGGAATGGGACTCGAAAACACTGCGAAGTAAGTCTCTAGGCAGAGTTCACGCTCGGCCGTCGCGGATTCATTCGGATGTTCGGTGGGGGATCCGAGACAGGGCACCCGCATAGTTGATGTACTCGATCGTCCGTAGCGCCGGACGAAGATCGTCGCGCGATACCCCACGGTAGGAGAAATGGGCGCGGCTTTCGCAAAACGAGACTATCCACTCGGTGAAGCCTTCAGCGTTACCGGGTGAGCCTGCACCGGCGATGAAGTCGTAAAGCTCCTCAACTTGTTTAAGGGCTTCCGGTCGGAACACAACCAGCTAGCGCGTCTCTGCTGCTCCATGTGGAGCCAGGCCTCCAGTGCCTGGCCGCGGGCGAATAACGTGCGTCGGGCCATCTCATTCGGAAGGGTGATACTCAATTGCCAAGTCGTTCGCATGGTTGCCCCAATCTCAGTAAGACGGAATCCGGCTCGCAACACGATGCATTCCGGCTTCATGCATGATTGACAGTAGATGCAAGTAAGAGAAGGATCGCGACATGACCAAGCAGGAAGTTCTACCTATTCGCTTTTTCCTCGGACTTGCTGCGCTCGCGGCCCTGCTGATCCAACTGGTGGTTATTCCGTCGGCCGGGGCAAGCTACGCCAGCGCATACCCGGAGGTTGCGTATCTGGCGCTCCCAACCGTCATGGCACTTGTAGTCGCAGTCGTCGGTGTCGAGATGGCAGTGGTGGCAGCTTGGCAGCTGGTCTCGGCCGCGGTGGCTGGCAGAACACGGACCAACCAGTCGACGCGCTGGACAAATATCCTGACAGCGTCGGTTATTTTCATGGCCGTGCTTCTCGCGGGCGTTTTCGCTTATATCGGGTCCATCGCAAGCGTCGGGGGGCCGGCGATGCTATTCGGGCTTCTTGCCTCCCTCACCCTTATTCCCGTCGCCTTCGCCCTGAGATGCTGGGTGAGGGGTTGGCTGAGGGGCGATGCTGTTGATGACCGCATCGCGGAAGGTCGCACCATCAGCACGGTTTCGTGTCATGCGCAGGCGCAGTAGTGCAAGGTTCCTAATCGGCAGTCCGTGTGACCCGGACGAGGAGCTGGCTAAACTTCTGGCCAAGCAGGTTTAACCACCGATCGGGATTCGACCGCGCAGTTCATCGCGACTTAGCGTTCCTGCCTGAGAATCGGCGATCACCTGCCGGGCGGCGTCGGTCTGGTCTGGGAAGTTCCACAGCAGCACCCCAGCCACCTCGCCAGAGTCACTGAGATAGTAAACGACGCCTCGGCTGCGGTCCGCGGTCCAGTCCTGGACCATGTCCAACGACGAGTCCAACGAGCCTACAGCCTCATAACGGATACCGAACAACACCGAGTAGAAGTAGGGCGTGTGCGTATAGGGCTGCGGGTCGCCCGCCATGTTGGCGCCTACCCGAGCACCCATAGCGTTCGCGTTGTCCACGTGCTCAACCCGACGTTGCCCAAGCAACCGATCAGGATAGTTCGCCACATCACCGGCCGCGAACACATCCGGATGGCTCGTCATCAACATAGCGTCAACCACGACGCCGTCGTCGACGTTTAGCCCGGCGGTCTCGGCAAGCTCAGTTGAGGGGCTGATGCCGAGGCCAACGACAACGCCGTCCACCATGAACGTTGTCTCGCTTTCGTCGCGGATCGACAGTTGCCCGTCTTCGACTGAGCCCGAAGCGATTCTTGTCTGCGGTGACAGGATCACGCCGTGGTCGATGAACATCTGGGTCACCGCCTGGGCAAGCTCTCGTGGGAAGAGCGAGTCGTTAACCAGATTCTCGGGATAGGCAAGTGTCACCCGAGTGTCGTTCTGCACCAAAGAGCCGGCCAGCTCGGTACCGATGAAGCCGCCTCCCACTACCAGCAGGTGGCGGTTATCGCCGCTCAGCTCGCGCAGCCTGCGGTAGTCGGAGACGGTGCGGAAGGCGATCACCCGATCGTCGTCGGGAAGATCGAGGTGATGCGGCTCGCCGCCGGTGGCGATCAGCAGTTTCCCATAGGCCACCTGCTCACCGGAAGCCGTACGGACCGTGTGTGCGTCGAGATCGATTGACGTCGCCGGGTCCGCGGTCATCAGCTCGACGCCGGATTCCTGCTCTGTGTTCAACCAGGCCTGATCTAAGGTGAAGTCTGGGTCCCTCCACAGCTTCTTCGACAGCGCGGGCCGGGCGATCGGAGGCTCCGGATCTGCCCCTATAATCAGGATTGATCCATGGCCGTCGGTCTCGTGGATCGCTTTGGCGGCCGCGTCTCCGACCATCCCGCCACCGATGATCACGTAATCGTAGTGCTCGCTCGTGCTAGCCATCGCCGGACCTCAGATCGTCGCTACTGAGCCGGAGTCAACCCGGTAATTGGATCCGTTGACGAAGCTCGCTCGATCCGAGCAGAGGAACGTGATCACGCTTGCAACCTCATCGGGCTCGCCCCTGCGCTTGAGCTCCATGTACGGCCGTTCTTCGTCGAGGAAGCTCACGATCGCCTCGTCAAAACTGGTGCCGAGCTGGGCAGCACGCCTCTTCATCATGGCATCTGTCATCGGGCTGCTGATGAACGCGGGGGAGACCGTGTTGACCAGCAAGCCCTCCTTGGCATAACTACGCGAGAGCCCCTTGGCCATGGCCAGGATGCCAGCCTTGGCCGCACAGTAGGGGAGTTCATCGTCATACGGTTGCACCGCGTCCTCGCTGCACAGATAGACAATCCGACCCCAGCCACCCTTGCGCAGAGCAGGCAGGAAAGCTTTGGTAAGCCGGACGGGGCCCAGAAGGTCCACCGTGATTGTGTTCACCCAGCCCTCGTCGTCGATCTCATGGAACAGTCCCTGAGCGCCGGTGATTCCGGAGGACTGCACGAGGATATCGATATCGCCCACTGCGGCCTCGGTCTGCTCGCGCAATCGGGCCACCTCGTCGACGTCGGTGATGTCTGCGGCGAAGGCGAAGAGCTTGCCGTCAGGGGCGTTCAAGGCGCCAGCCACGTCATCAAGTGCCTCTTGGTGCAGATCGGAGAGCACCACAGTGGTCCCTTCGTCCAGCAGCTGTTGCGCCGCCGCCGAGCCGATGCCACCGGCGCCACCGGTAACCAGTGCAATCTTGTCTTTGATGCCGAGGTCCATGATTTTCCTTTCGAAGCCTTGACTTGAACGTAACAACGTAGAGTCGGTTCAACAACCCCTACGGGAGTTCTGATAGCGAGGAGTGTTCATGCCCACGTTTACGACCACTGACGGTATCGAGTTGAGTTTTGCCGATACCGGGTCTGGTCCGCCGCTGGTGCTGTTGCACGGTTGGGGGTTTAGCCACCGATTCTTCGACGGCGTCGCTCCCGCGCTCGCCCAGCACTGCCGGGTCGTTGCGTTGGATCTGAGAGGTCACGGCGACTCCGGCGCCCCGCCCTACCAGCCCAAAGTGGCGCGGATGGGGGCAGACCTGCATGAGTTACTGGAGTACCTGCACATCGAGGAGGCAATTGTCCTTGGCTGGTCGCTCGGCTCAGCAGTTGCCTGGAGTATGCTGGAGAATTTCGGGTCGCAGCGGGTATCCGGTGGGATCTACTGCAGCCAGGTGCCGCGCCAGTATCTCGCCGCGGACTGGCCCTGGCACCACGCCGAGTGCTTTGACGACGTCGGCCTCGCCCGGTTCCAGGGGAAGGTCAGTTACGAACTTGACACCATGATCGAGCATCAAGTCGACGAGATCTGCGCCTCCCCGGTGAGCGAGGCTGATCGGGAGCTCTTCATCAAGGAAATGGCAAAGTGTGGGGCGCAGGTGCGCAACGCGATCATGGCTGACCACACTCGGCATGACTGGCGTGACTTTCTAGAGCAGTTGGATCTTCCCACCCTGGTCATGACTGGCCAAAAGGATCAGGCCTACAACTGGCGCGGGACGGCCTGGATCGGAGAGCACGTCCGGGGAGCGCAGACCGTGCTGTTCCCCCATAGCGCGCACGCAATCTTCCATGATGAGCCAGACCGCTTTGTCTCCTCAGTGTTGAACTTCGTCGAGCAGACCGGCTCCGCGAAACCGCAATTAGTTCTGGGCATTGAATGGGGGAATCATCCCTGAGGACTAGGTGGTTGAAGCCCAACATCGTCCTCTTGGTTGGTGTCTGAAAGCGTCACGAACCCTACTGTGGACGAGTATGGTCTTTTGACCTACGTAGAAGTTTCCTCGAATCCATAAGGATGATCCATGATTGAGGCACGAGGCCTTGGCAAGAACTACGGTTCAAAGACGGCGGTCAATAACGTCTCCTTCACCGTGCAGCCTGGAAAAGTCACCGGCTTTCTAGGACCAAATGGCGCTGGCAAATCCACCACGATGAGAATGATCGTGGGTCTCGACCGCCCATCGCACGGTGAGGTTCTCGTCAACGGCAAGCCTTACAGCCAGCACCGGGCGCCGCTGCATGAGGTGGGGGCGCTCTTGGACGCCAAGGCAGTTCACACCCGTCGTTCGGCGTTCAACCACCTCCGGGCTATGGCTGCCACGCACGGAATTCCCACCAGCAGGGTCCGCGAAGTCATTGAGATGACAGGCCTCGGTCCCGTCGCGAAGAAGCGAGTTGGCGGTTTCTCCCTCGGCATGGGCCAGCGGCTTGGCATCGCCGTCGCCATGCTCGGCGACCCTCACACTCTGATCCTTGATGAGCCCGTCAACGGGCTGGACCCGGAGGGTGTGCAGTGGGTGCGTCACCTGGCCAAGGGACTCGCAGCGGAGGGCCGGACAGTTTTCCTGTCATCCCACCTGATGAGCGAAATGGCTCTGACGGCTGACCACCTCATTGTGATTGGGCGCGGCCAGATCATCGCGGACGCACCGATCGCGCAGATCATCGGGAATCAGGGCCAGTCAAGCACGCGCGTCAGGACTGACCAGCCAGAGGTGCTGGTGCGCACCCTGGCGAACGACGGCGTCACCTCCCGGCAGCTCGAACCTGAGCTCCTGGAGATCAGTGGTGTTGAACCGCGTCAGATTGCGTACACCGCACTGCAGAACAACGTTTTGCTCTATGAACTGACGCCATTGCAGGCATCCCTGGAGGAAGCGTACATGCGTCTCACCCAAGATTCGGTTGAGTACCATTCGCAAGGCCTCGGCTCTGAACACGCCGGCATTTCAGCCGGGGAAGGAAAGTAACCATGAGTTCCACAACAGTTTCCGCCCCCACGCACCCTTCGGTGCGGAACTTCGGCGGTGTCACCTTCGGCCGTGTGCTCAAATCTGAGTGGATCAAGATCACCACCGTTCCGTCCACCGTGATACTGCTCGCCATCACCGCTGTGATCATGGTGGGTCTGGCAGCCCTTAGCGCCTGGTCTACTACGGTCCTCGCGGAAATGATGGCTAACACCCCTGAGGGAGTGGACATGGCTGGGACGCCGGAGCCGGCGTCGATCGCGGGAACGGTTCCGGGTTCGGGTCTCATTTTCGGTCAGTTGTTGGTCGCATCCCTTGCCGTTGTGCTGATTGCCTCTGAATGGGGAACCGGCATGATCCGATCAACGATGGTGGCCGTGCCCACCCGTATCCCAGCTCTCGTGGCCAAGAACCTGGTGTTCGCGGTCATCGCTTTCATTGTCGGCGCCGGATCGGCGTTCCTCGGCTACCTCGTGGCGCAGCCGATTCTCGCCACACAGGATCTCACGTTCAGCCTGACCGACGACGGCATTCTGCTGCACATCATCAACACTGGTTCCGTCCTGGCCCTTGTGGCGATTCTGGCCATGTCCATCGGTACGCTGCTGCGCAATACCGCTGGCGGCGTGGTGACCAGCATTGGTCTCCTAATGGTGCTTCCGATCCTGCTGCTGATCTTCTCCAGCATTGCCGATTGGATTCCAGATGCCGGTCGCTTCCTTCCCAGCTCTGGCGGCGAGCAGATGGTTGCCATCGACATCATGCCCGACGCCTTCAACCAGTGGCAGGGCGCGCTCGTTCTCGGTGGTTGGGCACTGGTCCTGTTCATTGCCTCACTGTTCGTCACCAAAGCGCGCGATATCTAGGCGGCGCTAGAACTAAGCTCAGCTCATGAGCTCCTCATCCTTGGTGAAGGAGACGGCGGAACGAACGGCCGTCGTCTCCTTCACCGAGATCAACGAACGACGACGCGGCCCAATTCGCCGCTTCTTCCATCGCCACCCCCGGCTCATGGACCTGCTGGTATCCACCTTCTTTGTGGTGGGAACATTGCCTAACGCGGTCTTCGGGACCTCCGGTCAGGAACGTTGGTGGCTGATCGTGCTGGTGCTTGCGGCTGCAGGCTGCCTCCTGTTCCGCCGCTTCAAACCGGTACTCATCCTTTTTGTTCTGTCACTGGCTGAGCCCCTGATCACTCTTCTGAGCGACGCAACAATGAGTTTCGGCATCGGTATCTGGGCCTGCCTCTACGCCGTGGCGCTACAGCACTCTGCCCGATACGCGTTTACAGCCATGGCACTTTCCTCCATTCCGAGTATCGGGTCCTTCTGGGTGGCGCCCGAGGAAGCCTTCAGCGATGACCCGTGGGTGATTTTGGTTATCATCGGCTTTGTTCTGCTGACCTATTTCATAGCCGTGGGCATCGGAGTCACGGTGCGCCGCGACCGCCTGCACGAGATGGAGCTGGCCGATTGGGCCGAGCGAAACGAGCGCCTCGCCTCAGCCAACGAACGCAACCGGATCGCCCGGGAGATGCACGACGTCGTCGCGCATTCACTGTCGGTGATGATCGCGCTATCGGACGGTGCCGGCGTCGTCGTCCGAAAAAATCCGGACCGCGCCGGGGAGGTCTTGACTGAATTGTCTTCTGCCGGTCGGACAGCGCTTGCCGATATGCGCCGGGTCCTCGGCGTTCTGCGTGAGGGCGAGGGCTCGGCAGCGCCGCGTGAGCCGCAACCTGTGACAGGATCCCTTGCGTCACTGCTAGATGGGTTTCGGCTGGCTGGCCTGCCACTGAAGTCTGTGGTTACTGGAAGGGCTCTGCCTGAGCACCACGGTTTTCAACTGACCGTTTACCGGATCGTCCAGGAGTCTTTGACCAACGTCCTGCGCTATGCCAAGGGTGTGAGTACCGTCGAGGTGCTGATTGAACGTGAAGGCAGCAAGGTGCGGATCCGAGTGACGGACGACGGAGCCGGCTCGCTGGACGGCGACTCCGTGGGTTCGGGTCAGGGCATCAACGGAATCCGCGAGCGGGCAGCCATTTATGACGGACGGGCTGTGATCGGTCCGCTGGAGAGCGGATGGAGGGTTGACGTGACGCTTGTTGTACCGGATGAGGGGGAGTGACTGACATGACCGAGGTTGTAGATCCCAAAATCAGGATCCTCTTGGTGGATGACCAGCCGCTGCTGAGGATGGGTTTCCGGCTCATCCTTGAGGGCGAGGATGACTTCGAGGTCGTGGGCGAAGCGGTGGACGGCGCGGATGCTGTGCGGCAGGTTGCGGTGCAGGAGACCGACGTCGTGCTCATGGATGTCCGGATGCCGGTTATGGACGGGATCGAGGCGACGAGGCGCATCGCTGCGGCCTCGTGCGCGAGGATTATTATCCTGACCACGTTTGACCTGGATGAGTACGCATTCTCAGGGTTGCAGGCAGGGGCATCGGCCTTTCTCCTCAAGGATGTTGCACCGCAGGAGCTGGTACAGGCGGTCCGTTTGGTGGCTAGTGGGGACGCCGTCGTCGCGCCCCGGATCACCCAGCGCCTACTCGAAACGTACGTCCGCTCCCTTCCCGCGCCGGCCCAGTCACCGCCGCCTCGTGACCCGTTGCTGGATGAGCTGACGCCGCGTGAACGTGAAGTGCTCGGAGCTATCGCCGAGGGACTGTCCAACGCGGAGATCGCCCAGGGGTTCTTCCTGTCCGAAACAACCGTGAAAACCCATGTGCGTCGTGTCCTCAGCAAGCTCCACCTGCGGGACCGGGTCCAGGTTGTGGTCTACGCCTACGAAACAGGGCTGGTCACTCCCAGTCAGGGCCTCGACTACTAGCCCGCTACATCAAATGGTGCTTTGCCGCGGGCCCGGGTGGGGAACTGGGGTGTTGATAGGCTCAACATCATGACTTCCGCTGTTGACCACATCACAGATCTTGGCTCCTATATTGGTGCTTCCCCCTCGAGTTTTCACGCCGTTCAGGAGGCTGCACGACGCCTCGACGCCGCCGGTTTCACCCGGTTGGACGAGGCCACGCAATGGCCTCAGGGTGCAGGAAACCGGTACATCGTCCGCGATGGCGCGCTGATCGCGTGGGTAGTGCCGGAGAGTGCGACGGCGACGACGGGCTTTCATATCCTGGGGGCACACACTGACTCGCCGTCGTTCAAGCTGAAGCCCAAGGCCACCATCGGACGTAACGGCTGGCTGCAGGCCGGCGTCGAAGTCTATGGTGGGCCGTTGCTGAACTCGTGGCTGGATCGTGAGCTGTGCCTTGCTGGCCGGTTGGTCACGCTCGACGGCGAGGAGCACCTGGTCGCCACCGGACCCATGCTGCGATTCCCTCAGCTCGCGATCCACCTGGACCGGCAGGTCAACGATTCCCTGAAGCTCGACAAGCAGCAGCACATGAACCCCATCTGGGGGATCGGGGACCCGTCCGAGGCGGACTTGCTGGGTCTGTTGGCGGGGGAGACGGGACTGTGCGCGGAGGACATCGGCGGGTACGACGTCGTTGTCGCCGATACTCAGGAGGGCCGAATCTTCGGTGCGGAGGACGAGTTTTTTGCCGCGGGCAGGATGGACAATCTGTCCTCTGTGCACGCAGGGCTTGAGGCGCTGGTATCCGTGGCAGGAGCCAAGGACGGGCCCATCGCGGTCCTCGCCGCATTCGATCACGAGGAAATCGGGAGTGCCTCCCGTTCAGGTGCTGCCGGTCCTATTCTCGAGGACGTGCTGCACCGAATTTCGGACGGGCTCGACGCCGGTTCCTCGGACCGGTTGCGGGCATTCGCTGATTCGGTGTGCGTTTCTGCTGACGCAGGGCATGCTGTGCACCCCAATTATTCGGACCGCCACGATCCGGCAAACCACCCACTTCTCAATGGTGGACCGCTGCTGAAAATCAACGCGAATCAGCGTTATGCCACGGACGCGCAGGGTGCTGCGCTGTGGGCGCGGCTCTGCCGGGATGCGGAGGTGCCGTACCAGGAGTTCGTGTCCAATAACGTGATGCCGTGTGGTTCAACGATTGGTCCGCTGACGGCAACGCGCCTCGGGATCCGGACGGTCGACGTTGGCATTGCGTTGCTGTCGATGCACTCGGCCCGTGAGCTCTGTGGCGTCCAGGACCCGTTCAGACTGTCCACAGTTGTCCAGCGGTTCTTCACCGAATAGGTGTTGATTCATGCGTAGACGCAATCTGCATCGGCTGGTAGGCGTCTTTATCGCTGTGGCGGTTGCCGCAGCTGCGGCGCTTCTCTGGTTGGCGATCGTCATCCAGGGTCCTGAGGTGGCTGAACCCTCGGCCCGCCACATCGTCGTTGGTATCTGGGATGTTCTCTATGATGCTGAGGCGCCGTCGTTGTGGGTCATTCTTGTTGCCGTGGCGTTCGCACTTCTGCTGGCAGCCGGCGTCGCGCTGTTGGAACGGCGCATCAGCAACTCGTCCCGTCGATCTGCTGGTCGAGTAACGGTTCCACTGGCTCCACGCGGGATCATGGAGGCCACACGAGGCACTTATGCGGGCCCGGTAACGGTCACAGTCGTGGTCCCTGCCCACAACGAAGAAGCGTCGCTGCCTTCCACTTTGGAGTCGCTGCTTCATCAGTCGCACCGGCCGGAGCGCATCATCGTTGTGGCGGATAACTGCACGGACGCCACGGTTGAGCTGGCTCACAGAGCCGGTGTGGACGTGTTCGAGTCGGTGGGGAACACAAAGAAGAAAGCGGGCGCTCTGAACCAGGTGCTGAGCCAGATCCTTCCCGATCAGGGTTTGAATGACGTTGTCATGGTGATGGACGCCGATACAAGGCTCGACGACGGATTCCTGGCCTCTGCTGTGCGCCGTTTCACCGAAGACAGGGCCCTGATGGCTGTTGGTGGGCTCTTCTATGGAGAGACCGGGCATGGACTGATTGGGCAGTTCCAACGCAATGAGTATGTCCGCTACGCCCGGGAGATGCAGCGCCGACGTGGACGCGTGTTTGTGCTCACTGGAACGGCGTCTCTATTTCGGCCTACGGCGCTTCTGACTGTCGCGGAACAGCGGGGGAAGACCATTCCTGGAAGACTGGGAGACGTTTACGACACGGCGGCCTTGACCGAGGACAACGAGCTGACGATTGCCCTGAAGTCTCTTGGCGGGCTCATGATCTCCCCGGCAGATTGCACCGTCGTCACGGAGTTGATGCCCTCATGGCGTACTTTGTGGGCGCAGCGGTTGCGGTGGCAGCGAGGCGCCCTCGAAAATCTTGGCGCCTACGGTGTCACTCCACAGACGGTCCGGTACTGGGCGCAGCAGCTCGGCATTGGATATGGGGTGATTGCCTTGTCCTCGTACCTGCTCCTCATTCTGTTGACGGTCTTCGCTTTGGACGCCTGGGTTTTGTTCCCGTTCTGGTTGGGCGTGGGACTCCTCTTCATGCTGGAGCGAATGATCACGGTGTGGAAGGGCGGATGGCGGGCCAGACTATTGGCGTTGACGCTCTTTCCGGAGCTCCTCTTCGACATGTTTCTCAACGTTGTCTACGTGAAGGGCATCATCGACATTTCGTTGGGCAGGACAGCGGACTGGAAACATGTGGTTCACGCTGGTCCGCGCGCAAGCGATGAGGCTTCGTCATGACCGCGCTTCCCACGGGGATTCTGTTGCCAGAGTCCGTTATTCACTCGGATCTATTCGCCCTGCTAGCGGCTTTCGTGGCCATCCATACCGTCTTTTATGCGACGCTCGCCCTGTCGAAAATCCTTCCCAAGGTGTATCTCAGTGATTGGGTCCGCCGTCGTCATGAGCGGACTGAAACACGCAGCATCAACCCTGAAGACCCCGTGTAGCAGCCTGGCCACCGCATGATTCGATCACGAGTTCACGTTCGAGTAGACTAAGTAAGTCTGTTTTGTCTGTGCCACGTGGCACGCTGTTCAACAGTTGGCAGCAGATCATCGCAAAGAACCTCCTGTTACGGAAATACCGTGACCATTTAGTCCAAAGGGGGTGGGTTCACAATGCGTGCATATGAACTGATGGTAATCATCGACCCAGACGTCGAAGAGCGTACCGTTGAAGCATCACTCGAGAAGTTCCTGAGCGTCATCCGCAAGGATGAAGGAACCGTCGATAAGGTCGATATCTGGGGACGTCGCCGGCTCGCGTATGAGATTCAGAAGAAGACCGAAGGCATTTACGCCGTCGTCAACTTCACGTCCACGCCCGCGGCAGCAGCTGAACTTGATCGCCAGCTTGGTCTCAACGAGACCATCATGCGGACCAAGATCACTCGCCCCGAGGAGCAGAAGGTTTCCGCCGAGTAATTCGGTGTGATCTTTTCTTCGTCAAAGACGTCCACAAGGACCAGGACAACAGGAGGCCCGCATGGCAGGCGAGACCATCATTACCGTCGTTGGTAATCTCACCAACGATCCGGAACTACGGTTCACCCCGTCAGGCTCAGCAGTGGCGAACTTCACCATTGCCTCCACACCCCGTACGTTCGACAAGCAGTCGAATGAGTGGAAGGACGGCGAAACGCTGTTCCTTCGCGCATCGGTGTGGCGCGAAGCTGCAGAAAACGTTGCGGAGACCCTGACAAAGGGCACCCGCGTCGTCGCGCAGGGCCGCCTCAAGTCACGTTCGTACGAAACTAAAGAAGGCGAAAAGCGTACTTCCATGGAAATCGAGGTGGACGAGATTGGTCCATCCCTTCGATACGCATCCGCGAAAATTTCCCGTAACCAGCGCTCCGGCGGTGGCGGAGGTAACTTTGGTGGCGGCGGAGGTAACAGCAACGGCGGCAATGCCGGCAACGCAGGCGGCCAGGGCGGAAGCTCTGGCGGTGGCTGGAACAATCCGGGGAGCAACCAGGGCAAGCCGGCTGAAGACCCATGGGCAACGCCCGGGGGCAACAGCGGGGGCTGGGGCAACGGCCCGGATTCCAACGAGCCACCCTTTTAACCTTCTGTAACACCAGTGACGGCGCAAGCCGTCCACCCCATCCCGCGGAACCGTTCTGCGGGCTCCACTAGACAAAAGGAGCACCACGATGGCTAAGGCTGAACTACGTAAGCCCAAACCAAAATCCAACCCCTTGAAGGCCGCTGACATCACTGTCATCGACTACAAGGATGTAGCGTTGCTGCGCAAGTTTATTTCCGATCGTGGAAAGATCCGTGCACGTCGCGTCACAGGCGTAACTGTGCAGGAACAGCGCAAAATCGCTCTGGCAATCAAGAACGCACGTGAAGTTGCGCTCCTGCCCTACTCCGGCGCTGGCCGCGGCTAAGGGAAAGGAACCAAATTCATGGCAAAGCTTATTCTGACCCAGGAAATTACCGGTCTCGGCACTGCCGGCGACGTCATCGAGGTAAAAGATGGTTACGCACGTAACTACCTTCTGCCCCGCGGTTTCGCCCTCATGTGGACCAAGGGTGGCGAGAAGCAGGTTGAGTCCATTCAGGCTGCCCGCGTTGCCCGTGAGCACGCTTCCCTTGAGGATGCTCAGACGCAGGCCGCCGCCCTGTCCTCCAAGGCTGTTCAGCTCACGGTCAAGGCCGGCGCGTCGGGACGTCTCTTCGGGACCGTGAAGACCGCCGACGTTGCGAAGGCTGTTGAGGCTGCTGGCCTCGGCACCATTGACAAGCGCAAGGTAGAGATTCCCACCCACATCAAGTCGGTTGGTTCCTACCAGGCAAACGTCCGCCTGCACGACGACGTGGCTGCTGTTATCGACCTTGAGGTCGTAGCCAGCAAGTGACGTGAAGACCCTTCGATCAGATATTGAGAGGATCGAGGGAACGTCTCGCACGTCAGTAGGCGATAGTGCAACTGAGTGGCCGGGACCCTTCGGGGTTCCGGCCACTTTTGTGTCTGTCGACGTTGGCGGTGCTGCCCCGGGCAAGGAGACGGTAGCGTGGAGCCATGACGGAAACACCCCTTGAGGTTGACGGGGGGCCCTCGCATCTGACGGGAGGCCTGGCTCTGGCGTGTGCTATTGCGGCACCGATTCTGGGCCTATTGATTATTGGCATCACCGTGAGTGCAGATTCAGCTACCCAACAAGCTGGCCTCATGGTTGCTCTGATCCTGTGCACTGCGCTGGCGCTGGCTGCTCTGGTCTTCGCCGTTAGAGCATTGTTCACGGGTCATGGACGACTCATGGCGGTGGCCGCACTGGTGGTCGCGTTGTTGACGAATCCTTACTCACTGCTGTTCCTCAGCTGAGGTCCGTGCTGCGCTTCGCTGTCGTGGGCCCAGTACGCATCTGACTTCTGCGAAACGATGTGGCTTCGCTATTCGTTGCAGAATGGACCGCAGACAATGAGGAGAATATGCAATGAAGTGTCCGTTGGATGGCAGCACTCTGGTGATGTCCGAGCGTAGTGGTATTGAGATTGATTACTGCCCGGAGTGCAGGGGTGTGTGGCTGGATCGAGGTGAGCTCGACAAGATCATCGACCGGGCGGCTGCCGATTCGCCCGCTGTTCCTCAGCCCAGTCCGTCTGCATCGAAGCAACCGATGGCCGCTCCTCCTCTTCCTTCGCCGACCCTCGGTTCAGACCGCCATGGGAGGGGTTATCACGAGGAGCGAGATGATGATCGAGACGGCAGGTACGGAATGAGAGGCGATGATCCACGGCGCGAACAATCCCGTGGTTACGATAAGTCTCGACGCCGCAAGAAGGACAGCTTTCTAGGCGATCTCTTCGACTTCTAGGCCTATTGATAGACGAGACTGAATAAGTTCTACAGGCCGTCCTCTTCGTATTCCTCCAGGGGCATATGAAGGGGACGTCCTTGTGTGTGAACGGTTGTGGATATCACGTTGCCCCTGTGGATAGTGGGACAAATGTTGGACCTAGGGCCTGCGTGACCTTCATGTCAACTCGAAAGTTGTGGATGAATGTTTACCCGAAGTTTCTTTTCGTCCACACGCGCATGAGCTTATCTTGCCTAGTCAGAGGGCATATGCATAATAAATCTGATGCTTATCCACAGAGTTGTTACCAGTCTGTGCACAACCTTGGGCCACTTATCCCCAGAGAAAAAACTTACTTGTGGATAACTTAGTTGGCGTGTCGCGGAATCAGGACTACGGTTGCGGAAGATTCCTCAACATCGGAGGACGGTAGCAGCCGAAATGTCGGTGCCACCTGATAGTTCTGTATAGGCAAGCAAAACTGCCACCGGAAGAGTTCTCCTGGCCGGTATGTGGGGCGGAACTGACAAAGGAAGGTCGCTGGAGTGTCTTTGGCGCAATCAAGTTCAATGGAGTCCTCGCGCGGCGGGGACTTTACGCGCACCCCTCCACAGGACCTCGTGGCCGAGCAGTCCGTGCTCGGCGGCATGATGCTCTCGAAGGACGCTATTGCAGACTGCGTCGAGGTGCTGCGCGGAATCGATTTCTACCGTCCTGCGCATGAGAGCATCTTCGAATCCATCATTGACCTTTACGGGCGCGGGGAACCTGCTGACGCGGTTACTGTCTCGGACGAATTGACCAAACGTGGTGAAATTGCACGCATTGGCGGGGCCGCCTATCTGCATACGCTTATCCAATCGGTCCCGACGGCGGCGAACGCCGGATTCTATGCGGAGATTGTTCGTGAGCGAGCAGTTCTGCGAAGGCTCGTCGACGCCGGAACCAAGATTGTGCAGTTGGGCTATTCAAACGATGGCGAAGTCGATGACATCGTCAATGCTGCACAGGCCGAGGTCTATGCGGTGGCCGAACGCAGGACAGCGGAGGACTACGTTGCACTGAAAGACATCATCGAAGGCACCGTCGATGAAATTGAGTCCGCTGGCCACCGCGGGGAGGGCATGACGGGCGTCCCCACCGGGTTCTATGAACTCGATGAGCTGACCCAGGGCCTTCACGGTGGGCAGATGATCGTTATAGCGGCTCGTCCGGCCGTTGGTAAAGCTCTGGCGTTGGATACACCGGTTCCCACACCCACTGGTTGGACCACAATGGGCGACATAACCCCAGGACAGGAAGTTCTGGCCATGGACGGCACGCCCACTCGGGTCACTGCGGCAACGGATAGCATGGCGGACCGTCTCTGCTACAAAGTCACATTTGATGATGGCAGCACAATAGTTGCCGATGCGGAGCACCAGTGGCTCACTGACGATCGGGCTTCGCGAAAGTCGAAGCAGGCAGCATCCGTCAACGTCAGCCGAGGTTGGAACCAACGCATGTTTGCTGCTGTACGGACAACGGAGGAAATTGCCGCCTCGGTTCGGTGCACAACTAAAGACAATCGGCTCAACCACTCTGTGGCAACGGCGAGCACCCTGAAACTCCCTTCTGCTTCTCTGCCGATCGGTCCATATACGTTAGGCGCGTGGCTTGGAGATGGACACTCGAAGGCGGCTCGGATTACAACTGCGGATGTAGAAGTACTCATGCGCATTGGCGGAGAGGGCTATTTGACGCCACACGTCGACGGCATCACCTATGGCATCCAACTTCCGGTTGAGTCGTTTCTTTTTGAAGGTGTGTGCGTTGTTTGCGCCAAGCCATTTTCCAACAAGGTTCGGCACGTCAGAACCTGCTCTCAATCGTGCGGTGGAAAGGCGCGGTTCATTTCCCGACCGGTTGCTAAGTCAACCTGCATCGACTGCGGGCAGGAGTGCGCGGGTGGACTTAGGTGCCAACCGTGTCGGCTCCACCATGGATCGTTCCAGGCCCTGCTGCGGTCATCTGGGGTGTTGGGCAACAAGCACATTCCGATGCAGTACTTGCGGTCCAGCGAAGGACAGCGACGCGACCTGTTGGCAGGATTGTTGGACAGCGACGGCACAGTCACATCGAGTGGGTGCGTGCAGTTCGCTGTGACGTCGCAGCAGCTTGCCCTAGGTACTCGGGAGCTGATCCACACTCTGGGGTACCGCACAGGATGGAGTGAAAGGCAGGTCCGCGGTCGGTCGGTGGAGTCTTCCACTTCGTTCACGATCACCTTCGCCACGAGCGACGTCGTTTTCGGGCTGACGCGAAAGCAGATTTTGCACAAGGAGCGGGACGCGCGTCCCACGCCCAAACGGAAGCAGCGGTTCATCTCGGCGGTGGAGAAAGTACCGTCTGTTCCGGTTCGGTGCATTCAAGTGGAACACCCGTCGCACCTATTCCTAGCTGGGCCAGCGTTCATCCCTACTCACAACTCGACGTTCGCTTTGGATTTTGCGCGGTCCGCGGCCATCAAACACAACCAGACCACGGTGTTCTTCTCCCTGGAAATGGGCCGCAATGAGATTGCCATGCGCCTGCTGGCGGCAGAAGCCACTATTGGGCTGCAGGACTTGCGCAAGGGCACCATCAAGGACGAACAGTGGAGCAAGATCGCCACGACAATGGGCCGGCTCAATGACGCGCCGTTGTTTATTGACGACAGCCCCAACATGTCTCTCATGGAGATTCGGGCTAAATGCAGGCGCTTGAAGCAGCGCCACGACCTCAAATTGGTGGTCCTTGACTATCTGCAGCTGATGTCTTCGGGAAAGCGCGTCGAGTCTCGGCAGCAGGAAGTGTCCGAGTTTTCGCGTGCGTTGAAACTGCTCGCCAAAGAACTGGGTGTGCCGGTCATTGCCCTATCTCAGCTGAACCGTGGGTCGGAGCAGCGAACGGATAAGAAACCCATGATCTCGGACCTGCGTGAGTCTGGGTCTATCGAGCAGGATGCCGATATGGTGATCCTGTTGCACCGTGAAGACATATACGACAAAGAGTCGCCGCGGGCTGGCGAGGCGGACCTCATTGTAGCCAAGCACCGCAACGGTCCCACCAAGACCATCGTGGTGGGCTTTCAAGGGCATTACTCGCGCTTCGCCAACATGGCTGTCGAAGGCGGGGGCAACTTCTAATTTCGCCTGAAAGAAAGGGACCATGCGAGCGTTTCTCACCAGCCGGACGCTTCTGATCCGCCACCTGCGTCTATATATCGGCATCTTCGCCTACGGTTTCGCCATTTCCATGATGCTGCAAGGTCAACTTGGATCTGCGCCGTGGGATGTGCTCGGACAGGGCGCATCACGGGTTATTGGCTTGTCCTTCGGCGTGACCACCATTCTGGTCAGCATCGGGGTTCTGCTGCTATGGATTCCGTTGAAACAACGCCCGGGATGGGGAACCGTAGCCAACACGCTACTGGTAGGTGTTTTTGCCAACGTCGGACTGGCTATTCTGCCCAAACCCGACGAATTGATTTGGCAAATTCTGCTGTTCACCGGTGGCTTGTTCCTGCTGGCGCTGGCCACCGCGCTCTACATTGGGGCGGGAATGGGGCCGGGTCCGCGCGACGGACTGATGACCGGATTGGTCAGGGTGACTGGGAAGCCCATTTGGGTCATCCGCAGCGGCCTGGAATTCACGGTGGTGGCAGCCGGGTGGGCAATGGGAGGACTCGCCGGGATCGGCACTCTCGTCTTTGCTCTTGCCATCGGGCCACTCATCCAACTGGCTGTTCGAATTCTCTACGCAGAATTGGAACCTCAACGACCACGTCAAGCAGTGGTGGACGGACCATCCGTCAGTGACTCATCAAAACCCTGTGGCCAGGGCCCTGACGAGCCATGCAGACCTTGACAGGCCCGCGGCCACAGCTATCGCTTGGCAACCGTTAGGACGACGACCGAGTCCTCCAGAGCCTCCAAACTGTGCCGGGCGTCCGGGACGATGATGAGATCTCCACCCGAACCTTCCCAATTATTCTCGCCGGAAATGAGAGAAACTCGGCCTTGGATAACCCATAGGGTGGCCTCGCCTGGATTCTCGTGCTCACTCATGGATACACCGGCGCGCATCGCCACTAGGGTCTGACGCATCACATGCTCATGACCGCCGAATACCGTCTTGGCACTGCGTCCGCTTGGAGCTTCTTTGGCATGAACCAACTCGTGACGGGCCAAAGCAGTCAAAGATATCTTCTTCACAGCTGTTCCTTTCGATCCGGACAGGACGTGTTACGGGAACTATAGCCAATTGGCGGTGGTCCTAGTGAACCTGCACACTATCGTTGTGGACACCTTCGACACGATTCAGGCTTTGCTGTTGGGCCTCGGAAGCGGGCTCGTGCTGATCATCGCTATTGGCGCGCAGAACGCTTTCCTGCTTCGCCACGGTATTCAGGGCAGGAACGTCACGGTCCTGATCCTTATCTGTGCCGTGTCCGACGCCATCCTTATCACCCTGGGCATACTTGGTGTCGGTGCCATCATTGGTGCTGTGCCCGCGCTGGTCGACGTGGTCAGGCTTGTCGGCGCTGCCTTCCTCATTGGGTATGCGCTGCTGGCAGCCAAGCGCGCCCTGCGGCCCGGCAGTCTCAAAGTGTCAAAACCTGATCGCGCTACCGGGATGCGGGACGCCGTTCTGGCCATGTTGGCGATCACCTGGCTGAATCCACACGTCTATCTGGACACGGTGATGTTGCTGGGCACTCTTGCCAACCGCCAGGGCCCCGATTTGAGGTGGTGGTTCGGCGCGGGAGCGATAGCGGGAAGTTTTTTCTGGTTCTCCGCTCTCGGGTTCGGGGCTCGGAAGCTGCGGCGGTTCTTTGCCAAACCGTCTTCGTGGCGCATCCTCGACGGTGTGATCGCCGTCGTTATGCTGGCCCTAGGACTCCGGATGGCGTTCGGGCACTGATTCAGTCCTCGAAGATCTTCCCGATCGGTTCGCGCTTCTCTGCCTGGAATCGGTCTTCGGCACGACCGCGTGCCCAGTATCCGGATAGGGACAGCTGCGAACGGTCCACGCCCAGCTCCTTGAATAGCCGCCGCAAGTCCTTCATGGATTCGCGCTCACCGTGAGCAAAAACGTCCACCTGTCCATTGGTCCATTCAAGGGCCCGGACTGCTGTTGCCAGGCCGCCGTCGGGCGCTTCATCCAACCAGGTCACGTGGATCCCGGCCGGGGTATTCAAAGGCAACCGGTCCTGCGGGGTGTGCACTTCAAGGATGGCGTGCCCGACGGCGGTTGGCGGCAACTGCTCGATGGCGGCTGCGATGGCCGGGAGTGCTGCGGCGTCGCCGACAAAGAGGTACCAGTCGGCGTCGGGATTGGGTGAGTATTTACCGCCGGGGCCGCGGAAAACCAATGTGTCACCGGGCTGTGCTCGCGCGGCCCAGGGCCCGGCAAGCCCTTCGTCGCCATGGATCACGAAGTCGAGTGCGAGTTCCTGCGTGTGCTCATTGACCCAGCGGACCGTGTAGGTGCGGGTTGTCGGAAGGTCCTCCGGGGCCAGCTTCTCTCGGAGCTCGTCGAAGTTGTAGGGCGGAATGAGTCCAAGTTCCGGCTTGGCAAAGAAGATTTTGACGTACTGATCCGTATGGCCGTTGGAATGGAACGCGGCAAATCCCTCGCCGCCCGCGATGACGCGGACCATGCCGGGACTGAGCTGCTCTGTTCGAATGACCTCGAGAATTACTTGCAGTTTGGCTTTACGGGGTGACTGCTCGGGCACGGACGATGGCTCCTGACGGTTGAGGTGGCGACGGGTTGCTGGCTTGCGTGCAACGACTACGAGAGAGCCGATTCCGTCTTCAACCGTCTCATGTCGATAGCCCCCATATACGTCTTGGACGATGAATCCCGCATCCATCAACATGGTCCGCAGCAGCTCTTCTGAGCGGAAGCGAAGGGGGCCGCATTCCATGCTTTCTACGCCTTCCGGACCGATCTCATGGGAACAGAAGTCGATCATGCCGGTTTCTTCGCCAACATGGGTGGTCTGATACCAGTGCTGGCTCTGTCCGCCGGGTAGTTCAACTAGCTTGTGGCTGCGTTCTTTGGTCCACGCCTCCCAGCCTCGCGCCCTCAGATCACGGGCATCGAAGGTCAATCGACCATCGTCGGCAAGACACGAGAAGATGTCGGCGAAGGTGCGGGCCAGTTCGTCGTCATCCAGAATTTCTTGGACCACGTTGGAAGACATGATCGCTACATCGAATCGCCTGTCGGCAGGAATTGCTTGGGAGTCGCCGTCGATCCACTCAACGATCTGACCTTGCGGCTTATTACGCGCAGCCCCCAACGACGTAGGATCCGGATCCACGCCAGTGACGGTGAAGTCTCCAGTGCGCGCGATGGCCAACGTGATTCGACCTGTCCCACAGCCGAGATCAAGGACACGGCCCTGAGGAACTGCGGTGGCGAAATTCAGAAAGTAGTCGTCGTCTGCGCCCCAGTTGTTGACGGCGTCGTACAGGTCCGCGGCGTGCTCGTTCGTCATTGAGTCACTGTACTGCGGCCTGCGCGTTGAGTGACAAGACAGCAGCGCAACCGACCAATCAATACAGCTACTAATGTATTCATCAAAGCGTGTACCGTAGGATCTATGGAAACGCTGAATTATTCGTCCGTGCTGGCCAGGTTCGGCTCTGCTGTTTCGGATCCAACGCGGGCGCGCATCCTTCTCGCCCTCCACGACGGACCCGGCTATCCCAGCGACTTGGCGGAAATTATTGGCGTCAGCCGACAGAGTCTTTCAAACCACCTGTCCTGCCTTCGAGGCTGCGGACTCGTTGTCTCCGTACCCGAAGGGCGTCGTTCTCGCTACGAACTGGCCGATGCCAAGTTGGGCGAAGCCTTGTCCAGCCTCCTCGGAGTGGTCATGCTGGCCGCCCCTGAATGTTGCCTCACGAATGATGGCGAGTGCTGCTGATGAGCGCACAGAATCTGCATCTGGACGTCGCAGCCGGTGAGCGACGGCGAGTGCTGACCCGCCGAATCCGGCTTCTCGTGGCTGCAACGATCACCTACAACGTCGTGGAAGCCATTGTGGCGATTTCTGCCGGGGCTGTGGCCTCGTCTGCCGCCTTGGTCGCGTTCGGGCTGGACTCCGTGGTCGAGGTCCTTTCCGCCGCCGCCGTCGCATGGCAGTTCTCCGCGGGCAACCCGCAATCGCGGGAGAAGGCCGCGTTGCGGCTGATCGCCTTCTCATTCTTTGGCTTGGCGTTGCTGGTAAGTGTTGGCGCGGTCAGTGACCTTCTGGGCGCAAGCGTCCCTGATCATTCGTCGGTCGGTATTGCGCTTGCCGCCGTCAGCGTTGTCGTGATGCCTGTGTTATCGCTGACCCAGCGTCGGGTAGGCCGCGAACTAGGCTCGAATTCCGCCGTCGCCGATTCCAGACAGACGATGCTGTGTTCCTACCTGTCCGCTGTCGTCTTGGTCGGATTGCTCCTGAACAGCACGCTCGGCTGGTCGTGGGCGGATCCGGTGGCGGCACTGGTCATTGCCGGGTTCGCGGTCAAGGAGGGGATCTCGGCGTGGAAAGGGGACGCCTGCTGTGCGCCAAACGCTGTTTTACACGAATCGGAGGAACCGACGTCGGGCGCTTCAGCCTGTGAATGCTGTCGGTAAAACTTTCCGCGTAGGGCGTTAAATCCCTAGACGGTCACCGGCTCGTCTACCTCCCCAACAAAGCCGGCGGTGCCACGGGTGGTGATCCACTGGTCGAACTCTGCGGCAGGCAACGGCCGCGACATGTAGAAGCCCTGTGCCCGGTCACAGCCGTACCCGGTGAGCTGATCGTAAACGGCGCGGCTCTCCACACCTTCAGCGACCATCCTCAGATTCAGTCCGTGGGCCAGAGACACCGTTGACGCGACCAGGGACGCCGCACGAGGGTCATCGACGATGGGAAACACGAAGGACTGATCCAGCTTTAGCTCGTCAATGGGCAGATCCCGAAGGTAGGACAGGGAACTGTAGCCGGTGCCGAAGTCGTCGACCGCAATCTGCACGCGCTGGCTCCGGAGGCGGGTCAGGATAGAGCGGGCACGGTCCCTGTCGCCCATCAAGAAATCCTCAGTGATCTCCAGCACCAGTGCTAGTCCGGTAAGACCACGTTCAGCGAGCATGGCACCGACCTTGTCAGGGAAAGAGGTATCCACCAGAGAGCTGGCGGAAACGTTGACTGCAACGGCCAACGGGGTCTCACGTTCCTGCCACAGCGCGGCCTGGTCCAAGGCTTTGCCCAGCACCACAAGCGTCAGCTCATGCATGAGCCCGGACTCTTCGGCCAGCGCAAGGAACGAGACGGGAGGCAGAAGGCCGCGTTCCGGGTGGTTCCACCGAACCAGTGCTTCCGCCCCTTGAATCTGTCCGGTCTCCAGGGCGACTTTGGGCTGGTAGTGCAGAACCAGCTGGTCCGTGAGTAGCGCCTCGCGCAGTTCCTGCAAGGTGCGCAACCGTTGGTCACCGTGATTATCGTCCTCACTCTGGTAGACGTGATGCCCCGTGTGGGCCGACTTCGCTTTATACATGGCCATGTCCGCTTTGCGCAGCAGCAGACGCAAGTCCATGCCTTGCGAGGGGAAGAGAGCAATCCCGATGCTCACACTGGTCTGCAGGGTGATGCCTTCGAGCACGAAGGGCTCGGCCAGAGCATCGCCGATGGCGGAGGCCTTGTTGATAGCGCTGTCGCGCTCGGAATCATGCAGAAGGACCGCGAACTCGTCGCCGCCCAGCCGCGCCAATAGGTCCTCCGGTCCCAGCTCCAGACCCAGACGTGAGGCAACCTGCATGAGGAGGAGATCGCCGACGTCGTGCCCAAGACTGTCATTGACCTCTTTGAAACGGTCCAGATCCAGGAGCATCAGGGCCTGCGGCTTGGGGGACCGGCCTTTGAACCGGGCTGGCGCATCGGCATAGAGGGCTCTGCGGTTCGGCAGGCCAGTGAGCTCGTCGGTGCGGGTGATGCGGTGCAGCATGCGCTGGCGGAATACCAGGGGAACAGCCGCGAGAATCAGAGTGGTACTGGCCAGCAGCAAAGCCAGCAGTGAAATGTGTCGCTGAGTGCCCAGCAACAGGATGATGAGGGCCGCCAAAGTCGCGATGACGGGGACGATGAGGATCTGGTTGCGACCATCGTCGATAACCAGTGGTTCCTGCCGGTCAGCTAACTCGTCTATCCATAGAACGAGGACCAGCATGCCTGCCCCCCACGTGATGTCAACCATTGAACCGACGGCATAGGTACCACTTTGCTCCATCAGCACATAGACCACGTCGCCGGTGCTGATCAGTAGGAGCCCGGTCACGAGAAGAACCCATAGCCGGTTTCCATCCACGGTCTGGAAAGCTGCGACTCCTGCGATGACAGCCACTAAGGCCATATCGAAAATTGGATAAAGGACGGTAACCGTAGCCGTCCACCCTGGTTGCAGTGCCTGCCCAATAACGGGTTGGAGCACAACCGCCAGGATCGCTGCGGCACCAAAAGCACCCACGGCACTATTCAGCAGAGCAGGGAAGGCGACGGCGGCCAGTCGGCGTCGTGCACGCACCGCCAACGAGCAGAGGAGGAATGGGAAGAACAGCAGGTAGCAAACGTCAGCGAACAACAACGATCCAGGTTCAATGTTCGAGGTCGGCAATAGGTAGAGACAATCAGCGACGACCCGGCCCGTTATGCCTGCGGCAGCCCAGCCAACTTCTGGCCGAGCAACGGTGGCCCGGCGAAAGGCCAACCACGCTACGGCTGCCATGGAGCCCTCAGCCAGTATGCCTAACCAGCCGTCAATGATGGGGTCGAAGCCGTCGTCGTTCAACAGCCGGGCTAGACCATAGGCGAGGATGAGCAGAACCACGATTCGGGTGTGCCGTTTCCGCATGCCGATGATGGCTGAAAGACGCGTGCGCACGCTAATGGACATGGCTGGCCCCGCTTCTCTCGGTCATGAAATACACATGTTTAACTATCGGCGAATGTCCAGGGATGGTTAGGTCGAATCGACCGATAGAAGTGGACTAACGGGTCATCATGGCAAGTTCAAGGCCACACGACGTCTCGCGACGTAACCGCAGGCAACCGCAGGTAACCTCCCTTGGCTTAGCGGCACCAGTCCGGGCACCGTAGTTCCATGTTGATAACAGGTCTCCTCCTCGGTACGGCACTCGGATTCGTCATGCAACGCGGAAGGTTCTGCGTCACTGGCGCATTCCGCGACATCTGGCTCTCCCGCAACACACGGTGGCTGACGGCATTCATGCTGGTTGTCGCCATCCAGAGCGTCGGAGTTTTTGCCCTCGACGCTGCTGGCGTCATCACCCTGCAAGAAGATGCTTTCGCCTGGTTGGCCACCATCCTCGGTGCTTTCATCTTCGGGTTCGGCATTATTCTGGCCGGCGGCTGTGCCACAGGCACCTACTACCGCTCCGGTGAAGGACTCGTTGGATCGTGGATCGCGCTGGCCGCTTACGCGTTGTTTGCCGCGATCTCCAAGTCTGGACCGTTGGCGGGAACCACCGATGCCCTGCGTTCAGTGACCGTTCCACTCACGAATTTCCACACAACCCTCGGTGTTAGCCCCTGGGTGCCGGTCGCCTTCCTGCTTACCGGCGTCGGGTTGGCCGTCCGCCATCAACTGCGCAAACCGAAACTGAACATCGCTTCCCTGCCCTCGCAGCGCACCGGCGTCGCTAAGGCTCTCTTTGACAAGCACTGGGGTGCGTTCACCACGGCTGTCGTCATTGGTGTCATCGCCATTCTGGCGTGGCCGCTGAGTTGGGCGACGGGCCGCGAATCGGGTCTTGGTATCACTACGCCGTCGTCGAACCTTGCTTCCTTTTTCATCACCGGTGATGTTGAGCTCGTCGATTGGGGTGTGCTCCTGGTTCTTGGCCTGCTGGTCGGTTCCTTCATCGCAGCGAAAGCCAGCGGCGAATTCAAGGTCCGGGTTCCGGATTCCTCGCAGGCAGTCCGCAGCATTGGCGGCGGCGCACTCATGGGCATCGGCGCGGCGTGGGCCGGCGGCTGCACAATTGGCAACGCCATGGTCAACACGGCCGTATTTGGCTATCAGGGGTGGGTGTCACTGGTCTTCATGATCATCGGAACCGGCGTGGCCGCAAGGATTTTCATCACCCCCGGTAGCAACGGTAAAAACGCAAGTACGACGACGGCTCTGGCCACCGCACGCGTCAGCTAACTCACACTAAGGAGAGTCACAACCATGGCACAGCACATTCTGGAAACCGACGGTCAGGTCTGCCCGTTCCCACTCGTCGAGGCTAAAGCGGCTATCGCTGAGCTGCCGATTGGTGACGAACTGGTCATCAATTTTGACTGCACTCAAGCAACGGACTCCATCCCACGCTGGGCCGCCGAGAGCGGCTACCCGGTCACCAACTTTGATCGCCGCGGCGACGCCGAATGGACCATCACAGTGCAAAAGGCCTAGGGCAGCGTGTGGCCAATCCGGCTTAAGACATCAAGGATGGCTCCTGACGCGGATGACACTGACCAGCAGGGTGACAACTAAGCAAGTGTGCTTATCAGGTCCGTTTTTCTTGCATATAATCGGCTAAGCCCGGTTGTCCTCATCAGGAGAAGCACATGAAATTTCCCAGTCCCCGCGGACCTCTCTCTTCCAGCCTGATCGGAATCCTAGAACAGCCAACAAACCAAACGAACGACGCCGTCGGTCAGTTTGGCGCACAGGTCTCCGAGGCCATCGCGAAAACCGCGAAAATCTCCGCCGATGACGACATCCAGCTCATACTTTTCTGCCTGTACGAGCTGCATTACGGCGGGTTCGACGGCGCGGATGAACGCTGGGAATGGAATGTATCCCTGCTCGCCGCCCGCCAGGCCATCGAAGCGGCGTTTGAAGCGGAGCTCCGCGCCGCCGTCGAGCTTCCCGCCCTCGAAGCGAAGACCAGCGATGACGTCGCCGAAGTGTTGTTCGACCTGACCGGGCAGGACAGCGGCCCGTCCATGTCCAGCTTTGTGGCGAAGGAGGCCACGCTGGAGCAACTCCGGGAGTTCCTGATTCAGAAGTCGGTTTATCAGCTGAAAGAAGCAGACCCGCACACCTGGGCGATCCCACGGCTCAAGGGACGCGCCAAGGCGGCCATGGTCGAGATCCAGGCCGATGAGTACGGCGGCGGGCGCGAACACCGCATGCACTCGGCGCTCTTTGCGCAAACCATGCGCGGACTAGGGCTCGACGATAACTTCGGAGGCTACATCAACGCCATCCCCGCGCTGACCCTGGCGGGTACGAACATGATGTCCCTGTTCGGGCTGAATCGGCGACTGCGCGGAGCCATCGTCGGGCATCTCGCGGCCTACGAAATGACCTCATCACAACCGAACAGGCTCTACGGTAACGGGTTCCGTCGACACGGTTTTGACAAGGACGTCACCTGGTATTTTGACGAGCATGTGGAAGCCGACGCCGTTCACGAGCAGATTGCCGGAAGGGATCTGGCCGGTGGGTTATTTGAGGCTGAACCCCATCTCCTCGAAGACATCTACTTCGGCGCGTGCGCGGCTCTCACCGTGGACTTATGGGCAACGGAGCGCACCATGGCCGCGTGGCAATCGGGCAAATCCTCACTGCTGTCGCCACTGCCAGCTGCGGCATAGGAGATAGCCCGTGAATAAAGAGAGAGATACCGAACCGGATACCGCCGTCGTCGTCTGCCCTGACGGTCCCATTCTGGTCCGGGGCAACTTCGAGATCGTGTCTACCACCGGCGAAAAACTCCCCCGTGATCGCCAGACCGTGGCGTTGTGCAGGTGCGGGGCCTCGGCCATCAAGCCCTACTGCGACGGCTCCCATAAGATGATCGGCTTCCGCACGGAATTCCCGGAGTAACCGCTAGCGCTCAAAGAGTCCGCGCACGACGTCGGCTGCCGGACTTTCGGTAGCTAGCGCGAACTGCGGACCGGCCCACAGTCCCATGGACTGTGGGTCTTTGGCGTTCGAGGCCGCCACGCGAAGGGGTTTCGTCAGCTGGTTCACTTCCGGATACGCGGCCGGAGCGTGTGCGGTGTGCTTCCTGATGAAGGTGTTGGTAAGACCGCGGGCCCATCGTCCGGAGAAGGCGCGCGTCACCGTGGTATCTGTGAAGGACGGGTCGGCGAGGGCGTCCTTGTGAGCCTGCGCGGCACCGGACTCGGGACACCGCAGCAACAAAGTACCTATCTGCACCGCGTCCGCTCCGGCGTCGAGAAGTTCCACCACATCATGCGGACCTGAGATGCCGCCCGCGGCAATCAGCGGTACACCCACGGCGGCCCGGACGTCACGCACCAACTCCGGGAGAGCAGTGTCCCCCGGAATACGGATCAAGGAGTGGGTGCTCCTGTGCCCGCCGGCTAAGGGCCCTTGAACGCACAGCAGATCGGCGCCGTTGTTCACGGCGCTCACGGCTTCGAGCTGGTCTGTGACCGTAACGGCGACTGTGCTGCCGCTCAGGTGGAGGCTGGACACCACAGAGGCGGAGGGCAGCCCGAAAGTAAAGGACACCACGGCAACTCCGGCGTTCCGGAGGAGATCCAGCTTGGCAGCCCAATAGTCGTCGGCTTCCGCGTCCGGCGCAGGCAGTTCCATGCCGAGAGCGGCGACTTCCGGGGCCAGCTGCTGCCGGAACGCTTGGACCGCGGCAGTTCGCAGCCGCGGATCGGGGAGGTCGGCGGCCTCATTGGCATGGTCCGGAACAAAAATGTTCACTCCGAACGGTCCATCCGTCAGAGCGCGAGTGCGCTCGAGCGCGTGTTTGAGGGCACCCGCGGACGTGTTGCCCGCCGCGAGGAAGCCAAGACCACCGGCGTTGGTGACAGCGGCGGCCAATTCAGGTGTAGATGGACCTCCGGCCATGGGGGCTCCAACAACTGGCAGGTCCAATTGGTCGATAGTGAACATAACTCAGCCTCCCATAGACTTTCGCGGTGCATCCAACACGCCCGACGAGGATTATTATGTCCGAATTCACAGGTTTCTCCATCATGCCTAGTCAGAGTCGGGTTGCTGAACGATAACGACACGATTACGTTGATATCGATTTGGCATCGTTTTTCAAAGCCCATACTGTTGTATGTGTTCCTGCGGGAACGGCTGCGTGAAGAGACGCGGCAATCATGCTCGGTGCTGTCTTACACCGCACGCCGTCGACACGGCAGACACCGGAAGAATAAACCCAATACCACACGGGTAGATGGCGACGCGAAGAAGTCCGGGGACGGATGGAGCGCAGGTGACCTTACGGAGCATCCACACATGAAGAATTCCACACTCAGCCGTAATCTCCGCCGTGCAGGCGCAGTCGCCGTCATCGCTGGCGCAGGCGTAGCAGGCACCGGAGTTGCAGCGAATGCAGCCTCCACGTCCACCTGGGACGCACTGGCACAGTGCGAGTCCGGCGGCAACTGGAGCATCAACACGGGCAACGGTTTCTCCGGCGGTCTGCAGTTCACCCCGAGCACCTGGGCAGCCTTCGGTGGCCAGGGATCACCCGTCAACGCAAACAAGGCAGAGCAGATTGCCGTTGCAGAGCGCGTACAGGCAACCCAAGGCTGGGGCGCATGGCCCGCATGCTCGGCACAGCTTGGTCTGGCCGGCGGCGGCGGTGCAGCTGTACCCGCAGTAGCACCGGCACCGGCACCAGCGCCTGCTCCCGTCCAGGTTCAGTCCTCGGCACCGATCGTGCAGGCGCCTACAGCCCCTGTTGCACAGGCACCTGTACAGGCACCGGTACAGGCCCCCGCCGTTCAGGCTCCCGCCGTTCAGGCTCCCGCCGTTCAGGCGCCTGCTGCCAGTGGCGAGACCTACACCATCCAGTCCGGCGACACCCTGAGCACCATTGCTCAGAAGCTCGACATCGATGGCGGATGGCAGGCCCTATTCCAGCTCAATGCTGACACTCTGATCGATGCAGACCTCATCTTCACCGGTGGCGTCCTGCAGCTGCCTGCCTAAGCAGTAAGCTCCGGCTCCTTAAACCAGGGAGCAAGGTTGTGTGCAGTGTCTCGACTCCCTGGGAGTCGGGGCACTGCTTGCGTTAACGGGTTTCTCTTCCTGCACATCAATAGACGGCATGTGATCTAC
This sequence comes from Arthrobacter roseus, assembly GCF_016907875.1. Lineage (NCBI taxonomy): Bacteria > Bacillati > Actinomycetota > Actinomycetes > Micrococcales > Micrococcaceae > Arthrobacter > Arthrobacter roseus. The sequence continues at coordinate 282,854 of NZ_JAFBCU010000001.1, read as the reverse complement.
GTAACAAAAAGCTGTTGCGCGCTAGCTGTCCGAGTGGTCCAATAGCCCTATGTCTTCCACCATTCTGGCCATTGGCACCAAGAAGGGCCTGTGGTTCGCCACGAGCAGCGACCGAAAATCATGGGAAGTTTCCCAGCCACATTTCCTCAATGAGGAGGTTGCGAGCGTCGAATTCGATACCAGAAATGAGCGCGTCCGGGTCCTGGCTGGCATCCGCTCAGAGCACTGGGGGCCAACGGTGCTGCACTCAGACGACCTCGGCGCGTCGTGGAGTGAACCAGACAAGGGCGCCATCCTTTTCCCGGAGGACACGGGCGAGGCACTGGGTCGCGTCTGGCAATTGAAGGCGGACACGCAGGATCGCCCCGGCGTCGTCTGGGCCGGATGTGAACCGATATCAGTGTGGAAATCGACGGATGGCGGTGAGCACTTCGAGCTGAACCGCGGTTTGTGGGACCACCCGCACCGCAAAGACTGGGGGCCAGGTTATGGTGGTGCCGCTGCCCACACTGTTCTTCCCAGTCCCGTTGATGACAGCGTTCACGTGGCGATCAGCGCTGGCGGCGTTTACCGTTCCACTGACGGCGGTGAATCGTGGGAGGCGCGGAACAAGGGAATCTCGGCCTACTTCATGCCGGATCCGAACCCGGAGTTTGGGCAGTGCGTGCATAAGGTTGCCCGTGATCCGGAGACGCCCACTACACTCTTCGCGCAGAATCATCACGGGGTGTACCGAACGGACGACGCCGGGGACAACTGGCAATCCATCGCTGACGGGCTGCCCGCAGATTTTGGCTTCGTAATGCTCACTCATCCTCGACGCGGTGGCACAGCATGGGTCATTCCCCTGAAAGCCGACGGAGAACGTGTGCCCCCGGGCGGCCGGCTCGCGGTGCATCGAACGCGCGACGGCGGCTCCACCTGGTCGGCGCTGGAGAGTGGCTTGCCGCCGGTGGAGTTCAACGCGATCCTGCGAGATGCGGCCTGTGTGGACGACGATGACCCAGCGGGAGTCTACTTCGGCACGCGTGGCGGCTCGGTGTACGCCAGCGCGGACGAAGGCGACTCGTTCATCGAAGCGGCCTCGAACCTGCCAGACGTACTGTGCGTCCGGGTTGTGCGGGTGGAGGGTTAGTGGAGGTCTCAGTCCTTATCCCCGCGCTGCTGGCCGAGCACACGGGTGGCCAGCGGAATCTACAGGTGATCACCGAGGGCGCTGCCTCTGTGGGCGCAGTGCTGGAAGCGTTGGCCCAGGATCACCCCGTCTTTGATCGTAGAGTTCGTGACGAGACCGGGTCCGTGCGACGGTATGTGAACGTGTACATCGACGGCGATGACATCCGCACCCTCGACGGCCTGCGAACGCCCCTGCATGAGGGGCAGGAACTTTTGATCATCCAGTCTGTAGCTGGCGGTTGAGTCTGTTCTAAACTGCCCAGTGTGGCCATTTATCTTGATACACCCATGTGGCCAGCGCATGGGACGCTGTTCGCCCACCTGATCTCCGACGAGTCGATCGAGGAGCTTCACGCTTTCGCCGCTCACTGCGGTATTCGTCGGCGCGCTTTCGACGAGGACCACTACGACGTCGCCGCCCACCGCTGCGCGGCCCTGGTGGCCCGCGGTGCGCGCACGGTCGATGGCGGCAAGTTGGTGCGGATCCTGTCTGCGAGCGGACTCCGGATCCCTGCCCGACGGCGGAACTCCAGCCTTTCACGACCGTTGCTGAAGCGGTGGAACACTTATATGCCCAGCGCGGAATCTTTGGGTGAAGAGCTGATCGCGCGATGGGGGGAGAGCCACCGCCGATATCACGACCGCACGCATTTACTGGCTGTTCTGGAAGCCCTTGAGCTCCTCGTACCGGAACCGCCGCGCGCCGTGCTGCTTGCCACCTGGTTCCACGATGCGGTGTACGACGGCGTCGATGGCCGAGATGAGGAGCGTTCGGCTCGTTTGGCGGAGAATCGGCTGGACTGGGCAGGGCTGAACGGCGTCGAAGTGTCCGAGGTGGGCCGATTGGTGCGGATCACCGCACACCATAATCCGCAGCCTGGCGATACGAACGCAGAACTGCTGTGCGATGCGGATCTGTCCGTCCTTGGCCAGGACACTCCGGCGTATCAACGCTACGTGGACGCCGTCCGTGAAGAGTATGCGCACGTGCCGGATGAACAGTTCACGGCTGGCAGGGCCGACGTCGTCCGCAGTTTACTGAGGTTGGATCCGATCTTCCGCATCCCGGCCGCGCGACGCCTCTGGGAGACCGCCGCGCGCACCAACCTTAGTTCGGAGCTCGCCAGACTGGGCTGACTAGTTGCGGTCGCGAGCTTTAGGATCGGGCCCCAGCGTGTTGTTACCCATGTGATTAACGGGTCTGTCGGCCCAGCCAGCACGGCGGGCATGCATCGGCGGAGGGGGTGCCGGTTCGCCGTCGTGTTCTGAGGCGTTGTCATAGGAGAGCACGCGGTTATCGAATTGCTTACGCGTCTTCCAGCCGTTCGCCATCAGGAAGATGCCCACGATTGCCACGATTCCTGCTGCAATAAACAGTGCTGTTGAGGCAGAGCCGCTGTCCATGGCAGTCATGGCGATTGGCAGCAAAATGATCAAACTGATGGCCAGGAGGGCGCAACCTACCGTCGTCCGGTATCCGCCGCTCTTCTTCACTTCGTTGCTCATGATCAGCACGTCCTTCGGTTGGCCCTAAGTCAATCACAGCGCCGCCTCTCGTGCAGGTAGCGGGCAAGGACCTTTCACCTATCGTGCAGGTCAGGGGCCCGCGCGGCAATCGGCGGCCCGCAACGTGCACAACAGATCACGAGGCAGGCCAGCGCAGCCCTTGCCATAGGCTTGACCGGTGACCACGGCACTTCCCACCACGCGCGAGCTCAGCAGATCCATCCTTCGCCTGGCGGTTCCGGCGCTCGGGGCGCTCATTGCCGAGCCTCTCTTTCTGATCGCGGACTCCGCAATCGTCGGACATCTTGGTGTCACAGAGCTGGCCGGCGTCGGCCTGGCATCGACTGTGCTGCAGACCGCCGTCGGGCTCATGGTGTTCCTTGCCTACTCCACCACTCCCGCGGTGGCCCGCTACCTAGGCGCTGGGCGCATGGGGGATGCGCTGGCTGCCGGGCGCGACGGCGTTGGGCTGGCGGTTGTGCTCGGAATGATCCTGTCAGTTGCCGGCTGGATCACCGCGCCAGCGCTGGCCTCTGCAATGGGGGCCGACGGCGAGGTACACCAGTTTGCCGTCGATTATCTGAGATTTTCCATCCCCGGGCTGACGGCGATGCTCGTGGTGCTCGCCGCATCCGGTGGGCTCCGTGGGCTGCAGGACACCAAGACGCCGTTGCTGGTCGCCGGGATCGGATTCGCCGTCAACATTGGGCTGAACTTTGTGCTGGTATATGGGCTTGATATGTCCGTTAAAGGCGCCGCGCTGGGTACCAGTATCACGCAATGGGGCATGGCCGCCGTCTACATCGCCATGCTGGTCCGGTACTCAAACGCGAACGCGGTTCCGCTTCTGCCAAGGTGGGTGGGCGTTCTGTCTACCGCGCACGTGGGGTCGTGGCTGATGCTACGGACCCTGAGCCTGCGCGTGGCAATCCTTGCCACCGTGTTCGTCGCCACGGATCAGGGGCAGGTTTCGCTCGCCGCCCACCAACTCGTCATGACGCTGTTCACCCTGCTGGCGTTCGCCCTTGACGCCCTCGCTATCGCTGCACAGGCCTTGATCGGCAAGGAACTCGGCGCGTCCAACAAACCGCTAGCCCACGCATTGACGCGGCGAATGATCACCTGGGGCCTCGGATTCGGGGTGATCACCGGTGCGGTCCTGGCCGTCGTCGCGCCCTTTACCGGCTGGATCTTCACGCCCGACGACGACGTCCGGGCCGCCCTCACCGTCGGACTCTGGATTCTGGCGGCGTCCCAACCCATCTGCGGCCTGGTCTTTGTGCTCGACGGCGTGCTGATCGGTGCGGGCGACGCACGCTACCTGGCGCTCGCCGGCGTCGTGAATCTGGTGGTGTATCTGCCGTTGCTGGTGTGGGTGTATTCGGCCGAGCTGAGCGGCGTCGCTGGTATTGCCTGGTTGTGGGTCGCTTTTGCGCTGGGATATATGGCTGCGCGCGCAGTAACACTGGGGTGGCGGGTCCGCAACGATGCGTGGATGCGGACCGGCGCATAGCTGAATTTCGGATGTCGGGATGATTCTGAGCGACCTGAACCACTAGCCTGTCACTAAGCGGCTTACTTCGCCCACGCAGGAATATCGATCTTAAGGAGCATGACATGAAGAAGATTCTCCTGGTACTTACCAGCACCGACACCATGGGTGACACGGACGAGAAGACCGGCTACAACGTGGCCGAGGCCGCGCATCCGTGGAAGGTCTTCAAGGACGCCGGCTACTTTGTAGATTTCGCGTCCATTAAAGGCGGGCAGCCGCCGCAGGACGACGTCGACGAATCCGACCCCATCCAGAAGGACTTCACCTCAGATGAGGCAACCCGGGCCGGCCTGTACAACACGGCGAAGGTGGACGTAATCGACGCCGACCAGTACGACGCCCTTTACCTGGTGGGCGGGCACGGCACCATGTGGGACTTCCCGGATAACAAGGGCCTGCAGAAGCTGGTCGCGTCAGTGTACGACGATGGCGGTGTAGTTGGGGCGGTCTGCCACGGACCCGCAGGGCTTCTAAACGTGGAGTTGGCCAATGGCTTCCGGATGGTGGAAGGGCGGGAAGTCGCTGCTTTCACCAATGACGAGGAACGCGCTGCCGGTAAGGACTCTGTGATCCCGTTCTTCCTGGCGGACCGGCTGGAGGCTGAGGGCGCCACTCACGTCTCCGCCGATGTCTTTGAGGAGAAGGTGATAGTGGATGATCGCCTGGTCACCGGGCAGAATCCAGTCTCCGCCGCTGGCGTAGCCAAGGAGATGGTGAAGATCCTCACCGAGGTCGTTCGCGAGGAAAAGGCGGAGGAACAGCACGACGCCGAAGCTCTGCGCGCACGCCACGACGCCGAGACTGACACCTCCGGTCAGGAGTAACGCCGGGCTTTCTCGGCCCGCCACTTTGCCTGGCGCCATCCATCGACTCTGCAGTACGTGCACTTCTCAGGTGTGAGAACGACATCTACTGCAGAGTCGATTGGGGTGGCGGCCCTAACGTGCCACCATGCTTCTATGGAAACTTTCGCGTGGCGCGGTTCTAGCGCCAACTCTGACCAAGCAAAAGTGGCTGTTCTTCTTCCCGGTGCGAATTACCCGGTGGAAGCTCCTCTTCTTTTCTGGGTGGCCGAGATGCTGGTGGGCTCCGGCTGGCACGTGCAGGCGGTTCGATGGACGCTTGACGATGCTGCGCGCAGTGAGCCGTATGAGTACACAGCCAACGCAGCCCAGCAGGCCATCGCCGACGCCCCTACTACGGAAACCACGTTGATTGTCGCCAAGTCTTTTGGCACCTTGTGCATACCGTGGGCTGATGAAGCCGACATACCCGGACTGTGGTTAACCCCAATACTCACCGACGAAAAAGTTCGAGCCACACTGGCCGCCACATCACGGCGCGACGTGCTCATCGGAGGGTCCCGGGACGAATTGTGGGACGGAGGTCGAAGGGATGAAAAGGCGAGCACGTTCATCGAGATTGCCGGCGCGGATCATGGGCTTCAGATCCCCGGGGACTGGGGTGCGTCGATGGATGCACACCGGGATGTCGTGACCCACGCTGAGAACTTTGTTGCTGCGATGTAGAACAACGGACCGGCTGGAACGCTTTGCATTGATCGGGGCCGGTTTTCCCGGTGCGGTCAGCACGCAACATGCCCGGTACCTCTCCACGGACCGACATGAGCCAGAATGAGCGCATGGACTTATGGAAACAGGACCGGGTGCGGTCGGCGATTGAAGGACGAAACCCTACGGTCATGGCGACCATGGACGCTGGCTTTGCTGTCATGGGCGATGTTCAGTGGCTACTGGGTTACTCACTCTTGATCACGGATCAACCCGGTGTTGATCGGTTGAGTGACTTGTCCCGCTCAGCCAGATTGTCTTACCTTCAGAGTCTGGATGCCCTGGCGGAGGCCGTCGAGGAAAGTTGTAGGGAGCTAGACCCGGCTTTTACACGCGTCAACATAGAAATCCTCGGCAACGCGGACCCGTTCCTCCATGCACACATCTGGCCTCGCTACGAGTGGGAGCCGGAGGAACTGCGACGGCTTCCGGTGTGGTTCTATCCCAAAGCGAACTGGCAGAGCGAGGCGTTCCAGCTCGGGCCGCAGCACGATTCAATCCGCGGGGCGATCACGAAGCGGCTTGGCGCCGTCGCCCATGACTAGCGCACCAGATTACGAGGTGAAGGCCCCAGATTAGGTCTCGCCGCAATCGGCGGGTAAACAGAGTGCATGCCATCGACACTGACCCCTGAGCTTGAGGCCGCCATCAAACAGGGCTATGCCGGGCGCGACCGGGAGAACATGCAGCCCACCATCGAGTACTTCCTCGAGCTGCTGGATGCTAACCCAGAGAATCCCGTGGTCTTGTATGAGGTCGCTGGCGCGTACGACACCGCCGGGCAGGAAGAGCAGGCCTGCGGCTACTATGAACAGGCCCTCGACGGCGGGCTCGACGGCGATGTATTACGTCGCTGCCTGTTGCAGTACGGGAGCACGCTGCGCAACCTGGAACTGCATGAGCAGTCGCTGGCGGCGCTCCAACGGGCAAGGGCGGAGTTTCCGGAGTCCGATTCGGTGCGCCTGTTCCTGGCTCTGTCGCTGCACGCTGCTTCAAGAAGTGACGCAGCCGTAGCCGAACTACTCGAACTCGCCGCCGACAGTATTCGAACCCCGGAGGTGGCGCGCTACGAGGCTGCGCTTCGCGGTAACGCCGCTTACCTGACCGAGCTCGATCAGGAGAAGCGCCGCTCGTAAAGCCACCGTAAAGGCTCAGTTACTCCCCGACGGACCCGTCTATCGCCTCGCGGAGCAGATCGGCATGACCGTTGTGCCGGGCTGTTTCCTCGACCAGGTGGGTCAGTATCCAGCGCAGATTCCACTGTTGACCTTCGCGGTTGACGCCCACGGACAGGTCATCGAGGCTGGCTGTGGTCAATGACTGACGGGTGCGCTCGCACGCAGACCGGTAGAGTCCGCGCAGCGCATCGGGGTCGTCGTGTTCGGCGCTGTGGAGATCCCAGTCCGGGTCATCGTCCCAGGGTGCGCTTGCCCATGGATCCGGCTCAGGATCACCCAAGAAGCGGACCTGGATCCAGTAGTCCTCCACGCAGGCTAGGTGCTTCAGTAGCCCTGCCAGGGTGAGGGACGACGTCGGCAGTGGCTGGCGCAGTTGATCCGCGGTCAGGCCTTCGGCTTTGTGGAGCAATGTCACTCGGTGATAGTCGAGAAACTGTTCCAGGATGGCTTGTTCATTACCGGTGGGATCGGGATCGTGGCGTTCCATGATCGTAAGTCTCTCACGCAGTTGGTACGTATTAGCTTGAGCGAACAGGGGGTCAAGGAGTCCGCTGTTCGAGGGGGTGCCCTTCTCGGCCTAAGCTTGTGTGGTGTCTTCTGTCAGCCCTGAAACATCATTGAACGCAGTCTGGAAACCGGTTCTGCTTCGCGCCGCCGTCGCCGCCGTTTTCGGTGCGGTGACCATTTTTTGGCAGGACCCTTCTCTGGCCGTCCTCGCAGTGGCGGGGGGACTATATTTTCTTCTTAGCGGTGCAGCTGTCTGGATTATGAGCCGTGGGCGTTCACTTGCATCGGCCCGCCGTCTGTTCATTGTGGAAGCTGGGCTCTTTGTGACCGGCGCCGTATTGGCGTTCATCATCCCCACCGCAGTCGGCTTCACGGTGGCGGCGGTCATCGCGTTGGGCGGGTCGGGCGTCGTCGAACTGGTGCTGTGGGCCAAGCTGCGGAAGCAGTTGGCCGTCGCCCGCGACTGGCTGGTGACCGGCGTCGTCGGTGTGGGGACTGCGCTGTTCCTCCCGTTGTTCGTTCAGCTGCAGGCGCATGCGTTGCTCGGTGTGGTGGGCGGTGCAGCGGTCATTATTGCTGTGTTCCTGCTGATTGCCGCGCTGACGTATCGGCACGAGGCGCCGACCAGAGCCGTGAAGGCGTAAACTTGATCTAGACCCTGTTCTACGAGCGGTAGAACGTGGGTATGGCGTCAGTCGAGGAGGAACACAGTGACCAAGAGTGCACCCGGCAATTCGCAAGAGCGGAGCTCGGTCAAGGCACCCCTGATCTTCTCGGTGGTGCTTGCGGCTATAGCTGGAATTGCCACGATGATTTTCGCTACTGGCGGGGGCGCAAGAGAGCTTCGCTGGGACCTGGGCTTCACTGCCGCAGGGATCGCGTTTATCGTCTCGCTGGTCTTCTCGGCCATGTTGTTGATGACGGAAAAGCCCAACGAGGAATCCCTGGGCCAAGGCACAGGCATCAACCGCAGCTCGGCAAAAATCCCTGGCGGCGCTGGTTCAATCGGCCGCGACGGAAAGCCAGTGAAGCGCCCGCAGCCCAAAAACCCCGAGAAGTAGCTCCTACTTTTTCAGGTGGTGCAGTACGTAACCGTAGGTCAGGCGGGTCCGGCCAGGATGTGCCTCTAGCCAGGGGTTGACGACGTCGGCCGGGAACTCCAGATGCAGAACGTCCCGCAGGTCACTTTCTGAGTCCAACGTCCAACTGCTCATCACTTCGGTGCGGTCCGCGCCGTGTCCGGCCCACCACTCGTTGATGAATCGTTCCTCGCCCTGTCCGGCAATGGCCCATGGGCTCTTAGCCAGTAGATCCGCGAATTCGCCGTGCTGGTGGTCGTTGTCGATCACCACGAAGGTTCCGCCCGGCTCCAGGACCCGAAGGACTTCTTCCAGCCCGGCGGTGCAGTCGTTGTTCACCATCGGGAAGAAATAGGCGAACCGTGCGTGGACCACATCTACACTCGCATCGGGCAGCGGAATGTGTTCCGCGGAACCGGAAAGGACGCGTGCGCCCGGCGTCCTGGACTCTGCCTCGGGCAGGAGGTCCGGATCAGGCTCGACGCCGATTGTTTCCGCTGCTGCCTCGGCATACCGAGGCAGCCAGAAGCCTGAGCCGCACCCGAGATCGAGGATGGTTTTACCCTCCCACGGCGCTATCCGCTGCAGTGCATCCCAGACGGTGCCCTCCCGGTCCAGTGCGAGGTTCTCCACCTCGTAAAGTTCCGGGTTCTCACCCTGATTCGTAGCTTTCACGAAGTCGGTCAGGTCGGTCTGGTTTGTCATGAGACTTCCTGTTCGGTGGGCGCGTTGGCCTTGCGCGCCCGGTACGCCTTGACGTGCTCCCGGTTGGCGCAGTTGCCTACGTCACAGTACCGCTTGGAGCGGTTTCGGGTGAGGTCGACGACGACGGCGCTGCAATCCTCGGCCGCGCAGATCCGCAGGCGTTCCAGCTCTTGTGTACGGATAACGTCCACGAGTGCCATGGCCGCCTCGGTGGCCATGCGCACTTCCAGCGGTGCCTCTGGTGTGGTGGCATGCAGGTGCCAGCCCCAGTCGTGGTGTTTGACGAGTTGGGGGAGCGCTCTGGATTCACGCAGGATCCGGTTGACGCGTTCAACGGCTTCGACTTCGGGGGCGGACCAGATTTCCTCGAGTTGAGTGCGCAGGCGCTGGACTGCGTGGAGTTCTTTATTGTCATGGGTCCGGGAGCCGGTGAACTTTTCGGCATTCAGAAACCGGTCGAGGTCCTCGTGGGTGAGTAGCTTGTCCTGTTCCTCCTTGCCAGTGTTGATCAGCGCCACCACGGACCCGAGAGCAATATCGGTGTCATTGGCAAACATGGTTTTGACTCCTGACTTGTTGACCGTCTAATGTCATTACCATCAGCATACTTTACCCCTGACAGCACACCTGTGCTCGGGGCCGGAAGGAGGAAGCACGTGGAGCAGAACCGCACAGTTTCGGTCTCAGGACTCTGGTTCGCCCTGGTCTCAGCAGCCACTTTCGGTGTTTCCGGCCCGTTTGCCAAGTCACTGCTGGATATCGGTTGGAGCCCGGGAGCAGCCGTCGGAGTTCGCATTGCGGGAGCCGCCGTCGTCCTTTTGATCCCCGTTGCGATGCAGTTGCGTGGCCGGTGGGGCATCCTGCGCCGCAACTGGCTCAGCCTGACCATCTACGGCATCATGGCCATTGCCCTCTGCCAGTTCTTCTACTTCAACGCCGTCCAGCGCATGTCGGTTGGCGTCTCACTGATGCTCGAATACCTGGCCCCGGTAATGGTGGTCGGCTGGCTGTGGCTGCGTTCCCGACAGGCGCCGCGGAAACTTACCCTGATCGGCGCGGCCGTAGCCATGTTGGGGCTCGTGTTGGTCCTTGACGTGTTTAGCGGTCAGATTCTGGACCCGATCGGTGTGCTCTACGCTCTCGCAGCCGCCGTTGGACTGGCGGTATTTTTCATCATGTCGGCCAAGGTCGACGACGACCTCCCGCCGCTGGTGATGGCTGGCGGCGGCATGATGGTTGGCGCTGTCTCCATTGGGGTTCTAGGCGTTCTAGGTGTCATGCCGTTCGAGTTTGCCTTCGGTGATGTGACGCTCGCGGGCCAGGCCGTGCATTGGCTGGTTCCAGTCCTGGCCCTGGTGCTCGTTGCCGCCGTAGCGTCCTACGTGACCGGCATCTTGGCCGCCCAGCGGCTGGGTTCCAAGGTGGCTTCGTTCGTAGCGTTGACCGAGGTACTTTTCGCCGTGTTGGCCTCGTGGATCATGCTGGGCGAGCTGCCGGGTCTGATGCAGCTCGCGGGTGGTCTGCTGATTGTGGGCGGCGTGATCTTCGTGCGTCTCGACGAACTGCGCTCAGGTCTCAGCGGACACGAGACCGCGGAACTGGCTCACGCGAACGACGTCGACCCTGTCCCGGCTGAACACGTCTAAGTTATTTCCGCACCGTCACCGGAGTCTTCAAACTCGACGCCCAAGAGCGGCTCACCACCTGAGCCACCGTGGAGCCCGCGGTTCAGGGGTGGATTTCCTTCCGCCACTACAGGTCGACTTGAGTCACGCCCGACTCAGGCTCAGGGTCAAAGATTATGGCCACGTTGCTTGCCATCAGCGTTGTCGGATGGTGATGAGTTCTGCGGGGGTAGTGTCCAGGACGTCGCAGATGGCTGTGAGGGTGGTGAAACGCACGGCTTTAGCCTTATTTGTCTTTAAGATGGACAAATTGGCCATGGTGATACCGGTGCGACGAGATAGTTCTGTCAATGTCATTTCTCGCTGTTCGAGAACCTTGTCCAGATGGCACTCGATGCGGTGCTTTGATAATGAGTCTTCGCCTGTTGCGTCACGTACCTCCTCTTGGTTAGACAATGCCATCAGCTTCTTCCTCGAGACGTGCTCCTGCCTTGAACGCTGTGGACAGGGCGATGCCTACGACTCCGGAACTGATCATGAAGAACGGCCAGCGAGGGATGTTGGTGCTGGTCACCACGTAGTCAGCTCCAAGGGGAAACCGAACACCTTCGGTGAATGAGCTGGCGACGCCGAAGATCGCTCCGCCGGCAAGGGTGTCGAGAAGACCATAGAGGAGACCGCCTGCAATGAGGATGAAGCTGAGCGCGGCGATACTCCGTCTCACGATGGGTGAAAAGGGTCGTCCGTCTGCGATCCTGTGCAGTGCTCGCGTGATAAGGACAGCAGCGGCGATCACGATGAGGATGAAAAGCATGGCCGGGGTTGCGCAGAGAACCCGTAGCCAGACCGGGGCGTCCACGAGATAGCCAGTAGCGCCCTCGCGAAGCTCAGCTTGGTTGATCTGGGGCAAACTCGTGAGTGGTAGTCGTGGATCCGTTCCATTGAGAGCGAGAACAACACGGCCCGCGATCGTCACGAAGACCTCGAGCGCACTCCCAACCGCAGCGGAGATCGCGATGATCCAGACAATGACAACGGCTGCTCGCACCGGCGTTTCTGAGACTTTGCCAGACTGTACACTTGTACTCATGACTCCCCCTTATTGTTTGTCAATACGTATTGATAAACAATAAGGGGGAGTCATGAGCAATGGCAAGGAGCGGGAGCTAGCAAGGGCCTGAAAGCCTCAGCCCTCTTGCCGCCCGAAGCTCCGCAGCCGCAGCGAGTTGCCGACCACGAGGACGGAGCTCAACGCCATGGCACCGCCGGCGATCATCGGGTTCAACAGCCCAAGGGCCGCGACCGGGATGCCCAGCGTGTTGTACGCGAACGCCCAGAACAGGTTGGCCTTGATGGTGCCGAGCGTCTTTCGGGACAGCTCGATCGCCAGCGCCACCTGCGCTAGGTCGTTGCCCATCACGGTCAGGTCCGCTGCCTCAATGGCGACGTCGGTCCCCGAGCCCATGGCGATTCCCAGGTCCGCCTGCGCCAGCGCCGGGGCGTCGTTGACGCCGTCGCCCGCCATGGCAACAGTGAGACCCTCGGCCTGTAGCTTCTTCACGGCCTCGACCTTGCCCTCGGGCCGCACGCCAGCGAACACGTCCTCGGGGACGATGCCCACCTGCTCGGCAACCCTGCGCGCCACGGCTTCGTTGTCGCCCGTGAGCAGGATGGGCCGCAGTCCCAGTTCGCGAAGACGTGCAATGGCACTGGCGGACGTGTCCTTGATGGCATCCTTCAGGCTCACAATGCCCGCAACCTGCCCGTCCACGGCAACCCAGATCGCCGTCGAGCCGGCCTCCTCCTCGGAATGCAGCACAGCCAGGTTTTCCGGGGATAGGGTGATCCCGTTTTCTTCGAGCCAACCGCTACGACCAGCGACGACGATGGCGTCCTCCACCTGACCGCGAACACCTCCGCCTGCGGAACTGTGGAAGGATCCGACGGCGGGCAGTGCCCCGGAGTTGGCAGCAGAAGCGGCGATCGCCTGAGCAATCGGGTGCTCGCTGGCAGCCTCCACGGCGCCCGCTAACCGCAGAACGTCGTCATCCGCGAAACTGTTGAGCGCGGTGACGCCGGAGACCGAAAGTTTTCCGGTGGTGACCGTTCCGGTCTTGTCCAGAACAATCGCGTTCACGGTCCGGGTGTCCTCCAGGACCTGCGGCCCCCTGATCAGGATGCCGAGCTGCGCGCCGCGGCCGGTTCCGGTCAGCAGGGCCGTGGGAGTTGCGAGGCCCAGCGCACAGGGGCAGGCGATGACCAGAACGGTGACGGACGCGGTGAACGCTGAATTGAGGTCACCAGAGAACACCATCCACAGAACGAACGTGAGAACCGCGATACCCAGAACGATAGGAACAAACACCGCGCTGATGCGGTCCGCCAACCGCGCGATCGGCGCCTTGCCGGACTGCGCCTGGCTGACGAGCCGCCCCATTTGTGCCAGAGTGGTCTCGCTGCCCACGCGCGTTGCCTCGACTGTGAGCCGGCCGGAGGTGTTGATGGTTGCGCCCGTGACGGCGTCGTCCACGTCCACGTCAACGGGTAGGGATTCGCCGGTGATCAGCGACGTATCGACGGCGGAACTGCCGTCGCGCACAATGCCATCGGTGGCGATTTTCTCGCCCGGCCGGACGACGAACATATCGCCGAGGACCAGTTGATCGGCGGGAATGCGCTCTTCAACCCCGTCCCGCAGAACAGTGGCTTCCTTGGCGCCCAGGCTCAGCAGCGCGTGCAACGCGTCCCCGGCTTTCGCCTTGGCACGCGCCTCCAGGAAGCGCCCCAGCAGCAGGAATGTCACGACGACGGCGGCAACCTCGAAGTACAGTGCGTGCTCGGTCATGGACATGCCCACATGGGCTGTCATCATCGGGTCACTGAACAGCTGCCAGGTGGAGAACAGGAACGCCGCACTGACGCCGATAGAGACCAGTGTGTCCATCGTCGATGAGAGGTGGCGCGCGTTGATAGCGGCCGCACGGTGGAAAGGCCACGCTGACCACGTGACAACCGGCACGCTCAACGCGAACGCCACCCAGCCCCAATGCGGAAATTGCAGTCCGGGAATCATGGAGATCGCGAACACCGGCACCGTGAGGATCGCGGCAAGGATTAGTCGTGGTTTGAGCTCGCTGGCTGAACCACCGTGATTCATGTGGTTGCCGGCGTCGTGCTCCATGCCCTCATGCTCGACGTCGGACGTGTTACGAGAGGAAGAATACGAGCCACTATGCACAGGAACTTTCAGGCGGGCCTTGTACCCGGTCCGGTTGACGGTTTCGAGGATCTCCTCATCCGTGATGCCAGCTGGGACCGTGACCTGCGCCGTTTCCAGCGGCAAATTCACGCTCGCCTCAACGCCCTCGAGCTTGCCCAGCTTGCGTTCGACCCGGCCGACGCAGGACGCGCAGGTCATGCCCTCGATATCGAGTTCGATAATCCGGCTATCCGGTTGGTTGAGAAGATCCTTGGCACTCATTGCTTCTGTCCTTTCCGACGCCGGGCGCCGGCCCAGTTGCTACGCGTTCTCGGTGACGACCTGATACCCGGCTTCGGTGACGGCGTCGTTGATTTCGTCCGAGCTGAGGTCACGGCTGGACGTGATGACAGTGCTGGAAGCGCCGCCCTTGTTGAGGTTGATCTCGACGTTTTCCACGCCGTCGATCTCGGTCAGTTCTTCAGTGACGGAAGCAACGCAGTGTCCGCAGGTCATGCCGGTGATGTTGATGGTGGTGTTCATGGTGTTGTCCTTTTCGTTGGTGATGGAATCAGCCCTGGTGAAATCAGCGAAGTAACCGTGCGATCGCGTCTGAGGCTTCCTTGACTTTCTCCTGCCCGGCTTCCACGGATTCGTTGGCGGCGCCGACCACGCAGTGGCCAATGTGTTCTTCCAGTAATCCAATGCTCACCGCATGCAGGGCCTTGTTGACCGCAGCTACCTGGGTGAGGATGTCGATGCAGTATTTGTCTTCCTCGACCATTCTGGCAATGCCCCGGACCTGCCCCTCGATGCGCTTGAGACGCTTGAGGTATGCGGATCTAGCCGCGGTATAACCGTGTTCGCGGTGAGGATCTTCGACAGAACCTGCGACTGCGTCCGCTGATGTATCCATAGCTGCAACCTATACCCCTAGGGGGTATATGTCAATCAACTGACCCATCCGCATGTTCCTTGGTAACGAATAGCCCGTAGAGTCAATTCAAACGAACAGTGGAGAAGCACATGAACCGCACAAGCTGGTTGGGCAACATCGCCGTCGCCTCCGTACTGCTGGCAGGCTGTAGTGCTCCCACTGCGGAAACGCAGAGCACCTCGGAAGCACAGCACACCATGGCCGACGGCTCGGTCATGTCGGGCGCCGAACACGGCGATCACAGCGGCGTAAAGGCCGACGACGGCCAGCAGGACGCCGACGCCGCGTCCGTGGCCGGTCCCTCGGATGCAGCCCGCATGATCTGCTCCGGGCAGGTGTTCACGAACATTGAGGGCATTTTCGGCCTCGAAGCGGAGCCGGAACCGTCGTCGTCCTGGACCAAGCCGGTCTTCACTTGCACTTACGACATCGAGGGTGCTCCGCTGGTGCTGACTGTCCATGACGCTACTGACGAGGCCGTGGGCAAGAAACACTTCGACGAACTGCAAGCCAGCTCCCCGGGCGCCGAGAGCCTGAAGGGAATGTTCGCCCTCGACATGCCAGCATTCTCCACCGGCGAAGGCGAAGTCGCGTTCCTCAAGGACGGCAAGACGCTGCATGTTGACGCGACAAAGCTTCCCGGAAAACTTGGTCCAGAGGGAGACGTGACGCAGAGCGACACCGCCTACTCCGTCGCGATGGCTGTTCTGGCCTGCTGGACCGACCACACCTAGACGATGGCTCTCCGTGTCTTGGTCGGTTTAGGAGCCGTAATGATATCGGCAGGCAGCGAGCGTTACTGTGTCCGCTACGACTTTATAGACTAGGCGGTGCTCGTCGTTGATACGGCGGGACCAGTAGCCGTGAAACCCATGTTTGAGCGGCTCAGGCTTGCCGATACCTTCGTTTCCATTGCGTGAGATGTCCCGGATGAGCCTATTGATTCGTGTCAGAATCTTTCGGTCCTGCGTTTGCCACCAGAGATAGTCGTCCCAGGCTGATTCGTCCCAAACCAGCTTCACTCCAGAAGGTCCCGCTCGTTGCCGCCGCCGTTTTCAAGGCGTTCGATCGATGCAAGCAGACGCTTAGCATTGGCCGGGCTTCTCAGGAGGTAAGCCGTTTCCTTCAGTGATTCGTAATCGTCAAGAGAGACGATAACCACAGGCTCCCGACCCGACCGGGTAATGATGACTTCCTCACGGTCATCGGTTACGGCATTCAAGGTCTCTGCATAGCGGGCGCGAGACTCCGAGTACGACATCGTTTTCATGACACTTCCTTCCACGTACAATATATCGTACGTCAGAGTCGGTGGGGTGGCCAGCGCGAATTACGCCGTCGGGGCCTCAGCAGTGCGAACGACGCCGTCGTAATCCTCCAGCATTTTCGGGCGGCAGATCAGCACCGCGCCGAACACCAGCAGCACCAGCGACGCCCACAGCACCCCGAAGGACGCCGTCCAGGTTCCGGTTAACTCGTGCAGCGACGCGAATAGCAACGGCCCCAGCCCGGCCACTACGTAGCCGAGTCCTTGCGAGAAACCAGACAGAGCCACGGACCCCTCGTGCGTGCGCGTCCGCAGATTCATCATGACCAGCGAGAGCGCAAACGTCGCCTGGCCAAATCCCACAATGATGACCCAGATCCACGCATGACCCACATCGCCGTAAAGCATGCCGGCGTAACCAATCGCGAATGCTGCCGCGGCAAACAGTGCGATCGGCAGCTGGTTCCGCATCCGTGCCGCAAGCACCGGCACAACAATGCTCACGGGCATCCCGACGAACGCAAACAACGCCAGCATGCCGCCCGCAGCCGCGGGACTCATCCCCTGATCCACATAGAACGTGGGAAGCCAGGTGAACATCGCATAGCTGTTCAGGCTCGTCATACCCATCATCAACACGAGCCCCCACGCCGCCGGAGACTTTGCCGCATTGACCCGGACCCGTGACTCCGACGGCGGTGCGATGCCCGCCTGGCCGGGCGCCGTCGTCGTGCGCGTCCGAAGCCAGGTCAGCAGCATGGGGATCAGCGCGGCAAGGGGGAAGATCGCCCACCAGTCGATGGAGAAACGCCATCCCGCGGCCTCCGCAACCGGAACCGCGATCAGCGGTGGAATAGCTGTGCTGGCGGCAATGAGCGTGACATAGATGGCCGTGACCAAGCCGACTCTGTCGCGGAAATACCGTTTGACGAGCGGCGGCAGCAACACATTGCCCATCCCCATACCCGCCAGAGCAACCAAGGTGAGCACCATGAAGGTTGGCACGTCCGAGACCATCGCGCGCAGGAACTGACCACCCAAAGTCAGGATAAGAGACGCGACGGCGAGCAGCTCGATCGTCGCGCGTCGTGCCAGATACGGGACTACAATGGCGAATAACGCAAAGGCAACTGTGGGCAACAGGCCAAGGATGCTGCCGGTCGCCGTGTCGATGACAAGCTCTGGTCGCATGTGGCCGAAAAGCGGTGGCGTGCTGGTCACCGCGAGACGCATACTGAACGCCATCGTCAGGATTCCGGCCAGCACCAGCAATCGGCCGCGCATTGTTTTGGTTCCCACTACCGCAACGATACCGAGCCTGCGCTATTACGAGTGACCATTGGTCACTGCAGACCGGTAAAATTGCCCATATGCCCCAAGCAACAATGACCGAGCCCATGCTCACGCCGGTCGAGCGTCAATCAGTCCTGCGTACCCTGAAGAGTCCCCGCCACCTGAAAACCGAGGTTCTCGGAGGGCTGGTCGTCGCACTCGCGCTCATCCCGGAGGCCATCGCGTTCTCCATCATCGCTGGCGTCGACCCCCGCATCGGCCTCTTCGCCTCATTTACCATGGCCGTCACCATCTCCTTTGTCGGTGGACGCCCGGCCATGATCTCCGCGGCCACCGGCGCCGTCGCCCTCGTCATCGCTCCGCTCGTCGCCAGTCACGGAACAAACTACTTCATCGCCGCTGTCATCCTTGCGGGCATATTTCAGGTGTTGTTCGGTGTCCTCGGCGTGGCGAAGCTGATGCGGTTCATCCCCCGGTCCGTCATGGTTGGATTCGTCAACTCTCTGGCCATCCTGATCTTCTCCGCCCAGGTTCCCGAACTGCTGGGCGTGCCATGGATGGTGTACCCGCTGACGGCACTCGGGCTGGCCATCGTGTTCCTGCTGCCGCGATTGACACTTGCCGTTCCCGCGCCGCTCGTCGTCATTGTCGTCGTGACGGCGCTGGCCATCATCGCTTCCATCACCGTCCCAACGGTTGCTGACAAGGGCGCGCTTCCGGATAGCCTGCCGTCGCTGTTCATCCCGGACGTCCCGTGGAACCTGGAAACGCTGAGCATCATCGCGCCGTTCGCCCTGGCCATGGCACTGGTGGGTCTGCTCGAATCACTACTCACCGCAAAGCTCGTGGACGACATCACCGACACCCCTTCCAACAAGAGCCGCGAATCCTGGGGCCAGGGCGTCGCGAACATTGTGACCGGGTTCTTCGGCGGCATGGGCGGCTGCGCCATGATCGGGCAGACCATGATCAACGTCAAGGCATCCGGCGCCAGAACCCGCATTTCCACGTTCCTGGCCGGCGTATTCCTGCTGATCCTGGTGGTGTCGCTGGGGGGCATCGTTGGGCTCATCCCCATGGCCGCGCTCGTGGCCGTCATGATTTTCGTGTCAGTGGCCACGTTCGATTGGCACAGCATTCGTCCGGCAACCTTGCGGCGCATGCCGAAGTCCGAGACAGGCGTCATGCTGCTGACCGTCATCGCGGTGGTCCTCACTGAAAATCTGGCCATCGGCGTCGGCATCGGGGTCCTTGCAGCCATGGTTCTGTTTGCGCGGCGGGTGGCGCACTTTGTCACAGTTAAACGGACGCTTGACGACGATGGCGGAACGGCCACCTACACGGTGGACGGGGAATTGTTCTTCGCTTCGTCCAATGACCTCTACATGCAGTTCGAATACGCGCTGGACCCGGAGAAGGTGGTTATCGACATGAGCCGTTCACACGTGTGGGACGCCTCGACGGTGGCGGCTATCGACGCCGTGACCGAGAAGTACCGCAGGCACGGAACCGACGTCGTCATCATTGGTCTGAACGAGGCGTCAGTGAGGATCAGGGAGCGGCTCGGCGGGAATCTCGGGTGACCATTGGTCACTGAGTGGGCGGCGTCTCCCGCAGCATCCGGAAGGACATTGCGGCAGCGAGCACCATGAGTCCGGCGCCAATCCACGAGGTCACGGTGACGCCGGAGGTGAATGCGGCCTGCGCCGAGGTAATGAGTTCCTGCGCGGCCGGTCCGGGCAGCGAGGCAGCCATGTTCAGGGCGCCACCAAGCGTGTCTGTGGCAACGGTTGCTTGCTCAGGGCTGAGCCCGTTGGGAAGAGTGAGGTTGTTTCGGTAGGAGGAAACGAGCACGCTGCCCAGCAGCGCAGTGCCGAATACGGACCCTACTTCGTACGCGGTTTCGGACACGGCGGACGCCGCTCCGGCCTTGCTCGAGGGCACACTGGCCAGAATGACGTCGTTGGAGATCGTTTCTGAGGCACCAACGCCCGCGCCGAGGACCGCGAAGGCGATCATGACAACCTCGATCGACTCGTTGTGGCCGTTCAGCGCGATCATGGCGTACGCGGCGACGGAGAACAAGAGCGCCACCGGTACCAGTACGTGCGCAGAAACCTTTTTAGCTACGGGCACGACGGCGAGTCCCGCGAGGATGGTGATGACGAGGCCTGGAACCAACACCAATCCGGCGTTGAGCGGGCTGAGGCCGAGCACCAGCTGCAAATGCTGGGACACGAAGTACAGGAAGCCCACCAGGGAGAAGATCGCCAGCAGGTTCACCAGCACGGAGCCCGTGAACGGGCGGTAGGTGAACAGCCGCATGTCCAGGAGTGGGTGCAGCCGAGTGAGCTGTCGGCGGACAAACGCTGTACCAGCAAGGAGCCCGACGACGACGGCGAGAATTGAGACGACGACGTTGCCTTCTTTGGCAATGTTCTTGATCGCAAACACCACTGGGGCCATGGTGGCAATGGAAAGCAGGATGCTCGGCACATCGACGGGGCCGGGGTTGGGGTCGCGCGATTCGGGGACAAACAGCGGTGTGAACGCGAGCATCAGCACGAGAACCGGAATGGAGAGCAGGAAGATCGAGCCCCACCAGAAGTGCTCCAGCAGGATCCCGCCTACAATTGGGCCCAGGGCTGCGCCGGCCGAGAATCCGGAGCCCCAGATGGCGATGGCCAGGCGGCGCTGGTTGCGGTCGATGAAGATGTTGCGGAGCAGAGACAGCGTTGAGGGCATGAGCATGGCGCCAAAGAACCCCATGCCCACGCGCGTTGCAATCAGGGACTCGGCGTTGGGGGAGTATGCGGCGAGGATGGAGAAGGCGCCGAACCCTATGGCGCCGATAGTCAGGAGCCGGCGTCGGCCGAATCGGTCGCCCAGGCTGCCCATGGCAACTAGTAGTGCTGCCAGGACCAGCGGGTAGATGTCGATGATCCATAGCAGTGCGGTTCCGGTGGTATTGAAGTCCCGCGAGATTGCCGGGATGGCGAAGCTGAGCACTGTGTTGTCCACGGCGACGAGGAGCACCGGCAGCATGAGGACCGCGAGAGCCAACCATTCGCGTTTACCAGCCCTGGCTGATTGCGGTGATTCCATCTCCTCACGGTTCTGTGCCGTGGCTGTGACAAAGGTGCTCATGGAAATCGATTTTATACCGTCCAGCCGGTACAGTAAACATTCTGTGAGCCGTATCATTGAGCGCATGGCAAGTTCCAGAGAAAGAATCCTCGACAGCTTTGAACGGATCCTCATTGATGAAGGCGAGCGGGCAGCGACGGTAGAAGCCGTTGCCACTGCAGCGGACGTATCCAAGGGTGGGCTTCTCTACCATTTCCCATCCAAGGAGGCCATGGTGGAAGCGCTCGGTGACAGACTTCAGGGTCTCGTTGGCGAGGATCTGGCACGCATGACTCAAGACCCCGAAGGGGCAGCGCGCTACTACGTACGGACATCGGTGTATGAGGACAGCCCCCTTGATCGTGCCCTGGTAGCCATGGCGCGTCTGGCACAGCAGGGTCATGCGCGCGCGCAGGAGCGGTTCTCTGCGCTGGAGGACGCCTGGCTCGGGGCCCTCGAAGAGGAGTTGGGTAATAGGGCGATCGCCCGCGCTGTGAAGCTGATGGGGGACGGGCTCTACTACGATGCCGCGTTCTTCGCTGGCGATTCTGCTCGCAAGCAGACTCCCCAGGACATGGAGGAGTTGTTGCTGCTCGTGGACGCCATCGCTCCACACTGGAAATGATGGAATCCCTGCACCCCGGTCTCTCTGACGGCCAGTTGACCCTGATTCACACGTGGCTCGGCCCGGTCGACGTGGTCCATGACCATTCGTGGCCTCTGCAGGACACGAATGTCCTTCGCGTGCGTAGTGCCAGCTGCGATTACATCGTCAAGGCCAGCAGCACCAGTCACCACATCCGTCGGGAGATCACCGCCTACCGGGCAGGCTTCAAAGATCTGGATGGCAGGGTGCCCGAGTTCATCGATGGGTCAATCGAGGCGGCGTGCTGGTAGTCCGTTACCTTCCGGGGGAGCCCGTGGAGGGGACGCCGTCGGAATCTCATCCTGATACATACCGGCAAGCGGGCGAACTACTCCGACGAATACACCGTCGTGTCGGGGCGTCCCAGGACTATTTCAACGCACTAATGGTGAAGACGAACGGCTGGCTGAATCGGGCGGATGAACTGGTCTCCGCGACACAGCTGTCTGCCCTACGGCGTCTAGCGAATTCGCTGGTGCCCCGGCCTGTGGAGCTGGTGGCCACCCACGGGGACTATCAGCCTCGGAACTGGATCCAGCACGACGGCGAGGTTAGGGTGATCGATTTCGGCCGAGCCGCGCCGCGTCCCTGGGTCCATGATGTCATCCGGCTGAGCCACCAACAGCTGCTCGGCCAGCCGGAACTCGCCAACGCCTTCTTCGAGGGATATGGCACGAGCATCGGCGAGGCCGAACGGGACATCTGGGTAGCGGAGAACCTGAACCAGGCTGTCGGGACGGTCGTGTGGGCGCACGACGTCGGTGACTCCGTGTTCGAAGAGTCAGGACGCAGCATGGTCACCCGCGTTCTATCCTCGTCATGACCAGTTGTTAGTGGCGGAAGAGGCCCTTGGCCACATTGCTCGGCCGCTGCATCTCACCCTGATGGGCTCCGAGAACAACGACGGCGCCGCTGATGCAGGGAATGACCCACTGCAATGTTTTGAGCTGCTTCTGTGCCTTCTTCAATTCTTCGGAGGCGCTCGCCCTCGGCTCGGTTGCGCCTTCCGAACCCTGATCAGCAAGTTTCCCAACTTTGGCGCCCAGCATGCCTGAGTAGAGGGTGACGCCCATGCCGGCAACCGTCAGGATGCTCTTGGCAACGGTATTTCCGGTGACACCGTTCTGATTGGCCACCCGCCCCTTGTTGGCAAAAATCAGGCCGAGTCCTCCCACGGCGTGCGCAGCGAAAGCGACCGTTTGGACGGGAGCCCACTTGCCCCACCCCAGAGTTGAGAGCCGGGTGCGTTCCTTTGGATCTTTAGCTTCCGCGGTAGCTCCATTAAGCCCGACGGCGCCCATCAGGGAGCCACCGAACCAGGCGGCGGCGCTGAGGTCGTGAAGTGAGCGCGAGAGTAGGTTTCCTGCCATGGTGATGTCTCCTCAGGAGTGGATGGTGTAAATCAACAGTCCTTAATTCTTATCAGCATGCTTACCAATTCTCTAGTGGGGAACTGGAATTGCAGACAGCGAACGTCGTGAGCCAGAGGCTAATTCTTATAGGAACGGGCGGAGCGGGGCGAGGATCGCCTCACTCAGACGCGCAGCCACATGCCTGGAATCCCACTCTCGCAGGGTCAGTTCGCGACTGTTGGAGCTATCCACTTCGTAGATCTTCTCCATGTCCGCGGCGAGATTTTTATCGAAGATCTCCATGTTGATCTCGTAGTTGCCGGTAAGGCTCAGCCGGTCAATATTCGCAGTCCCGATCGTGGACCATTCGCCGTCGATCGTTGCTGTCTTCGCGTGGATCATGGCGTTCTGAAACAAGAGGATTTTCACGCCGTCCCGCAGCAGAGCACTGTAAAAACCCCGGGAGAGCCAGTCTGAGACCACGTGATTGGAATTCTCTGGAATGAGCACGCGAACATCTACTCCGCGCGCCCGTGCCTCGAGCAGCGCTCCGAGAATCTGCTGGTCAGGAATGAAGTACGCCGTCGTGATGTAGATGTGGTTCATGGCCCGATTGATGGAGTCCAGGTAGAGGCCGCGAATCGGAAAAACCAGTTTTGAGGGGATGTTGTTGACGGCGCGCAGCCGAGGTTCCCAGAACCCAGCGCTGCGGTCCGGGAGTGGGGCGTGCGGTTGCCGGACAGCATGGTTCCAGACTGCGGCGAACGCTTCACGGAGTTCCCAAACGGATCGTCCCATGATCCGCAGGTGCGTGTCCCTCCACTGGCTCGCGTACATCGCACCGATGTTGTACCCGCCCACATAGCCAATCTCGTCGTCGACAACAAGCACTTTGCGGTGATCGAAGCCGGTTCCGCGGATATTGGTGAGGAGGATCGACGCGCGCAGTACCGGGAAACGGTACACGTTGATCTTCGGATGGAACCGGAAGAAGCTGGGGCGCACCACGAGGTTCGCGAAGCCGTCGTAGATCACGTACACGTCTACTCCGCGTTCGGCGGCTTCGGTTAGGGCTTCCTTGAACTCCTGGCCGACGCTGTCGTTCTTCCAGATGTAAGTCTCTAACAGCACCGTGTGCTTTGCGCCGCGGATGGAGGCGATCATGTCTTCGTAGAGGTCTTCCCCGTAGGTAAAGACTTTAGTCCGCGTTTCGGATACTTGACCCTCGAAGCTGCCGGGGCGGGGAAACCTATTGCCTCGGGACCGGTAGTGCTTTTTGATGGCGTCTGTTGCCACGAGTGCCGCAATGACGACGGCTTGCGTTCCAAGCATGGTCATTGTGCCGCGCTTCAGCAGGGTGCCAGCCATGCTCATGGCAACTGTTTTTCTGGGCTCAGTCATTGACAAATCGTAACCCGTCCTCCGCGTCGAGGAGCAGGCCGACACCCGCGTGGTGTTGGCCTGCTCCTCGGGCCGTACTACTTCTTTTCTTCGAGTTTCAGTGCGACGCCCAACGCAAAGAACGTGGGAGCCCAATGGCCAACGAAGATGCCCCAACGGTCTGCCTGGGCCTTGGAGTCCCCCGTCTTGCCGCGGCTGGTCAGCCAAGCCAGAATTGAGACACCAATAGAAGCAAATCCACCTATGTAAGCATGTTCGCTGCGGATACCGGACTCATGCAGTTTTTCAATCATCGGTCATCTCCCTTGTAGAGGTTGGGGCTTGGGATGAAGCAGTCTCATTGTAAGCAGGCTGTGCAACAGAGGGAAGGCCCGACGGCGGGGCCGGCCCTACGGACGGAAACTACGAGAACGCAGGATGCAGAATTCGTTTCCTTCCGGATCGCGAAGCACCTTCCAGGCGGTGCCGTCATAGACGTCATCCGCAACGGTGGCGCCGGCTTCGAGGGCGTTGGTGATCGCGCCGTCGTAGTCATAGCTACGCAGGTCGAGGTGGATCTTGTTCTTGGTCTTCTGAACGTCAGCGGCATCACCACTGGTGTCCGGAACCTTCAAGAAGTCAAGCCTGATCACTCCGCCAGTGAGCTCCACGTCGCCGTCGTCGTCCACCGAGATTTCGCCACCAAGCAGGCGCTGCCAGAACGTTGCTACCAGTACCGGGTCATCGCAGTCGATGGCCAGGGCTGCTATACCGCTAATTCCATGGGTCATAGTGGTAGTGGAACACTTCTAGAGCGCAGGGACAACCCGCAACTGCTACTTATTGCTGGCAAAGCTCACTCAGACAAGTTCAAGTTATTCGTGGTGCGGGTTGGGATCAGGTCAGTCCTGCTAGGTCTTCAAAGCGTTCGATGGCGGCGGCGATGCCGTCGTCCTGGGCTACTGCCCTGGCCCGCGAGCTGCGTCTGTCGTGCAGATAACGGGCCGTGTTTTGCGGTGGAGGCCCTTGATCTGCACGACAGAGCGGCCAGGAGCTATCGCCCACCAAAGGCCCAGTCCACACTCAACCCAACGTGGACCGTGGTGGCCGGCGGAATTCAGCTGGTCGCAGCCTGACTTACTGGACGAAATCGGTATGGATTGCCGCCTGGATGGGTTGTTGTCGGAAACTGGACCCCACGGGTTCCGCCTCGACTTCGTCGTCGTTGGAGTTGCTGTGGCAAATCTCCGGAGAACGCGTTCTGCTACCCAACCCGGATCAGGCGAGCATCGTCTCGGCGTCGTTCACCAGCGCGCTCGGCGTCAATGAACGCCTGCAAGTCCATCTCGAGGCCCCTCCCGGTCATACCCAATAACGGCGGCAGTTTACGGAGTCAACGCTGGTCCTTCAATGTCGTAGAAGTGTCCGAAGTACGACAAAAGCGCTCCCAGGCGGACTGTCTGGTGATGTTCAGAGCGTTGCCGATTCGGGCCCAGCTGATGCCGCGTCCTCGTGCAAGGTCGACCCAGGCCTGAAGCTGCTTGGTGACCTGATCGGAGACGTCGGCAACCTGCGGCAATATAAGTAGAAGGCCGTCATCATCCAGTTCCTTTGGCGGCTCAATAATGGCGCCGTCGCCTGACGCTTTGTCGAAGAGGTGCAGCGATTTCTCTGTGCAATCAAGACAGATCGCGACACCGGGTCCGGAAACCAGTCGGTTGTGTTCGCTCCAGGGTGCGCTGCAGAAACTGCAGAAATCTCCGTTTGGTGTTTGTGGTGTCATGTTTCCATCCTAGTTGACACGTCAGGGTTAACCTGACAGATTGACGGGCATGTCCTCAGCCGAAACCCAAACGAAGCCCAAACCGTCGGGCGTCTTTCAGATTCAGAGCTTCCGGCATCTATTTGCTTCGAGCGCTTTTGAAAGTATCGGAGACGAAGCGAGCCGGACGTTGATGCCGATCATCGCCGTCGCATTACTCGGCGCAGGTGCGTTTGAGGTGGGTGTGCTCAATGCTTTGAGCGTTGCGGCTTTTCTGGTACTTGGCATTCCTATAGGTGTATGGGTAGATCGTCTGGCGGAAGCGCCGCATCCTCGTCGCGGCCGATCTCGTGCGGGCCGCTGTCATTCTCTCCCTTCCTGTTGCCTTCTTGATGGATTCGCTGACGTTGTGGCATCTGCTGATCGCAGTTTCCCTGATGGGGGTCGCAGACGTTTTCTTCACTACGGCGCACACCACTGTGCTGCCCCTGGTTGTGGACAGGCATCAACTGAGTGTTGCCAACGCTCGGCTTCAGTCAGCCCAGAGCGCCATAGGTGTTGGTTCGCCCGTTCTCTCCAGTAGTCTGCTCGCCGTCATCGCGGCGCCATTTGCCCTGTTGACTTCGGCGGTAGCCTACCTCTGCTCGGCCCTTTCTGTAGCTCGCATGCGGCTGGATTCAACGCCATCGGACGACGACGCCGGCAGGCCACCGTTCTGGGCGTCGGCGAAGGAGGGGCTGGCCTTCACCGTTGCGCATCCCATCCTCCGACCGCTTTTCCTGTCGGGCATGATCACCAATGCCGCCGTCATGTTCGGAAACGCCGCTATGGCTGTCTATGCCCTGACGGTCCTTCAGCTCGACGCTGCGCTTTTTGCTGGGTTGGGGATTTTCTCTGCCCTTGGCGCGCTTGTTGGTTCGCTGACGGTGGTTCCCGTCCTGAACCGCCTGGGCATCGGCCGGACCAAGATTCTCTGCAGCCTGATGGCCATGCCAGCCGTGGCCCTCGTTCCACTGGCTGATGTCCTGCCGGCCTTCGCCGTCGTGCTGCTGGCCGTTTCCGGCTTCGGGTGGGCCTACCTGATTGTCGCCACGTCTGTGGCCGGTTCCGGGATCATGCCCCGGGTTACCCCGGCTCGCATGCTGGGAAGTGTCAGCGTCAGTAACAGGCTCTTCGTCCTTGGCATCATGCCGCTGGCCAGTGTTGCAGGCGGGGCCCTTGGCGTGTGGCTCGGCGTCGTTCCGGTCCTGTGGATGTGGGCAGTGCTTGCAGGGTTGTCGGCGGTGCCAATTCTTCTTTCGCCAATGCGCTCATGGCGGGACTTTCCCCCGGAGCATGACTTCACGTTCACAGCTGGGCAGCTACAGGCTGGATAACGTTTGTATGGGCCATTGAAGCATTCACCGGAGTAGGGCGTGCCCACGGCGATCTTGATCTCAGCATCCGGCTTTCGAGCCGTGGAAGCAACGAAAAGTGTGTCAGTAGCGGATCCGTATCTGCGACGATCTCTGGCTGCACTGCCAATTTTGGTATACTCGAAGTATGACTACCACGATTAAGGTCAGTGACGGGCTACGAGACCGCTTGAAGGCCCAGGCTGCCCGAGATGGCCTGACGTTGGGTGCCCATCTGGCTCGTCTCGCCGATGCGGACGACCGCGCGCGCAGGTTGAGCGACCTCAAAGCTGCGATCGCCGACACATCGGTCAAAGACGCGGCGTTCTACGTAGCCGAGACCACCGAGTGGGAGCGTGCCGAACTCACCGACATGACAGCGTGAGCGATTTGGACCTTGCTCCGGGCGTTGTTGCCTGGGCAACGCTTGAGCCTGTGCGTGGCCGCGAGCAGGGAGGCCATCGGCCCGTCCTCGTGGTCGCCTCGACCGGCTACCTCGATGCTGTCACAACACTCGTGATCGTTCTTCCAATCTCGACAGTAGACAGGGGGTGGCCGAACCACATTGCGATTGATGGGCAGAGCGGCCTCGATCGGCCGTCGTGGATCATGAGCGAACAGCCACGCACCCTCTCACGCGATCGGATCACCGGGATTGCCGGACAGGTCTCCCAGCAATGCCTCAACACGGCGCAGGTATGGCTGAGGGACTTTCTCGACCTCTAGCCCAACCCGGGTGAGAACACTTGCCGCCATCGCCTAAGGCACCGCTTGAACCCAAGGTTCGACTAGCGGGCACTCCTCAAAATCGCTCTCAAATCTGTCTCACATTGAACCGTGAAATGCCGTTTGGTGGTGAGTATCGGTATATTCCGCCCATAGTCAGAGTCTGGGGGAGCGTGCCCTCCAACTGTGCGGGTCCGCTGAAGCGGCCTATCCCCGCCGCATGCGCGCTGTACGCCGTCGGGCTTGATGTCGTAGAAGTCCTGTAGAGCTGGGCCACTACCGGCGGGATAAGGTTTTGGTATGACCTTCCTGCAGTCTCCAGCCGTCCGGGTGGGGCTGTCCATCAGTGTCGCGACGGGGCTCTATGCCATTTCGTTCGGCGCGTTGGCTGTTGCGTCCGGACTGACCTTTTGGCAGACCATGGTGCTGAGCCTGCTGTTGTTCAGCGGTGGGTCGCAATTTGCCTTTGTGGGCGTGATCGCCGGAGGTGGGACCGGGTTCGCCGCCATGAGCGCAGCCACACTGCTGGGGATTCGCAACGGGGTTTATGGAATCCAGCTCAACGCGCTGTTGGAACCGCGCCGCTGGCGGAAGCTGGTCATGGCACATCTGACCATCGACGAATCCACGGCCACGGCGACCGGCCAAACTGATGCGGGTGAGCAGCGGCGAGGGTTCTGGACCGCGGGTGTTGGTGTATTCCTGCTCTGGAATATCTTTACGGCGCTCGGTGCAGTCATCGGCGACGCCGTCGGCGATCCAAAACAGTGGGGGTTGGACGGCGCGGCAGTGGCTGCGTTTCTGGGTCTGCTGTGGCCGCGGCTTAAGGCGTTTCAGCCGGCGGCCATTGCAGTGGTCAGCGCGCTCGTCACTGTTCTGACGATTCCAGTCCTGCCCCCTGGCTTGCCCATTCTTGCGGCCGGACTGGTTGCGGGGGTCATCGGCTGGTTCCAGCGCGAACGCATTCCAGAGGGCATGGCCCCGGACATCGAGCCGTACCCCGAACCGTACAGCGAGCATGACGGGGAGCATTTCAAAGCTGCAACGCCCGACGGCGGCTCCACGCACAAGGGGAGGGGTACGCAGTGAACCTATGGATATGGGTGCTGGTGGCGTGCCTGCTGTCGTTTGCGACCAAGCTGTTGGGCTACCTAGTTCCGGCGAAACTCATGAAGAACCGAAGGATGTCCTCGGTCGCCGGCGCGCTGACCATTGGTCTGCTGGCCGCGCTGACCGTGGTCAACACTGTGGCCTCCGCTCAGACTGTGGTTTTCGATGCGCGGCTGGGCGCACTGGCGGCTGCCGCGGTTGCGTTGGTACTGCGGGCACCGTTCCTTGTCGTGGTGATCGTAGGTGCCGTTGCGGCAGCCCTGCTGCGACAGGCGGGTTGGGGTTAGACGTCAGTTTACGTAACTTCTGATGCCGAGGCTCTTGCGATGACGTCATAATGGTGTCACTCTAGTGTCATGGATCTTTCACCGTACATCGACAATCTCCGGCGCGACCTCGCAACAGCCGCGGCCGCCGGCGGAGAAGACGCCAGAGCGCTCGCCGAGAGGCTCACTGCCCCACTCGAATCAGCGATTCGGCTCTCGCTACTGGACGCACTGTCCTCCGCCGCTGACGAGATCACACGAGAACTCGCACCCTCCTCAGTTGAAGTGAGGTTGCGCGGAGGCGATCCGGAATTCGTCGTCACGACAGCAGCGCGGGAGACGGAGGAAGCGCAAGAGCCGCCGTCGGACAGTCCTATCCCCGAAACCGACGACGGCGGCACGTCACGCATGACCCTCCGGCTTCCGGAGCAACTCAAACCGCGCATAGAACAGGCTGCCGTCACGGCAGGAATTTCCGTGAACTCGTGGCTTGTCCGTGCCGCAACGGAATCACTGACCAGCGGTGGCCGCAACAGACAAGGCCGGCACGACGTCGGGCGCGGCTACACCGGCTGGGTGAGCTAATGCTCGTCCGGATATGGAGCTGGAACTCAACGCCCCGGCAGGGGCCGACAGCAAGGACTCATCATGACTACTTTCGAAACACCTCGACCCATTTATGTTGACTTCAGCATCGCCGCTGGAAGCGCCCGCGTAACAGCGAGCGCGCGAGCCGACACCGTCGTCGAAGTTCTCCCCACTGACCCGTCCAAAGTGCCGGACGTCCAGGTAGCACAGGACACACGCGTGGAATTCGCGAACAATCTGCTCGTGGTCAAGGCGCCACGGAATCAGTCCAGAGGCTTCTTTGGTAGGACTCCTTCCATCGACATCCGGATCGAGTTGCCCAACGGCTCGGAGGTTCGCGGTGATGCGGCTAGCGCCACGGTCACAGCTGAGGGCACGTTGGGTGATTCTTCATTCAATGTGGCCTCTGGTGACGTCCACCTCTCCGACGTCGCGTCCGTGGCAGTGAAGTCCGCCTCCGGTGATGTGAGCATTAACCGCGTCTTGGGACATGCGGATATCACTACCGCTTCGGGGGACATCTGGGTCCAGCATATCGGCGGCTCGGCCTCCGTGAGGACGGCTTCGGGCGATGTGATTCTTGGACAAGTAGCCGGTGACCTTCGGCTGCAATCAGCGTCCGGTGGTGCGACTATCCGGGAGATTGTTCGCGGAAAAGTGGACGTCAACGCCGTTTCCGGAGACATGGTGTTGGGTGTTGCCGAAGGAACAGCCGCGTGGCTTGACCTCAAGTCCATGTCAGGCAGCATCAACCAGCTGCTCGCTTCTGCCGACGGACCGGCCGGGTCAGAGAACACCGTGAAACTGCGCAGCCGGACAGTGTCTGGAGACGTCACGATCCGTCGCGCCTGATCCTCATAATAGACACCAGTCCCTTGCCAGAATGGCCCCCGTGGTGTCACCGTTGGGCATACCGTCTCGGATTGGAGCAGTCATGGAACAGATTCGTATCCACAAGTGGTGGACGCACCTCGACGTCGCAGCCAAGCAATGGCTCCGTGAGAACGTACGCGCCAAAGTCATCCCCGCGAAAGTACAGAACCGAATTGCGGAAGCCGGCGGTCCCATCGAGGACCCGCTGCTGACCGAGGACGACTGGGACTTTGTCACCACCCAATCCGAGTTCGTCGACTAGAACCTATTCCTCGGCCGACTTCTCCTGCAGTGCACGCACTAGCTGACGGGCTGTGCGCCCGGCTCCAAACAGTGTTGCCGAACCGGGACCCGTCCAGTCGCCGTAGCCCAGAAAGTACAGGCCAGGCACGACGGCGGATTCCAGACCTTCCAGCCTCATGTGCCCTTGGCGATCGCGAAGTGAGGCTCCCCGCGCACGCAAGTGTGACTCGATGTCATCGAGGTGATGGAGAACGGGACGGAACCCGGTGCACCAGATCACCGCATCAAACTCCGCTGACTGCGCCCCGCCGTCGACATCCGCCCGCTGCACTCCGGTTGGTGTCATCTTTAAGAACATGGGCTGGGCGTCCAACGCGCCGGCATCGCGCGCGCCACGTACTGGCGGAACTGCCACAATATCGCCGAGACCGCCGCTGCCGGCGTCGGCCTCCCCGGACTCCACCGCTCGCACCCGTGCCGAGGCGACAGAGAACAACACCCGCCCGTCGACGTCGTCGGGCATGAATTTGGGTTCCCGAAGCGTGAACCAGGAGGTATCCGCGACGGCATGCAGATCCGCGACGATTTGAGCACCGGAATTTCCACCGCCGACGACGGCCACGCGCTGGCCCCCAAACTCGGCCGGGCCACGGTACGTCGCCGAATGAAGTTGCCTACCCGTGAAGCTTTCGGCCCCCGGGACCGCGGGGGTGTAGGGCTGCGAGTACGTGCCGGTGGCATTGACGACGGCGGCCCCGCGCCACCGCTTAGCGCCGGTCGTGACAGTGAAACCGCCGTCGTCCTCCGCTTGAACCGAGGTCACTGTGACAGGCCGTTCAACGGGGAGCGCGTACCTGTCCTCGTAGGATTCCAGATACTCGAGCACATGTGCAGACGGCGGGTAACCGGGCTCCCACACTGGCATCATGCGCCCTGGCAACGATGAATACTGCGAAGGAGAGAACAGGGTGAGGGAGTCCCACGTATGCCGCCACGCCCCGCCGGGCTCCGGCTGATCGTCAAGAATGACAAAGTCCAGCCCCGCGCGCCGCAGGTAATAGCCAGCGGCGAGGCCTGCCTGGCCCCCACCGATGACGACGACGTCAAACATGGCTTACTTGAGGTGGTCGACCAGCGTGGAGGCAATGCCGGTGTAAGTAGCGGGCGTCAGCTGGAGTAAGCGCCGCTCGGCGTCCTTGCTCAAGCCAAGGCCGGAGACGAATTCCTTCATGCTCTGCCCGTTGACGCGGTGGCCCCGGGTGAGTTCCTTGAGGCGCTCGTAGGGGTCGTCCATGCCCTCAACGCCTGCGATGGCTTCTGCGCGCATCACCATCTGGATGGCTTCGCCGAGCACCTCCCAGTTGGAATTTAAGTCTGCGGCGAGCACCGGCTCGGCCACCGAAAGCCGATCGAGTCCCTTGACCACGTTGGAAATGGCGAGCAAAGAATGACCGAACGCGACGCCGATGTTGCGCTGTGAGGACGAGTCCGTGAGGTCTCGCTGCCAGCGTGAGGTGACCAGAGTGGCTGCCAGCGTGTCCAGGAGGCCGTTGGAGATTTCCAGGTTCGCTTCGGCGTTCTCGAACCGGATCGGGTTGACTTTGTGCGGCATGGTGGAAGAGCCCGTTGCCCCGGCGACTGGAATCTGGGCGAAGTAGCCAATGGAAATGTAGCTCCACACATCGGTGCAGAAGTTGTGCAGAATCCGATTGAATCGGGCAACGTCTGCGTAGAGCTCCGCCTGCCAGTCATGGGATTCGATCTGCGTGGTCAACGGATTCCAGGTGAGGCCAAGCCCTTCGACAAAGCTTTGGGCAACGTCTTGCCAGTCTGCGCTGGGAACTGCGGCAACGTGGGCGGCATAGGTCCCGGTGGCACCGTTGATCTTGCCCAGGAACTCGGTGTTCTCGATGCGGGATAGCTGCCGTTGCAGGCGGTGCGCTGTGACGGCAAGTTCCTTGCCGAGCGTAGTGGGTGTGGCGGGTTGCCCGTGGGTGCGCGAGAGCATGGCCACGTCACGATTGGCTTCCGCCATGGCCGCGATCTGCTGCACCAGTTGCCGAGCAGCTGGCAGCCACACGTCCTGGACCGCGTCTTTGATACCAACGGCGTAGGACAGGTTGTTGATGTCTTCCGAGGTACATCCGAAGTGCACCATGGCCTTCAGGTGTTCAATGCCGACGTCGGCCAGCCGACGGCCGATGAAGTATTCCACAGCTTTGACGTCATGGACTGTGACGTTCTCGATTTCGGCAAGCTCGGCCACCGAATTTCCATCGAACGAGGTGACGATGTCCCGCAGTTGTCCCTGCTGCTCATCGCTGAGAGGAGCCGTTCCGGGCAGCACGGAGCGCGAGGTGAGGTGGATCAGCCACTCTACTTCAACGTGGGTACGATCTCGGTTTAGCGCGGCCTCGGACAGGTAGTCCACCAGGGGCGCGACGGCGGCGCTGTAGCGACCATCCAGCGGGCCCAACGCAATAGCGGGGGAGACAGATGACAGTTCAACGCGGGAAGAAGTTTCAGCCATGGCTCCTATTCTTCCACGGCCACGATCCGGTTTCGGGCCGCCAGGACGACGTCGGCGCTGTGCCAATGTAGTCAGGGCGCTTTCGCCATTCACTGCAAGAGAACCTGGAGCTGAAACGATGATGGGAGGCAATCATGCCGCCTGCGGTGCTGCCGCATGGGTAGCCGTGACATCCACGGGAAGCCACGCTTTTGGCTGGTACCCGCTTGAACCTGCCGGCGTGGTGATCGGGGGTCTGGTGACGGCCGGGGCAGCACTGATCTGCGATTCGGACCATCGGCGGTCGAGTATCGCCTACGCCCTCCCACCGGTGACCAATGTGCTGGCGTTTCTCATTGGGAAGGTCAGTGGCGGTCACCGGAACGGTACACATTCGATTATCGGGGTCGTGGTCTTCATCCTGCTGGCTGCGCTGGCGGCTTCGTGGCAACCGGTAATTCGTGGGCATCAGGTGGCACTGGGTGCCGGCCTGCTGTGCATGTTTCTAGTGGCAATCGCACTGAAAACGCTGGAAGTATTTCCCCGCCGTTCTGTACTGGCCAACTGGTTTTTTGGGCTGCTGGCTGCCGTGATCGTCTGTTTCCTTGCGCCAGTCCAAGGTCCCTGGTTGCCGCTGGCCATGGGAATTGGGGTGACAGCCCATATCTTGGGGGACCTGACCACCGTGGGTGGGGTTCCCCTATTCTGGCCCCTCAAATTCGGGCCGCCGAAGAGTTGGAACATGCCGTTCTGGCGGACCAGCGGCTTTATCAGCATTCCCATTCTGGGTACAGCGGGATCCTGGCGCGAGAAAGTGGTGATCGTCCCGATAGCGGCGTATGCACTGTTTGGGTTCGGCTTGGCCGCATGGAAGCTGGTGCAAACTGGTCCGCTGAGCGGTCTGCTTCCGTACGTGAATGTCAGCTGACTATTCCTCCACAGCCGCCGTTCGATGTTGCCCACTCCACAGATGCCGGCTTGTAGAACCCGGGCAGTCCGCGATCGCCATACCTTTGACGAAGACGAACTGAACCGGAGGACAATCTATGGATGGCTACCTTGCGGCAACGCAGACGTGCTGGCAAGACGAGGCATCAGACAATGCGGCGCAAATAGTGGCAGACCTGTACCAAGTGCTGGAAACTATTCGTGGCATCACGGACAGAGTGTCCGCAGTGACTGCTCTGGACTGGTATTCGCCCGCAGGCACCAAGTTCAGAGGGTACGTAGAGCAACAGCGCGGTCAACTGCTTCACGCCACTGATATTTTTCAGGACGCGATCAACGCGGCCGGGCTCCATTCGTCAGAGAATGCTCGGGTGCGGCTCGGCGCCGACTTCTGATGAGCGAAACGTGGGCGCCATCGTGGCAAGACAACTGGGGCGACAAACCCATCAACGGCCTGACAGTGCACGGCGGGGTCGGAGCCATCCGTTTTCAGGAAGAGGAACTGCAGCGCGGCGAGCAATTGCTGAGGCAATTATCCACCGACCTGACAGACGTTGTAGCGGTGGTCAATGGCCTGAATTTTCAGCTCATGGTGATGCCGACCTACGCCGAAGGGACGCGCGGGCGTGCTGTCGATGCGTTGCACCACAGCGCGGACCGGCTCATGGCCTGTAGCGCAGCATTCGAAGACACCGCCCACCTCGTGGACAAAGTGACGAGCCGCTACATCATGGCGGAAATGGCTAACACGGCACTCTTGGCTGATTTGAGAGTGCAGTCCAATGGGGGCCTTCCAACCTTGAATATGGCAGAACCGCTGATGGCCGTGGTGCTCAAGGATTCGCGGAAATCCCTCGGCCTGGTCATGGCCGGGGGATGGCTGCGCCCAGCGCCCATCGAAGCCACCGAAGTAGGGGAACCGGAGAATGTTGACGTAGATGCGTCCTTTGAATGGCTTCTGGGCCGGACCCAGAGCGTCAACTCGGCGGATCACGGGATGCTGGAAATCATTGAGGTAGACAATGGTTTCGGCCAGCCTCCAACCTTTGTGGTCTCCATCCCAGGAACCCAGTCCGGCGGAGCCACGGCAACCGAGAATCCGTTTGACGAGACCGGCATTGTGGAGGCAATGGAGTTCGACAGCAAATACATGGGCGACGCCGTTCGCGCGGCTCTCGCGGAGGCAGGTGCGGAGGCCGGAGACGTCGTGGTCCTCGGTGGATACAGCCAGGGCGGCATGCACGCAGCAAACCTTGCTGCTGATCCCGAACTGGGGGAGATGTATGACATCGAAATGGTAGTCACCGCTGGTTCTCCGGTAGGCAACACCGACATTCCCGAGGGGGTAAAGGCCGTGCATCTGGAACACGAGCAGGACATTGTCCCTGCAACGGACGGTACACCGAACCCCGAGACCAACAACCGCATCACAGTGGGCATCCACACGTGGGTTGAGACGCCAAACGGCGAGGACGCTGGGCTGGGGCCGGGCCACAATCTCGACAACTACATGGACGGGGCCCGGTCGGCGGACGAGAGTGAGGACGGCGCCCTCATTGGAGCTGGGGGTGTGCTTGCAGGCGCTCTGCGCGGCGGTCAGGGTACGCGGCACCGCTTTAAGCTGACCCGGGAAAAGCCACCAAAGGCATCATTCTCGGTCAAGAGTCATGGTCCAAAGATGCGAAAGTACAATGGCGGTCTCGAACTGAACGGGCAGACTCCTGACCCCGTGCGCATACTGCCGCCGTCGAGCGGTCCCAGGATGCGCAAGTACGGCATGAGCCCGGGAGACTGACGGCTACTTCTTGTTGGGCAGCACCATGCTGGCCACCAACGAGATCAGGCTGATGATCAGGGCACCGAGGATCGCAGTCCAGAAGAATGAGTCGATGGTGAACTGAACAGGTGTGAACTCGGTGATCCATGCCGTGAGCATCAGCATCGCCGCGTTGATGATGATCGTGAACAAGCCAAGGGTGAGGATGGTCAGGGGAAGCGAAAGGAGCTTCACAACAGGGCGAACGATCGCGTTCACCAGACCGAAAATCAGGCCGATGACCAGGAAGCCCAGAAGCGTGTGAACCCGCTGGTCGCCGTCGCCCGCCGTTGATTCCCACGAGATGCCGGGCAGGAGCCTGGCCGCGACCCATAGAGCCAGCGCATTGACGACGATTTGAACAATAAACCTCAACATGGATCAATGGTGCCATAACGGTCGTCTAGCGCGGACAGGCAACACTCGGATCGGCATTACGCTTGGTGTATGACAACACGCGAGAATCAGAACACAGCCGAAGACGGTCAGCCAGCCGCCATCGCGCCGCGCGGCGTGCTGGGTAAACTCCCACGGTACGCAGCGGGCAAACCCCCCGTCGCGATAGACGGTCTTCGGAGCTTCAAACTCTCATCCAACGAGAACCCGTTACCGCCGATCCCCGCCGTCCTGGACGCCATCCGCGAAGCCAGCGCTATCAACCGGTACCCGGATCCCATGAGCACGGCGCTGCGGGTCGAACTTTCTGAATTCTTGGACGTTCCGGCAGAGGACATTGTGACCGGCGCGGGAAGTCTCGGTGCGCTGAACCAGATTCTGGCAACGTTCGCGGGCCAAGAACAAGCACAGGAACCGGACGAGGTCATCTACGCGTGGCGTTCCTTCGAGGCATACCCCATCTCTGTGGGCCTCGCTGGCGCTAACAGTGTTCAGGTCCCTGTGAACGACGACGGCACGCACAACCTTGACGCGATGGCGGCTGCCGTGAATGACCGGACTCGAGTCATTCTCTTGTGCACTCCCAACAACCCGACCGGGCCGATCCTGACAACCGAGCAGGTGGAGGGATTCCTTGCAAAGGTTCCCTCGGACGTCGTCGTTGTCATTGACGAGGCGTATCAAGAATTTGTCCGCGCCACAGATGCCGTGGATGGTCTGGCAATTTACCGCAAGTACCCGAACGTCATGGTGCTGAGGACCTTCTCGAAAGCCCATGGGCTGGCTAATCTGCGGGTTGGCTATTCCGTTTCGCACCCGGACCTCACGCAGTACCTGAGGGTCACTGCAACGCCGTTCGCTGTATCTTCAGTGGCCGAGCAAGCAGCTATTGCTTCGATCCGGAACTATGAGCAGGTCAAAGAGCGCGTCCAGGGACTCGTCGATGAACGCGAACGCGTGGTGAAGGGCCTGAAGGATCTCGGCTGGGATGTGCCGCAGGCCGAAGGTAACTTCGTGTGGCTGAAACTCGGCGAGAATACACCGGAATTCGCCTCTCTGGCTGGCGAGCAGGCATTGTCAGTGCGAGCCTTCGGTGTTGAGGGTATCCGCGTGAGCATTGGTGAATCCGAGGGGAACTCACGGTTCCTGGCGCTGTGCGCCACCTACCCCAAGGGCCCCGGCGTCGCCTGATATCGCTTTGTTCGATTGGTCGGTCTCGAGGAGCAGGGCATGCGAGCAATAATTCTGGGCGGGACGGGGGCCATGGGCGGTGCCGCAGCCAAGATGCTGGCCGCCAACGGATGGTCAGTTGATGTAACCGGGCGGCACCCTGAGCAGATGCCGCAGGAACTCTCTGAGGCGGGCGTTCGCTTTCACCCGATAGAGCGGAGCAACGCGGATGCGGTTGAACGCCTGGTGGGCAACGGGGCTGAGCTGCTCGTTGATCTGTTGACGTACCAGGCAGCGGATGTGTGCGCGTTGCTGCCGGCCATGTCATCGGTGGACTGCCCGGTTCTGATCTCCACGAGAGCGGTCTACGTGGACCCTGAGGGCCACCACGTCAATAGCGATGAGCCACCGAAGTTTGCCGGTCCGATCAACGAGACCTCCCTGACGTTGCCTCCTGCCCATGACGACGTCAATCCATTCACCCGCGAGGGTTACGCGCCATCAAAGGTTGCCGCTGAGCGAACGGCTTTGGATAGCGGCTTGCCCATCACGGTAATCCGGCCGTCCAAGGTTCATGGACGCTGGGCACGCAACCCGCGCACTCGGTCATTCGTGGAGTTGATGGTTCGCGGCGAGCAGGACATCGAACTGGCTGGCGCCGCATCGATCGACCATCTGACAGCCGCCACGAACACTGCTGCTCTCATTGCAACCATCGCCAGTCAGCCGGGGGCGAGGATTCTCAATAGTGCTGATCCCGATAGTCCCACTGCCGAGCAAACTGTGCGGGCTATCGGCAGGCACCTGGGCTGGACAGGGACGCTGAAATTCCTTGATGATGTTTCCGACCCAGAGCGGGGACGGAATCCTTGGCTCGCTCGGCATCCGATCGTTCTTGACACTATTGCGTCCGCGGAGCTTGGTTATGTGCCGGTTGGCACCGGATTGGCACTCCTGGCGGAGGAGGTCGATTGGGTAGCCGAGCGGGTAAGAGCGTAGCCGGGAGCTCGCGGCCCGAAAGGTATCCGTCCTACAAGGTCAGCTTCAGACCTTCGTGCGAAGCGATAAAGCCCAGACTCTCGTAGAAACGGTGGGCATCTGAGCGTGACTTATCGGTTGTCAGCTGGACAAGATTACAACCGCGCCGTCTGGCCTCCGCTATGGCCCATTGGAACATTGCATGCCCTAGGCCCTTGCTCCGGTATTGGCCATGTACTCGGACAGCTTCAATTTGTGCTCGCAGCGCACCAGCTCTGGCCAGCCCGGGGATGAAGGATAGCTGCATGGTACCCGCCAGGATCTGGTCGGCAGTGGCCACGATGAGCAGATGGGCGGGGTCAGCATCAATCGCATCGAAAGCAACCCTGTAGGGCTGAGGATTCTGCGATTCCCGAGTTTGGACTAGAGGATCGGTGGACTACAGCGCTTCGATGGCTTCGCGCAGGATGGGGGTGAGCCTCCGCAGACCTTCTTCAATGTCTTCGCTCGAAACCGCACTGAATGCGAGCCTGAGACAGTTCGATGGGTCATCAGAGGGGACGAACGCTGCGCCGGGGATGAAGACCACCCGGGCGTCGATGGCCTTTTTAAGAAGCGGGTACGTGTCGATCCCCTCGGGCAAAGTGAGCCAGATGAAGAACCCGCCATCCGGGACCGTCCAGCTGACGCCGTCGGGCATCTGGTCTTCCAATGCTTTGAGCATCGTGTTGCATCGCGCTGCATAGAGGTCTCGTGAAGAACGCAGGAATCCGTTCCAGTCGTAGTCCCGGAGGTATGCAGAGACGAGCATCTGGTTGATGACGGACGGGCACAGGACCACAGCTTCGCAGGCCAGATAGAAGCGGCGGTACATGTGCTCGGGTACCAGTGCCCAGCCCAGCCGGACGCCAGGCGCAAAGATCTTCGAGAACGAACCCAGATAGATGACGTCGTCGGGGTTGTCCGCGCGCAGAGTTTTCAGCGGTTTGCCGTCAAACCGGAGGAGCCCGTACGGGTTGTCTTCAAGAACGAGGATGTTGCTTGCTTTGCAGATGTCCACTATCCGCTGACGCCGATCAGCGCTGAGCGTGATGCCGGAGGGATTGTTGAAGCTGGGGATGGTGTAGAGCAGCTTGATGTTTTTCCCTGCTGCCTTCAGTTCCTCGATCCGCCGCTCAAGCTCTTCTGGGATGAGGCCGTCGTTGTCCATGAGAACTGGTTGGACGTCAACTTCATAGGCTTCGAAGGTGTTGAGCGCCCCCACGTAGGTGGGGTCTTCGCAGAGGATGACGTCGCCTGGGTTGCAGAATACTTTCGCGGCAACGTCTTGGGCTGACTGGGAGCCAGTGGTGATGACCACGTTGTCGGGTGACGCATCCGTGATGCCCTCAAGAGCCATGACGTCGCAGACCTGCTGGCGTAGCTCATCCGTGCCCTGCCCTGAGCCATACTGGAAAGCTTCGAGGCCGTGCTCGGTAATGATCTTGGCAGCGGACTTCCCCAGCTCTTCCAGAGGCAGAGACTTCAGGTACGGGCTGCCGCCTGCGAGGGAGATGAGTCCGGGCTTTGCCGAGATGTCGAAGACGTCTCTAACAGCCGACTGCTTAATGCCAGCCGCCCGCACGGAGAACAGTTCCTCATGACGATGAGCGGATTCGGCGGCACGCTCAAGAGCGACTTCCGTTTCAGCGGTCAGCGGCAGGGGGTTCAGCTCGTCTTGTGAAGTCATTCCCACACTATAACGCGCGCGGTTCACCGTGGAACAACTTCCGTTGACTGGCGGAAGGGGCACTACTACGGGAGATGCATTAAGGCAATATTTGAGACCTGTTCCGGTACCTTTTTCACGAAGGTTTATAGAATGCCACTTTTGGTTTCACCGTCGTGTTAGCTTTCAGGTCAGCGCGACGGCGGTCTTTGTCCTTGGTGCGAGGAACAGCGACCGCCGTCGGGCTTCCGACACTTAAATCCAGCCGGCATCTCTGGCTTTGATGCCTGCTTGGAAACGACTGTCTGCCCTCAACTCTTCAAGCATCCAGGCGATGTGCCTGCGACAGGTACGCACGCTGATGTCTAGCCGACGGGCGATCACTTCGTCCGAGTACCCCACAGCCAGCCCGTTCAGAATGGATTGCTGCGTACTGGTCAATGGAGACTTTCGGCCAACCTCGTCAAGGAACGGTGATGCAATTTCCCATGCGAGATCAAAGAGCAGCGTGAATATATGAACAAGGTTGGGATCACGGATCACCAGAGCCGCTTTGTCTCCAGGGTCCAGCTGACGTGCCACTATGGCGAGATTTTTGTCAAAGATCATGAGCCTCAGGGGCACAAAGGGAAGAGCCCTGAATTCGCCGCCAGCGTCCGTAACCGTCGCAACGGCTTTTCGCGTAGGCACGTGATCACGGGTGCCCGTTGGATACAGATTTCTTCGCTGGATTCCACGCTGCAACAGCTCGAGGTCTTTTCGAACGCTCTCTTCTTGAACGTCCGCAGTGGAACCTTGGCCTGGCTGGGCAATAAGGACGCTGGTCATGACGTCCCTGCCGGAATCTATCAGGAGCCGACGTACTTTGGCGGGGTCCTCCAGAACTTCCACAGATCCGCTGCCTGCAGCATGTGCCCGAGCTTCGAGAAATACCGGAACGATACTGGCGAATTCTCGTCGCCGTTCGCTGACCCTGGACCTCAATTGCAGCATGGTTCGCTCATCTTCATCGACAATGTCCGCCAAGGCAGTTTCCGGAGCAATCGCCACCCATTGCCCACTCGTTCCGGGCGCAAGGAGCCTCTGCCGTTCAAGTCCGGCAATGGAAACTTCTATGTGTTTGAGCGTGTAGCCCAAGGCGTCAGAGGCATCCTGCTTGGTCCACGACGGGTTGGCGACGGCGAATTTATAGAGCTCAACCGCGGTTCCTTCGAGCACTGAGGTCCTCTCTACGATGTGCTTGCTGCGTCGGTCCTGCCTCGGTGGGAGGTGAGAACGCACTGTGTCGCGCTGTGCGGGCATTTTCTGAACGCCAGAAATTGCCATGGCCGGTTAATGACACCTTACAAGGCGTCGACATCTTTTTAGCCCATTTTCCACGGATCTCTGCGGGCCTGAGGCTTGCAGCATGCCAAATTCAGGGTTGCAGGATCCTGCCAAAGTCCGCTTGTGGCCATGTCCAGAATAGGGCATCTGCTCAGCTGGACACCCTTAATTGGACAAGTCATTCTTGAGTCATCGGGAGCTCAGCGACCGAGGCAGGAAAGTACGTTGTCACTCGAAGGGAATCTCATGAAGAAGATCATCGGCCTAAGTGCCGGGTTCTTGATCGTCGCTGGCGCAGTTGCACCCGCAACCAGCACAGTGGCAGGCGGCGTTTGGGATTGGCCCCAGCAGTCGATAGCTGGTGTTTGGGATTGGCCCCAGCAGGCAGTAGCTGGTGTTTGGGATTGGCCCCAGCAGGCAGTAGCTGGTGTTTGGGATTGGCCCCAGCAGGCAGTAGCTGGTGTTTGGGATTGGCCCCAGCAGGCAGTAGCTGGTGTTTGGGATTGGCCCCAGCAGGGCATTCTCTAAGGAGAACATGCTCTCCCGGTTGCCATCATTCCAACACCTTGGCAACCACCAATAAACTCGCCCCAGCGGGGCTAACCATTTGATCCGGAAGGAGACATTCCATGAGTCAGCTGATAGCGGTTCGACCCGCCTCGCGGACAGTTGCTAGCGACCAATGGTGGCATTTCTCCGT
The DNA here is from genome assembly GCF_016907875.1 of Arthrobacter roseus. Lineage (NCBI taxonomy): Bacteria > Bacillati > Actinomycetota > Actinomycetes > Micrococcales > Micrococcaceae > Arthrobacter > Arthrobacter roseus. The sequence goes on along the minus strand of NZ_JAFBCU010000001.1, from coordinate 240,239 downwards.
TATGACCGGAGGCTTCGATGTAGCGGACGGCATCATCGCAGACCTGGTTACCCCGCTGGCGGCGCAGGCCAGAGTCCTGGGCGCGAAGCGCTGGTTTTATACCCGCTGCGACGACCCATCCTCAGGGCAGGTGCGCATGCGTATCCTCGCTCCACAGCCAACCATCGACCGGCTGCAACTGATCCAGCGGTCATTGCTGGCCCAAGCTGCCGGTGTCTTGCCTCAACTGACCACCAAACAGCACCTGTCATCACCTGCCAGTGACCGATCATTCTCATCCTTCAGCAACGCCGATCCGCAGTTGGAAGCAGAGCTCGTCACCTACGGCGGCGTCGAAGGGTTGCAGCTCGCCGAGGAAGCCTTCGAACTTTCCTCCGAGCTCTGTGCTTGGGCTACCCAGCGTTACAGCAAAACTCAGAGCCGGTCCGCACTTGCCTCGCTGCTGTTGTTCGACTCGGCTCGAAGCATGATGAAGGGTCCGCGCTCCTCGAACTGGCAAGACCGACGTCGGCTCTCCTGGGACTACTACTGGGACAGCCATCTCAAAACATGTACTGCCAATTTTGGGCCCCGGGCCACCAGTGTCCGCGAAGCCATGACAGCTCAGATTGACGCGAAACTTTCGCCTATGCATTCGCTCATGGCGGCAACTGCGGCAGAATCTGCCGTTCACAACTGGCGACGTCGCTGGTTCCGTGCACTCGATACCTACCTTTATAAGGCGGACAAGGCGCGCGTCAGCCGCAGTGCCCAGCACCTGACCGTCTATCAGGCCCATATGCTTCTCAATCGACTCGGCTTCTCGTCCCGCGAAGAAGCTGCTCTAGGACTCTACGCCCGCACGTGGGGCCCAGACTTTGAACCACTACCCCGATCGAAGCGACACTCATGACCGCCGAGGCAGCAGTAAATGGAGGAATAGCACCCATGGCTACCAAGGACGAGGTCATCAGGGCCGATAGCACACAGGATCTCAGTGAAGCGCTGGGATGCTCCACCGATCTCGTTGAGGATATGCGCGGAATGGGCTTCCTCGACTCGTGCGGAGAGTTGTGGAACCTTGGTCCCGCGCGGGACTACCTTCGTGACGCCGCTTGGGCAGACCAGCTCTGGCACTAAGACACACCCTGGACCAGCAAAGACGTGCACTCATTTCTGGCTGATGAGCTCCTCCAACGAAACTCCGTCAACGAGGACAGCTGAGCTTCCAGCCCCAGTGGCAGTTTCTGCCGTCTGATGTAATTGCTCCGAAACTCGAGGACCATCGCAGGTGCCACCAAGAGCGACCTGCCCGGTGAGTTCTACCGTAGCGACCTCGCCATCCACCGTCCCCGCGACGAAGTCAAGGTCGGACATATACAGGGCGTTCAGTAGGCCCGATTGACCCAAGAACTGGTCATCATCGGCGAGAAGTCGTTCCATACTTGTCCGGAGCTGATTTGTGAATGTCACAGGCTCCGTATAGGTGGCGACCAAGCTGTCACCGCATCCAATTTTTGCTCCGCTGGCACCGTCGTCACCCGTGGCCACGTAATAGAGGGTCAACGGCGCTGTCGTGGCCGATGCTGACGGCGAGGCCGAACCCGACGGTGAACGCGGCGCCGCTGATGATGCAGATGGCATAGCAGCACCCGACGACGACGCACCTCCGTCTGCAGAAGCGGACGACGCCATTGTTGGTGGCTGTGTATCGGGGCTGGAGGGAGGGCCCGTCGTGTAATCATCGGCCGCGGTGCAGCTGGTCAATACCAACACCGCCGCTGCCGCTGGGGGTAACAGTCCGGATCGCATGACGGCCTCCTGGCTCAGTGGACGTTGCCACGGGCGTAGGCCTACTGAACGCGCAAATCCATGCCGATTCGATGTCAGTTCGACGGCGGTTTGGTAACCGCCGCCGCTAGACCATCGTTAGACCAGTGTTCGCCAGTCCTCGGTGAGCTCAAGATCGTGGGCCTCGGAGACCGAGCGGTTGGGCACCTTGCCTGCGGCCACGTTGAGACCAAGAGCCAGTGCGGGGTTACTGTCGAGGGCAGCCTTGACGCCCTTGTTAGCCAGAAGCACCGCGTAGCGCAGAGTGACGTTGGTCAGGGCGTACGTTGAGGTATTCGGGACAGCGCCTGGCATGTTCGCCACACAGTAGAACAGGGAGTTGTGGACGGCGAACGTGGGGTCCTGGTGGGTGGTTGCGTGTGAGTTCTCAAAGCAGCCGCCCTGGTCCACGGCAATATCCACGAGCACTGAACCGGGCTTCATCTGGGATACCAGCTCGTTGGTAACGAGTTTGGGGGCCTTCGCTCCGGGGATGAGGACGGAGCCGATCACCAGATCCGCATCAAGAACGGACCGTTCGATCTCTAGCTTGTTGGACGCAACGGTCTTCACGCGCCCGGCATAGATCGCATCGATCTCGCGGAGACGGTTGATGTTGATGTCCAGGAGCGTCACTTCCGCGCCGGTACCAACGGCCATCGCCGTCGCGTTGGTTCCAGCAACACCGGCACCAAGTACGACGACTTTGGCGGGCCGAACACCGGGAACGCCACCCAGGAGGAGGCCGGGACCGCCACCGGATGCCATCATGACCTGCGCGCCCATTTGGACCGAAAGCCTGCCAGCTACTTCGGACATGGGGGCTAGCAGTGGCAGGGCGCGCCCGTCCTGAACGGTTTCGTAGGCGATTGCGGTGACGCCGGACTTCACGAGTTCGTGGGTCAGCTCCGCTTCTGCGGCGAGGTGCAGGTAGGTGAAGAGGATGAGTCCCTTGCGGAAGTGGTGGTACTCCGAAGCAACGGGTTCTTTGACCTTCATGACCATGTCTGAGCGGGACCACAGCTCGTCCGCGGTGTCCACGATCGTTGCGCCAGCGTTCGTGTATTCGGCGTCAGTGATGTTGGAGCCCTTGCCAGCAGAGGCCTGAATCAGGACTGTGTGTCCATTGGCGACAAATTCGTGCACTCCTGAAGCTGTTATCGCTACACGGAATTCGTTGTTCTTAACTTCTTGGGGGACGCCGATGATCACGGTCTGCTCCATTGCTGTGGCCGGGGTGGGGACTGTGTTAAGAATAGGTTCTGCGTCAAGGGCGTGGAGCCGTAAAACCTGCGGTGAGCCAGTGGTCTGGACCCGGTTCAGCGCGGCATGGCAAGCACCTTTCGACAACTGTCGAAGGAAGCGGCGTCAATTGTCGCTTAATGTTGTTTCACCGGTATCGTGACTTCCATGAAATCGCTGGAAGTGGACCAGTGCGTGGAACGCATCGCGGAGGGACTTGACCGCGGATTATCGTTGGAAGACCTCGACGGCGTGCTGCTTTCCTACGGCAGCCACCGGAATGCTGCCGATAAGGTGCGCGTAAATTTTCTGCTGAGCAAACGCGTGCCGGAGGACGTGGGCCGCTGGCAATTGCAACACGGCATCTCGACGGCGGTCCGTCCGGTGGTAGTGCCGGCCAACGAGGAGCTCGGCATGTTGGGACGAGTCTGTGTCCCACTGCTCGTGAGGGGATTCAGAGTGGGTTACCTCTGGGTTCAGCAGGATCCTGAGGAGCTGGCTGCCGCTGCGATTCTCGAACGCCTGCCGGCTGTGCGAGGCGAACTGGACCTGCTGGTCGAGCTACTCCTTGATTCGAATACGGCGGCCTCGGAACAGCGACGACAGTTGGAGTCCGGGTTCCTGGCAGCGTGTTCGGGAAATGAGGAGGCCCAGCAGGAGGTGGCTCACTGGCCGGTGGTGCAGCACCGCGGTCCGTGGCGCCTTGGCGTTCTCTTGGAATATGAGCAGGGGATGGAGCCTACCGAAGATCCGCAGGCTAGTCTCCTGGCGCATCGAACGGCCGCTCTGCACGCAACGGTCGGCCACGATGCTGCGTCGTTCAGCGCAGGACGTGAGACGCATGCCGTCGTCCTTTTTCGAGGCCTCGTGGCAGAGCAGGAGTTCATCCGCGTCCAGCGTGGTTACCGAGAGGAGCTGGATAAGCGGTCCGGACGAAAGGCGGCCCCTGTCATCCTCGGTCTCAGTGAACCCTTCAACGACGTTGGCGGGCTGCCTGATGCATGTCGGCAGGCAAGACAAGCTGTACAGGCCGCCGCCGTAGACCCCCAGCTTGCCCGGGTGTCGGAATACTGCAACCTAGGTGTTTACCAGCATTTTGCCGCTGAGGCTGCTGGCCCTTCGGGTCCTCGCTCAACCCGGTTTCGCGAGCTGAGTGCGGGGGATCCGGCTCGCGAGCTGAGGCCGCTGCTGGAGCTGCTGTATGACCACAGTGGTTCCGTCCAGGATGTTGCCGACGTGCTGCATCTGCACCGGAGCACGCTGTACAACCGGTTGGCTAGGGTTCGTTCGATCATCGGAGCGGACCCGATGGTCGGTGTCGCACGGCTTGAACTGCACGTGGCGCTGAAGACGGCGCGCTGGGCTGAACGTCCCCGGATCTAAGGCTTCGGGTCGTTCGCCTGGGGCTCGGTGTTCCGTTTGCGGGCTTTGGCCCGGCGGTCTGTTTGCCAGGTTTCCAGTAGAAGCGTGACGGCAACTCCCACAACCACTCCCATGAGGATGGCTGCCATTCCGGAGCGATCCATGGCGACGGCGGCCACGTAGGCCAGATAGCCGGTGAGCAGCCCGATAGCCGAGCGCACAAGGACCCGGATCCAGACTGTCTTATTCATCCTTTAAGCCTACTGCGCGGTTTCGCTGTTGTGATGGTCTGCGCTTTTTTGTTCATCGAGCCAGCTGGTGATGTCCGTCAGTCTGATCCGGCGATGCGTCCCCCGATATTCAACGGGAATGACGCCGGCGTTAGTCAGATTTCGGAGGTATGTGTGCGAGATGCCAGCGGCTTCGGCTGCCTGGGAAGTGGTCAACATCTCCGTCACGGAGGACACCATGACGGCGTCGCCTTTAGTCAGCCGCTTGATGAGGTCGACGACGGCGGCGGTCCCTGTGGGGGGAAGTTTTACGGCCGTGCCGTTGACGAAGATAGTGACGTCGTCGTTCTCCTTGAGCGCCCGCGCCAATTGTTGCCGGTCGCTGACGTTAAGGGCTGCCGTGGTGGTGGGGATGCGCTGGGCCATGGCCATATTTTCGCATGTCCCCGGCTATCCGCGTCCCCAGAAGGGCATGCCGGCGGCAGTGATGAGCAGGGACCCCACAGAGGCCGACGTCGGGAGGCCTGCCATGTAGACGACGGCGTTCGCTGCTTCTTCAACTGGGAATGTCGGTTCCGTGCGTCGTGATCCATCGGCTTGTAGCGCCCCGGAGCCCGAGCCAATGTTGCTCATCATGTCCGTGGCGGCGTTGCCGATGTCGATCTGTCCGCAGGTGATGCCAAAGGCTCGGCCGTCGAGTTCAATAGATTTTGTGAGCCCGGTGATGGCGTGCTTGGTGGTGGTGTAGGCGACGGATAGTGGCCTGGGGGAGTGGGCGGAGATGGATCCGTTATTGATGATCCTGCCGCCCTGAGGTTCTTGGCTCTTCATGAGCCGAAAGGCAGCGGCCGCGCAGAGCATGGAGCCGGTAAGGTTGACGGCGACGGTGTCTTCCCACTCACGTGGAGAAATTTCGTCGATGGCTCCGGTGGGTCCAAACGTGCCGGCGTTGTTGAAGAGGACATTGAGCAGGCCAGCCTTGTTGCGGACGGTTCGGAAGAGCCGTTGGACGTCGTCGGGCTTTGTTACGTCTGTTGGAACTATGTGCGCTGAGGGGTGTCTTTGCGCGCTCTCTTCGAGGGGGCCGCGTCGTCGCCCTGCCAGAAAGACGGTGTAACCCGCGTCAAGGAAGGAGCGGGTCACGGCTCGGCCGATCCCGGAGCCAGCACCGGTCACGACGGCGGTGCGTTGCGGTGAGTGTTGGGTCATGGCGGGCTCTTGTCGTCGCAATTGACATCTGCGCAGTGTGGCAGTTCACTGTATCTAGTCTAATGGAAAAGATGTTCCGCAATACGGAATTCAAGACGATGGATGGACTTGCCGGTCACAACCGGTGGGGTGGAAGAGGTTTGGCGTGGTTGCAGTTGAAGGAACAGACATTCTGAGCGCCCTCACCGGGCAGTTGCCGGACGGCGATCCAGAAGAGACAGCAGAGTGGATTGAATCGCTGGATCAGCTGATTCAGGCGCAGGGCACCGAACGCGCGCAGTACATTATGCGTTCTCTCTTGCAGCGTGCCGGTGCGCAGAGTGTCGGCGTGCCGATGGTGACTACCACCGACTACGTCAACACCATCCCCACCGACCAGGAACCAAAGTTCCCCGGGGACGAGGAAATCGAGCGCAAGTACCGTTCCTGGATGCGTTGGAACGCTGCGGTCATGGTGCACCGCGCGCAGCGACCCGAGGTCGGCGTTGGCGGGCACATTTCCACCTACGCCGGCGCCGCAACGCTCTATGAGGTGGGGTTCAACCATTTCTTCCGCGGTAAGGACCACGCCGGCGGCGGAGACCAGGTGTTCTACCAGGGCCACGCGTCCCCAGGCATGTACGCCCGCGCCTTCATGGAAGGCCGTCTCTCCGAAGAGGATCTCGACGGCTTCCGGCAGGAAAAGTCCCACGAGGGCCACGCCCTTTCGTCTTACCCGCATCCGCGTCTTATGCCGGACTTCTGGGAATTCCCCACGGTCTCCATGGGGATCGGTCCCATGAACGCCATTTACCAGGCCCAATCCAACCGCTATTTGCACGACCGTGGTCTGAAAGACACCTCCGATCAGCAGGTGTGGGCGTTCCTGGGCGACGGTGAAATGGACGAACCAGAGTCCCGCGGACTGCTGCAGCTGGCGGCGAATGAGAACCTGGACAATCTAAACTTTGTGATCAACTGCAACCTGCAGCGCCTCGATGGGCCGGTTCGCGGTAACGGCAAGATCATGCAGGAACTCGAAGCGTTCTTCCGTGGTGCGGGCTGGAATGTCATCAAGGTGGTCTGGGGCCGTGAGTGGGATGACCTGCTCGAGCGCGATAAGGACGGCGCTCTGGTGGACATCATGAACACCACGCCCGACGGCGATTACCAGACCTACAAGGCTGAATCCGGCGGTTTTATTCGGGATCACTTCTTTGGAAAGTCCCCTCAGACCAAGGATATGGTCGCGGACATGAGTGATCAGGAGATCTGGAACCTCAAGCGCGGTGGCCACGATTATCACAAGGTTTTTGCTGCGTACAAGGCTGCCACGGAGTTCGAGGGAAAGCCCACTGTGATCCTCGCCAAGACGGTGAAGGGCTACGGCCTGGGGAGCCACTTTGAGGGCCGTAACGCAACGCACCAGATGAAGAAGCTCACGCTGGATGACCTCAAGGAATTCCGCGATTACCTGCGGATTCCCATTAGTGATGAGGAGCTGGAGAAGAACCCGTACCTGCCGCCGTACTACCACCCTGGTGCCGATGCGCCGGAGATCAAGTACATGATGGACCGGCGTCGGGCGCTCGGTGGGTCTGTGCCAGAGCGCCGCAGCAAGCACACGCCAGTGGCCCTGCCGGGGGATAAGGCTTATGAGGTGGCGAACCGAGGTTCCGGTAAGCAGCAGGCGGCCACCACCATGGCGTTTGTGCGACTGCTCAAGGAGCTGATGCGGGATAAGGAGTTCGGCAAGCGCATTGTGCCGATCGTTCCGGATGAGTCCCGCACGTTCGGCATCGACGCGTTCTTCCCGACCGCGAAGATCTACAACCCGCACGGCCAGAACTACCTTTCCGTGGACCGCGAACTGGTCCTGGCGTACAAGGAATCTCCTCAGGGACAGATCATTCACGCGGGCATCAACGAGGCCGGATCCGTGGCTGCCTTCACGGCGGCCGGGACGTCCTACGCCACCCACGGTGAACCGTTGATCCCCGTCTACGTGTTCTACTCCATGTTCGGATTCCAGCGCACGGGCGATTCCTTCTGGGCCGCCGGTGACCAGATGACGCGTGGGTTTGTCATTGGCGCGACGGCGGGAAGGACCACCCTCACCGGTGAAGGACTCCAGCACGCGGACGGACACTCGCCCATCCTCGCCTCCACCAACCCCGCAGTGGTTTCCTATGATCCTGCGTACGGCTACGAGCTGGGTCTGATTGTTCGGGACGGCCTGGAGCGGATGTACGGGGAGGACCCGGAAAAGTCCGACGACGAACGTAACGTCATGTACTACCTCACGGTGTACAACGAGCCGATTATTCAGCCGCCGCTTCCGGAGAATCTGGATGTCGGGGGCGTACTCAAAGGCATCTACAAGCTCAATGCTGCTGCTGAGGGCGTCGATGGTCCAAAAGCGCAGATCCTTGCTTCAGGTGTTGCGGTGCCGTGGGCGCTCGAAGCCCAGAAGCTGCTCGCCGAGGACTGGTCAGTTGCTGCTGACGTCTGGTCCGTAACGTCCTGGAACGAGCTTCGCCGCGACGGTCTCAACGCCGAAGAGGACGCTTTCCTTCGTCCGAATGAGAATGTCAGGCAGCCGTTCATCGCCCAGCAGCTTGAAGGCGCCGAAGGGCCGATCGTGGCCGTAACCGACTACATGAAGGCAGTTCCGGACCAGGTACGCCAGTTTGTTCCGAATGACTTCGCGACGCTGGGGGCGGACGGCTTCGGGTTCTCCGATACCCGTGCAGCAGCCCGTCGCTTCTTCAAGATCGACGCGCAGTCTGTAGTGGTGCGTACCCTTGAAATGCTGGTACGGCGCGGCGAAATCGATGCATCGACGCCGGCTGCCGCCATCGATAAGTACCAGTTGCTGGACGTCAACGGCGTCGCGAACACCGCTCAGGCCGAATAGGTCCCTCAAGGCGACGGGCGAAAAATACTTCGTCCGTCGTCTTGACACCGGCACTGTGACCGGCGTTACAATGAAATAGAAATTCCACAATATAGAAACATCGAGTCAACTCGGCCACGGCCGGCGGTAAGGGTGTCCACCACATGGTGGAGAGCGATCAGGAGCCCTGACACCCATGACATTGACTCAGTTCAACACCTCATCCCCCGCAGAAGTCGCAGCTCTCCTGCGTCCGTGCGTTGATATTCCGCGCTGGGTAGATGAAATCGTCGTAGCCCGCCCTTTTGCCTCCCAGGCAGCCCTCATCGAATATGCCGAGAAGGCTGCGGAGCCGTGGACGGAAACCGAGATCGACGGCGCCCTGGCGCACCACCCCCGCATCGGAGAACGTGCCGAAGGCTCCAGCAAGGAGTCCGAGCTGTCCCTCGGCGAACAGGCCGGGCTCGATTCCTCGGATGCGATCACTGAGCAACTCGCAGCCGGCAACCTCGACTACGACCAGAAATTCGGGCGGGTCTTCCTCATCCGTGCCGCTGGACGGTCCTCCGAGGAAATCCTCGCATCCCTCCGCAAGCGGCTTTCTCATACCCCAGACCAGGAGCTGCCGGTCATCGCCGGGCAGCTGCGAGAAATCGCCATCCTTCGACTCAAAGGAGCACTAGAAGCATGACAAGCCACATCACCACCCACGTTCTGGACACCGGAAGCGGACGTCCCGCCGTCGGGGTTGCAGCCACGTTGGGAGTCAGGAACGACGCCGGGTGGAGCCAGATCGCGGAGGGCATCACCGATGGAGATGGCCGCATCAAGGACCTTGGTCCTGAGCAGGTTGACGCCGGAGACTACCGGATTGAGTTCCAGACCGGAGCGTACTTTGGCTCATCGGACACGGAAACGTTTTTCCCCACGGTGACTCTCACATTCTCGCTGACAGATCCAACGCAGCACTATCACGTACCACTTCTCATCAGCCCATTTGCCTATTCCACCTATCGAGGGAGCTAATCATGACTGCTACAACCACCGAAAGCGCCGCGACGGGCACCGGGCGCATTGTTCTGGGATCCAATCAGTACGGCAAGGCCGAAGTTCGTCTCGTCAAGATCACTCGCGACACTGCACGGCATGAGATCGAAGACCTCAGTGTCACTTCGCTGCTGCACGGGGATTTTGAGTCTGCCCATATTGACGGCGACAATGCTCACGTTGTTGCCACGGACACGCAGAAGAACACCATCTACTCCTTTGCCCGCGATGGCGTTGGTTCTCCCGAGGCTTTCCTTCTGCGTCTTGGAAAGCACTTCACTGAGAGCTTCGACTGGGTCAGCGGCGGACGTTGGGCCGCTGAGCAGTACAGCTGGAACCGCATCGACGATCACGACCACGCGTTTTTCAAGAACAAGTCAGAGACCCGTACTGCTGTACTTCATGTTGAAAACGGTGAGCGCACTCTGGTGGCCGGAATCTCAGACCTCACAGTCTTGAAGTCCACCGGATCCGAGTTCCATGGGTTCCCGCGAGACAGGTACACCACTCTGGGTGAGACAACGGAGCGAATCCTTGCCACCGATGTCACTACCCGATGGCGCTACAACACCACCGATGTCGACTTCAACAGCGTCTATGACAGCGTGCGGTTGATCATGCTCAAGGCGTTCGCGGACACGCATTCAACGGCACTGCAGCAGTCGATGTTCCAGATGGGTAAGCAGGCGCTTGAGGCTCACCCGGAGATTGAGGAGATCAAGTTCTCGCTGCCTAACAACCACCACTTTCTGGTGGACCTGTCGCCGTTTGATCTGGACAATCCCAACGAGGTGTTCTTCGCGGCCGACCGCCCGTACGGTCTGATCGAGGCCACCATCAAGCGCGAACAGCCTGAAGGAACCGCTGAAGCAGCGGTCTGGGCGAACACTCCGGGCTTCTGCTGACCTGTAGAACCTATGATGCCGTGACGGCCGTGCTGTTCAGATCTTGGGAGATGAGCTTTGCAGCTTCTCTCAACAACGGCACGGCCTTCTCCGCAAACCTATCGTCCACGCGGGATACCGGACCGGAAACGGAAATCGCAGCCGGCGTGGGGGAGTCGGGAATAGCGATCGCAAAGCAGCGGACGCCGAGTTCCTGCTCCTGTTCATCAATGGAGTATCCGCGGTTCCGGACGGCTTGGAGCTCTGTCAGCAGTGCGTCGATGGAGTCCACGCTGAAGCTTGTGTGGGCTGGCATGCCGGCCCTGGTGACGATTCCACGGACGTCGTCGTCGCTCAGTTGGGCCAGAATGGCCTTTCCGACGCCGGTGTCATGAGTATGGGCGCGGCGCCCGACTTCATTGAACATGCGCATGGAGTGTGGTGACGGAACCTGGGCAATATAGATCACCATGTCTGAGTCCAGCATCGCCATATTGGCTGTCTCGCCCAGCTGGTCCACCAGGTGCTTCAGCTGCGGGCGTGCCAGCACCCCGAGTTGTTTGTTGGCTCCTTCGCCGAGGCGGATCAGTCGCGGGCCCAGGGCATAGCGCCGGTTGGGCAACTGGCGGGCGTAGCCCTTGGCGACAAGTGTCCGCAGTAGGCGGTGAATGGTGGGGAGCGGGAGCTCGGTGGATGAGGCGAGTTCGCTCAGTGTTACTTCGCCGCCCGCATCCGTGATGAGTTCGAGCAGTTCGAAAACGCGCTCCACAGACTGCACGCCGCTACCGGCCGGCCGATCAGCCATCTGGTTCTCCTACGTAGGTGTTTCGCTGTGGGGTATGACAGCTTTTATCCGCTCTGCGGAAATATGACCTAACCTACACTACTTCCGCAGAGCGGAATAAAGGAGCGTCCATGGGTTGTATTTCCGCCTAGTAGACAATAATATCCATAATACGAAAACAATTGGCCAGTCTGGCCGTTTCTGAGGAGGAACTTATGGCGAGTCCGAGTCCCGGCTACTCAATCACCCTGCGCGTCCAGGCGCCGTCGAGCTTTACTGCAACCACCGAGCTCGCCGCGGCCGTTGGGGCTGTGGGAGCTTCCATCACAGCGCTCGACGTCGTGGAGTCCTACCACGACCGCATCGTCGTAGATGTGAGTTGCAACACTACAGATGCAACGCACGGAGAGCAGGTTCGTGACGCGCTGGACAAGCTCGACGGCGTGAACGTCCGCCACGTCAACGACCGCACCTTCCTCCTTCATCAGGGCGGAAAGCTCGAAGTCACACCCAAGGTGGCCCTGCGCAACCGTGACGATCTCTCCCGCGCCTACACACCCGGCGTCGCCCGTGTCTGCTTGGCTATTGCCGAGAACCCCGAGCTGGCACGCAATCTGACGATCAAGCGCAACACCATTGCAGTGGTCACTGACGGTACGGCCGTCCTTGGCCTCGGCAACATTGGGCCCGCTGCCGCTTTGCCAGTCATGGAAGGCAAGGCCGCGCTGTTCAAGCAGTTCGCCAACGTGGACGCCTGGCCAGTCTGCCTGGACACTCAGGACACCGAGGAAATCATCAGTATCGTCAAAGCACTCGCGCCGGTCTACGGAGGAGTGAACCTCGAGGACATCGCAGCCCCACGCTGCTTCGAAATCGAGAAGCGCCTTCGCGATGAACTGGACATCCCCGTCTTCCACGACGATCAGCACGGCACCGCCATTGTGGTCCTCGCGGCCCTCAAGAACGCGCTGCGCGTGGTGAACAAGAAGATCGAGGACGTACGCATCGTCGTAGCTGGAGTGGGCGCGGCCGGATCCGCCATTGTGCAGCTCCTCCAGGCACAGGGCGCAAAGAACATTGTGGCGTGCGGCCGAAACGGCGCCATCCACAGTGGAGAAACTTACACCGACGAACACCGCCAGTGGCTTGCAGAAAACACCAACCAGGAGGCCTTCTCCGGAACACTGCACGAGGCAATGGTCGGCGCAGACGTCTTCATCGGAGTCAGTGGCCCCAACGTCTTGGGCGAAGAGCAGGTCAAGGCCATGGCACAGGATTCCATTGTCTTTGCCATGGCAAACCCGGACCCGGAAATTGACCCGATCATCGCCGCAAAACATGCCGCCGTCGTCGCCACCGGACGCAGCGACTTCCCCAACCAGATCAACAACGTCCTCGCCTTCCCCGGCTTCTTCCGCGGACTGTTGGACGCTGGCGCGTCGGACATCATCCCGGAAATGCTCGTAGCCGCCGCAGAAGCAATCGCGGCCAGAGTCAACGATGATGAGCTGAACGCGAGCTTCATCATCCCGAGCGTTTTCGATCCCCACGTTGCATCCGACGTCGCCTCCGCTGTTGCGGCCGCTGCGGCGTCATCCCAGGCTTAGGAGTACCAACATGAGCATTGAAGTAACCAACGGCACCCCAGTGGACCGCGCTGACGAGATCCTCACCCCTGAGGCCCTCGAGTTCGTCCACCAGCTTCACCAGCGGTTTGCCGACACCCGCAACGACCGGCTGAGCGCCCGAGCTGCACAGCGTGAGCAGGTAGCCAAGACCGGAAAGCTCGTCTTTCTGCCGGAGACACAAAGCGTGCGCGACGGCGACTGGAAAGTTGCACCCGCACCGGCCCCGCTGCAGGACCGCCGGGTCGAGATGACCGGACCGGCGTCGCCCGCCAAAATGGCCATCAACGCACTGAACTCCGGAGCGAAAGTATGGCTCGCTGACCTTGAAGACGCCAGCACACCCACCTGGCACAACGTCATCGACTCCATCCTGAACCTGCGCGATGCAGCGCGCGGAACGCTGGCTTTCACCTCGCCCAAGGGCAAGGAGTACAAGCTCCGCACTGACGCGCCGCTCGCCGTCGTCGTCACCCGCCCCCGTGGCTGGCACCTGCCCGAGAAGAACGTCCTGATTGACGGCAAGCCCGGAATCGGTGCCCTGGTGGACTTTGGGCTGCATTTCTTCCACACCGCCAAGCAGCTCGTGGAGAACGGAAGCGGTCCTTACTATTACCTCCCGAAGATGGAAAACCACCTGGAGGCCCGGCTGTGGAACGAGATCTTCGTGTTCGCGCAGGACTATGTGGGTATCCCGCAGGGGACCATCCGCGCCACCGTACTGATCGAGACCATCCCGGCAGCCTTCGAGATGGACGAGATTCTCTACGAACTGCGTGACCACGCCTCCGGGCTGAACGCTGGCCGCTGGGACTACCTGTTCAGCATCATCAAGTACTTCCGCGACGCCGGTGAGAATTTCATCCTGCCAGACCGCGCGAGCGTGGCCATGACGGCACCTTTCATGCGTGCGTACACCGAATTGCTCGTGAAAACCTGCCACCACCGTGAAGCTTTCGCGATGGGCGGGATGGCGGCCGTCATCCCTAACCGGCGCGAACCAGAAGTAACGGCCCAGGCATTCGAGAAGGTCCGCGCGGATAAAACCCGTGAAGCCAACGATGGATTCGACGGCTCCTGGGTGGCGCACCCGGACCTGGTGCCCATTTGCCAGGAGGTGTTTGACGCAGTGCTCGGCGATAAGCCCAATCAGGTGGATCGCCAGCGCGACGGCGTCGAGGTCACCGCAGAGCAACTACTGGACGTCACCACGGCGCCGGGTAAGGTCACCGAGGAAGGGCTGCGGTCCAACCTCTACGTCGCCGTCTCCTACGTGGCCGTCTGGCTGTCCGGAAACGGCGCCGTCGCCATCCACAACCTGATGGAAGACGCCGCCACCGCAGAGATCTCACGCTCGCAGGTGTGGCAGCAGATCCGCAACAAGGTAGAGCTGGACACCGGGAAGACGGTCACGCCGGAACTTGTCACCGAAATCCTTGGTGAGGAGACCGAGAAACTGCGCGGCGAAGTGGGCGACGAGGCCTTCGCGAAGTACTACGAGCCGGCAAGCCGCCTGATCGCGAATATCTGCCTTTCGGAGGACTACACCGATTTCCTGACGCTGCCCGCGTACGAGCTAGTGTCGTAGGAATGGCCGCGCTGAATGCGGAGGATTACCGCACTATAGATGAACAGCTGGCTGCCACGGATGCCCTTCTGGAGTCCGCGTATCCGGGGGACCGCGACGTACGGCAGCCCGTTCACACCGTTTATGTTCCCGCGGATCGCTACGATCCCGCGATGCCTTCTGCCTGGGGGAAGCAAGCGTTGGCCACTGTTGCTGAACACGGCGGCACGGCTGCCGTTTGCGCCGAACTCGGGCTCGACGGCGACCTGGCGGCGCAGGTAGCAGGAAAGGTCACCGCGAAACTGGAACGCGAACCGATCGAGGACCTTCGGCTGGACTTCGAGGACGGCTACGGCAACCGCGGGGACGAGCAGGAGGACGCCGACGTCCGCAACGCAGCGGCCGCCGTCGTGCAGGCAGTGAACGACGGCGTTGCCCCGCCCTTTATCGGCATCCGCTTCAAGTGCTTCGAGGCCCCAACCCGGGCGCGTGGCCTGAGGACCCTAGACCTCTTTGTTTCGGAACTGTGTGCAGCGGGCGAGTTGCCCGAGGGGCTGGTCCTCACGTTGCCCAAGGTCAGTACCGTGGCTCAGGTCGAGGCCATGGTGTACGCCTGCCAGCGGCTCGAAGCCGCTCATGGGCTGCCTGAACGGAGGCTCGGGTTTGAAGTGCAGATGGAGACACCGCAGCTCATTCTCGGCGCGGACGGCAGGGTTCCCGTTGCGGAACTGCTGCACCGGGCCGAAGGCCGAATCACATCGTTGCACTATGGCACCTACGATTACAGCGCCTCACTGGGTATAGCGGCGGCGTATCAGTCGATGGAGCACCCTGCCGCGGATTACGCGAAGCAGGTCATGCAGGTGGCGGTCGCCGGAACGGGAATTCACCTCTCTGACGGCTCCACCAACATTCTGCCGCTGGGCGATGCGAAGAACGTCGTCGCCGCCTGGAAGCTGCACGGGCGGCTAGTCCGCCGGTCGTTGGAACGTGGCTACTACCAGGGCTGGGATCTACACGCAGCGCAGCTGCCCACACGGTACATCGCCACCTACGCATTTTACCGGGAAGGTTTCGCAGCCGCTGCGCAGAGACTGCGCAACTATGTGCACCAGCTGGACAGCGCCATCATGGACGAGCCGGCGACCGCCAAAGCATTGGCAAAGTTCGTGCACCGCGGCGTCGAATGCGGTGCCGTGGGTGAAGCCGAAGTGCAGGAAGCTGCCGGGGTTTCAGCTGACGAACTCGCATCGCTGGCCCGCTCCGGCGCCGTGTCCCCGGTAGCCGTGGCGTAGGGTCTTTTGCCAACCGACCAGACATTCATTGATCCGCGCAGCACGTCGCTGGGTCACAACCGGGAGGATTTCCGTTGAGTAAACCTACGTATTATGCGCCAGCTTCCGAGCTGCCGCCGCAGACAGATCTACTGACCGACCGCGCCGTTGTCACCGAGGCGTACACCGTGATTCCCCGCGGCGTCATGCGCGACATTGTCACCAGCGTCATCCCCGAATGGGACGGCACCCGGGCGTGGATCCTCAACCGGCCAGTTGCCGGCGGAGCGACGACGTTCGCGCAGTACCTGATGGAGATCGCCCCGGGCGGCGGGTCCACGGATCCTGAGCCCGAGGCAGGCGTCGAATCCTTCATGTTCCTGCTCGAAGGCACCCTTAACGTGACGATCGAGGGTGAGAAGCATGAACTCACTCCGGGAGGATTCGCGTTCCTGCCTCCCGCCGTCGCATGGGAAGTGGCCAACGCCGGCAGCGAGCTGGCTAAGTTTCAGTGGATCCGTAAGGCGTACGAGCCGCTCGCCGGCCACACGCCGAAGCCCGTTGTCGGTAACGAGCAGGACATCGAGCCCGGCTCAATGCCTGGCACCGAGAACAAATGGCGCACCACCCGGATGCTTGATCCCAAGGACCTCGCGTATGACATGCACTTCAATGTGGTCACGTTTGAGCCCGGCGCCATCATCCCGTTCGCCGAAACCCACGTTATGGAACACGGCCTCTACGTCCTCGAGGGCAAGGCCGTCTATCGGATGAACCAGGACTGGGTCGAGGTACAGGAAGGGGACTACATGTCCCTGCGCGCATTCTGCCCGCAGGCCTGCTACGCCGGTGGCCCCAGTAACTTCCGCTACCTGCTGTACAAGGACGTCAACCGGCAGATCCGTCTGACGTAATTCCCTACCATCTACTGCAGAGTCGATTGGTTTGTAGGCTAAAGGATGGGGAGAAGCCGGAACCACTCGACCACCACGGGCTCGCGTTCGCGCAGTTCCCACTGTGGATCTCCGCAGTCCTCCCGAGTGAGGTGGGCAACTTCGTGCCAGAACTTCACGTGGGCCTCACGCCATTCGGTAACGTCGGTGAAGCCTTCACCCTCGTCATGGGCGACGTCGTCGCCCACCAGATCCAACGGGATGATAGTCACCCGGGTAGTCTCGACGACGCCGTACACGTTCCCGGCGTGGTCAACCAACGGAAGTTTCGCGCCTACTTGGGGCAACGCCTCACCGGAGAGGTACTCAACAGCCAACGACGACGTCGCCGTCTTCTCCCCAGCAAGAACCGCCTTGATGAGGCGGTCGCCCAGCCCGTCGTCGCCGTCGTACCCAAATTCCATTGTGTCTGCCATGCGATCAGTCTCTCAGGGTCTGGGGCCCTATGGTTCTGCGGGTTTACGCAGCGATGGAGTGACCGATCGTCACTCGTGGTTGGAATGACAGCGCCCAGACCAACAAGGAGTGACCATTGGTCAATCCCAAACCATGAGTCGGTGCCCGTCCCCAAGGTAACGGCCCGTCTTGTATCTTTTCCTTGACACAAGAAGCGTCATCTGTTTGTATTGCTGGCAAGATACAAGCAATTCTTGAAAAGAGGACAATATGGGATCTCTGCGCATATTGATTGTGATTGCTGCCGTTGGCCTGATCGCGCTTGTCCTGTGGCTGATTATCAGGAAGGCAATGCGTGGGACGAGGGTCCAGACGGTCACAACTGACGGATTAAGTGAGGAATCTGCACGCGCCACCCGCGTGGCCTTTCAGGCAGAATCGCGTGTCTGCGCCATAGCACTGGCTGCCGCGTGTGGAGGCTTTTTCGCGATGTGGACGCTGGGCAGCGAATGGTCGCAGTCCTACGGACTTCCCTACGCTCTGGCAGCGGGAGTCGCTGTTTTGGTCGGCTTACTTGTCTTTAGTCTCCATCGCCGTCCGTCTTGGCCGGCAAACGAACACGGCAGCACCATCGCCGAGCTTTCGCCGAGAGGTCCAACAAGGTTCGGCCGAAAGTGGATCTTTGTGCTGCCGGCGGCGTCCGCAGCCATCCTCGTGGTGGGGCTGCTGCTCGCAGGGGTCTATTCAGCAACTGACGAATTCGGTCTTCACCGTGTCTATCAGTACCGCAGTCTCTCGGGGTGGGGTATTGAGAACGGGCAGGTAGTTGATGTCCAATACAATCTTTCCTCCGCTGGTCCCTTTCCTGGTTGGTACTACGGAGTTCCGCTGATGATCTGCACGGTGCTGATCGCAGCGGCAGCATATTGGGCGCTTCGTCGGTCCGCGCAGGCCGCGCGACCGGCAACACCGAGCCTCTTCACGGTCGACTCTGCGCTGCGGGCACTACAGACGAAGTTGATCATGAGTTTTTCCAGCGCAGCGTTGGGTATCCAGATTGGCGGACTTGGGCTGGTCACGGGGAATGCCCTGCGGATTGCGCATGTGGACCTGATCCCTACAGTGGATCTGGATGCTGTGGCTGAAAGGATTCCCGTCGAGCCGGGCTATACGTTGGCTCTGATCATGATCGTCTCTTCGCTGGTGATCGTGACCGCCGCGATGGTGCTGGCCATCAACAGCGTGTCAGTCGTCGTCGCACTGTGGACTGCGAGCCGGACACGTGGGCAGCAGGTCCAGTCGGAATTGGTCCGATGATCATTATTGACCCGTCGGCGGCCACGTCGACGGTAGAGCAGATCCGGTCCCAATTAGCGGCGCAAATTCGGGCCGGGCAACTTGAGGTGGATGTCCGACTTCCACCAGTGCGGCAGCTGGCCGCTGACCTGCGCGTTGCCCCGGGATCGGTCGCAAAAGCATACAAGGAACTCGAAGGTGCTGGGCTAATTCGTACCGCTAGGGCCGCCGGAACACGAGTGAATGCGGGACAGGCGACTGGGCGTCTACTCCTCGACGCAGCGCGATCATTTGCACTGGCTGCCCAGCAGCAAGGGTTAGAGCTCCCCGAGGCGCAGGGGCTCCTGGCCAATGCTTGGGTCCGCGGAGGCTCTCGTACGTAGCTCGTCGGCCAAAGGTATTGGAACCTGCCCTGAACGAGGACCACGAGTGACCAATCGTCACTCGTGGCTGGAATGACAGCGCTTGGACCAACAAGGAGTGACCATTGGTCAGCCGGTTAGGATGAAACTAGGTGGGCCGCGGGGTTGCGCGGCGTCATGCAGCACAACACAGCAATGGGGGGACCATGAAAGCCTATAGAACGGTGCACCAGGTACTTTTCGTCCTAGCGTTCGTTCCGATGATCCTTGAATGGTGGCCTTTTTATGTGGCCCTGATTCCGCCGTTGGTGCTCATCATTCCCTACGCTCTGAACGAGCGGGCCATTGAACGCAGGTCGCGCGAGGAGCGGTTGCTGCTGAATGACCCGATACTGCACGACTACCGCGAGACTGCTTGAATAATTACCCCGAGGTAAGGAACACCGAGAATGCCAGCGGCTGATCCGCAGGACCGACGCGACGAGCTAGCCGCCGACTGCGCAAACTGTGCCGGGCTCTGCTGCGTAGCGCTCGCCTTCGCCAAATCAGCGGACTTTGCGTTCGACAAACCGGCCGGTGATCCATGCGAGAACCTGCAGGACGACTTCCTCTGCCAAATACATCCCACCCTGCGGGACCGCGGATTCAAGGGCTGTACCGTGTTCGACTGTTTTGGTGCGGGGCAGAAGGTTACCCAGATAACTTATGGCGGCCAGACCTGGCGTCAGGCTCCGGAGCAGCGGGCTGAGATGTTCGCCGTCTTCCCCGTGGTGCGGCAATTGCAGGAACTCCTGTGGTACCTGAATGAGGCCATGAATCAGGCACAGACTGGCCCAATCCGGGAAGATCTCGAGGCCGCCTACACAACGACGGAACGGCTGAGTGAATCTCCGGCCGACGTCGTCCTCGACATTGATATGGGCGCTCACCGGGACAGCGTCAACGAGGTGCTGTCTCAAGTGAGCGAACTGGTCCGCGGCAGTGCCGAGCCTCCGAAGTGGAGGTCGAAAACCAACCGGAAGATCAAGCCCGGAGCAGACCTCATCGGTGCCAAGCTCAAGAACGCAGACCTGCGCGGGGCAAACCTCCGCGGTGCTTACCTCATTGCCGCAGACCTGCACGGTGCTGATCTCCGGGATGCGGACCTGATCGGCGCGGACCTCCGCGACGCCGATCTGGGTGGGGCGGACTTGTCCTCGAGCCTCTTTCTGACCCAGCCTCAGGTCAATTCAGCGACGGGCGACGCCGAAACCCGGCTGCCGCCGTCGCTCGTTGCTCCCTCACACTGGAAGAACTGAAGCAGAGGCGGCCTCCCTGACAGCGCCAACCACCACGGTAGCGGGAACTTTGCGTACATGGGCATCAGTAATTACCTTCATTGGCTGACGTGCGTTTCCACGGAAGATGCCGTTGGGTTCTCATGTGTCTGAAGGAGGGCGCTGAGTAGTTCTTCAAGTTGTTCACGGTGGTTGGTGGACATGGTTGAGAGTAGCCGTTCTTCGTTGGCGACATGGTCTTCCAACGCCGCGTCGATGAGCTTCAGCCCCTTTCGCGTCAGGGCGACGCGAATGGTTCGTCGACTATGTGGGTCCGGCTCGCGGGTGATGAGTTCCTTGCCGAGTAGCCGGTCAAGCCTGTTAGTGATTGCGCCCGAGGTGACCATGGAGCTGTCCGCGAGCTGTCCGGCAGTCAGTCCGGTCCCTTCGACGTCAGCGCGACGAAGGGTGGCAAGGATATCGAATTCTCCGGGCTGCAGGCCGTGTCGGGAGAAGACCCCTTGCAACTCGCGCTCGAACAGGCGGGTGAGGCGGGAGAGCCTTCCGAGAACCCCCATGGCGCTGACATCAACATCGGGCCGTGCCCTCGCCCATTGGTCAATGATGCGGGCGACGCTATCGTCCATGGTGCACCTTTCAACGTTGAAGTGTTTGACGATACCTAGAGTAACATCGTAGTCTAAACACTTCAGTATTGAACTGTTGAATGCTAAGGAGTTTGGATGAATAGGCTGCGGGATACGCTGCTCACGGCCGTCGTGCCGGTGGTGTGGGGGACGACGTATATCGTGACCACCGAGTTCCTGCCTCCAGACCATCCGTTGTTCGCCTCACTAATCCGGGCCCTGCCCGCCGGGCTGATTGCGATCATCTTGACCCGTAGGCTGCCCCGGGGCTCCTGGTGGTGGAAGTCCGCCGTGCTCGGCGTACTGAACATTGGCGCCTTCTTTCCGCTGCTCTTCATCACCGCTTATCACTTGCCCGGCGGTGTTGCAGCCACCCTTGGGGCCGGGCAGCCACTCGTCGTCGCCATCCTCGTTGTCTTTGTTCTGCGCGAGCAGTTCTCCGCGTGGCGCTTCTCCTGGGGCGTGGTAGGGGTCATCGGTGTTGCCCTAGTTGTCCTGCGTTCCACGGCAAACCTCGACACCGTCGGAGTAATTGCAGGCTTGCTGGGCACCGTTTCCATGGGGACGGGGGTTACTCTCACCAAGAAGTGGGGGCGGGCGGCAGGGGTGCCAGCGATGGCGCTGGCCGGGTGGCAACTGACCGCGGGCGGGCTGTTCCTGCTCCCCGTGACGCTGCTGTTGGAGGGCGCGCCCTCTGATATCGATGCCTCGGCTCTGGCAGGTTACGCGTGGCTCGGACTGATCGGGGGACTCTTCACTTACACGCTGTGGTTCAGAGGCATTGGACGGTTGCCCGTTGCATCGGTCGCCGTGCTCGGACTGCTCTCACCCCTGGTTGCCGCCACCCTCGGAGCGCTCTTGCTGGGAGAGATCCTCAGCCTCGCGCAAATGCTTGGATTTGCCCTTGCCCTAACAGCTATTGCCGCTAGCCAAATCACACCGACCCGAAAAGCACCCACGAACACGACAACGAGCGTCGCCGAGCCACCGATGGCTCCGCGACAAAAAAGGAGAACATGATGAGGATTGCCGTCATCGGTGCAACAGGAATGGCCGGATCCCGTATCGCTGCCGAGGCAGTCGCGCGCGGACACAGGGTCACAGGAACCTCCCGATCAGCAGGCGACGATCACGACCATTCTCGACGCAGTCAAGGGCTTCGACCGTCGGGTCCTCGTCATCGGGGGTGCGGGCCCGCTGCACGGCCCAGACGATCCAGGTTCCCTGGTGATCAATGACCAGCGGTTTGTCGAACGGGGAGTTACCGCCGTGGCGGAAATCAGCTCCTGATCGATGGAGAAGGTGTCTCGCGGATTTCCGCAGAAGACCTCGCCATCGCCGTCGTGGACGAGCTCAAAAACCCACAGCCCGGTCTGCGGCACTTCACCGTCGCTTACTGAGCCACGTTGCCTCGGTCCAGGCTTGCGCGGCTGTGAGCCTCGTTTCGGTGAAGGTGCCTCATTGGTGTAATGACCACATGAGGCTTCTAATTCTCGGCGGTACTGCGTGGCTTGGTTACGAGGTTGCTCGCCAAGTGCTTGAGCGAAGGCATGAGGTCACCTGCCTTGCCAGGGGAGAGGCTGGTCCCGTTCCCACAGGTGCGTCGCTGCTGAAGGCAGACCGAGATGAAGAGCACGGGCTGGAGCGCGTTGCGCACAGCCAATGGGATGCGGTTTTGGATGTCGCTCGCCAACCGGGTCAGGTGAAACGTGCGGTGCGGGACCTTCGCAGCGCAGGGAACTACGTTTTCGTTTCCTCGGGAAATGTCTACGCCGATCAAGGTCCACTGGGTCAGGACGAAGATGCCCCGCTGCTGGCACCGATTGAATCGGACGTCATGGAGACGATGGACTCCTATGGGCCCGCGAAAGTGGCGTGCGAGCAGGCGGTCCTTGAATCGTTCGGCCCTGAACATTGCCTGATTGCCAGTGCTGGCCTCATCGGTGGGCCCGGCGATACCTTCGGTCGTACCGGTTATTGGCCGCTGCGTTTCGCTCATCCTTCAGTCGAAGATGGGTCTGTGCTGATACCGGACGCGCCGTCACTACCCACGCAGATTATCGACGTGAGGGATTTTGCTTCGTGGCTGATCGACTGCTGCGAGCAGCAACTTACTGGTGTGTACAACGCGATGGGCGACACCCATCTTTTCAACGACCATCTTGCTGCCGCACAAGCAGTAGCCGCCCACCAAGGTCCACTCGTACGCGCAGAGACACCGTGGCTTCGTGAGGAAGGTGTGAGTGAATGGTCCGGACCGAAGTCTTTACCCCTATGGCTAGCTGATAAGGACTGGTGGGGAATGAACGCACGCTCCAACGAACGAGCGAAGGCCGCGGGTCTGACTCTCCGGCCATTGGAGGAAACACTTCGCGCCGTACTGGCTTGGGAGGAAAACGAGGGAATCGAACGGCAACGAAACGCTGGACTTTCCAGGAAGGAAGAAGCAGGACTTCTCTCAGCCCTGACAGCCAGATAGGCAGCCGTGGCCATCGGTGTTCGTCTCTCCGAGGCGCGTCCACTGTGGGTCGGCCCAGTGGTCTCGACTTCGATGAGTGATCTTCGCGTATGCGCGATCGACGTGCTGCTCGTCGAGTAGGAAGGCGTAGTGCTGCGGCGGGAACGCGAACGGTGGGGACGCGATTTGGAGCATGACGGCGCCTGCCAGCTGCACATAGACGAATGGCCCAGACGATCCGGACTGGTCATCATGGCTGTAACTCTAACCGACGACCCGCAGCTCCCTCTAGATTCGTGTTTGCTGAGAGATTTCCTTGCCGGGGACGGGGAATCGACAACTACGGCCGTTAGGTGACTCTTCTATGTCTGTCAAGCCGGGTTTTCAATAGCTTTACTTGAAACTGAAGCAGCCAGGATCCGGAACACGCGGCGGGCCAAATAACGTTTGAGGCAGCGACGGATGTCCTTATCCGTCTTTCCCTCGATACGACGCTTTTCGACGTAGTCTCGTGTTTCGGCATGGTGGGTCATCCTGGTAATCGCGATCATGTGCAAGGCGCTGTTCAGAGCCCTGTCGCCGCCCCGGTTCAGTCGATGACGCACGGTGTTACCTGACGAAGCGGGAATGGGATTGACGCCTGCCAGAGAGGCAAAGGCTGCCTCATCCCGGACGCGTCCCTCGTGGGACCACGCCACAAAGCACTTCGCGGTATTCACCGGCCCAAAGCCCGTCTCTTCGAGAAGAGGCGCCGCCTCGCTGACCTTGACCAGCTCGTCCAGTTGCTTTTCGTTAGCTTTCAGCTGCTCATCCAAATCTAGGATGTGTTTTGCAAGCCGGACGGGATCACGAAGCCGAGCGGAATATCGCCGGTTGTGGCTATCGGCACTGCAAATCGATCTTGCGAGCCAGCTAGATCGATGGGAAGACATAGCCGCCGTCGCGCCGGGTCCACCCATAACACCGCTTCGAGCCCTCGACATCATTGGCTGGGAACTAGGAAACCGACGGGCATAAGCGCTGTTAGCGGGTCTTCGCCGAAGACCCGATTCCATCACGTCTTTTCCCATTCCGCCATTATGATGTGCGATCTCTTTTTCGTCTTGATCTGCTCGAATTTCAGCAAACCAGCATGCTCGACGCAATAGTTAGGGCTCTCCTGACGGTAGAGCCGATAAGGGGATGGGCGGGAATCGGGCGGGAATCAGGCAGTGATCAGCCGACCGCGATCTCAGGTCTCCTCTTTGTGTGTGGATGTGGCGGTGCCTGCTATCGGCTCCGGCTTGACGTACCCAAACACCTCGCCCTCCTGCAGTGCGTTGCGGTCATTGCCGTAATTGGGCAGGCCGCCAGCCCGGCGCAGCAGGTCGGCGGTGTGCATGAGGTTCCAGCTCATGATGGTGGCGTTGCGGCGGGTGAACGCACTGTCGAATCCCACAGGTTCTTGGCCGTCGCGGGGGTCACCGTAGGACGGGCCGGGGCCGATCTCGCCGATCCAGCCAACGTCCGCCTGGGGCGGGATCGTCAGTCCGAGGTGCTGCAGGGCGAACAGTAACGACATGGAGGTGTGTTTGACGCCGTCCTCGTTGCCGGTGATTACCGCGCCACCGACTTTGTTGTAGTAGACGGACTGACCGACCTGATTGAGCTGATTGGACATGGCGTAGAGGCGTTCGATGAGGCGCCGACATACGGAGGACTCCTCACCCAACCAGAGGGGGGTTCCCAGGACGAGGATGTCGGCGGCCTGGACGCGGGGCCATAGCTCGGGCCACTCGTCGCTGTCCCACCCGTGCTCACGCATGTCAGGTTGCACCCCGGGCGCGATGTCGTGGTTGATCGCGTGTAGGCGGTCTACCTGCACGCCGGCGCCGGACATGAGGTGGTCGACCACGTCCAAGAGCCGGCCGGTGTGGGAACGGTTCGGGTCGGAGGTAAGGGAGCAATTGATGAGCAGGGCATTCAGGTTCTCGTAGCGGGGTGCATCCATGAGCGATTCCTTCGGGATGGGCCGGTCCGTGGGTGTCGGCCGGTGCCGCCTAGTCTGCCACCTCTGATCAGGGCTGTGGGTTTCACCGGCGGCGTGTTGTTACCGTCCGGCGGGGGGAGCGAGCAGGGGCCCACCCGGATGCCCGGAACTGTGTTCATTGCTTTTGCCGAACGGTTGCCCGCTGGCCCGAGTTTGCCTTGCCGTCGTGAACCTTCCGGTCGGCTTGGTCGGCCTGGTCTTGTCTGTGAGTCGCAGCGGCATGTAACGGTGTTCTGTTAGCGCTCGGTGGCTTGCTCCGCTCATCTTCGGCCGTCCAAGTAGGAATGTGGCCGATACCCGTCGTCTACTTCTAAATCGCGTCTCGCTGGTCTCCTTCATTCGAGTTCAACGGCCGATGTGGGATCCGTCGGACTGCGGACGCATCGCCTGCCGGCCATCTCGGCAAAGGATCCTTTTATCAAGACGGGACGGACGGCCTGACGGCGGTTGGTCGCAGTCCAGCTGTGAATCACAAAGTCCAGCATTCGCGGCGGTTCCCGCAACCATGTCTTGTCTCACCTATGTGTCTCACATTGGCTCTTCTCAACAAAGCGGAATGCGGCCTTTGATGAGCTTAAGGGGGAGGCGGCGTGGGGAGTATCGGATATGCCAGGGTCAGCACGTTGGATCAGAACGCGGAACGAGGGCCAGTCGGCCTGAACTGGACAACATGCTCGACCATCTGCGCGACGGCGATGAGATCGTCGTCTGGAAGTTGGACAGGTTGGGGCGCAACGCCCGCAAGCTTCTGGCTCTCATCGATGACCTGGAACACTGGGGTGTGCACTTCCGCAGCGTCCCGGAAGGCATCAGCACCACGGGGCCGATGGGCAGCGCCATGCTCACCGTCATGTCCGCGTTCGCCCAGCTCGAGCGCGACCAGCTGGTAGAGCGGACCAGAGCCGGCATGGCCGTTGCCGCCGAACACGGTCGTAAGGCCTGGCGGTGCGTCCGTTGCCATGGCGGCCCTCATCATCACGTCCCGTTACGGCGAACGCTGGGCACTGGTGGGTACCGCACTATGGTGTTCGACGGCGATGGTGGTAGCCGTCTACGCGACCAGCCTGTGGGTGTTTGCGTTGGCTATTTTCATGGTGGGGATGGCGGGATCTGTGTTCGGGCTGGCGCGGCAGAGCTATCTCACGGAGGCGGTGCCGTTGTACTTCCGGGCACGTGCGCTCTCCACGCTCGGTGGTGTCACGCGCATTGGCAACTTCATGGGTCCCTTTATTGCTGCCGCCGTCATTTCCTTCCTGTGGATCGGTTGGGGACCACCGACGTCGTGACGTTCGGGGAGCCCGACGACGGTTGGGATGCTGCGGTGAGTGGCCGGAAGGTCACCGCAGGGTCCGAGAAGATGGATGAGGTTCTCGAGTTCACCCCAGCTGAGAAGTCTGCGCCGGCGGTGGTCCTGACCACGGGGGAGGACAAGGGAAGCGCTGCAGCATTGGCAACGGCACGGGCAGCGGGTGCAACGGTTGAGGCAGTGCAGAACCCTGATCCCCGGGCTAGCGGAAAGTCCGTCGAGATGTTGCGCAGTCACGCTGACCAGACGGTGATTGCGATGGGCGAGGCTTTCGGTGCCACGGAGGACTTCGCTGCACATGTCAAAACGGCACAAACTGCTGCGCAGTTACCCGGCGGTGGACAGATAGTTTTCCCGGGGCGGCGCATGGTGGCGCTGTATGGTCATCCCGGCGGCGGTTCGCTGGGGGTGTTGGGTGAACAGGGTGTTGATGCCTCCATCCAGCGCGCCAAAACGATCGCTGCTGAGTACCAGCCGTACAGCGACGTACCGGTGGTTCCAGCCTTTGAAATCATTGCCACTGTTGCTTCCTCAGAGCCCGGGGCGGACGAAGACTACTCCACTGAATCCACCATCGAGCAGCTCAAGCCCTGGATCGACGCAGCGGAGCAGTCTGGTGTCTGCACTGTGCTGGATTTGCAGCCAGGACGGACCGATTTCCTGACTCAGGTCAAACTCTATGAGGAACTGCTCAAGCGACCCAACGTAGGGCTGGCGCTGGATCCGGAGTGGCGGTTGCGGCCGGATCAGCGGCACATGGTCCAGATCGGTTCGGTGGACGCCGCCGAGATCAACCAGGTCACCGATTGGCTGGCAGAGTTGACCCGGACCAACAACCTGCCGCAGAAGGTGGTGATCCTGCACGAGTTCAACCTGAGCATGATCACCAACCGGGACCAGGTGGACACCAGCCACGGTGAACTGGCCCTGGTGCTGCACGCGGACGGCCATGGAACACCGGAAGCCAAGCTGGAGACGTATAACGCCCTGCAAATGGGCTTGCCTGACAACATCTGGATGGCATGGAAGAACTTCTATGATGAGGATTCGGCCATGTTCACGCCGGAGCAAACGTACACGGAAGTTGATCCGAAACCCTGGTTCGTCTCCTACCAGTGACAGGCGGCTCGATGAGCCAAACGTATTGCCCAAGGAGGTCGCCGTGAGAACGTACTTTACTTTCCGCTGCCCCTGCGGAAGCTCGGCCGCACTTTCTTGCTGGCGGAGAGCGGGCCGATACGCTAAAAATACATGGTGACTATTAGATCCGATTATCAGCGCCAGCCCTGGTACCGCCTGTTTGGCATTCCGCTCATCGTGAGTGTTTCCGTTGCGCTGCTGATGGTGTTGACGGCGCTTGCAGCTGGGTTACCCGTGCGGGACCCTGATGGCTTTTTGGGACCGAACTATGTGAGCCTGATCCTGATCGTTATGATGGTGCTGGACGTGGTACCGCGGGTGGTCCTGCTCCGACTCGCGCGCCAAAACCTGTTGGAAATGACCATGACGGTGTTTTGCCAGCGATGGTTGGGACCGCGGTTGGCGTTCGCCGCGGCGGGGCTGGCGTGTTTCTATCTTGCGTATGTGGCGTACCGGAACCTGAAGAGTTTCTTGCCGTTCCTGCGCGAAAGCCTGGTGGACCCGGCACTGATGTCCGTGGATCTATGGGTGGCTGGGAGCCACCAGCCGGGAGACGTCCTCCAGGAACTCCTGGGAACGGGCATCAGTGCCGATGTCCTTTCCACGACCTACATGTCCTATTTGGTTTTCGTGCCACTGTCAGTAGTCGCTGCGCTGGTCTGGACCCGCCACCTTTCACGCGGAGCCTGGTACGTCAGCGCTCTGTCCTTTAATTGGATACTTGGTGTCCTGACTTACTACGCCCTGCCCTCCCTGGGGCCGATCTACAGTCAACCGTCGCACTTCGCCGACTTGCCTGACACCTCAGTGGCGCATCTGCAAGATTCGCTGTACCAGAACCGGTTAACCGTCCTAGCGGATCCGCATGCAACCCAGAGCGTGCACGGCATTGCTGCCTTCGCGTCATTGCATGTATCCGTGGTGTTCACCGCCGCATTGATCGCCCACCTGATCCGTCTCCCGAAGCCCGTACGGTGGATCCTGTGGTCATATCTGGCGCTCACTACCCTGGCGACCGTGTACTTCGGCTGGCACTATCTCCTCGACATTCCCGGCGGCCTCGCCGTCGGCGGGCTTTCAACGTGGCTGGCAGCACGGGCGACAAACCCGCACGGCCTCCCGGCCATGTCAGGAGCCCTGGGGCACTTCCAAGAGAATGCGTCGCCTCGGACAGATCATTGGCGTAAATGGTGAGGTCCACCAAGAGCCGGGTGTCGGCTGTCGGGTGTGTCAGGTAGCAATGCAAACTTTGGTGGTGGTGTACTCGTACTGTCTGTCGGTTCGTCAGCCTGGATACTTTCATCGCCGGATGGGGTGAAACCCTCACGATCAATCATCAGTGCGTCCGGGATGCATGGCGATCCATTGCTGCGCATCGAGGTTGGCGATCCGCCGGTACAGGGTGGCGCGGGACATGCGCAGGTCGCGGGCGACATGGGAGGCGGGTTGGCCCTGTTCGATGAGCCGGCGGGCGTTGGCGATCTGGCTGTCGCTGAAGATCGGACGCCGGCCCCCGAGGTCCATGCCGGCGTCTCGGCGTTTGGTGTTGGAGTCGTTGACGCGTTCGCGTTTGATCTCGAGTTCCATCTGCGCCAAGGCGGCCATGACAGTGAAGACCATGGATCCCATCGGGGTACCAGTGTCGACGTTCCCACCACCAAGGTTCAGCACCCTGAGGTTCACCTGCTCTGTCCGGAGCTCGTCGGCCAGGGAGAGCATGTTCGAGGTAGAGCGCCCAAGACGATCCAGCGTCGTGACAACCAGAGTGTCACCTTCGTGCAATGCGTCTAGTGCCTTATCGAACTGAGGCCTCTGCGCGTGAGCGCCGCTGACACCGTGGTCGACGTAGAGGTCATCGCGACGCACACCGGCGGCGAGTAGATCCGCGACCTGCCGATCCGTGTCCTGTGCGCGGGTCGACACCCTCGCGTACCCCATTAGCTTGCCCATGCCACTCCTCTGCGTCGATTCCACTCAAGAGTGTCTCGCAACCAATGTTGCCATCACGAATTAGTGCTCCTGCTTAGGAGACAGGGTAGCAAGACATGGAAGGAGCCGCAGCGACGGGAGACTAGGTGTGTCTTGTCGTAGTGTGTTGCAACCCTAGGGCGGTTTCAGACGGTCGTCGCAACAGACGGTTTTGGTGGGTTCAAGAGTAGCTTCTCGAGTGCTGCGGCGGGCGTGATGCCGTCGAGGGTTTTTCGGGGTCGCTGGTTGAGTTCAGTGGCGGCCTCGAGGAGGCGTTCCGGGCTATGAAGGTTGAGGTTCGTGCCCTTCGGGAAGTACTGGCGCAGCAGTGGAGTGGTCCCCGAAAGTTGGACACCGAAATTAGGGATCCTTCTTAAGGGAGTAGTCAGATGTACTCGAAAAGCACGTTGAGTCACCCCGACGCCGTGTCTGCTGTCGAATTGTTCGAGCAGGGCTTCACCGCCAGGTCGGTGGCCCTCTCTCTTGACCTTGCCGGGGCTCCGGTCCAAATGTTGTATCAGCGGTGGCAACTACGAGGATCGGGGGCTCTGGTGACGAGAGACCGTAAGCAGTACGACTTCGAGATCAAGCTCGAGATCGTGCTTCGCCATACCCGGGGTGAGTCTGGAAGGGCTCTTTCCGAGGAGTTTGGTCTTCCCTCGCCGAGCACCGTCGCCAATTGGACGAGCATCTTCCGCCGCGACGGGGAAGACGGGCTGCGCCCGAAGCGGCGTGGCAAACCGCCAACCATTCGCGGGGATTCCCCTCCGGAAAGCGAGACCGAGACGCTGCGCACGGAGAACGAGCGGCTTCGCGCTGAGGTCGCGTACTTGGGAAAATTGCGGGCCTTGAGGTCACCGGAACGACGCTGAAAGTGCGAGCTGTCGACGACCTCAAGGCGCACTACCCGCTTCCCCTGTTGCTGCAACTCGCGGATCTTCCACGGTCCACGTTCTACGACCACCGGCGCCGGCTCAGTCGTGGGGACACCCGAACGGCGGCGAACAGCGCATACGGGCACCGGCGCATCCTCGCCGTCCTGCTCCGACAGGGATGGCAGGTGTCGAAGAAGACTGTGCTCAAACTGATGCGCGAGCTCGGCCTGCAGTGCCCGGTGCGGCGCCGCAAACGGTACAACTCCTTCCGTGGTGAGGTCGGGGAGGCGGCCGAGAACGTGTTGAACCGCCAGTTCGCGACGGAGTCTCGGCACACGAAGTGGGTCACGGACGTGACCGAGTTCAACATCGGTGCCTCCAAGGTCTACCTGTCGCCTGTTCTCGATCTCCACGACAACCGGGTCATCTCTGCCACGGCCGGGCCTTCTCCGAGCGTCAAAATGGTCACCGACGGCCTCCGCATGGCAATCGACACTCTCCACCCTGACGAGAAACCTCTCGTCCACTCCGACCAGGGATTTCAGTACCGCCACACCCTCTGGCGGGATACGTTGCGCGACGCGGGGCTCACTCAGTCGATGTCTCGCAAGGGCACGTGTCTTGACAACGCCGTCATGGAAGGGTTCTTCAGCCACCTCAAGGAGGAATGGTTCCGCATCCAGAAACCCGAAACTCTCGCCGAGTTCCACGCGGGGCTCACTGACTACCTCGGATGGTGGAACACCACCCGAATTCAAGGACGACTTGGCTACCTCAGCCCGGACGAGTACCGCGCCCAAACAACCGCCATCGCCTAGGGTTCAATTACAGAGTCCAACTTTCGGGGACCACTCCACTAGGCCGTTGAAGTTTTCGTTTGCACCGCGTTGCCATGGGCTGGATCGTTCGGCAAAATACACCGGAACCCCGCTGGCTTTGGTGAGTTCCTCGTGGCTGGCCATTTCCACTCCTTGGTCCCATGTCAATGAGCGTTTCAGGGATGGCGGCAGCTTGGCGAACGCGCTGATGGCTGCGGCGTTGACGCTTGCCGCGGTATGGTCCTGGGGCAGGTTGACGATGATTCCATACTGGGTTTTCCGTTCCCTCAGAGTCATCATTGCCGAGCCTGACGCGGAACCGACGACGTAGGGTCGGGCCGGAGCGCGTTACCGGGGTTGCTCCCGGTTCGTTTCTCCGACCCGCCCTCCGCACCGGACGTGCGACTCTCATCGCATCCGGCGCTCCACGGATAGCCACTCTTAGCCCGTATGGGCCCATGGTGACGGGATTTTGTGCCCGCGCCATCGATACCGGGTGACCGGTATGGTGGCGGTATCGAACATGGTGATCCCGTCGGCTTCCGGCTGGTTGCCAGGCCTTCCGGTCAGGAACCGCCGGTAGAGTTCCCGCCAGGTAATACGTTTGTGTCGTTTGCGGATCCATTGGGTAACCCGGTGCCAGGTAAAGGCATCGAGGTAACCGAAGGTCGCTTTGGACACTCCATGGCGGAAATAGTTGCACCATCCCCGCAGGACCGCATTGAGACGGCCCAGCAGGTCGGCCAGCCCATGGTGTTCTGATTTGCGTGTCAGCGCCCTCACCTTCCCCAGAATCGTCAGCAACGATTTCTTGGACGGGTAGGTGTAGACGTAACTCTTAGTTGTTCCTTTCTTGAGCCGCCGCTGGATGCGGAAACCCAGGAAGTCGAACCCCTCGTCGAGATGGCAAACACGGGACTTATCAACGGAGATCTGCAACCCCAGCGGGGCTATGACCTCCGCGACCTCGTCCCAGAGCGCGTCCGCATGGGCTTTGGTTCCTGCCACCATAATTACGAAGTCATCCGCATAGCGGATGATCCGGTAGGTGGCCCCGCCGCGTTTGCGGTGCGCGTCTCTTCGCTGTGATGTCTGGTGGGCATCCCATTTATCGCAGAAATGCCTGTCCAGCACCGACAACGCGATGTTGGCCAGCAGTGGCGAAATGATGCCGCCCTGCGGGGTGCCGGTATCGGATTGCTTGATCTTCCCGTCGGCGGACATCACGCCCGCTTTGAGGAATCTGCTGATCAGTAACAGGACGCGTTTGTCCGTGACGCGCTGACGCACTTGCTCCAGCACTGCTGAGTGCTTCAGCTCGTCAAAACACGCCTGAATATCTGCCTCGAACACCCAGCGGTAGCTGCTGGTGCCCAAAGCGTGTATCTCGGCGATCGCATCCTGCGCCCGACGTTTGGGGCGGAAACCGTAACTAACCGGCTTGAAATCCGCCTCAAAGATCGGTTCCAACACCAACGCCAAGGAGGCCTGCACGACCCGATCCATCGCGGTCGGAATGCCAAGCCTGCGCAGCTTGCTACTGCCCGGTTTCGGAATCAACCGTTCCCGCACGGGCAGCGGGACAAACGTACGGGTTTTCAACTGTTCCCGTGTCTGCCCCAGAAACTCCACAACTTCGGCACCGGCACCGATCAGGGCCGGGATACGCCGGTCTACTCCGGCGGTGCGTGCACCC
The DNA here is from genome assembly GCF_016907875.1 of Arthrobacter roseus. Lineage (NCBI taxonomy): Bacteria > Bacillati > Actinomycetota > Actinomycetes > Micrococcales > Micrococcaceae > Arthrobacter > Arthrobacter roseus. Next base: position 207,131 of record NZ_JAFBCU010000001.1, on the reverse strand, counting down.
TTATTTCCCTTGACCCGGCCCCACGCTACGGTGAGGAAGTCCCGGTCATAAACGAGGTTGAACACATCATCAAACAGGCGCTCTGATTCATTGACCGCCCAGTGGTGCAGCTTCGTCTGCATCGCACGTACCCGTACGGCCGCCCCTTCCGGGTCCGGCCATATCAGTTCACCGGTATTCACCAGCGCCTCCGTTCCTGCAGTAATTGCTGCTTCTATCCGCTGGGGTCCTTCGCCATGTGACCGGCTTTCCCGGCCTCGGACTACTACGACCCCTCCGCCCCACCATGCGGCCATCGACGGACAACGCGTCAACCCGGAACCTGCCGCCTCTGGGCGAGGCGTAGGCCGGGAGCCCCATGGTGGTTCCCACGTTCACTGTTAACCGGTCGGCAGGTTAGGCGCCCAGCTATGCCCCTGCGATATCGCCACGGCTACGCCGCAGGCCTTCACCGTGGCCTCGGAAGCCAACGACCTTAACCGGCGTCCGAGTTTCCAACACCTACGGTGTCGGTGCGCATCGCAGACCAGCCCATATCCACCGGATTGGAGCTGGCGGGAGACTTGAGAAGCTTTTAGCACTGGTTCCTCTCGTACACCTTCCTGCCTTGCTTGCCGGACCCGGACCATCCGGTAGTACTGGCCCGTCCCGGCGTTGTCGCAGGCTGCTTGCCACCCTCCCCGGCGTTTCCCGGTTCAGGCTGCCCCCAGCTTCGTTATGCTACTGCGACAACACAACGGCGAAGGTCTTCCACCTCCGCCCGGTAAAACAGCGCCTCGTGGCGCACGAGGTCTCCTTCCCAGTGCCCAGGCACTGCCCTGTCGGAGGCTTCGGCGGGACGTTCGCTGATCAGGATCTTGTCCCGGATGCGCCCTTTCGAGGTAAAGTGCAGGCCGCGGGGCTGGCGGGAGGCTCGGCCGGTTCGAAGATGTTTATGCAGGTCAGCACGGAGGTGCCCGCGACCTTGGACGAACAAGGACTGGTAGATCGTTTCGTGGGACACCTGCATCTCCTCCTGCCCCGCAAACACCCGTTTCAAATCGTCGCTGACTTGTTGCGGCGACCAGTTCTTCCGCAATCGTTCCTCGACCACGGCAACCAACCGGGTGTCGGCGAGCTTGCCAATTTTAGGCCTGCAGGCTCGAAGATCGCACCGCTTCTGCGCCGCGTAGGGGCGGTAGGCGCCGGTGTTCTCTCTGCTGTTCCGGCGCAGTTCTCTGGAAATAGTGGATGGTGCCCGGCCAAGCTCTTTGGCGATGTGGCGAACGCCCGCGCCGGCCAGGCGCAGGTCCGCGATCTTCAGTCGGTCGTCTTGGCCGAGATACCTACCCGAGCGAGGCCGCTCCACGACAGGGAACCGGCCTCCAGCTGCTTTGATCCAACGATAGCCCTGAGTCCTATGCACCCCCACAGCCTCACACGCTGCCCCGGCCGTGTAGCCCTGCCGGAGAAGCTCCCAGAACCGATCCCGTCGATCCCTCGCAGCCTGATGTCCTCCCACAACAACACCTCAATCAAGTAAGTGTTACGACGACCCCTTGAGGCCAACCATGGGTTGCAAGGCACTTAGGCTGCGAGGGATCGACGGGATCAGAAGAAGGTGCAGGCCGTCCGCAAGCGGATCCTTCACCGGGCTGCAACGCCGAGAGCGTTGCACTGCTTGTCTGGACTGTCACACGTACTGTTGTCGCGACATTGAACTGCCGGTTGATACTTACGCCTCTGCGGCCGGATGCAACCGTTCGACTTCATCTAGGATGCCAGCGAGATCCTCTGCGTCTTCGACCAGGGACACGGTTCCGAAGGCTTTCCCGATGCGGTTGAAGGAAAATTCCATGCGGAGTGCCCGCGAACGATCTGCAACAAGATAGCGCGCATGCATTTCGCTTCCCTTCTGAAACTGGATCTCCGCCTGAGTACCTACCAGGGCGATGTCCTGTGCGAGAAGCTCACGAATGCCTTCACGAGGTTTGCCGTGTACGACGACCGCACGCTTGACGACGCGCAGCGCTGGCGTCAGGAGAGCTACGACGTTCCCTGCGTAGGTGGCAGGGTCCGCGCCTCCAGCGTCGAGCACGTAGGGATCGATCACGTGTAGTTCGTCTGCTGGAAGGATCTTCTTCAGCTCGATCCAGAACTTCGCGACCACATCAATCAACGGCAAGCTTGTGGGAAATACGCTCTCCTCGAGGTGCGCTAGCGTGCGAGTGGGCTTTGCTCTAACAACAGATTCCTCGGCCATGGCGAGACTCTACAGGGCGACCGCACGCACTCAGGCACTGGCTACCTATCAATAGTCACGAGTAGATGATCGGACGCCGCCTTTTCCGGCTACGGAATCAACGCTTTGACCATCGGCGGATTTTTTGTCTGAACAAGAATTTCAATGGCTGCTTTGATCTTGCCTTTGAAGGTCGATGGGCACCGCATCGCCCTTAAGCCGATCCTCATCTGAGACGGTCTCGGGTCCCCAAGGATTAGTGTCCGATGGTTGGGCCTCTGCTTTGGCTTGGTCCTTTGGGCTTCTCGTCCTGGCGGAGTTGCCTGGCTTCTCGTTCTTTTTCCTGGGCTTTGAGGCGATCTATTTTTCGTTGTGCTTCCGAGACGGCCGGTGATGGGACCGTCTCGCGAAGGGGACTCTTTGTTTGGGCAGGGTCTTGATCTGTTCGGGCGGCCTGCTCTGCTGTTCGTGCACGGATTCTTTGGGTCATGGCGGCAACACGTTCCGCGCTCGATGGTTCAGTTGTCTCTGCGTTGCTTCTGCGGCTCTGGCGCAAGGCCTCGGAGACTTGTTCAGCTTCGGTGTGCCCGGAGTGGGCCTGGGAGCGGGCTTCAGCGCTGATCGCCTCATCGGTGATCTGTTCAGCAGCGACTGGTTCCTTTGTCGTCAGTTCGGAGTATTTGTGCATGGCGGTGACTTTCGCAGCCAGTTGCTCACCGGTTTCCGAGGTCCGATACTTTGCGGGCACGGCGCGGGTGTCTATGTCAGTGAGGTTGTACTTCGCCCGGTAGGTATCGACCTCGGCCGCGAGGTGCACCCATTGGGCGGCTTTGAGCGTATCGGAGGGCACACTGCCGAGTTCGGCCACCCAAACGGGTTGTTGCTCGGCGATTTTCCAGCCGCGGCGGACCATTTCCCGGTCTATGACATCCCGGCGTTTGACGAGCTCGCCGGTGAACAGGGCAGGTGCGTATTTGGCTGTGATGGATCCGGTCGGGGCCATCCACTCCGGCAACGCATCCAGGGGACGGGCGTTGCCTGGTTCGTGATCGGGGAGTAAGGTCCGCAGTTTCTGTTCCGCGGCGATGCGCCCGGTAATCGTCGCGGCCTGGTTTTCACGCTCCCGTGCCGGGGCGATGGGGTCCCGGTGGGTGTGGGCGCCGCGCTCGAAAGCCTCAATGGTACGCGTTGGGTCATCGAGGCTGGCCCGGACCGCGTGCTCTGATTGCAACGAGTCCTGCAGCCAGATGGTCTTGCGGTTGCGTTCGGGGTCATTGATGACGGTATCGGTGGTCAGGGAGGTTTTCGCTGCGGTGATGCGTGCCTGGAGCATCCCGTCGGTGAGGTGTCCGTGGAGGCGTTGGTTCCACGCCACATTCGTACCGGCCAGCCGGCTGACCCGGGCCGGAGTCCTGTCGGTAGCGGCCACCGCGGCGACCGGCGCTCCGGGCACCAGCGCCGGCCGCAGGATAGCGAGTACGACGGCGCTCACGGCGAGCAGTGCAAGTCCCGCCAGGACCGGCTACACACCGCACAGCATCCCCGGACAGGATTGTAGGAGTTACACGGCTACAGGACGTCCGAGAGGAAGTTGCGCAGCCGGTCTGTCTGCGGATCGTCAAACATTTGGGCGGGCGGGCCGGTTTCGACCACGACGCCGGCGTCCATGAACGTCACGGAGTCCGAGACGTTACGTGCGAACCCCATTTCGTGGGTAACCACAACCATGGTCATGCCGGAAGCCGCGAGATCGGCCATGAGGCTGAGGACGCCCTTGACCAGCTCGGGATCCAGCGCCGAGGTGGCTTCATCGAAGAACATGACCTCCGGTTTCATGGCAAGGGCGCGGGCAATGGCTACGCGCTGCTGCTGTCCGCCGGACAGGTTGCCCGGTCGTGAGCCCGCCTTATGCGCCAGGCCCACCAGGTCCAGCTGGGCCAACGCCTCTGCCCGGGCCTGCTCCGCCGGGAGTTTTCGAAGCTTACGCAGCGCCAGAGATACGTTATCCAGGACGCTCTTGTGGGGAAACAGGTTGAACTGCTGGAACACCATACCGATCCGCTGCCGCAGCTGATCCGGATTGTCCTTCAGGACCGACCGGCCGTCGAGCGCGATGTCGCCGGAGTCCGGTTCGATCAGACGGTTGAGGACCCTTAGCAATGTGGACTTGCCCGAGCCGGACGGGCCTATCACCGAGGCCGTACTGCCAGGCTCCACGTGAAGGTTGATGCCGCGTAGCACATGGTTGGATCCAAAGGACAGATGCAGATTGCTGCCGGTCAGGCTCCCCGGGGTCGAATCATTCATGCTGGCGCACCTTCCCTGGCTGGCAACTTGGGTTCCGCAGTGTTCTTGCCCTCAGGTTTGCCCGTGCGCAGCCGGTTGTCGATGTAGTTGACCAGGTGGGTCAACGGGATGGTGAGAACAAGGTAGAGGATGCCGGCTGCCACGAGCGGGGAGAGGTTCCCCGAGTTGGCGGCGGCGTCGTTCCCCACCCTGAAAATTTCGCGTTGACTTGCCAGCAGGCCCAGAAAATAGATCAGGGAGGAGTCCTTGATCAGCGAGATGAACTGGTTGACCAAAGCCGGCAGCACCCGGCGGATGCCCTGCGGGACAACGATGAGCGACATCGAGGACCGGTAGCTGAACCCGAGGGCGCGCGTTGCCTCCAGCTGGCCGGCCTCGACACTCTGGATGCCTGACCGGAAAATTTCGCCGATGTACGCCGCAGCCATCAGGGACAGGGCGAGAATCCCGAGGGGGAACGGGTTGGTGCTGCCGGTCACCTCGCGCACCACCGGGCCGAGTCCGATGCCGATGAGGAGGATGGTGACGACGGCGGGGAGCCCACGGAAGATGTCCGTGTAGATCCTTGACGTCCATCGTAGGACTGGATTGCGCGAGATCCCCATCATGGCCAGAATCATTCCCAGTACGCAGCCGAGCACGCCGGAAGCCGCCGCCAGCAGCAGCGTATTGGGCAGCCCGACCAGCAGCAGGTCGGGGACAATGGCGGCCATGGCTTCCCAGTCGAAGAACGTTTGGAAGAGCTGATCAAGCATGTTCATCAGAGGAAATTCCTAGGGTAGTTTTACGGCTTGGCTGCCCGGTGCCCAGTCCTTGGGGACCTCACGCTCCGGGTACCATTCCTTGACCAGTTCATTCCAGGTGCCATCCTCCACCACCGCGTCCAGCCCCGAGTTCAAAGCGTCAAGAAGCTCCTTGTTCCCGCTGTTCACGGCGTACGCGGTGAAGTTCTGAGTGTTGATCACAGATTCGGCAATGACGGTTTCATCGCCTTTCTTGACCTGTCCCTCGGCCTGCTGGGAAGGGGCTACCCAGGCGTCGATCTGCCCGTTGCGGACATTGGAATACACCGTGTTGTAGTCATAGAAGCGTACGGGCTCAATGCCCAGGGTGTTGGTCGCGTAGTCATCCTGTACGGTGCCCTGGACCACGCCGATCCGTTTGCCGTCGCCAATGTCATCGAAGCCCTTGATCTCGGCGTCGGTCTTCGTCACCACTGCCATATAACCGAAGTCGTAGCCGTTGGTAAAACCAATGTTCTCGCGGCGGGAGTCGGTGGTGGAGATCGAGGAGGATCCGACGTCGAACTGCTTGTTCTGCACCTGGGCCAGCAGCGACGAGAAGTCCGTGGATGCGAACTCGACCTCAAGATCGAGCTTCTTGCCGATGGCACGCAGCAGCTCGTTGTCGAAACCGGTGAACTTGCCGGTCTCGTCGATAAAGATGTTCGGTGGGGCATCGGAGAGTGTTCCCACGCGGAGGGTTCCCTCGGTGATGAGATCCAGTTGTGCAGGATCCACCTCTTCAAGGGGAATGACCTTTTCGGTGGTGTATTTGTCCGTCGACTCCTGGTCACTGCCGGAGAGAGCATTGGCGCCAGGCGTGCCGGGATCGGATGCGGAACCGCCACAGGCCGCCAGGCCCAGGACCAGCGCGACGGCCACGGGTGCAGTGATAAGACGGCGCAGAAAATTACGCTCCATGAGGTTTCCCCTCGAAAGTTGTTGTTACGCGGAATCACGCCTCAGACATGTGCGTGGAAGAGATAAAAGTCTGTCAGCCGCATGACCGTGAATGTAAATTTCATGACGTCGCGATTCGGACCATTAGCCGCGGAAACCGCGGGTTGCCGATACTCTCATCAGCGGAGTGTGGTGCAGATCATGTCAGACTGGCAGGAGTCACCACTGTTTGACGCCCGCACATCATTGCGGTGGTACATCGTCTTGAGAGAAACGGGAATACACATGTCTGACAACGCGCCTGGTCCGTATGGACAGCATGGCAACCAGCCAGGCTGATTAACTCTTCCTTCAATGTCATCCTAGGGAAGGAACCCCACCCCAGGACATCCACAGGTTTCAATCATTACCCCCAGCATTTAGTACATGACACTCTTGACGAGGCATCCTATACGGTCGAAAACGATTCTCTTACGGAACCGTGGTCGCCGTGCAGACGACTACGAATATTCCGTGCAGTCGACTTCGAAAAACGACAGATAGGTGTGCCTTGTCCGAGTGTCTTGCAACCGCCCTAGAGATATGAGACGTCGTACCGACTGACCTACCGCGACGACGGCAATCACTTAATTTTCGAGGAATCCTAAGAAATTTATCCAAGGCTGACGATTCTCGTAACTATGTCTCGAAACCTCCTGGTTGAATCGCTGTATCCACCGTTGGTTATGAGACACATGTGCGCCTTCGCCGACAAACTCCCCGCTCGAAGCGCTGTCCGCCTGGTCGAAGGCGGTGAACCTGCTGCCCAGGTTGCCCGCGCTCATAGGTCTGTGCGGAGTCGCCAGGTTGAACGCGCTCTTGGCACTCATTGCAAAAGTTGAAGCAGCGCCAGTTCCTCGGCCCGCGTCAACCCAGAGCGCCGTTCCCGGTCGAGTCCGCGGTGCTGTTCATCGGCCAGGACATCCGCGAGGCTGTGCTCCAGCGGCCGAAGCTGACCGCCAGCTGCGCGGAATGCGGTGTTGGAACGCTGCGCCATGGCTGCGTCCTCCTGCGGAAGCCACAGCGGCAACGAGTACAATCCGGCCCAATAGTTCACCCCGTGATTGAGCAGCCACTCATGGGTGGCGGGCACGACGGCGCCGCGGAAGCCAGCGACCGCCGCCGCCTGCTCGAGCACAGAAGCCAGTGGATATTCGTCTCCGACCGCGTTGAAAATGCCCGTGACGCCCCGGCTGCCGGCGTCGATAATCCACGCCGCGAGATCACGAACGTCAATCACCTGCGCCGACAACCCCTCCGTTGTAGGCGTCAGAACCGGGCCGTCCCCTGCAGAGGAAAACCGTGCAGGCCAGTAGCCGAACCGGTCGCTGCCATCACCCGGACCGCCGATGAGTCCGGGGCGCACTGTCAGGAGGAAGTCACCGGCAGCCGCCGTCGTCGCCTGTTCAGCAGCAACCTTCGCCTGGCCGTAGTCCGCAAGATCCACCGGGTTCAGCAGCGCAGCATCCTCGTCAGCGTTCGGCTCAGAATTGAACGCGTAAACGGAAACGCTCGAGATAAGAGTCCAATGCTTTGTCCGGGGCGCCAGGCATCGCAGGGCATCTTTGACGAAGTCGAGGTTGTAAGACAGCTCGATGACCTCATCCCACTGTTCCCCGTCAACCTGCTGGTAGGCATCCGCCCCGGACCTGTCCGCGGAGACCAGCACAGCACCATCGGGCGCCGAGCCCGATTCGCCGCGGGCCAGGCAGGTCACGTGGTCGCCGTTGGCCACCAGCTGAGCGGCAATCTCGCGGCCCAACCATGCCGTTCCGCCAAGAATCAGTACTTTTCTCATATCCCAGTATGCATCGGCCGCGCCAACCCCAGATGTCCGCGGAGCGTTGATGCCGTGTACTCCTGCCGGAACAGTCCACGTTTCTGCAGCACGGGAATGACGTGGTCCACGAAGTCCTCGATCCCGCTAGGCAGCGACGGCGGCATGAGGTTGAAGCCGTCGGCGCCGTCGTTCTGGAACCAGTCCGTGATCCTGTCCGCAATCTGCTCCGGGGTGCCCACCATGGTGCAGTGTCCTCCTCCCGCAGCGAGCCTGCCAAGCAGTTCACGAACGGTAGGCTGCTCGGCATCGATGATTCGCAGGATCGTGGCGTAGCGCCCCTTGGGTCCAGTGAATTCGTCCAGCGGAACCAGCGCGGGCACGGGTGCGTCCAACTCCCAGTCCATGCAATCACGTCCCACAAACTGTCCGAGCTGCCGCAGCGAATTGTCGGTGGGCAGTAGCTCATCCAGTTCCCGTTGTTTGGCTCGGGCTTCGGCCTCCGTTGACCCCACATACGTGACTAATCCGGGCATGATCGGAACCTGTGCCGCGTCCCTTCCAGCGGCGGTGATCCGCGCTTTCACATCCCGGTAGTACTCCTGCGCACTCGGCAAGTTATAGGCGACGGCGTAGATTGCCTCCGCGCGACTGGCGGCTAGAGTGCGGCCCGGCTCGGATGCCCCCGCCTGAAACAACACAGGATTGCCCTGCGGCGGGCGCGGAACGTTCAGCGGTCCATCCACCAGGAAGTTCTCGCCGTGATGGTCGATCGAGTGCACCCGCGACGGGTCCGCATAGAGCCCGTTTCGCTCGTAGAGCAGGGCGTCATCCGCCCACGAATCCCACAGGCGCAGTACGACGTCGACAAACTCTTCTGCTCGGGCGTAACGGACGTCGTGGGCTGGCATGGCTTCCATGCCGTGGTTGCGGGCCTCGGCGTCGAACATGGACGTGACGACGTTCCAGCCCATCCGCCCACCGGAAATGTGATCCAGTGAGGCAACCATACGGGCTGCGTGGAACGGCGTGTAAAAGGTGCTGGACACAGTGCTGACGAGCCCGATCCGCTCGGTGGCCCTGCTCATGGCCGAGAGCGCGGTCAGGGGTTCAAGGAACCAGAGTGGCCCGTCGCCCACCGGACCGGCGGACTGCCCATCGGCGAAGAACACCGCGTCCAGGAGGCCGCGCTCAGCGGTCTGAGCCAATTCCTCGAAGTAGGAGATGTCACCGAGCCGTTCAGCAGACGACGACGGATGCCGCCACGCCGCTTTGTGGTGCCCGCAGCCGTGGATAAACAGGTTGAAGTGGAGTTGGCGGCTGGTCATCAGTTGTTGACCAGTCCGCCGTCGACCACCAGGTTCTGTCCAGTCACTGAGCGGGACCAGGGTGAGGCGAAGAAGAGGGTTGCGTCGGCGAACTCGTCCGGTGTGGTGACCCGGCGGAGCGGAGTGCCGGCGGCGATCAGGTCAAACACTTCTTCTGGCGTCGCGGAGCTGGCGTCTGTGGTGCGCAGCAGGCCGCCGGAGACCATGTTGACGGTGATCCCATCCTTGCCGAGATCGTGCGCAAACGTGCGGGTGAGTGAGAGCAGCGCGGCCTTGGCTGCCGTGTAGTCGTGGTAGGGGACAACCGGGTTCTGAAACAGGTTGGTACCAACGTTGATCACGCGTCCAAAGCCAACGGCGCGCATGCCGGGTAGGGCGGACTGAACTGTGTTGAGCGAGCCCTGGACGCCGGAGAACTGCTGCGCTAGGTTGTCCCAGGTCAGCTGGTCCGCGTCTGGACGGGCGTCTCCGTTGAAGGAGAACTCCGGCAGCGCGTTGTTGACCACGGTGGTTATGGCGGTGCCGAAGTGCTCCTGGGCGCGGGTGATCATGGTGTCCACCTGCGCCCTGTCGCGGACGTCAGCCTGAACCGCCAGCGCCTTCCCAGGGAATTCGGCTTCTACCGACCGTGCTGCCTCTTCGCTACCCAGATAGTTGATGACTACCCGGGCGCCTTCGCGGAGGAAGGCTCGGACCAGGCTGGTGCCCAGACCGCGACCGCCGCCGGTGATGAGAACAATCTGATCGGTGATGGGCAAGGAGGTGGGGGAGGTGGTCATGGCGTGCCTTTCGCTTGTGTGGCGAAGGCGTGCGCTGCGCATGACGACGGCGGCTGCCGGAGTGCGTCGAGATAACTGACCGCGTCATGGGAGTGCTGACATTCCCTTCGCCAGTGCTAACTGGATCAGGTTCAACGGGTTTTATCTCAGCTGCGGCCCTGTGGTCGCAGCACCCCGTGTCACTGCTGATGACCCTAGCGCACCTTGCTGCGTGCACGCTATTTGTCGACAAATGAGGTTGACGTCACACGGACTCCACCCGTACTCTTTTCATAGAGCAAAAGATAAACTCCACGATACGGAAACTAGTGAAGGTAGACGTAACCGAAGGAAGTGCCATGACGTACACCGTGAACTGCTCCATCCTCCTCACCGAGCTGCCGCTGCTGGAACGGCCCGCTGCAGCGAAGAAGGCCGGATTCGACAACGTGGAATTCTGGTGGCCCTTTGAAACCTCCACACCAACGGAGGCCGACGTGGCCGAGTTCGAAAAAGCCATCACCGACGCCGGAGTCCAGCTCACCGGCCTGAACTTCAACGCCGGAAACATGCCCGGCGGAGACCGCGGACTCGTCTCCTGGCCAGCACGCAGTGACGAGTTCCGCGCCAACCTTCCAGTAGTCGCAGCCATCGGTGAGCGCCTCGGTTGCAAGGGCTTCAATGCCCTCTACGGCAACCGCACCGAGGACTCCACACCGGAAGAACAGGACGCGCTCGCCGTCGAAAACCTCATCCTCGCAGCCCGCGCCGTCGCGCCCTTTGGCGGCGTCGTCCTGCTCGAGCCCGTCAGCGGCACCGAGGCCTACCCGCTGAAGACCGCCGCGGACGCGCTCGCCGTCATCGACAAGGTCAAGGCGCAGGGCTTGGACAATGTCAAGCTGCTGGCAGATTTCTACCACCTTGCGGTCAACGGGGACGACGTCGGGGCGGTCGTCACCAACCATGCGGCGGACTTTGGCCATATCCAGATTGCCGATGCGCCGGGCCGCGGCGAGCCGGGCAGCGGAGAGCTTCCACTGAACGAGTGGATCGAGAAAAGCCGCAGCCTCGGCTACAACGGGCCGATCGGGCTCGAGTACAAGACTCCGCAGGAACGCGCCTTCGGCTGGGTTGAAACCGCCGAAGCCGCCAAGTAATCACTCCCACAAAACTTTCGAAGGAATCAGATATGACAAACATTGCAGTCATCGGACTCGGAATCATGGGATTGCCCATGGCCGCCAATCTCGTCAAGGCCGGAAACCAGGTCACCGGTTACAACCGCAGCCAGGACAAGATCGACAAACTCGTTGAACAGGGCGGTAAGGGTGCCTCCAACATCGCCGAGGCAGTCAAAGATGCCGACGTCGTCATCACCATGGTGCCGGACTCACCGGACGTGGAGGATGTGGTCAGCGGCAGCGACGGCGTCTTTGCCAACGCGAAGAAGGGCGCCCTCTGGATTGATGCCAGCAGCATCAGGCCCGACGTCGCCAAACGGCTTTCCGACGACGCCCGCGAAGCCGGTCTGCGCCCGCTCGATGCCCCCGTTTCCGGCGGGGAACAGGGTGCGATCGACGCCGTTCTGTCCATTATGGTCGGCGGCGACGCACAGGACTTCAAGGATGCCGAGCCCGTTCTCAACGCTGTGGGCAAGACCATTGTGCACGTTGGCCCCTCCGGTTCCGGACAGACCGTCAAAGCCGCAAACCAGCTGATCGTCGCCGGGAACATTGAACTTCTGGCAGAGGCCATCGTCTTCCTCGAGGCCTACAACGTGGATACCGATGCCGCGCTGAAGGTGCTCGGCGGCGGCCTGGCCGGTTCCAAGGTGCTGGAGCAGAAGGGCCAGAAAATGCTGGACCGCTCCTTCGACCCGGGCTTCCGCCTGCAGCTGCATAACAAAGACCTCGGCATTGTCACCGCAGCCGCCCGCGAAGCTGGCGTCACCATTCCACTGGGAGCCCTCGTCGCGCAATTGGTGGGTTCGATGGTCAACCAGGGCGAAGGCGGACTGGACCATTCCGGCCTCTTCAAGCTCGTTGAACAGCTTTCCGGCCGATCCACCAACTAATCTTTCACTTCCACTAGGAGTTCCCATGCCCAAAATGCGCGCAGTTGACGCCGCCGTCGCCATCCTGGAAAAGGAAGGCGCTACTCAGACCTTCGGCCTGCCCGGAGCAGCCATCAATCCCTTCTACTCCGCCATGCGTGCCCACGGCGGCATCGGTCACGTGCTTGCACGCCACGTAGAAGGCGCCTCCCATATGGCGGAGGGTTACACCCGCGCCGCCCCCGGGAACATCGGCATCTGCATCGGCACCTCCGGCCCTGCGGGAACGGACATGCTCACCGGGATGTACTCGGCGTGGGCCGATTCCATCCCGATCCTCTGCATCACGGGTCAGGCGCCGGTAGCGAAGCTGCACAAGGAAGATTTCCAGGCCGTGGACATCGCGTCCATCGCGAAGCCCGTCACCAAGATGGCCGTGACCGTACTGGAGGCCGCCCAGGTTCCGGGTCTGTTCCAGAAGGCGTTCCACGAAATGCGCACTGGCCGTCCGGGCCCGGTCCTGATCGACCTCCCGATTGACGTCCAAAAAGCTGAGATCGAGTTCGATCCGGACCTGTACGAGCCGCTGCACGTCGCCAAACCTGCGGCGACGCGCAAGCAGCTGGAGAAGGTCCTGGACATGCTTGAGCACGCCGAGCGCCCGGTGTTGATCGCGGGCGGCGGCATCATCAATGCCAACGCAGCCGATCAACTGGTTGAGCTGGCCGAACTGCTGAACATCCCGGTCATCCCCACGCTCATGGGCTGGGGAACCATTCCTGATGATCACGAGCTGATGGCCGGCATGGTGGGTCTTCAGACCTCGCACCGCTACGGCAATGCAACCATGCTGGAGTCCGACGTCGTCATCGGCATTGGCAACCGCTGGGCCAACCGTCATACCGGCGCGCTGGATGTTTATACCAAGGGCCGCAAATTCGTTCACATCGACATTGAGCCCACCCAGATCGGCCGCGTGTTCGCCCCTGACTTCGGCATTGTGTCCGACGCCGGTGAGGCCCTGAAGGGCTTGATCGAGGTAGCGCGGGAACGCAAGGACAAGCAGGGCCTGCCGGACTGGAACGCATGGGTGAAGGACTGCGCGCAGCGGAAGTCCATGCTGCAGCGAAAGACGCACTTCGACAACGTGCCCATGAAGCCGCAGCGTGTGTACCAGGAGATGAACCGGGTGTTCGGACGGGATACCCGCTACGTTTCGACGATTGGTCTCTCGCAGATTGCCGGCGCTCAGTTCCTGCACGTCTACAAGTCACGCAACTGGATCAACTGTGGTCAGGCCGGTCCGCTCGGTTGGACCGGGCCGGCGGCGCTCGGTGTTGTCAAGGCTGATCCGAGTGCAGAGGTTGTGGCCCTCTCCGGCGACTATGATTTCCAGTTCATGCTCGAAGAGCTCGCGGTCGGCGCGCAGTTCAAGCTGCCGTACATCCACGTGGTGGTCAACAACTCCTACCTGGGACTGATTCGTCAGTCGCAGCGCGGATTCGACATGGATTTCCACGTGTCATTGGCCTTCGACAACGTCAACTCCCCGGAGCTCGAGGGCTACGGCGTGGACCACGTCAAGGTCGCGGAGGGCCTGGGTTGCAAGGCCATCAGGGTACGGGAAGCCGGAGATCTGCAGGGCGCTTTCGAGAAGGCCCGCGAGCTGATCGCAGAGTTCCAGGTGCCGGTGGTAGTTGAGGTCATCCTCGAACGGATCACCAACATCTCGATGGGCGCAGCGGGCATTGACGCGGTCAATGAGTTCGAAGAACTTGCACAGTCAGCAGAGGATGCACCAACGGCAATTTCGCTGCTGGTCTAGGCTGCCCCCATGCGGATAGTCATAGCGCCGGACAAGTTCAAGGGCTCGCTCTCGGCTCCAGAGGTGGCGCGGGCGGTAGCTGCCGGATTGTTGGCGGCCCGTCCGGACACCATTGTGGTTCAGGTGCCGGTGGCCGACGGCGGCGAGGGAACTCTCGACGCCGCCGTCGGTGCCGGTTTCACCCTCACCACGGCGTCGGTTACCGGCCCAACGGGTGAACGGCTCGACGCTGATTATGCCGTTCAGGGCACGCGCGCCGTCATTGAGATGGCGACGGCGTCCGGGTTGGCGGTGCTCCCCGGTGGCGGGCTGCAAGCGCGGACCGCCACCAGCCGTGGCACCGGTGACCTCATCCGTGACGCGATGGACCGTGGCTGCACCGATATTGTGCTCGGCGTAGGCGGAAGTGCCAGTACCGACGGCGGGGCGGGCCTTCTGGCCGCGCTCGGCGCCAAGTTGCTGGACGCTGAGGGTGGTGAACTCTCCGACGGCGGTGCTGCCCTGATTCGGTTAGCCCGCGTAGACCTATCTGCCCTGGATCCGAGACTGGCCTCCGTGTCCTTCACCCTGGCATCCGACGTCGATAATCCGCTTCGCGGTGCCAACGGGGCGGCCGCAATTTTCGGGCCCCAGAAAGGGGCCACACCCACGGACGTTACCGAGCTCGACGACGCCCTCGGGCAGTTTGTCACGTGCCTGGCCGCGGAACTGGGGGAGTCCGCACAACCCGCGGCGCTACTGCCCGGAGCCGGTGCAGCGGGTGGGGTTGGCTACGCTGCCCTCACCGTCCTGAAGGCACGACGACGGGCGGGGATCGACGTCGTGCTGGACCTGACTCGTCTGGCAGGGAAACTGCAGGGAGCGGACCTGGTCATCACCGGAGAAGGCAGCCTCGACGAGCAGAGCCTGGGTGGCAAGACGCCACTCGGGGTTGCGCAGGCGGCTGCGGCTGCGGGCGTTCCCGTCATGGCTGTGTGCGGGCGCACGCCGCTGACCCCGCAACAGCTTCACCGCGCGGGCTTTATACGTACGATTGCGCTGACAGACCTTGAACCCAACGTTGACAAATGCATGGCCAACGCCGCTGAACTTCTCACCGAAGCAGGCAGAATGATCGCCGCCGATGTGGATGAAAGTTCAAACGGCACAGCAGTAACAGGAAAGCAGGAACACAAAGCATGAGCACAGCGGAAAACGCCGAAACGGTCTTTGACACAGTGATCCGAGGCAAACGCATCCTGACCGGAGCCGGTGTTGTGGCGCGCGAGGTCGGCATCAAGGATGGCGTGGTGACCGCTATCGAGCCGCTGGGCAACGGGTTGCAGGGCAAGGAAATTCTGGAGCTCGCCGACGACGAAACCCTACTGCCCGGACTCGTGGACACGCACGTTCATGTGAACGAACCGGGACGCACCGAGTGGGAGGGCTTCGCCTCTGCCACCAAGGCAGCGGCCGCCGGCGGCGTCACCACCATCATCGACATGCCGTTGAACAGCATCCCGCCCACCGTGAACGTCGCTGCGCTGGAAGAAAAGCGCGACGCCGCCCGAGACCAGGCGTTCGTCGATGTCGGCTTCTGGGGCGGTGCCATTCCCGGCAACAAAGGGGACCTGCGCGGTCTGCATGATGAAGGCGTGTTCGGTTTCAAGTGCTTCCTCCTGCACTCCGGCGTTGACGAGTTCCCGCCGCTGGACGCTGATGAGATGGAGGAGGACCTCGAGGAACTCAAGACGTTCGACTCGATCATGATTGTCCACGCCGAAGATTCACGCTCCATTGACCGCGCGCCTCAGGCCGAGGGCGATCAGTACAACAAATTCCTGGCCTCACGCCCGCGAGGCGCCGAGAACATCGCCATAGCCGAGGTCATTGAACGGGCCCGCTGGACCGGTGCCCGCGCGCATATCCTCCACCTGTCGTCGTCGGACGCGTTGCCCATGATCCGGTCCGCGAAGCGCGACGGGGTCAAACTCACCGTGGAAACCTGCCCCCACTACCTGACGTTGCTGTCGGAGGAAATTCCGGCCGGCGGTACCGCGTTCAAGTGCTGCCCACCAATCCGTGAGGCGTCGAACCGGGAGCTGCTGTGGGAAGGGCTACAGGACGGCACGATCGACTGCATTGTGTCCGACCATTCGCCCAGCACCATCGAGCTGAAGGACGTGGAAACAGGGGACTTTGGTACCGCATGGGGCGGGGTCGCATCGTTGCAGCTGGGCTTGTCCCTCATTTGGTCTGAAGCACGCCAGCGTGGGATTCCCCTCGAGCAGGTGGTGGATTGGATGTCTGTACGTCCAGCGCACCTTGCCCGGTTGACAGGCAAAGGCCAGCTTGCCCTCGGGTTCGACGCGGACTTCTCGGTTTTCGCGGTCGACGATGCCTTTGTGGTCAGCGCCGCCAGCCTGCACCACAAGAACCCCATCACCGCTTACGAGGGCAAGGCCCTCACCGGCGTGGTGCGCCGCACGTTCCTCCGCGGACAGGAAGTGGACTTCCAGGCTCCGCACGGCAACCTGATTCGGCGTGGTCAGATTTAGGTGCCATTCACTCTTCCGCCAGGGTGCTGGGGTTCTCTGACGGGAACCAAAAAGAGCTGGTCTTCCGCTTTAGCAGGGAAGGCCAGCTCTTTTGTTCTGTGCTGCGGCGGTCTAGAGGCCGAGCTTGCTGCGGAGGTCTGTGACGTGGCCCGTGGCATCAACGTTGTACTCGGCGAGCTGGACCTTGCCCTCGCCGTCGATCACGACGGTGGAGCGGAGGGTTCCCGTCATCTTCTTGCCATTGAATTCCTTATCCCCATAAGCACCCCAGACCTTCGCGGTGACGCTGTCTGCGTCAGAGAGGAGAGGGAAAGTGAGTGCATGATCGGCGCTGAAACTAGCCAAGTCCTCCACGGGGTCGGAGGAGATGCCGATCACGCTGTACCCGCCGCCCTGGAGGGACTCGAGGTTGTCACGGAAATCGCACGCTTCCGTTGTGCAGCCAGGCGTCGCGGCTTTCGGATAGAAGTACACGACGACGCTCCGGCCGCGGTACTCATCCAGTCCCACGGGGACGCCCTCGGCGTCCGGCAGATTGAATTCAGGGGCTGTGTCACCGGTGCTCAGCTGAGAAGTCATTCGGGTCACTCCAATTTTCATCGACTAATTCCACGATGCAGAATCTGTTTACTACATTACGAAATTCTAATGCGTTAGCTTGTTGAGGGTCAATCCAGTCTCTACGTTACAGCTCACGCTCATTTTTGGGGCTCAGGAGTGGAAGTACCCGGCCAAAATTCAGTAGGCTCTAGGTATGTCCCCCATGAGAAATAGCCGCGCCGCGGCACTGCCGGCGAAGCTGTCCCGTTCTTGGCTGCTGGCATCAGCGGCCGATGAGAAGAACTTCGCACCCGCGCTAACCTCGGAAGCAGATTCCGTGGTGTTCGACATGGAAGACGCCGTTCCAGCGGATCGCAAGAATGAAGGACGCGAGCGAGTTGTTGAGGCACTCACCAACGGCATGACGGCGTGGGTGCGCGTCAACGGCATCGACACGGACTATTGGGCAGAGGACCTCGCCGCCCTATCCCACGCTCCCGGCTTGCGCGGCGTCATGCTCGCCATGACTGAGAAACCTGAGCAGGTTACCCATACCGCCATGCGGTTGCAGGCTGGAACACCCGTACTGGCTCTGGTTGAGTCAGCGCTCGGGATTGAAAATGCGACGGCGATTGCCAGCGCCCCGGGCACGTTCCGGCTCGCTTTCGGTGTTGGAGACTTCCGCCGAGACACTGGTGCCTCCGATGACCCGATGGCCTTGGCTTATGCCCGAGCAAAGCTCGTGGTTGCTTCACGAGTTGGCCAGCTGCCCGGCCCGATTGACGGTCCCACTCTTGGGGCCCTCGGCCACGACCTGCACGAGGCCTGTAAGGTCACCCAATCGATGGGAATGACCGGCAAGCTCTGCCTCAAGCCGGAGCAGACAGACGGTATAAACCGAGGGCTTTCGCCAAGTGAATCAGAGATCCAGTGGGCTCATGAGCTGCTGGTGGCGCACGCTTCCGGTGATGTGGTGGGCGACGGCTCCTACCTCCCCCGTCTAGCGAGGGCACAGAAGATCTCTTCGCTCGCGGACTCCTACGGTCTCTGGAACGCCTAAGTACTTCTTTAGACATAACAACAGCGGCCCACCCCGGGAAAGGGGTGGGCCGCTGTTGTTAAGAGGTTCGGTACTGGCGCTACTGCCTGCGGTAGCGGTTCACCATGGGGCAGTCGAACGGATCACGGGCGGCGAGACCAACACGGTTCAGGTAGCTGACAACAGAAGCGTAGGACGCAGCAACGCCAACTTCGGTGTAGGGCACCTTCAGTCGCGCACAGTGCTCTCTGACGATGGCGCTGGCCTTGCGCAGGTGTGGGCGCGGCATGTCTGGAAACAGGTGGTGCTCAACCTGGTAGTTCAGACCGCCAAAGAAGTTGTTGATGAAAGAGCCGCCGCGGATGTTGCGCGCGGTGAGCACCTGCTTCTGGAAGAAGTCCAGCTTGCTGCCACGCGGAATGATGGGCATTCCCTTGTGGTTCGGTGCGAACGATGCGCCCATGTATACGCCGAAGACGGCCATCTGCACGCCGATGAACGCGAATGCCATGCCCACGGGCAGGAACCAGAACAGAACGCCGAAGTATGCGCCGAACCGTAGCCCGATAAGCGCCAGCTCCACCCAGCGACCCTTGACGGGACTGCGCTGGAAGAGTGTCTGCATGGAGCGTCCGTGCAGGTTGAATCCCTCGAGCGTGAGGAGTGGGAAGAACAGGTAACCCTGGCGACGGGTGATCCAGGCCAGGACGCCCTTGGCTTTCGCCGCATCCTCTTCAATGAAGGAGATGGTGTCTAGCTCAATGTCTGGGTCTTTGCCCACGACGTTTGGGTCATTGTGGTGCCGGGTATGTTTGTCCATCCACCACGCGTAACTGATGCCAACAACTCCAGCGGCCAATACTCGGCCGGACCAATCATTGGCTCCACGGCTCTTAAAGATTTGGCGGTGGGATGCCTCGTGGGCCAGGAACGCGATCTGCGTGAAGATGATACCGAGAACCCCTGCAATCAGGAGCTGGAACCACGTGTCGCCCAGGAGAGCGAAGCCTGTCCAGGCCGCGCCGAGCGCCAATGTGAGAAGGATAAAGAGGGAGATGTAGAACCCTCGACGTCTCGTCAGCAGTCCTTCGCTACGGACCTGCTTAAGCAGGACAGAGTACGAGGCGACGATGTCGTTCGGTTTTGACACGCGAACAGCGCGCCCGGAGGTAGTTGTGCTCATGTGTTCACAATACAGGTTGAAAATGTACGTAGCCTGCGCATTACCGAGTTATGACGGTTGCGGTCGGCGCTTGGCGAATCTGCTCCAGCAGTAGCTCTGGTTGCCCAACGTACTCACGAGCTTTCGGAGTCAGCCACAACAGGTACAACAGATCCAAAAGAGTTTCTGGGGGCATTCTGCAGTGAATCAGCAGGATCCGCTGCTCCATCGGCAATTTGACTGTGTCTGGTTCTGCGGGTCCGGCTTCATAGCCCAGGTAGCGAATGTCTATGTAGCGCATGGGCTCCCTGAGCCACCCCCAGCCCGGCATGCCCTGACTGGTCGGCGTGATCGAGGTGATGTTGTTCCAGAGTAGGTGGTGATAGTCCTCGGGTTGTCCAGAACCAGGGTTGCAGGGCTTGGGAATTTGCCGAATATCACAGACAGTAGGAGCATCAGGGCCACGACGCCGAAGCAGGCCCCCCACACCGCTTCACCGTTTCCCACAAAAAATGCCGCCAACAGCAGAGATGCCAGCAGCAGGCGGGCGCACCAGAGCCGAAACTGGGTTTTGTCCTGCACCTGAATCATTTCCTCACCTGCGGTATCCCTGATCAGCTCATACGCGTTGTCGTGGATTGTGCTCGAGTCCCAGATAGGTGCCAGCAAGGTAACGAAAGCGGCAGCTGCGGCCACCATGCTGGCCGGGAAATACTCTGACCAAGTAACGAGGAAATATGCGAATACCAAGAGCGCCAGAGAGATGCCGAATGCGACGACGCCGCGGCGCATTGTCCCGGAAGAGCTGAAGGGGCGCGGGTAGGAGTCGCCCTCAAGTCCATGGTTGAACCGCGAGCCGTCAGAGATATCCATGGTCTTGAGTTTTCCACGTCCTCAACGCCGGCGCTCTTGGTCGGTCACCGGCTGTGGAAAACTTTCCTGACTCCTGCGCGCCCAAACAAAAGTGCAGCCCCTGCGGCCTTCACTGCTAAAGGTCACAAGAGCTGCACTGTGTTTTTCTGGTGGAGTTACTTACCGGGTGCCACGAACGTCGTCGTCGTACGTGGCTCGGTCGATCTTGCGGTGATAGCGCATACCGGTGAGTCCTCCGAGGACCGCTCCCAGCAGTGCAATCGCCAGAGCAATCAGCAGGGCGACGACGCCGCCCGTGGTGAACTGGCTCGCTTCAATCCGCGGGAACGTGTTCATGTTCGCCAGCTGTTCACTGAAAGCGTCACCGAAAATGATGCCGAGAATGCCCAGAACAACGGCGATGATAATTGCCCAGAGCCACACGGCGACCCCCTGCTTCATCCCGTTGAAGCGCGCCATACGCCCGGCAACGTAGCCGCCCGCATAGTAAGAGATCAGCAGTATCACGCCGATAACGATCGCTGCCGGGATGCCCACCGATGCCGGATCCTCAGCTGCCGTGTTGGCAATCTCGTTGATGCTCGTGTTTGTTGATGCGCCCACTGCGGACGCGATGGCGGCCGCCAGCGCAGTCAGCAGCACAGCCAGGCCCGTAGCCGTCAACCAGCCAAAGAACGCCGACCCGAACTTCATGCCGCCAAATTGTTCCTTCTCGCGGTCCAGCAGCGCCTCACGGTTCGCTGGCATCGCCGCCGCACCAGCCCCGACTCCAACTCCCGCGGCGGAGGAATCGCGGTCGTGACCACGATCACCGTCGACGTCCCGGTCCCGACGTCTACGGTCTTCATCCGGATCCTTGGTGTGCGTTACCGGCATCGCCCGCGTTTCTTCGCCGTTCCGACGGTTGTCGTCCGTGTCGCGCCCAACCTGGTCGTCATCGCGCGGTCGGTCATCGGTTGGACCGTCCGTCCGAGCAGAGGCACGGTCGGCGCGTGGTCCGGGGCTCGTCGCGCTGGTGCCCTCGAGCCCAGCTCCGGCTGCTCCCGCCCCAGTACCTGCAGCGCCGCCGGTCCCGCCTGCTACGGGCGAGGAACCCGCGGAGCGATGTTCGTAGCGGGCGCCGTCTTTATTAGTCCGGTCATTGCCGCCGTCGTTCGTAGGCCTGCGGGTACTTCCCTCACCGAGCCGCTCGCGGTTCGTGTCTGCACGCAACCCCTCCCGAGACGCTCCGTCCCGGGCCGATCCATCGTCGCCGATACCTTGTGCCCTCGACCCAGACGCATCATTGGTGGTGCCCGCGATATGGTCGCCGTGACTTGTAGCATCCCTGCGATCGCTATCGCGAGGGTTCGGATCGCGTGAGTCCACATCGCGGCCCTCGCCACCACGACGCCCACGCCCAGTGAGCCGCTCGCCCAAAGTAGGGCGGTCGTCGCCCGTCTGCTTCGATTCGCGTCCTATGTCTTCGGGGACATCTCGGCGACCGTTGTTGCCGTCTGACTGGTTGGTACTCATAGCTACCTCCTAGTTGCGGTCAAAAACCACGTTGTAAGTAACCTTAGTGAGACGTTGGGGTGCCGACAAGTGGAATATGGCCCTCAGGGCATGAACCAGTGGCAGGATGGGACCATGGATACGCAGATCGTGGTCGCCGTGCTGTGTGCGCTACTCATTGGCGTCGGCATTGTGGGAATCATCGTTCCGGTGCTGCCTGGAAGTCTACTCATTGCCGGCAGTCTGCTCATCTGGGCGCTGACCGTTCAGACCGCGGCTGGGTGGGTTGTGTTCGGGGTGGGCGCGGCGCTGGTCATTGTCGGCATGACAGCCAGCGCCATTTTGACCGGACGCACCATGAAGCAGCGGAAAATTCCGAGCTGGTCGATCCTTGCAGGGCTGGTACTCGGTGTCGTCGGGATGTTCGTCATTCCCGTCGTCGGCCTGTTTGTGGGGTTCGCGCTGGGCTTGTTCCTGAGCGAGCTGACCCGGCACAAAGAGTTTGGCCCCGCGTGGTCCTCCAGCTATGCTGCGCTGAAGGCCACTGGTCTCGGCATCCTCGTTGAGCTGGGCTGCGGCTTTGCCGCTGGCACTGTGTGGGTCACCGGACTCTGGATCAACGCCCTGTCCTAGCGCTGACCAACCCGCTCAAGTGCTTGACGAACCGTTCCGGGCTCAGGATTCGTCGCGACCCCTCCTCGCAGGATCACGGTAGGTACTGTCTCATTTCCGTTGTTGTGCGCCCGAACAAATTCGGCGGCAGCGGGATCGCTCCAGATGTTGTACCAGGTTGCCTTGCGCCCAGCTCGGCCAAGGGAGGCCTTCATGCGTATGCAGAAGACACAGCCCGGTCGCCAGAAAATAACAACCTCGTCTTTACCGTGGTTGCCTGTCCACTTCGTGGAGCTCCGTCCGTTGAGCGGACTGAGAAACCAGGCGCCAACCAGCAGCACGACGGCGGCTATCCCGCCAATCACCCACCGCCCGTCCTGACTGAAAATGATCAGGAGCACGATGGCGGCTGCCGCCAACGCCGTCGCATTGGCCCAGCGCATGAGAGAGATCATAATTTCACCGTTCTGCTGAACGCGTCCGCAGTAGTTGTTGGAATAGAGTAGGATTCCGGGCTATTCCAACAATTACTGCGGACGCATGGGCGGAAGTTGGGCCGTGGAAGACGCGTCGGTAGGGGTGGGTGCGGCGGCGTTAGTCAGGCCGTCACGAAGTGCTTCAGCGCCTCCAGCTGCGCCAAGCGGCACTCCGGCTTCAGATACATCATGTGCCCGGCCTCGTGGTAGTGATGCGTGAAGCGGGAGCGGGCGTCCTCGTCCAGATTCATGTGTGCCCACACGTATTCCGCGGCGAAATGGGGAGTGGCGCCGTCGTGATAGCCGTAGTCCACATGAACCCGGAGGTTCGGGTTGTGGACCATGAGGCGTTCAAGCACCGGGGAGACATCCACGGGTGATCCCTCGAACGTCTTGTAACTCCACGGGTGAACGCGGGCGGTGAGGATCTCGTACGGCAGATCATTCTCGTAGCCGAGCTCCGCCCGCACATAATGGTTCATGGCCGCGGCGTAGGGGCCGGTGATCGCGCGGATACTCGGATCATCAAAGGCTTCCGACGCATGCAGTTTCGCTGGCGGCGCCGTGAACCGCCCATCGATACGGCCAACGGCCAGCCCGTCACCACGCAGGAGTTCGGCTGCGAACTCATGATAAGCCCACCGCAGGTTTGATCGACGGATGAATCCTTCGTCCAGGGTGGTGAGCTCCGCGATCTGTCGCACAACGTCGTCGTATTCCGCTTCACTCAGGCGCGACCCCTGCGTGAGTGCATAGCCAAAGTCCTTCGCCGCGAACTCCTCCGCCTCCCGAACGACGTCGGCCAGAGGGCGGTCGCCGTGGCGGCCGTGATAGTGGGCGATGGCAGCATACGTGGGCAGGTGCAGGGCGTAGGGGACATCGCTACCGGGGAAGAACCGAAGGGTGGACATGTTCAGGACGGTGGAAATCAGTCCCAGCCCATTGACGGCCATACCGTAGGCGTCAAAGAGCCTGCCTGCGACGGCGACGGCGCGCAGGGTTCCGTAGGATTCACCCACCAGATACTTGGGCGAGAGCCACCGGTTGTTGCGCGTGGTCCAGAGTCGAATCACTTCAGCGACAAGGTCGCGGTCTTCAACGAACGCGTGGAACTGATCGGTTTCGCCGCCTTCCACCACTCGAGAGAAGCCGGTGTTGACGGGGTCAATCATCACGAGGTCACTGTGCTCGAGGATACTCTCAGGGTTGTCCACCAGACCATACGGCGCTGGTGTCAGGCTCCCGACGTCGCCTGAATCCACCATGCGCGGACCCAGCAAACCAAGGTGCAGCCACACGGATGCGGAACCTGGTCCGCCGTTGAAGGCGAACGTGACCGGGCGCTTCATGTCCGCGGAATCAGCGGTATAAGCAACTACGAAGATCTCCGCCTTCGGCTTGAAGCCGTCCGTCTTCCCGTCCTTGGTCTCCTCGAGGCGCAGGACCAGTCGGCCCGTCGTCGTTGTGTATTTCAAGCCCGACGCCGTGGTGTGCTGACGTGTGGTGAAGTCGTCGCTGACGTCCTTCACCTCTGGTGCGTCGACGGGTACTGTGCCTGCGGTGTCCTTGTCATCTGCCATGGCCACAGCCTAGCGGTGGTTGCGGAGAGCAACTACCCCTGCCCGAATAGTGGAATCAGGCCCTGCCGCTACCGTTGCTCAACATGGATCTGTCCAAACGGAACCTCGGGGGAAACCTGCGCATGCGCCTCCTCCGGGAAAAGGGTGACCAGAACGCCGTGCTCGCCGTCGGCCACGGATTGCTTCAATACCGGTTCCACGACTTTGGCAACTTCCGGGGCAGCATCGTCCAGGTAGTCTCTGTAGTTCTTCGGTGTCTGAGTCATCCAGCCAGCATAGGCGGGCTCTGCCACGGATGTAAGGACCAAAGCTCAATCGTGCGAACGGCCGCCACCAGTTTTGATTGCAGCGGCGTCCGAATTCCACACGCGGCTGCCCTCCGGTTTGGCGAAGAAGATTGCCGACAGAAGGCCGACAATCACTACTGCGGCCGGGAGGTACAGCGACTGGCCCATGGCCAGCGCGTAACCGGAGGCGACGGCGTCCGGCATGGCGCCTTCGCCCGCAGCCCGGGGGCCGCTTCCCTCACTCTCGCCGAGGTTCGCCACCAAACGTGACTGCATCATGGCAGCGATGGCCGCACTGCCCAAAACAGCGCCAACCTGGCGTGTGGTGTTGTAGACACCGGAGCCGGCCCCGGCAAGGGACGGCGCAAGGTTGCGGGTTGCGGTCAATGACACGGGCGACCAGATGCCTGCACTGGCGAGGCCGAGCAGGGAAATCGGGAGCAGCAGGTGCCAGATCGGGACGTCCGGGGTCAGAATGGCACCCAGCCAGAACAAGCTGACAACCAGTGCGGCAAACCCAGCCATCGTTATAAAGCGCGGATCGCGACGCTGTACGAGCTTGCCCACAAACGGCGCCAGCGCCCCGGAGATCACAGCCATAGGCGTCAGCAGCAGCGCTGCCTGCGTTGGGGTGAGGCCGCGGACGTTCTGCGCATACAGCATGAGCGGCAGAACCATGGCCGTGATGGCGAAACCCATCGATGAGATGGCCGTATTGGCCAGGGAAAAGTTGCGGTCTTTGAACAATCGCAGCGGCACCAGAGGTTCACCACGGTTGAAGTGCTGCCACAGAATGAACGCGGTCAGCAGAAGTGCGCCACTGATGATCAAAGACCAGACCGAGATAGGGCCAGCAATGGGACCCCAGTTATACGATTCGCCTTCCTGGATCCCGAAGACCAGTGCGAACATGCCGATTCCGCTGAGGAAAACGCCAAGGATGTCGAACCGGTGGCTCGTGGTCTGCAGGTGCGGAACCAAGCGGTAGGCGAGGATGAAGCCGACGACGCCGACCGGCACGTTGATGAAGAAAATCCACTCCCAGCCCAACGAATCCACGAGAAGGCCGCCCATAACGGGGCCAATCAGTGTCGCGACGCCAGCCACTGAGCCCCACAGGCCCATGGCGGCCCCGCGCTTTTCGGGTGGGAAAATGCGGGTGATGACGGACATGGTCTGTGGGGTCATGAGCGCGGCTCCGAGTCCCTGAACCACGCGCGCCACAATCAGCGATTCGATGTCCGAGGCGAAACCGCACCACGCACTGGAGAGCGTGAAAACAACCAGCCCGGCCAGATAGACCCGGCGCGGACCGAAGCGGTCGCCTAGACGCCCAGTGATGAGCAGCGGCACCGCGTACGCCAGCAAGTATGCGCTGGTGACCCAGAGCGCGCTGTCAATATCGGTGTCGAATCCGGTCATGATAGCGGGGGTCGCGACGGACACGATGGTGGAGTCAACCAGAATCATGAAGAAGCCGATCACCAGAGACCACAGCGCGGGCCATGCCCTGATGTCCGCGGCCGGAGTCGCGTCAGTTTTTGATGTCACCCAGAAAGGCTACTTGTGCAGACCGACATTCGGTTCTTTATGGCAACTATCGCGGTGTGAGATTCGTTATGTCACCATGGGCACATGAACCATAACGAGCTTTTAACAGATGCGTTTGACCGAGTCCGGACCAACGTGCGCGGCGCGGTGAAGGACCTGACGGCGTCGGAGTTGATGGCTCGGCCGTCCGGTGTCTCCGGCGATGGCAACTCCATTGCGTGGCTGATCTGGCATCTGTCGCGGGTGCAGGATGACCACATGGCCAAGGCTGCTGGGACGGTACAGGCCTATACCGCGGACGGCTGGGCGGATCGGTTCGCGCTGCCGTTTGACTCATTGGACATTGGGTATGGCCACGATTCCGCTGAGGTTTCCGCTGTGCGCGTCGAGTCTCCTGTTCTGTTGGAGGGATATTACGACGCCGTTCACGGGCGGACACTCGAGTTCGTCCGCGGACTCTCGGTTGAGGATTTGGACCGCGTGGTCGATAAGAGCTACGTACCGGCAGTGACGCTGGGGGCACGGATTGTCAGCGTGATCGACGACTGCATCCAGCACGCCGGGCAGGCTGTGTACGTGCGGGGTCTGGTCCACCGCGGCTGACGCTTCCTCTTTCCGCGGACTTCCCACAGAAACGTGGCGGAGGTGCAGCTGCGTGGTTTCGGCACCACGCGTTTGCACCTCCGCCACGTTTCTGTGCGTTGCAGGTTGTGTGCCCTCCAGTTGAGCTCGAGGCCGGTGGGGACTACAGTTTCTAGAGCAGGCCGACGTCGTTTGGCCAGTGAGGGGCTATGGCGCAGTTGGTAGCGCGTCTCGTTCGCAATGAGAAGGTCAGGGGTTCGAATCCCCTTAGCTCCACCACGCACCGCCTTGGCGCGAAGTCACCCCGCAGCACCGAGATCACCGGTTGTGCGGGGTGATTTCGCGGACAAACCCCGACGTCGCGCCGATGGGGGCGGACAAACCCCGACGTCGCGCCGATGGGGGCGGGCAGACGCTGGCTGCGGGCAGAGGCTAGCCAGCGACGGCGACGGCGAACAACGTCTTCGGATCCTGCAACAGCGCTGGCTGCGGGAAGGACGCGCGGTCGCGCTCGCCGTCGAACGCCACGGTCCGGGCCAGGGCACCGTCGAGCAGTGTTTCGACCTCGCCGGTGACCGTGCCCGTACGAAAGGTTTCGCCGCTGTCGTACGTGACGGCAACGTGCGTGCCCGGTTCCATCAGCGTGGTGAACGCCTGAGCCTGCCGTTGCCATTTGGGCGATTTGCGCTTCGGTCCGCTCCGGCGCATCACCAGTTGGTCGTCGTCGCGCTGGTCAGGGCTGGCGCGGAAAACCCAGAGAGCGCCCGACGACGGCGCCTGCGGCAGTTGCACGTCGGCTGGTTCGGGCCATATATAGGGGAGGTCCTGCGGGACGCCGTCGAACACGGGCAGATAGAAGTCCGGGTCCTTGCGAATCAGGTTGGATCGGTGCGCGAGGTGGAAGGCGGGATCTCCAAGCCAGGGCGGCATGACAGGGTCTTCACGAGACGGCGTAGCGGGAGTGAACTCCTGAATTTTGCTGCGAGTGGAGTCGTCGTGGCCTTGCTCGATCCACTGATCCACCATGGCGAGCCCGTACGCGGTCAGCGCGGGCACATGGCCCATCCACATCCGTACTGCCGGGTGGGAACGCCATCCGTAGTCCGGAATGACGAGCGCGCGCAGGATCTGAAGTGCCTCCACTCGCTGTTTGCCGAGACGGCCGGTGTCGAGGGAGGCCGCACTTTCGCGGAAGTCAGGGTAGGGGAGGAAAGTTTGCACCAGCTAAGTCTAGGCCGATGACCGCGCGGACCGGCCCACGCAGCCTGCAGACGGACGTAGACTCGAGGTATGGTTCGGTTTCTCATTATCGCTCTTCTGGTTATCCTCGGTTTTGTCACTGTGGTGGCAGCCTCTCTTGGTTCTGCTGGCTGGTGGGTGCTGGCCGTCGTCGTACTCATTGTTCTGGTGGTGGGGATCTGGGACGTTGTGCAGACCCGGCATTCCATCCTGCGGAACTTTCCGGTGATCGGGCACATGCGGTACTTGCTGGAGTCGATCCGGCCGGAAATACAGCAGTACTTCATTGAGGAGAACACTGAGGGAAAGCCGTTCAGCCGGGACGTGCGGTCCCTGGTCTATGCCCGGGCCAAGGGCGAGAACAGCCATAAGGCCTTTGGTACTGAGCGCGACGTCAACCAAATGGGATATGAGTATCTGATCCATTCGACGGCGCCGGTGGCAACCCCGAAGGCGCATCCAAGGGTTCGGCTAGGTGGGCCGCAGTGCACGCAGCCTTATGACATTTCGCTGATGAACATCTCGTCCATGAGCTTCGGTTCTCTGTCCGCCAATGCGGTGCTGGCCATGAACCGGGGTGCTGCGATTGGCGGCTTTGTGCATGAGACCGGGGAGGGCGGGCTGACAAAGTACCACCTGCAGTACGGAGCGGATCTCATCTGGGAAATCGGGTCCGGCTACTTCGGGGCGCGTGATGCAGATGGCCATTTCGATCCGAAACTTTTCGCCGAAAAGGCTGCGTATGAAGAGGTCAAGGGCATCAGCATCAAGCTGTCCCAGGGAGCCAAGCCTGGGCTGGGCGGTGTACTTCCCGGAGTGAAGGTGACGCCTCTCATCGCGGAGGCCCGCGGAGTTCCAGTGGGAGTCGATTGCATTTCACCGGCCAGCCACAGCGAGTTCAGTACACCTCGCGAATTGATGTTGTTTGTGAAGAAACTGCGTGAACTGACCAACGGTAAGCCCATTGGGTTCAAGTTCTGCGTTGGATCCCGGGTGGACGTTCTGGCTATGTGTAAGGCCATGCTCGAAGAGAACATCGCCCCTGACTTCAT
Source organism: Arthrobacter roseus (assembly GCF_016907875.1). Taxonomy (NCBI): domain Bacteria; kingdom Bacillati; phylum Actinomycetota; class Actinomycetes; order Micrococcales; family Micrococcaceae; genus Arthrobacter; species Arthrobacter roseus. The sequence goes on along the minus strand of NZ_JAFBCU010000001.1, from coordinate 178,117 downwards.
TGTTATCGATGGCTCCGAAGGTGGAACCGGTGCTGCGCCGCTTGAATACCAGGACAACGTGGGCACACCGCTGACGGAGGGTCTCATGCTGGTGCACAACGCGCTCGTAGGCGTGGGGTTGCGGGACCAGATCCGGATCGGTGCCGCTGGCAAAGTGGCCTCCGGCTCGGACATCGTCAAACGCCTCATCGAGGGCGCCGACTTCACGCTCAGTGCACGCGCCATGATGATGGCCACAGGCTGCATCCAGGCACAGAAGTGCCACACGAACGAGTGCCCGGTTGGCGTCGCGACACAGGATCCGCGCCTCACGCGCGCCCTGAACGTTGAGGACAAGGGCAATCGGGTCTTCAACTACCAGAAACTCACCGTCGACGAATGCGTGCAGATCATGGCGTCCATGGGCTGCACGTCGCCGGACGAACTCTCACCGCGGATGCTCCGGCGTCGTGTGGACCACCTGGCAACGAGGTCTTACGCGAACATCTACAACTGGATGGAACCCGGTGAACTGCTCAGCGACCCACCGCGCACCTGGGCTGAGGACTGGGAGTGGGCCAATGCGGATTACTTTGGCGAACTACGTCGTGAAGTGGAGCCGAACACGCAGCAGAAAGCGGACTCCGTTAAAGGAAGCCCCGACTATGACGAAAAGCGGATCCCGGGTGACCTCCACCAGCCTGCAGGGCAGGTTGGACGTCCCGAGGGCGAACTGGGGAAGTAGTCTTCGCTGACCTGGCTCGTTGCGAGGCGACCAGCCTGGTCGACGAGCCGCTCAGGCGCCTTTGGACAGCTGGCGGCTAGGCGGTAGCGACGGGCGGCGGGGGAGCCTGACGACGTCGGCTTGTGCTGGCTCTGATGCGCGAATGAAGGAACGTCGCCTCATTGCCCGTACCGGGCTGCTGCGCATCAGGTGCATCTGGACCGTAGCGCCGAGTGCTAGGGGGAATGATACGAGGACGCTCACGGCCAACGCGTAGGTGGCCAGCATCGCCCAGAGTGGCAGGTGGAAGAGACTTGAGATCATGGATGCGCTGCCCAGCCAGACCCAGAACCAGAAGAGTATAACGGCCGCGAGAAGTGTCCGTGCTCTCCGGAAGCGCATCAACCGATTCGGGGTTCGTTGCGGTCTGTTGGCGGCACGTGCAGGCACGTTCGAAGAGGACAAGATGTGATGCAGATCGACGTCCAATGGAACTCCCCAACTCATGAACTCCCCCAGCTGGAGTCCCCACACACATCGTAGCGCTCGCCTCGTCGAAAGCGAGCACAACCCTTGCTTGAGTCACACAATCTAGTGGGGCCAGATCCCGGAGACGCCCCGGCGGTGACTGGCCATGATGTGAGTGTCCACCATCCCGACGGCTTCCATTAACGCGTACATAGTGGTCGGTCCCACGAAGGAGAATCCTCGCTTCCGCAGCGCTTTGGACAAAGCCAGAGATTCGGGGGACGTGGTGGGAACCTCCGACGCCGTCTCAGGGCATGGCGTGGAGCCCGGTTTGAAGGACCACAGGAAGTCGCTGAGACCTCCGTCTTCCCGCAACGTGATGGTGGCCCGCGCGTTGTTGCGGGTGGCCACGATTTTCTGACGGTTCCGGATGATGTCCGGGTTCAGCATGAGTTGGTCCAGCTCCGCATCTGACATAACGGCGACTGCATCCGGGTTGAACTGGTGAAATGAGTCACGGAAGGCGGGCCGCTTCTTCAAAATGGTCAGCCAGGAGAGTCCGGCTTGAAATGCTTCCAGACTGAGTCGCTCAAACAGTCCCTGCTCCGTGTATACGGGCGTGCCCCACTCTGTGTCGTAGTATTCCAGCAGCAACGGATGGGACAGCGCCCACGGGGTGCGAATGAGTTCCGGTGGTGAAGTCACGGCGTCCTTTCGTGGCGTATTCACAGGATGGCTGAGCCTAACCGATGATCGAGAGCGCAGCGGCCGTTGGCGGGTCCAGGCTCACCAGCGCAATAGCGAACCCATAAGCTGCCCCCATAACCAGAAGTTCGCCAGCCGCCAGTTGCAGGAAGGATTTAGTTGTGAACGTAGCCAGCCGGAGCAGCCGTCGCCTGTGCAACGCCCCAAAAACCACCAGTCCGGTGAAGGCAACGACTTTGAGCAGCAACACCAGCCCGTAGAGGGAACTGAAGAGGAGGGGTAAACTTTCCACCCGTACCAGCGCGTTGATGACGCCACTTGTCCCCACGACTACAGCGTAGATCAACGCCCACCGGCTGAATCGGGCAACGGCTGGCCGCAACAGATCAGGTGTTCTTTTCGCCAGCCATCCCAAGCCTGTCAGGCCGCCAACCCAGAGTGACGCCGCCGCGAGGTGCGCAGCCAGGCTGAACATAGCGATGTCATGACCGCCCTGGAACCCGGAGTGACCGCCGAGCGCCAGTGTGGTGGTCGCAGCTACCGCCAGGAAGAGCGCCATCCGCAATGGAATGGTGCTCTGCGCGACGGCGGCGAGCAGTGCACTCGCCAAGAGTAGCCCTATCTGCGCTATCAATGCCCGGCCGGAGGCGAGGACACTCAGGAATTCACCGAAATGGCTGAGGTCAGCACCTTCAAAGGGCCCTGTCCCGAGGACGTTGAAGTAGGTCCACAACAGCAGGAGGATGCACGCGAGCACGGCAATCCAGGCCGCTGCACTGCCATGAACGACGAGCCTCCGGGCAGCCAGGGTAAGGGCCTCCAGATTGTCATCCCGCGCTGGGAGCAATGCCGCGACGCTCAACAACGCGATCGTTGCGAGGGTTGTCAGGTGTACCAGAACCCGCACCAACGGCAGCGTCCACTCGATAAGATTCCCGGTGGAGCCGTCATCGGACACCAACAGAACCGTCACCGGCACCGCAGCCGCGATGAGCACAGCCAAAGAGACCACGGCGAGCCACGGGCTGTGCTGTCGGTGTTGTGTGCTGACAGCAGCACTTTCCCGCGATGATTGCATGAGCGCCTTTCCACGTCCTCCACAGCGATACTAAGCCCGCTCAGCGAGAATCCAACCACTGCAGTGTGTTGCGCCGCTACCCAGCTTTGAGTAGCGCCGCGAGTTCCTCCAATGCATCTGCGCCTGTCATGTCTCGAACCAGCAGCGGCAGCTCAGTCATCGGCACACTATCGAGGCGTTCGCGGAGCACGTGCAGGCAGGCGTCTTCACCTTTTCGTCGTTCGGCGAGGAAGGCACCAGCGTCAGCAGGGGATCGGCGGTTGATAACAAGGGAGGCGACGTCGATTCCCAGCTCGCGCAGTTGACTGACGATGTCCAGAGATTCGGCCACGGGCATCTTTTCGGCGAGGGTGACAATGACGAAGCCAGTGGCGGTGTCGTCGGTGATGGTCGTCCGCATGCGGGCAAAGCGGTCACGGCGGGCGATCAATGTGCGTCTCAACTCTGATTCAGCCACTGCCTGCGGATCTTCACCGCCGACAATCCCGCGGGCGGCCGCAGCGAATCGCTCCGATCGTGAGCGGCTGGCGAGCAACGACTCCGTCCACCCAGTCAACTTCTCTGGCAGGGTGAGTAGATGAAGGGTGTGCCCTGATGGTGCGGTGTCGAAGAGGACCAGATCATAGGTGTCGACGCTTTGGTCCATGAGTTCGGCTATCCGTTCAAGGACGGCTGATTCGTGGCTGCCCGGTGCTGTCTTGGCGAGCTCGAGGTGTTGCTTGGCCGAGCGGTGCAGTTGCTCGGGAAGGAGTTTCATCATCGTGGCGCCGACAGCCTTGAAGTGACGTTCGATGGTGGCCTGCGGGTCTATCTCGACGGCATCCACATATCCATTGGATGCCGTGAAAACTCGGGCCGCAGCATCTGATAACTTCATGTCCCAGATGTGACCGAGATTGTGCGCAGGGTCAGTTGACACGAGCAGCACCCGTCCGCCGTTCCGAGCGCGGGCAAGAGCCAGAGCCGATGCCACGGAGGTCTTGCCAACTCCGCCTTTGCCACCGACGAAGAGCACTCTCCGTTCGCTAGCGAGAGTCAGCAGCATCCGATATGGTCCAATGGCGAGCGGGGAATTCCGATGCGGCGATGCCAGGTATGGAAGTTTTCCCAGACGGCGGGCATGAGTTCGGCGGTGTAATACGCGGCTGGGTCGGGCACGCCGAGAGCTTCGCCCAGGACCGCGATCATGAACAGGTCGTCTTCGTCCTGCTTCTCCCGTTTGAACATCTGGCGGTACGGTCCCACGTAGAACTCGTGCAGGCCCGCACTGAACGCTGACCAGCGCCGGAGGAGCTTCTCTCGGCGCCAGCCAGGCGGTAATGATTCCATTCGGTTAGACGTCTTCTCTGACTGCCGTCAGTTCCGCGTCGGCGTCCTCGTGTTCCGGCGGCAGGTTCCTGGCGTTGCGCATGGCGATGATCGATTCGACGGCCACCCACACGCTGGCCACAATAATGATGACGTCGAGCGCGAAGAGCATCCAATCCGGGTTGCTCGGGTCCATGAAACTGCCAAGCTGTTCGAGTGCCGCCCAGAATGCCATGACGAATATGATCACGAGCGGAATCATCGCGGTGATGGGGTTGCGCCCCTTGCGAATCAGTATGACGGCGATGATTGAAAGGCTCAGCGATGCCATCAGCTGGTTGGTGGTTCCGAACAGCGGCCAGATGCGCAGACCACCTTCGCCGCCGAGACCCTGCGAGAACGTCAGGCCGAGGCCAAGGACCACAACAATGAGTGTTGCGGGGACCTTGCCGATCTTGAGCTTGAAGGCCTCACCGGCTTCCTGGACCACAAAGCGCAGCAGCCGCATGCCGGTGTCCATGGTGGTTGCTGCGAACAATACGGCCATGGTAGCCAGTACTGTGGCGCTGAGCGATGCTGGCAGGCCGATGCCGTTCTGCATCAGCGTTGCACCGCCCTGGACAAAGGCGTTGACCCCCGCTGTCCCGAACTCGCTGTAGATCTCGTTCCACTCGGCAACTGATTTGAATCCACCGATGACGGCGAGAATTGTTCCAAGCGCGAGAAGTCCCTCGCCGACGGCGCCGAAGTACCCGACAAAACGAGCATCCGTTTCCTTATCGAGTTGCTTCGACGTGGTGCCTGAGGCCACCATGCCGTGGAATCCCGAGATAGCGCCACACGCGATGGTCACGAACAGCAGAGGAATCATGCTTGGCGTGCCCGCGGGAACGTTCATGTTGATGGCTGGCGCGACGATCTCCGGTGGTGTTGCGGAGAACAGCGTAGCCAGCAGGACGGATCCGAACAGCAGGATCAATCCGACAAACAGCTGCACCCCATTGATGTAGTCCCGCGGCTGAAGCAGAACCCATACTGGCAGCAGGGAAGCAATCGCTCCGTAGACAAACAGCGCGACAATCCAGAAGGTGGCCGGGGACATGCCGAGGGTTGATTCCGGGAGCACCACCGGCATCCGGTCACCAACCACAATGAGCGAATAGAGCACGACGACGCCGACGACGGTGATCGGCACCAGGGGCCAGCGCATCCGATACACAGCCACGCCCACCAGAAGGGCGACGACAATGGCGCCCCACACGGGAATGACCGCTCCCGGTGTGCTGATGAGGAGGTTCTTAATGACGACGGCGAATGCCGCGATCACCATGAGCAGGACAAGGAAAATGACGACCAAGAACAGGTTGGCGCCGCGCTTGCCGATGTAGCGCGCGGACAGGGCGCCGATGGAGCGCCCTTTGTTGCGCGTCGAGGCCCACAGCGTCCCCAAATCGTGCATTCCGGCGAAGAATACGGTGCCGAAGGTGACCCAGAGTAGGGCTGGAAGCCAGCCCCAGATCACTGCAATCGCAGGGCCCACGATGGGGGCAGCGCCAGCGACGGAGGTGAAATGGTGGCCCCACAGAATGAACTTGTTCGTGGGCATGTAGTCCACGCCGTCTTTTAACTCGTGCGCTGGAGTCACGAAAGCGGCGTTGAGTTTGAAGACCCTTTGCGCGAGGAACTTCGAATAGACCAGGTAACCGGCTGCCATGACAGCCAAGCCAATGATCATAAGTATGAGGGAACCCATGAAGTTATCCACCTTCCTGGTGAGCTGCCGCGGGCGACGAGATGTGAGTGATGGGCGTCACGCTATCACATGGTGTTATCAGTGGGCGGGACCAAGGCCGCCGTTCGTCACGGACGGGCTGTTTTCTGGTTTCACAGAACCACGCCCTCGCGCTTCAGGAGATCGAGTTTTGTATCCGCTCCGCCCACGTAGGCCCCGGGCGTGCCATCCGAGCGAACAACCCGGTGGCATGGCAGCACTAAGGGTAGTGGGTTCGTGGCACACGCGGTGCCAACGGCCCGCACTGCCTTTGGGCTGCCCGCCAGGTCGGCAACGACTGCGTAGCTGACGGTGTGCCCAAAGCGGATCTCCGGTAGGTGGTCCAGGACGGAACGGCGGAATCCGGTGGACAGCTGCAAGTCCAGGAGGAGGTCGAAATATCTGCGTTTGCCGGAGAAGTATTCGTCCAGCTCTCGGGCAGCCACATCCAGCCGTGAGGGCGACCGGAGGATGCGCGCACTGACTTTCGTTGCGAGTGTTTCCAGCACGGAATCGTGGTCCTCCCGCTCGAAGGCGACTCTCAGCAGCCCCCGGTTAGTTGCGGCGAGCAGCAGCGGGCCAACGGGGGAGTCCACCGTGCGATACGCAATGTCCAGCAGTCCTTGATCGTCTGCTTTGAGGGCTAGTCGTTCGTGAAGCAGGTCCAGTAGCACCCGGTCTCCGGGTCCGCCGTCGGATGGAGTCTCGCCAGCTTCCAGAGAATTGAGTTGGGTCAGAAGGCGCTCAGCCATGGAGGAAGTGTTAGACATTGTGGTGCACCACCTGTGGCAAGCTTTGTCGGTAATGGAGCCGAAGTTTCTGCATTCCGTCTGCCGCAGATCTGCGCGCGGCGGCCTCGGAGTTGCCCAGAATTTCCGCCACCTCTCGGTAGGGCAATCCCGCAAGATAGTGATACGCGATCGCTTCGCGTTGTCGCAGCGGAAGCAGTTGCAAAGCTGCGGCCAACTCGCCGTCGTGGTCTTCGCTGAGTGTTTGCTCCTGCAGGACACCTTCCGGCAGAACGCTTTCCGGCAGAAGATCCACCGGCACGGGTGTCCGCCCGGTCATGCGGTGCTGATCGATGGCCTTGCGCTTGGCAATGGTGACGAGCCAGGCTTCCACCGTGATGCCCGCTTCCAGTGCGGGATAGGCGCCCATAGCGGCGAGAAAGGTCTCGGACCATGCGTCCTCGCCTCGTGATATCCGAGGACGGCGCGGCAGACCCTCAGCACCGTGGGGCCGTGGTCGCGGACAACCTGCTCAAAGGGCGGCTTGCTCAAAACAGCGCTTTCTGGCGGGCCAGGTTTTCCAGCCCCAGCAGGTACTCCTTGCGTTCAAGTCCGCCCGCAAAACCCGTCAGGGAGCCGTCAGAGCCCACCACGCGATGGCACGGCACAATGATGGAGAGCGGATTGCGTCCATTGGCGGTTCCCACCGCGCGGATTGCCTTCCTATCGCCCAGTGCATCCGCCAACTGGGCATACGTTCGAGTCTCGCCGTAGGGAATCTCCCTCAACAGTTTCCAGACCCGTTCCTGAAACGCGGTGCCGGACGCTTCGGTGGCAACCGCGAAGTATCGTCGCTCCCCGCGAAAATACTCGTTGAGTTCCTCGGTGGCCTGCTCGAAGCCGGTGGCTGAACGCTCACCAAGGGCAGAGGCCTCGGGGCGGCGCGCGTGAACTTCCATGTATAGGGCGCTGAGCGTTCCGCCCATATTGACCAGGGTCAGCTCACCAATGGGGGAGTCCATCACCGCATGGGTTTTCATGGTCCTATCCTTTCCCATCACGCCTCCACTCTACTTTCACCCTGTATACGTCCGGGCGACGGTAAATGTGAGTTGACCCGCCACTTAAACCACAACACCCGGACCTCAGCCACGCTTCACAAGAAAAATCTGTTGAAGCGCGACCAAGACCCGGGTCCGGTGGAGCTAGCTCTTAGCGCTGGCCTGCGGCGACTGGCTCCTTCTGAGCACTGGCCCAAGCTTCTCCGTCGAGACGACGGATCGCTTCGTCGAACTCTGCGTCAATCTCAGCGTTGAACTTGTAGGTCATCTTGCTGACCACGATCGCCACAACGGAACAGAGGATGAAGCCTGGAATGATCTCGTAGAGCGTTGAGGTCAGTGCCTCGATGTTGCCCCAGATGAACACCGTGGCCGCACCCACAACCATGCCGGAGAGTGCCCCTGGCATGGTGAGCTTCCTCCAGTAGAGGGCCAGCAGCATGATGGGACCGAAGGCCGCGCCGAAACCAGCCCACGCGAACGCAACCAGCGACAGAATGGACTCGCTGCGGCCCGCCGCGAGTGAGATGGCCACGAGAGCAACCAGGAGAACACCTGCACGGCCCAGCAGGATGCCCTGTTTTGCCGACAGCGTCTTCTTGGCCACCATGTTGTAGAGGTCCTCAACCAGGGCGGAGGAGCACACAATGAGCTGTGAAGAGATGGTGCTCATGATGGCCGCAAGCACTGCTGCCAAGACCAGTCCACCGATCAGCGGATGGAAGAAGATCTGCGCGAGATCCAAGAACACTGCTTCGGGGTCTGTCAGGGTGAACTCTGGGTTCTGCTGGAAGTACGCGATACCCACCAGCGCGGTCATCACGGCACCAATGATCGAGACCAACATCCAGCTGATGCCGATACGACGGCCCGCCTTGGCGTCCTGTGGGTTGCGCAAGGCCATGAACCGGATGACGATGTGTGGTTGACCGAAGTAGCCAAGCCCCCAGGCTGCAGCGGAAATACCGCCAAGGAGTGTACCGCCGCCGAGGCTGGCCAGTGATGGATCAACGTCGTTGATGGAATCCATCATTCCGCCGAAACCACCGACGGCGACGAGGCCCACGATGGGAACGATGATGAGTGCCAGGAACATCATAATGCCCTGGGCCACATCGGTGAAGGTGGCTCCCATGAAGCCGCCGAACAGGGTGTAGAGAATGGTGATCCCGCCGACGACAACCATGCCGATCCAGTATTTGGAGTCGAAGGAGCTCTCGAAGAAGACGCCGCCTGCAACCAAACCGGAGGATACATAGAACGTGAAGAACGCGAGGATGATGACGCCGGCGACGACGCGCAGGATGCGGCTCTTATCTTTCAACCGGTTTTCGAGGAAGCTCGGTACGGTGATGGAGTTGTTGGATACCTCCGTGTAGCTGCGCAAGCGCGGCGCCACGAACTTCCAGTTCAGCCATGCACCAACGGTTAGTCCTACTGCCATCCAGACTTCGGAGAGCCCCGAAAGGTAGATGGCGCCGGGCAAGCCCATGAGGAGCCAGCCGGACATGTCTGATGCTCCGGCACTCAGGGCAGCAACCCCCGGTTTGAGGCCACGACCTGCCAGCATATAGTCGTCGAAGTCGGTGGTTTTTTTCCATGCATACCAGCCGATACCTAGCATGGCAAGCATATAAAGCGCCATAGCTAGGTACTTGAATGTCTGGTCGGTCATCTCGCGTCCTCCGGGAAATTCAGGAAATTCAGGAAATTCAGGTGTACGTGTTTAGGGCAGTGGCCCACTCTTCCAAGGTTGTACTCAGAAACCCTAATAATGTGATTTAGATCACTGTAGAAAACGCCGATAACAGATTGACAACGACCGTGATTTGAGCTGCGGGTCTGATCGGGTTTAATTGGGTGGTGAGTGCAGTGGAGAACGGACAGGGAGCCTCTCCGTTTCGCGCGGCCAGCGACTTTGCTGATGAGGAAAAAGGCGACCGATTGCGCCGCCCATCGGACCTCATCCAGCTACTGCTCTCAGCTGCTGGAGTCCTCCTCACACTCGGTCTTGAGCTGTATCTGCCCCGGACAGTTAATGGGCTCGACGACGATCTTCGCCAACTACTAGACGTCTCCGGGCCACTGCTGAGCCTCCCGCTTAACGCCCTTGGCTCCATCGCCGTGCTGATTCCGCTCATCACGCTCGTGGAACTGCTGATCCGCCGAGCACTTCACCACGTCGGAGCCGGCATTCTAGCCGCGGCAGCCGGCGTCGTCGTCAGTTTTGGTGTGCGACTGCTCCTGGAGCAGACCGCACCGGACAGGCTACTCAACGCACTGACCGTCGTTGCACCAGCCGGTCAGAATTCACCCATCCTCTCCCACTCCGTAGCCTTCGTGGCGCTGCTGACCGCGCTCGGGCCACGCCGCAACCTCAGCACCCTCAACGTGGCGTGGGTTGCGCTGCTGCTCTCACTGGGATTCAGCGTCTTCGGCAACAGGCTGGCGTTGGGCGCCGCACTTCTCACGTTCTTCGTGGGTAGGCTCGTGGGCCTCACCGTCCGAATGCTTCGAGGGTTCAAGGATCACCGGGGAGCCGGGCTAGTCCAGGCGATGCGCGCCGCAGGCCTCGCGCCGTCACGAATCCACAGAGTTCCTCTCGGGATGGACGCCGGGCAGCCCTACGCCTGGCAATCGCCGCGCAGCTACGGTTTGCGGCTCTACCGAGTAGAAGAAACCAACGGACGTCGTCTCGACCTGGCCGTACTCGATGAGGACAGCAGGATTCGCGGATCGTTCGTGGAACTCTGGAGAGCCGTCAGAATCCGAGAAGCGATGCGACGTCAGGCCCGCATCTCCCTGCGCCAGACTGCCGAGAAAGACGCGCTCATCCTCACCATGGCGGCGGCGACTGGCGCCAGAGTGCCACAACTGATCACCATCGCCGACGTCGGCCTCTCCTCTGTTCTTCTGGCCACCGAATCCACGCCCACCATGTATGCGCTGGGGCAGCGCGACGACGACACAGTCACCGACGCCCAATTGGACGACATCTGGCACCAACTGCATAAGCTCCACGCCGGCAATGTTGCTCACCGGTCCCTGAGCCGAGAGACTGTCTGCTTTGACGACGACGGCAACGTCTGGCTCCGAGGACTGCAAGAAGGGGAAGTCGCAGCCTCCCCGCTGGCCAAACAGCTGGACCTGGCCCAATTGCTGACGGCGCTCGCAACAGTTGTTGGATCTCAGCGAGCGGTCGAGTCCGGGGTGCGCTGCATAGGCAGGCGGACAGTGATCAGAGCGCTACCCGTGCTCCAACCACTGGTCATCCCCGGATCCACTCGGCGCATCCTGCGCCGCGACACCACCATCCTGCCCGAACTGCGCGCTGCCATCACAGCATTAGTCCCGGAAGCCCAGACAGAGCCCGAGCAGGTCAGCAGGTTCAGCACCCGCAAAATTGTCGCCATCGCAGCTGGTGCGCTCGCCGCCTACCTACTCGCCATCCAGGTAGCCGACATCAACTTCGCGGATCTGCTGGAAACCGCAAACCCCTGGTGGGCTGTGGTCGCGCTGGCGCTTTCACTGACGACTTATCTAGGGACAGCAATGTCCCTTCACGGAGTCGCACCGGTAAAACTGCGTTATTGGCGCAGCGTTCTTGTCCAGATCGGTGCCTCATTCACGGCGCTCATCACCCCCGCCGGAGTGGGCGCACCTGCGCTCAACGCCCGATACCTGCAACAGGCCGGTGTGCGCACACCCATAGCCGTGACCAGCATGGGACTGCTCCAGATCTCGATGCTCGCCGTTATGGGACTCGTCGTCCTCGCCCTTGCCGTCGCCAGCGGATTTTCCGCAGGAGCAACCGGCACCGACACGTTCGAACTGGTCCCGGTGCCCGTGGCAATCGCCGTCGTGCTTGGCCTTCTGGCGCTCGCCACCACCTCGCTGCTGATCCCGTCAGTCAGAAAGTTCACGCAACGGCAGTGGAGCGCCCTTGTTACCGGCACTCTGCCGCGCATGCTGGACGTGCTGACCCAGCCTCGCCGGCTTGTGCTGACACTGGGCGGAATCGTCCTGTCGAACGCCGCATACGTCCTCACTTTTGCAGCGTGTCTGGCCGCGTTCGGCGCCTCCATCGACGCCATCCATCTGGTGATCGTTTACCTGATCGGCAACTTGCTCGGCTCCATCGTGCCGACGCCGGGAGGGCTGGGTGCGGTTGAGTCCTCCCTGGTGCTCGGATTGACAGCCACAGGGGTGGATGCCGCGGTGGCCCTGTCTGCCGTTCTGCTATTCCGGCTCATCAGTTTTTGGTTGAGAGTTCCGTTCGGGTGGACCGCCATCCGGTTCCTGACCAAACGGGGCCACCTCTAGTCGACGGCGTCTACCTTAATCCAAATCGTTCGGCTGTCAATGTTTATCGTTCGATTCGATGCGAACTTGAAGGAAATAATACGCGCGTGATGTTTCTTGCACGGTTGTGATCTAGATTACCTAGCAGGACCAGTTTGCATCGCGCCGATGTAGGCCGGACCGTCATCACACAACTACCGTTCGGAGAAATTTCATGCGTGCAACACACCGCGGAGCTGTGAAGGCGCTGGCCCTCTCGGCCGCCGTCGTCGTCGGCTCAATGGGGCTGAGCGTCGCTCCAGCAATGGGCGACAACAGCGATAGAGCAGACGGCGCCGGGGACGGCATCGCCCAGGTACAGAACATCGAGAACAGCAAGACCTACGACCGTTACATCGTGAAGTTCAAGGAGAAGGCGCAGGCAAGCAACGCACAAGGACGTGCGAACGCTTACGGCAAGATCGCCAAGGAATACGGCGTCAAAGTCAAGGAACTCCGCACCATGTCCGACGGCGCCCAGGTCATCGACCTGAGCAAGGAGCTGTCATCAGATAAGGCCAAGTCCTTCATGAAGAAGCTCGTTTCCTCCACCGACGTGGAGTATATCGAGCCGGACCTTCTCATGAAGCCCACCTCCACACCCAACGACCCCCGCTACGACGATCAGTGGCACTACTTCGGTCAGACCGCAGGCATGAACCTGCCAACCGCCTGGGACAAGGTCACGGGTGAGGGCGTCAACGTAGCTGTCATCGACACCGGCATCACCAGTCACAGCGACCTCAATGCCAACGTGCTCCCGGGCTACGATTTCATTGCCGACTCGGGCATGGCGCGCGACGGCAACGGCCGCGACAGCAACGCTGCTGATGAGGGTGACTGGTACGCATCCGGTGAATGTGGCGGCGGCGGCTCGGGTAGTTCCTCCTGGCACGGCACGCACGTAGCAGGCACCATTGCGGCCGTTACCAACAACAGCAAGGGTGTTGCGGGCGTTGCCTATAACGCCAACATTGTTCCCGTGCGGGTTCTTGGCAAGTGCGGTGGCTATCTGTCCGACATCTCCGAGGCCATCGTCTGGTCCTCCGGCGGATCAGTGAGCGGCGTTCCAGCTAACCCCAACAAAGCCGATGTCATCAACATGAGCCTTGGTGGAAGCGGCACCTGCAGCGCCACCTACCAGAACGCCATCAACGGAGCCGTTTCGCGCGGAACATCAGTCGTCGTGGCCGCCGGTAACGCTAACCAGAACGCATCCAACTCAAACCCGGGCAACTGCGACAACGTGATCAACGTGGCCGCGAGTGACCGTTTCGGCAACCGCGCCCCGTACTCCAACTATGGAGCCGACATTGACGTGACCGCCCCGGGTGGAGATTCCTCCAACGACCGCGGCGTCCTTTCCACCATCAACACCGGCCGCACCACCCCCGGAGCCGAGGGCTACGCGGAGTACCAGGGCACGTCCATGGCCACCCCGCATGTTGCAGGTCTTGTTGCACTGCTCAATGAAGCCGACAGCACGCTGACACCAGCCCAGGTGGAAACTCTCCTGAAGGACACCACTCGCCCTCTCGCAGGCACCTGCTCCGGCGGTTGTGGAGCGGGCCTTGTTGACGCCACGGCTGCTGTGAATGCCGTGGCCGGCGGCGAAACGCCGGATCCGGATCCCGTTGGCGGCAACCTGCTGGTCAACCCGAGTTTCGAATCGGGTATCTCCGGGTGGAGCTCCAACCGGTCTGATGTCATCAGCAGCGGGACCTCCGCACACTCAGGGTCAAAGTTCGGTTACCTGAATGGCTGGGGATCAAGCACCACCTACCAGTTGGATCAGGCTGTAACGGTACCGGCTAACGGTGCTGCGGCGAAGGTGGACTTCTACCTGGCAGTGCTCTCCAATGAAACAAGTCGCTACAGCAAGTACGACACGATGAAGGTTCAGGCCATCACTTCTTCGGGAACGAAGACTCTAGCCACATATTCCAACCTCGACAAGGGCCAGGGTTACGTCAAGCGCACCCTTGACCTGAATGGGTACGCCGGCAAGAGCGTGACTCTGCGCTTCCTCGGTCAGGAAGACGGATCACAGTCAACGTCGTTCTACGTGGACGATGTGGCAGTAGCAGTCAAGTAATAACCAGCACTTTCAGCAGGCACGGTTCCTCATGGGCCGTGCCTGCTGATTTTAACGTGCTTGTTACTCACGGGTAACATAGTGGGATGCATCTCCTTCTTCGTACCCTTCTGCATCTACTGCTCTCCACCCGCCGCTCCCGACTGGACTTCTGGGACACCTCTTCGGTCCCCATGCGCGTGCTGCCCACTGACATCGACGTAGCCATGCACGTCAATAACGGCATGTACTTCTCACTGATGGATCTCGGCCGTTTTGATCTCCTGGTGCGTAACGGGTTCTGGAAGACCATGCGCGGCCGCGGGTGGAGTCCAGTGGTCAGCGCCGAGACCATCGCTTTCCGTAAATCGCTGAACCTGTGGCAGAAATACACGATGGAATCGAAGATCCTCGGTTTCGACGAGCGAGCCATTTACTTTGAACAACGAATGGTGTGCGATGGCGAAATCTACGCCCGCGCCATCCTCGCCGGCCGACTGGTCAGCAAGAACGGTCCAGTCAGCAACGAGGATATTCTCGAGGCGGCCGGCGTTACCTCCCCCGAGGACTTCAAACTGCCCGACTGGATTCACGAATGGCGCGAAGCCAACGCACTGCCCAGCACGCGGCGTCCCGCGCCGAGCGTCTGGCCTTAGATTCTTCACGTTTCAGGGTGACCATTGGTCAGTTCTGGTTGGAATAGCAGAGAATTACCAACCACTAATGACGAATAGTCACCAGCACGGTACCCTTCTGGCTACGGGTAAGTTTGGTCCGGGCACAGCGAAGAGGGCGGTCACTGCCGAAGCAGTAACCGCCCTCTTTGCTGTGCCTAGTTGCTAGTGGGCGCGGCGTGAACGCGTCACGAGCATCATGACCAGTAGGCCACCGACCAGCAGGAGCGGGATGAGAACCGCCAGGACTGCCGGGGAAGTGAAAATCTGGGCTGGTGTCATTGCTGACGTTGCCGAACTCATCCTCTCCGTGCCGTCATGGATCTTGCCATTGCCGTCCGCGAGCTGACTTGCACCCTCGGCCAGTGCAGCGTTGCCGTCCGCGAGCTCGGAAGCACCGGCGTTGAGCTTGGCGGTGCCCTTACTCAGATCACCGGCACCTGTGTTGAGCTTCTCGGTGCCCTTGGCCAGCGACTTGGTGCCGTCCACGAGCTTTCCGGAACCGTCTTCCAGCTTCGTTGCGCCCTCGGCCAACTTGTAGTTGCCGTCCGCGAGCTTCGACGCACCGTCACCGATCTTCCGAGCCCCATCGGCGGCCGTGTAGGCGCCCTCAACGAGGCCCGGAGTCTTGAAGGCGAGTTCGCCCGTTCCATCTTCGAGCTTCACAGCTCCGGCGGCGATCTTTCCGTTGCCATCGGCAAGCTGCAACGAACCTGCGCTCAACTCACCAGCACCACCTGCGAGCGTGTTGGCTCCGGTTGCAACCTGTGTGGTGCCACCGAATAGTTCCTTTGACCCGGCGGCCAACTGGCCTGTTCCGGCTGAGAGCTTGTCAGCACCAGCACTGAGCTTGGTAGTTCCGACAGCGAGAGCCGATGCGCCCTCGTCGATTGCGCCAACACCTTTGAGGAGCCCCGGGTTCTGCGGTGTGCCGTCACCCTGGTAGCCAGCCTGAAGAAGTGCCAGGCCACCGTTGAGGTTGGCGGCTCCGCCCTTGAGCGCAGCGGTGCCTTCCAGGAGTCCGGGCTGGCCGCCGTCGCCGCCGCCGTGCAGACCAGCATCCAGCTGGTTCAAACCATCCTGAACTTTGACGACGCCAGCATCGAGGGGGACCATGCCCTCGTCGCGGAGACGTTGCGTCTTGGCTTGAGACTCCAGAGTGCCGCCATGAACCTTAGCTGCGCCGGCTGCGAGAGCGGCCGTTCCCGGAGCGAGCTCCGAGGAGCCAGCCTTGAGGGTATCAACACCGGCGTCTGCTTGAACGATTCCTACATTCAGTTTTTCCGCGCCGGCCACAGCTTCATCGATCTTGCCCATGAGTAGTGCTGGCGGAATACCGGCCTTCAGCGCGGCTCGCAGTTGCACTAGGCCGTCAGCGAGCTGCTTTGAGCCGTCCACGGCGCCAGGGTTCTCGTTAGATCCGTCACCCTTGAACCCTGCCTGCAATTGTCCGAGGCCGCCGTCAATCTGCTGGACGCCACCGTTCACCGTGGCTGCACCATCACTGACCTGCTGTGCCCCGTCAACCAATTCTTGTGCCAGCGGCAGGTTGACGTCGATCTCGGCGATGATCTCCTCCGTACCGGCCTTCAGGTCTCCGGATCCTGCCTGAAGGGCATGGACGCCTCCATCAATACCGCCAGCCCCATCATTATTCGGATCGCCGCGGAGTCCGGCATCAACGGCTGCGGTGCCGTCTGCGAGCTGCTTTGACCCGGCCTTGGCCTTGTCCGTTCCGGCTGCGAGCTGTTGTGCTCCGGCCTGAACCTTGCCAGCTCCGGCCGAAAGTGCGCCAGCGCCATTGTGTACTTGATCCACGCCAGCTCCGAGGCTTGTTACGCCCTCGTCAACCGCGGCCGCGCCCTGGAACAGCGACTTAGCCTTGATCCACCGATCCGGTTCGGGTGCGTGCTGATTCGAGGATTTGCTTGATTTTGTGCTTTTGGGCAGGGACGATCGGGTGGCCTTGCTGCCGTTGGTGTTCCACGTTTTGGGTTCTTCGTTGGGCCGGGTTTCGGCTGGGTGGATGGGTTTTATGCCGTTTGCGGTGGCGCGTGGGTCGCGGCAGAGAGCTGCTCCCAGGCTGTTTGCCAGGGCCATGCCTCGGGTAGGTGGAGGCATATTCTTCGTGCGCTGGAGGCGATGCGGGCCGGGACATTGATGAGCTTTCGCCGGATCGTTCCGGTCCGGGCTTTGGCGAAGGTCCCTTTGGCCAAGACCCCGGCAGCCCGGGTGAGGTTGTAAGCCATCACCGCAGCGACCAGCCAGGCCGAATTCGCTGCGAACTTCCCCGAGGGCAGGTGAGCCAGGGCGCTGTCCTTCATATCGGCGTTGACTTGCTCGATTTGTGCGTGTTTACGGTGAGTTTTGTCGGCCTCGACCGTGCCGAGCGTTCCGGCCGGGACGGTGGTGAAGAACGCGTGGTATCGGTGCGTGTCGAACAAGGTGGGCTGGCCATCGGTGGCTTTGGGATTCAGTTCAGGAATCCGGCGTACCACCAGGCGCCCGGTGATCCTCTCGGCCTTCTTCCGCGAGGAGAACGCGGTGAACTCCACTTCGGCGACTTCCGCCGCGGACACCCAGGCACTGGTGGCCTCATCAAAGACCGCGTTCGTGTACTGGATCGGCGCCCACGCAGTCTCCTCGATGGCGGTGATGGCGCGTTTGATGGCCGGGTCCATGCGCACCGTCACGGAAACGTCGGCCCCACCAGCCACGGCGGCACTGACTGTGGCGTGGCCATAGTAGGCGGAATCAAAACGACACAACATCTTCCCTGCCACGTTGGTGCGTTTGAGGGTGGCCAGTGCGTCCGTGACGAAGCGTTTAGCGCCGCGGGCCGAATTCGCGGCCCCCTTACGCAAGCGTTGGCCGATGATCACCGGGGCCGTGTCCTTCGTGGAAGCGGTGGCCAGGACGGCGTTGAGCCCACGAACTCCGGAGTACCCGTAGCTGGAGCCCTGCTTCTGATACCCATGAACCTCCACGATGGTGTCGTCAACATCGATAAAAATGAAGTCCTCCCCGGACGGTGTGCCCAACAGGGGTGCCGCCTTGGCCAGGTTCACCAGGAGACGGGAAGCGACCGCGTCGAGCTGACGCACATGCCCAAACGTGAACGCGCGCAGGAATGAACCCAGCGTTGAAGGAGCGTAACAGCCCGTGAAAATCTTCTTCATTCCGCCATGGCGCAACACGGCCATGTCATCAATGGAATCAGCCCCGGCGACCATGCCCGCCACCAAAGCTGCGACCTTCAATCCGGCGTTGGCGCCCTTGTCCGTGGGCACGCTTAACCACTCATCGACCAGTTCGTGCAAGCCCGCATTCTGGGCTAGACGCATCACCGGAACCAGCCCGGTCCCGGACACAAGGTTCTCCTCGTTAAAGGAAGCTGACACCGCGGCAGGGGTATGGGAAACTAGCATCTACGAGATGTCCTTCATTTTCGAGAAACTTGAGCTGTGGTAAGTCCAATTTTCCCTGAAAAGACGGGCATTTCGTGTTTAAACCGCCGAGCAACCTCAGAAACCTATCGGTGGATCAAGGCTTAGCGCCTGTGGTCAGCCGATTCGCGCCAGCGGCGAGTTCCCCTGCTCCGGCTTCCAGCCGGCCAGCGCCGTTGGAAAGATCGATGGAGCCCTTGTTGGCCGCCGTCGCTCCGGCAGTCAACTTGGAGGCGCCGCCGAACAGTTTCTGGGCAGCGACGTCGGCACGGCCAGCACCTGCGGCAACCTTGTCGCTTCCGACGGCGAGCTTCGCTGCTCCTGCCTCCAGAGTGATGGCACCTTCGGCCGCCGTGTTAGCTCCGGTAGAGAGCTTCCCGGCACCTTTATCGAGCGCGGCTGCACCCTTTTTGAGCTTTCCAGCCCCGGTGTTGGCCTCTTTCAGGCCGGTGGCGAGTTTCTGGGCGCCGCCGTCGATCTTGGCTGTCCCATCCTCGACTTTCTCGGCTCCGTCGACCGCTTTGGCCGCCCCTGTGTTCAGGGCGGAAGCGCCGTCGGAGGCGCGGACGGCTCCGTCGTTGAGCTCGTTGGCACCAGCAGAAACCTTGCTCGAGAACAGGACAAAAAAGGCCAACATGGCAATGAGTAACAGCGCTAGGAGCACTGTCAGGACGCCGTGAAAACGGCTGCCCGTGTTGGCACGCAGGGGTGAACTTGGCATGGGTGAATTCCTCTGTGTTAGCAACAGCGGTCGAGGACCGATATGGGACTGACGAGGTGTGGCCTGTAGGCCCTCGTCATGGGCACTATGCGGTCGGCGACGTTGTGGCTCCCCGTCGAGAGCCGCGATGCTTCACGCATGACGAACATTTGTGATGCCCATTACATTTTTAGGCTACTGGTGAGTAACTTACATCATATTGGTGTGAATTGCATCACTACACGTTGTGGTGACAAGAGTCTTTGCGTCGCGCCACGAATCAGGGGCTGAATACTCGCGCCGACTACACTTTCCCCATGACTGTCTCTGCGATCCATCTGCTCAGAGGACTACCTGTCTTCCCCGTCGACATGCCCCACTTCAGCCCGGAAGCTGCACCGTCAACTCCTGCCGAACTCTTTCTCCAGTGGCTCCAACAGGCCATTGACGACGGCGTCAGGGCACCGCACGCGGTCAACGTCGCCACAGTGGACTCGGACGGTTGTCCGGATGCCAGGGTGGTCATCCTCAAGGACATCACTGAGGACTACTGGGCCTTCGCGTCCAGCAGTAACAGCCCCAAAGGAAAGCAGCTGGAGCTAACGCCGTCGGCCGCCCTGACGTTCTTCTGGCCCGAAGCCGGCCGCCAGATCCGCATCCGTGGAAAAGTGCTGCCCGGCAGCGCCGAAGAGAACCAATCAGATTTCAATCGCCGGCATCCTGATGCCAGAGCACTGGTGACGGCAGGTAATCAGAGCAGCGTCGTTGGAAGCCTGGCGGAGGTCCATGAAGCGGTTGCTCGGGTCGAGGCCCCGGACAGCGATCCCTCGTGGACCGTTTACAACGTGGCCGCACACAGCGTGGAATTCTGGCAGGCCGACCATCAGCGCCTGCACACGCGCGTCCGCTACGTCCGTCAGGCCGAGGGGTGGACCCGCGAACTTCTCTGGCCTTAGCGCCTAACGAAGCGTGGCTCTTTGCGCTCCGGAACTCAGCCGGCGCCCACGATCAACAGGATCCCCACAAACACGATGCCGGACGCGATCAGGGTGACCATGGTGTAGCCGAGGATGTCGCGCATCTTCAGCCCGGCGATCGCGAGCAGGGGAAGCGCCCAGAACGGTTGGATCATGTTGGTCCACTGATCGCCGTAGGACACGGCCATGATCGCCACAGCCGGATCGACCCCGAGGCGGTTGGCGGCGTCGAGCATGATGGGCGCCTGCACGGCGAACTGCCCGCCGCCCGAGGGAACAAAGAAGTTCACGATCCCGGCCGACAGGAGAGCCAGCACGCCAAACGTCCCCGGTGTGGCGATGTTGACGAGGAAATCAGAGAAGACTGCGATCAGCCCCGTCGTCGTCATAATGCCCATGATTCCCGCATACAACGGGAACTGGAGGAGGATTTCGCCAACATTGGAAGCTGCGTTCTTGATCAAGCCGATCAGCTCAAACGGGTTGCGAACCAGCAGGAAGATCAGCGCCAGAAAGGTCCAGTTCACAATATCGAGCGTGGCCGTACCTCCCTGCACATAGTGGGTTATCAGGTACGCCACAAGGGCTAGACCCACCAGGGTGGTCAGGATTCGGCTGGCATCCACGCGGTCCGCTGGGGTGACTACCTCGTCGTCGATGGCGACGTCATCCGAGCTGCGAGCATCGACCTGCAACTCAACAATTTTGTCCCCTGCCTTCGGTGCCACCAGAGCCAACGCGACGGCGACTAGCACAATGGTCGCAACCACCGCCGTGATATTCCACCAGGTGAAGGTGGTGTCCGTGATGGGGATGGTGCGGCCCAGCTGCTCCGCGATGAAGGAGCCCTCGGTGGCGGCGGCCAGTGGTCCTGATCCGGAGTAGCCCATATGCCAGACCACAAATCCGGAGAAGCCGGCAGCTACCAGCATGGGGAAGTGCAGTTGCAACCCTTTCTCGCGGCCTTGCGCGGCCACTTCCTTGGCCAGCAGCCCGCCAACCACAAGGCCCAATCCCCACGTGATGAGGGAAGCGACGGCTGCGGCAAGAAATACGAATACGTACGCCTGACCGGGGCTCTTCGGCAGTCCCGCCATGGCGGTGAGTAGCCGCCGTACGGGTCCGGTGTTGGCGAGTGCGTGGCCGAGCAGCAGGATGAGCGCCATCTGAGTCATGAAGGCGAGGAGCCCCGCGAGTCCGTCACCCCAGCCGACCAGCACATCGACGGGACCTGCGTCGGTGAGGACCAACGCCAGGATCGCGACGACGAGACTGAGAACGACGGCGAACACCAGGGCGCTCGGAATGAACCGCTCGACCACGGAGTTCACCGGTCGCATCACTGCCGAGATGCGGGAGGGCTTCTGTCCTGACTCTGGATGGGTGGTGGGCATGGTGCTCTCCTGTGCTCGACGGCGTTGCTAACAATGTGGTGTCTTTCATCGGCATGTACCAATAGCTGACCTACAGTTCTCCTCATGATAGAGACGTATGGGGGAATAGTCGCTCGCGGCGTCAGGCGAAGTTTCGGGTCCGTTGAGGCCGTGCGCAACATCGACTTTGAGGCACCGGCAGGTGAGGTCACCGCGCTGATCGGACCAAACGGTTCCGGCAAGACAACGCTGTTGCTGATGCTGGCATCGCTGCTGGCCCCGGACGCCGGGACCGTGCATATCAGTGGCGTTGATCCACAAGAAGACGTGACGGCGGTACGACGTTTGATTGGTTGGATGCCGGATACCCTGGGCGTCTGGGAGTCACTGACCGCTACTGAAGTCCTGACGACCATGGGCACGCTCTACGGCTTGGACCGAACGGCCAGCCACGCCCGCGCTGTCCTGCTACTGGAAACTGTAAAGCTCAGCGATCTCGCCGATCAGCCTGCCCGGGTGTTGTCCCGCGGCCAGCAGCAACGGCTTAGTCTGGCCCGAGCCCTCATCCACGATCCGCAGGTGCTGTTGTTGGATGAGCCCGCTTCCGGTCTGGACCCGGGCTCACGGGTGGAATTGCGCAGATTACTGCGGACACTGGCGGGGCAGGGCAAAGCGGTAGTCGTCTCCAGCCACGTGTTGGCAGAGCTCGATGAAATCGCGGATCGCGCGGTGTTTGTCAGTCGTGGCGAATCTGTGAAGACCCAGACCCTCAATGAGGCGGGCGCGCAGGCTCGCCGCTACACGATTCGGGCCGAGCCATTGGAGCCGCTAGCAGCTGCCCTGGAACGTCGCGGCGTGGCATTCAAAGTCAGTGGCGACATTCGCCGTGCGGAGTATGAGGTTCTGCTTGGCAGTACTACCGAAGCGGCAGCGCTGTTGCGCACGCTGGTTATGGACGACGTCGTGGTCACCGCATTCGCCGCAGCCGGGGGCGCCCTGGAGGAGACATACATGAGCCTGGAGGCCGATCAGCTATGACTGCGCAGCTCAAGGAAAATGACATTCATCCGCAGCATTCGCTGTCGTGGATCGCAGGTGTAAAAGCTGTCTTCAAGCTCGAGATGAAGCAGCGCTTGCGAGCTCGCTCCTGGTACATCGTGCTCGGTATCTGGTTTGCCCTTCTAGGGCTCATATTCGTCCTGGCGGCAGTGACTACTGCCTCGATGAACGCTGAGGGGGAGGGCGGCCCGATCCTCTTTGAACTGGTGATCGGAACCGTGCTGCTCTTCGGGCTCCTCGTGGCGCCGGGGCTTTCTGCCACAGCCATCAACGGTGACCGTGCGGCCGGAACACTCGCGATTATCCAGATCACGCTGCTGACACCCGGTCAGGTTCTGTGGGGTAAGTGGCTGACGGCTTGGGCCGCTGCCCTGGCCTTTCTCGTGATCAGCCTTCCCTTTATCGTCTGGGCGCTCATTGTCGGCGGTGTCTCTTTTTCCGAGACACTTGTGTCGTTGGTGATGCTCGCTGTCGAACTGGGCCTGGTGGCTGCCATCGGTGTCGGTGTCTCGGCAATCGCCGCTCGCCCACTGTTCTCGATCGTCATCACCTACATGCTCGTGGCCCTGCTGAGTATCGGAACGCTGATTGGCTTCGGCCTGAGTATGGTCCTGGTTCAAGAGGAGGCCGAGGTCACGACTGCAAACTATTCGCTGCCCGACGATTTTGATTCGATGGCCGAGCCGAAGGATGAAGACTTCACGTGCACCACTGAGACCTACCGACAGCCGGTCCTCCATACGGAGCGGACTGCCTGGCTATTGGCCGCGAACCCGTTTGTGATCGTGGCAGATTCTGTGCCGTACAACCGCGTTTCCGAGGAAGACTCCGGGACTGCTGAGGACTACCGGGTGCCCGGGGTCATGGAATCGGTGAGCCTCGGTTTGAGGACGGCGCAGGCAGGCCCTGATTTTGAGCAGACCTGTGAGGAGCTCTCAGGTCCTTACGCGCAGTCACCGCCACCTACTGGGCTGATGCCGATCTGGCCGCTGGGACTCGCACTTCAGGCTCTCTTGGCCGGGGCGCTGATTCTCATTGGCTGGAAGCGTTTGGCAACGCCCGCGGGTCGTCTGCCCCGGGGAACACGAATCGCTTAGTTAAAAAAGGACCCGGCAGCCTCACCCTGTGAGGCCGCCGGGCGCCGATTTAGACGCGGACCACCATTTTGCCGGTGTTCGATCCACCCATCATGTCCAGGAACGCCTGAACTGAGTTGTCGATGCCGTCCACCACGGTTTCGTCGAAAACGATGTCTCCATTGGTGAGCCATCCGGACATCTTCTCCACGAACTCACCTTGCAGATCCTGATGCTGACCAACAATGAACCCCTGAAGTTTGAGGGACTTTGTGACCAGATTGCCTAAGTTGTCCGGGCCAGGCTCGCGGCTGGTGTTGTTGTACTGCGAGATTGCCCCGCACAGCGCTGCACGGCCATTACGGTTCAGGACGTCGATCGCGGCTTCGAGATGATCGCCACCGACGTTGTCGAAGTACACGTCAATGCCTTCCGTGGCAGCGTCCCGCAGCTGTTTGCGAACGGGCCCATCCTTGTAGTTGAATGCGTCGTTGAAGCCGTATTTGCTCTTGAGTAGCTCCACTTTTTCTGCGGACCCGGCCGAGCCGATGACCTGCTTGGCCCCAAGAACGCGCGCCATTTGCCCGACGGCGCTTCCCACGGCTCCAGCGGCACCGGAGACGAAAACGACGTCGTCCTGTCGGAAGCCGCCAATGCGCGTGAGCCCTGCGTACGCCGTCAGCCCCGTCATGCCGAGAATGCCGAGGTACACCGAGAGTTCCAGCCCGGGGATTTCCTGGACTTTCGTGAACTGGTCCGCCGGACCCTGCGCAATATCCCGCCAACCGAAGCTGTGCAGTACGGCGTCGCCCTCAGCGAAGTCATCGCTGGAGGACTCCGTCACGAGGCCAACGGCTGCGCCGGTCATGGCTTCGTCGAGCTGGAAAGGCGGTACGTAGGATTTGGCGTCGTTCATCCGGCCGCGCATGTACGGGTCAACGGAAACGAACTTGTTCTGCACCCGAACCTCACCGGGCTGCAGGTCCGGCAAATCTTCCTGCACGCTCCGGAAGTTCTCGGGCGTCGGAGCGCCCTTGGGACGTGATGTGAGCTGAATCTGTGTGCTGGTGGCCATTGTTAGGTCTCCTTCTTCTGGCGTGATGAGCTATCCGGACAACGTCGCTCAGCCAGCTGGCTGTGCTGGCTTCGACGCTGGGGTGCGAACCAGTTTGCGGTTCACGAACTCGTCCATGCCGTACTTGGCCAGTTCGCGGCCAACGCCGGAACGCTTCACTCCGCCGAAGGGGAGGTCAGCCTGGGTGCTGGTGACAGAGTTGATCCACACCATGCCCGTCTCAAGGCGCTGCGCTACTGACTTCGCTCTGTCGGTGTCCGTGCTGAAGACGGAACCGCCGAGGCCGTAGGCAGAGCTGTTGGCCAATTCGATGGCCTCTTCCTCGTCTGCGACCTTGTACACAACGGCAGCGGGGCCAAACAGTTCCTCACTGTAGGCACGCATTTCGGGTGTCACATCAGTGAGTACTGTTGCTTCAACGAACGCGCCCGGCCCCTCAACGTGGTGTCCACCCGTACGCAGGGTAGCGCCCTTATCCACAGCGTCCTTGATCTGCTCGATCAACCCATCCGCAGCGGACTGTGAGGACATAGGGCCGAAGCGCGTATCCGCCTGAGTGGGATCGTTTGGCTTCATCTTCGACATTTTCGCAGTGAACTTCTCCACGAAATCGTCATAGTACTTTTCCTGGACAATGAACCGCTTGGCTGCGACACAGGACTGTCCGGCGTTGCCCATACGCCCGGCGACGGCGGCCTTGACGGTTTTGTCGAGGTCGTCGCTGTCGAGGACGATGAAGGGGTCTGATCCGCCGAGCTCCAGCACGTACTTCTTCAGGTTGCGACCTGCTACTTCGGCGACGGCGGATCCGGCGCGTTCGCTGCCTGTCAGGGACACGCCCTGAACGCGTGGGTCGGCGATCATGTCAGCGATCTGGTCCTTGGTCGCGAAGACGTTGATGTACGCACCTTCGGGAAGGCCAGCGTCCTTGAAAATCTGCTCTATGGCCAGCGCCGACTGGGGGCAGTTCTCTGCGTGCTTGAGCATGATGGTGTTGCCCAGTAGTAGGTTCGGCGCTGCGAACCGTGCCACCTGATAGTAGGGGAAGTTCCACGGCATGATGCCGATGAGGGAACCGATGGCCTCGGTGCGCACGACTGCTTCACCACCGCCGACGGCGTCGATCGTGTCATCCTGCATGTACTGCGGTCCCTTGTCCGCGTAGTACTGGTAGATGCTGGCGGAGAGGTCCACCTCGCCCTGCGCCTGCCCTGTGACCTTCCCCATCTCCATGGTGATGGTGGCGGCGAGTTCGTCCTTGCGCTCCTTGTACAGTTCCGCAACGCGGGACAAGATTGCCGCACGATCTTCGACGGCGGTGCTGCGCCAGGAGCCGTATGCCTTGTGTGAGTGAGCCATGACGTCTTGGATGTCAGCGTCTGTGGTCTGCTCAAATTCCTTCAGCGTTTCGCCGGTGGCCGGGTTTACTGTCTTGTATGCACTCATGCTTCAACCGTAGTCACACAAGTGGCGGTCTGAACAGTAGGTAAGCCAGCTGCGAACATTAGGCCATGGCTGACTTCTCCGCCGCCGTCGGATCCCCTGGAAGCTCAGTTCCGCGGATCGACCTGCCATTGGTCTCACGAACGTAGAGCAACGCGATCAGCCCGACGGCGCTGGCGCCCATCATATAAAAGGCCGGGAACAGCAGGTTGCCGGTGGCCTCAATGACGGCTTCGTTGACCAAAGGAGCAGTGCCACCAAAGATGGCAGTGGCCATGTTGTAGGTGATTGCAAAACCTGCATAGCGGACGTGGGTGGGGAACATGGCCGGGAAGGTCGCTGAGATGGTGGCGAGCTGCAGCACGTAGAGAATGCCGAGTACGGAGAAGCCGATCAGTGCACCTGTGAAGCCGGTTCCGATCAGCAAATACATGGGGATTGCCATCACAAAGAGACCTCCCATGGAGAACAGCCACATGGGTCGTCGTCCGATGCTGTCTGAGAAGCGTCCCGCGAACGGGATGAGAATCATCATGACAACCTGACCTATCAGGATCAGCGCGAGTGAACTGTTGTTGGACATGCCGATCTGTGTTTCAAGATAGGTGGGCATGTAGCCAAGGAGCGTGTAGTTGGCGACGTTGAGGGCAATAACCAGCCCGGACATAGCGACAATTGGGCGCCAGTACTTCCGGATGAGATCGCGCAGTTCGGTCTTGGCGCTTGGCTCCTCAGCCTTTTCCTTATCCAGTTCACGGAAGACGGGGGTGTCCTCCAGCTTGTTCCTCAGATAGAAGCCGATCAGACCAAGTGGGCCCGCGACCAGGAACGGAATACGCCAACCCCACTCTTCCATCGCGGCGTCGCCGAGCATCAGCTGAAGGAAGAGCACGATCGCGCTACCCAGAGCAAAGCCGGCCAGGGTCCCGAATTCCAGGAAGCTGCCAAAGAAGCCGCGTTTTTTGTCGGGCGAGTACTCGGCCATGAACGTGGCTGCGCCACCATATTCGCCGCCCGCGGAGAAGCCCTGAATGAGCCGCATCAGGATCAGCAGGGCGGGAGCCCACCAACCAATCGTTTCGTAGCTGGGGATGAGTCCTATAGCGAAGGTGGCGCCGGCCATCAGAACAATGGTGAGCGCGAGGATGGCCTTGCGGCCGATCTTGTCCCCTAGCGGGCCCCAGAAAAATCCGCCGAGGGGGCGGACCAGGAATGAGATTGCGAATGTTGCCAGAGCCCATTCGGTGCCGCCGGGGAAAAAGTTGGCGGTGATGTAGGTGACGACGACGGCGTACACACCGTAGTCAAACCACTCCGTTGCATTACCGATGGCTGATCCGGCGATAGCCCGTCGGATGGTTTTGCGTCCCGCTTCACTCTCCAGGTCCGGAGCGGCGAACTCTTCCGCCGAATCGCCCTTCTTCGGTTCTGCCATGGTGACCGCATGCCTTTCGGTAGCCCAATAGGGGGTCGGTAGTGATGTACCGACGGTCCTCGTCTGGAACAAAACGTTATACAGCTTGCCGGCCAATGGCTAGCTGGTTCTCTGGTTGGGCGCGCACCGAGCGGGAAAGTCAGACGCTAAAGTGTTGCGAGGGGCCTTTAGCTGGTACAGAGTGGAGACACAGCCGATTCGCGGTCACCGCGGAGAATGAGGTGCAGAATGCCGAAGACAACGAAGAGCGGCAAAGTCAAGGAATCAGAGCTGCCGAGCACGTTGAAACGCTCGGACACGTTGGCTCAGGAAACGTACGCCAAGGCGCATGATTCCGCGGCGGAAGAGTACGACGGCGACGATGAGAGAACGAACCGGGTTGCCTACAGCGCGCTCAAGCACACGCACGAGAAGGTTGGCGACCATTGGGAACCGAAGGATGAAAATGGGCCTTCGGATCCGCAGGCGAAGGGCGGAAAGAACACCTCTCGTGATACCGCCGGCGGCGTAGACCAGAACGCGTCCAAAGAGCATCTTTACGAACTCGCGAAGAAACTCGATATCTCCAGGCGTTCGGATATGACGAAAAGCGAACTGATCAAGGCTCTACAGAAGGCCAACGACAAGAAGACCGCTGAAGCGAGAGAGTAATTTTCAGTTGATCATCAAGGCAATGAAGACTACTGCTGTCACAGCGAGCACAATCACGACGATCCCAGCAATCATCAGGTGCCGATACTTCGCTCGCGTGGCAGGTGACACAGCCGATTCATCGCCCGGCGTGGCATCACGCTTTGTTATGGGTTCGTCGTCCAGGGGGATGAAGGTGTCCTTTGGAGATTCGGCGTCGTTGTTTTTGTCCATGACCCCATGGTAGGAATCCACACCGCAAAATGACAGTGCACACCGGAGGTGATGCTCACGTCTTGGGCTCGAGTTGCAGGCTGACGCCGTCCATCGTCGGTCGTAGCCGGTAGGCCGTCAGGGGAGCGACGAGAATCAGCGCGACAGCAGCGAGTTCCAAAAATTCTTCGAGGTGATAGCTCAATGCAATCCATACGGTGCTCGTACCAGCCTGGATAAACGAGCCAGCGATGAGCTCCATGCCGACGGCCGCGAACATCAATGTGACGAATCCTGCCAGCACCAGTTTCCGGGCCAGTAACGGCAGGTGGCGGGCGCTGATGCACGAAACTACCAGGATTATCAAGGCCAGGGGTATACCGAAGATGAGCCATACAAAGGTGAAATCCTGAACATCAACAATATGCAGCGCTATCTGGTCGAACCGCTCATGCAGCCAGGTGCCCTCGTCGAGGTTCAGTACCAGCATCAATGCCGCAAGAGCACTCCACGCGATCCAGCCCCGGCTCCGGGAATACCACGCGAAACACGCGGTTATCGCAAGGAACACAGTTGCGCCGGATAATTGGACAACACTCCACCAGGTAGGGAAATTGCCCTCATAGTTCACGTCGAAGTACACGCTGAACTGGGTCTGTCCCCGAGGCATGCCGGTCAGCAGAGGCGAAACTAAACTAAAACCAACCACCAACGCGTGGATAGCCAGCAGAATAAAGAGAATCTTCTTCCACGGGAGATGCTTCACGGCGACGGGACGCTGAGGGTCAATGTCCATATAAATAGCTTAGGGCGACTTTCGGCCCTCACCTGGTGTCAGGGACAAGGCTTCCAGGATTTCCCGCCCGGAGCATAGCATCGTGGCCCCGTATAACCGGGGTAGGGGTCCTGCTGGACAGGCGGGATGTACGGCGCCGGGGCTGGCACATACGGGGCGGGCGCCGGGGGCGCGTAAGGCGCCGGGGCTGGTGGGAGATTCCGAATGCGCTCGCGTTCAATGGCCGCCTCACGTTCTTGTTCAGCCTCTATGGCGGCGGCCTCTCGGGCTTGTTTGGCAACGGCCTCAGTATGCGCTTTCTCCGCCTTGGCCGCCGCCACTTTCTTTTCCTTCACGGCTTTGGCCTTTGTTGCCGCTGCAGCTTCAGCCTTCTCGAGCCGCTTCACCTCAGCGCCGACAATAGAATGTCGCTTCTCTGTGGCTACGATTTGTCGGTCGAGGCGGGATAGCAGAGCTACCGACTTGGTGCCGGCAATTGCTGTCACCCAGGCTGTGTCCTGGGCGGCTTCAATGAGCTCATTCAACGCTTTGGCTCCTGCCAGAGCTGCAGCCAAAGCAGTAAAGGCTGTGACAGCGGTGGCGGCTGTTGTGCCTACGGGCAATTCGGCGGCGGCCTCGAGAGCTTCAACAGCGTTGTCCAACTCGGAGGGAAGGCTGCACTCGGCGGCGTCGTCGTAAAGGCCCGCCTGCGACTGCTCTGCGTCACCTTGAGCGGCGAGGACTTGGTCATAATACTTGCGGTTTGGTTCGAATACAGCGGGTACACCGAAGCCGTTTTTTACGATTTCCGCGTTGACGAACGTCTCATCGGCCAGAAATACAGCGGCCAACGTGCGTCCGTAGCGATCCTCACGCTCGACGTCGTAATCCAGGCCAACCTTGGTGCCCGGTGGCGTCAGCTGCTTCAGGAACGAGGTGGCTTCCAGGCCCATACACTCGACCGGTTTGTTGGGGTCTTTTGTCTCCGGTGTGTCCACGTTGAGCAGCCGGACGGTTTCCTCTTCGGACCCGATGAGGACAACCAGCGTGTCACCGTCGACCACGCGGACCACTTCGGCGGTTTTCGCGTCGCTCGACGGTGAGCAGCCTGACGAAGCGATGAAGACTAGACCGGCAAGTACCGTCGTTGTGAGCTGCGCAGCTTTTTGTCGCCACCGCGAATTGCGCATGGCTGTGGATGCCGTGTTCATAAGTTCCCCAACTTTTGTTTTCAGTTATTAGCCAGAAGTGTATGTCAGTCTTTACTCCGCCAGAGACAGCACAGCTACGAGAAAGTCCGACGTCGTCGTCCACGGCCGCAGCTCCCACGTGGAGAACCGTGTGTCGCACGTGAGTCCAGCCGCGTCGACGTCGGAAAGGAATGTGTCGAAACTGTAGCCACGGCCAGCCCCGAAGGCCACAACGGCCCTGCCTTCGGCCGAGAGATGCGCCGCGAAGTTCCGCAAAACATCGTCAGAAGTGCCCGGGGCCAGGAAGGTCATGACATTGCCCGCACAGACGATGAGATCAAAGGCTGAGCGGCCGCCGCCGTCGTGCAGGTCCAGTTCGCTCAGATCACCAACGTGCCATTCGACGTCGGGGTGGGTCTCCTGAGCGGCCTGAATGAGTTCAGGATCGACGTCGACGCCCACCACTTGGTGACCGCGAAGCGCAAGCTCGCCGCCGATCCGCCCGGGCCCGCAGCCCGCGTCCAGAATTCGAGCGTTACGGGATGCCATGGCGTCGATCAGCCGTGCCTCACCGTGCAGATCTGCACCATCGGCGCGCATCTGCTCAAACCGCTCGATGTACCAGGCTGAATGGCCGGGATTATCCCGCTTTTTCGCTTCCCACAGGGTCTCGTTTCTCACCTGCTCAGGCTACACCTCGGGTCGGACATGCATCTGGCCGGGGTCACAGCCCCGGCCAGATACTTGTTGGGGATTTAGCGTACGGCGGCGAGTGCGTCCGTGATGCCTTCTCCGTAGTAGCTGTTGTTTTCCAGGGTGCCGATGCACTCAGCGCCCCGCGGTGAGGATGCGGGTGCGCACTCGTGGTCCATCGCCTGCTTGCGCAACTGCTTGATCATCTGTGCGGGAGTCCAGCTCGGGTGAGCGGATTTCATCAGAGCCAGAACACCGGCCACGTGCGGTGACGCCATGGACGTGCCGCTCAACGAGCCGTAAGAGTTGTCGGGCAGCGTGGACAGGATCCGCGAACCCGGAGCAGCTACGTCGATCGTATCCAGTCCACGGTTGGAGAACGAGGACAGCGCCGTCGCCTGATCGGTCGAGGAAACGGTCACAACGCCCGGTAGCTCCGTGGGAATGTCCTTGCAGTCGTTGTTGATTTGGCGGTCGACGGCGGTCCCATCATTGGGGCTGCCGGTGTCCGTGGTCTTGTTGGACAGGTCGTAGGCGGCATTACCTGCAGCCGCTGCGTGGACAACTCCCTGGTCGGTAGACCACGTGACAGCGCGCTCGACGGCGGTGCGTACCGCAGCCTGATCAGGCTGGTCGCCACACCAGAAAGTCAGCGGATCAACGAAGTAGCTGTTGTTGGTCACGTCCATGCCCTGCATTCCCGCCCACATGAAACCGCAGACAGCGTATTCGGGATAGATGTAACCGTCGTCGCTCACTACCTTCACCGAAGCCATGCGCACACCGGGCGCAACACCAACAATGCCGACGCCGTTGCGGGCGGCGGCCACCGTGCCTGCAACGTGTGTGCCGTGCGAAGAGGTGGTGGGCTGCCAACCGGTTGCGGAGGTGTCCGGCTTGCCGGCGTTGGAGCAGTTCACTGAAGCCGCAACATCGATGTTGGGCTGCAGATCCGGATGATCGGCGTCGATGCCGCTGTCCAGAACGCCGACGAGCACGTCACGGGACCCGTCAGTGACCTCGTGCGCCTGATCAGCATTGATCTGGGCCATATCCCATTGTTCGCTTTCGCGCGGATCGACAGCGGCACCCTCATAGGTTGCGTTGCCGTATTTGAGGTCCGCCTTGGCCTGTGCGTCCGTTGTCATACGACGCTGGCGCTGATCAGCCCACGGGGTGAGGATGCCCTCGGGCGTTCCCTCGGAGACCGTTGCCGTGCGGGTTGCACCAACGGACTCGACGAAGTTCTTGCCGGTCTTCATGACGTCAGTACGGAAGTCTGCGCTCTTGGACTGCACCACCACCACGCCGATTTGTGGCCACTGCTGGATGACGACGCCGTCGGCTGCCTCGATGGCCTTGACGACCTGTTTGGTCTGGCCGCGGTTGGCACGCTTCGCGTTGACCACGTAGCTCATGAGCTGCCCGTCGGCGGCCTCGAACGGGACAGGAGTGGAGACGGGCTCCACGGTGGGGGCTGCTGCGGCGCTGCTGCCGACCATGGCGGAAGCAGCAAGGGCGACGACGGCGAAGGCCGCCGATGTACGCCGAGCAAGGACAGTTCTGGTCACGGTTGGACCTCCAGATGAGAATGATTGGGACTTCTCGATCCTTACATGAGGCACTGCATTGCGGAAGGGTCCACGCGCATATCCAGTGACTTACAGCACAAACTTTCTTCGCGGCACCGGTAGTGTCGTCACCATGCGCGCACTCGAGAATCCGATCGTTCCAACCTTCGGTGAAGCCCTTGGCTCCTTCGGACCAATGGTTCTTTTACTGTCGGTCGGACTGTTCGCGATTTACCGACTGATCGTGAAGGTCGCGGGCAAAGGAAAGTCCGTGAGAGTGTCCCGGACCAAGTCGCTCCCGCACAAGGGCTAGCCGCGCTGCAAGTCGGCAACTACGGGACGTCGCCCCACCACCGAATGCCGGAAAACTCGTTGTTGAGTGGTCGGAGGAGTTCCACGTCCCGAACCTGGCCGTGCGGGCTGGGCTCGATGAGCTCCCCAAGCACCATTCCCCTAGCCGTATTCACCGGGTCCCGATGGGATGCATCGATTTCATTGAGGTCACAAACGGTGAAGACGAAACCAGCGATGTCGCCTCGCCAATCGTCGTAAACAATGGCCACGAGCGCATCGTCGAGGGCAGCGGTCTTCTTCAGACGGACCCGCCCTAGAGTGCTTGGGCTGATGAGCCCGAACGCCTCAGTGAATGCAGCCGCCCAGACAGCCGCAGCTACCCCCGTGACCCGCTGCCGTCCTTCACCCCTCGGCTGAAACGCAGTCACTAGTCTGTGCGCTTTGCGAGCAGTTTGCCGATCGCGCTCTTCTCCCACGATGCAAGCAGCTCAGCGGTGTCCTTGTAGACCTCGACGGCACCGGCTTCGGTGAGGTGAGCCGCCGTCGTTCCGCCCGACTCCACACCGATGCACGGCATCCCGAGTTCTTTCGCGGCGATAACGTCCCACACGGCGTCGCCCACAAAGACTGCGTTCTCCGAGCGCACGTCAACGGCCTCCAGCGGCGCTTCAAGGATGTTCGGCGCCGGCTTGCTGGCCTCTGCGTCGGTGGAGCTTGTTGCCGCATCGATGGCGTCGTCGGCATCAATCACCTGACGCAGAACATCCAATTCCGCCTGCTCTGCAGAAGAGGCGAGGACGACGGCGAGTCCCGACTCATGGGCGCGCAGCAGGACATCTCTGGCGCCGGGAAGGGTGCGCAACGACGGCCAATGTGTGGAGTAGACAGCGCCGTGCGAGGCCTTCAACGCCTCGTCGTGGTCCATATCCCGATCATCGCCCAGAAGCTCCGCAACCAGTTTGTCGCCGCCCATGCCCACACACCGGTGGATCTGCGCCATGGGAACATCGTGCCCGGCTTTCCGGAACGCTTGCCACCAAGACAGAACGTGCAGGTAGTTGCTGTCCACGAGCGTGCCGTCGACATCGAACAGAACACCTTTTCGCTGCGTCATCGTTTCTCTCTATTCGCTTCGTAAATAGTCCAGTTGTGCGCCCACTGAGGCCTCGGCCGCACCGCGGACCAAAGGATCCACGTCCCCATAAACATGGTCAGCTACCTGCTCAACCGTTGCTTCCGGTCCCAGCTCTTGAAGCGCTGCGCGGACCTGGGTGAGGCGCTGACTCCGATGCTCCAAATACGCTTCCGCCACCGCGCTCAGATCCGGCAGGATCGGACCGTGCGCTGGCAGAACCGTGGCTGGCCCCAACGCCCTGAGCAGCTCCAGTGATTCTAGATAGGCGCCCAATCGACCATCCGGGTAGTCGATGATCGTGGTGCCCCGGCCCAGGATCGTGTCACCCGTCAACACCGAGCCGTTAATGCCGTCGTCGGGCAGGTGAAAACTGACTGAATCAGAGGTATGACCGGGAGTAGCGAGCACACGCACCTCCACGCCGTCGGCGTCGATCACCTCGCCATCCACCAGTGGGCGCCCGCCGTGGCAATGCTCCGCAGCCAGGGCACGCACGGGTGCACCTGTCAGCTCGCGCAGGCGTTCGCTGCCAGCCGTGTGGTCCGGATGGCGATGCGTGATGAGGATCAGCCGGACATCCCCCACGGACGCCAGCAGCTGCAGGTGCGCCTCGTCGTCGGGCCCGGGATCCACCACCGTGCCAGCCCCAATGACATACGAGTTGGTCCCCTCCAGACTCATGGGGCCAGGGTTCGGGGCCAGCCTGAACCGGGTCAGGGGACTGCTGCGCTTTAAGGGATCGGGGGAACCGGCGTCGGGCGTTGTCATGGTCCAATCGTAGACACGGGTAGTCTGCTGTGGAGAAAGTATCCGGAAGAAGGTCCCATGCCAGCGGCGCCCGAAGCACCCGTTTTACCCCGTCTTGCGGTCAGCGTCATCATGCTGCGCCGCGACGCCGACGATCCCGTGGTGTTCATCCAGAACCGGGCGCACACCATGGACTTCGCTGCCGGAATGGTGGTGTTCCCCGGCGGCCGTGTAGACGGCAAGGACTACGTCACCGCCCGAAAGCCTGAGCTTTCCCGGGTAGCCGAACGGCACGCCTCCGCGTGGCAGAAGAGCGCCATAAGCGACGGCGGCGCGCGCTCAACCCGTGAGATGTCGGCGATCCTTTTGGCCGCTGCGCTGCGCGAAGTCGAGGAGGAAACAGGGGCTTCCCTGACGGCCGGCGAGCTGACGCCATGGGCCAACTGGGTGACGCCGTCGGGCATGCCCAAACGGTTCGACACCTACTTCTATCTCACCCAGCCAGCACCTTCGCTGGACCCCCGCCATCAGACCACGGAAGCGAGTTCCTCGCACTGGTCTTCCGTTCGGTCCATTCTCACGGAAGCCGACGACGGCGCACTGCAACTCATGCCGCCCACGCGCCACCTGCTCGAAGAACTGGTGGGCCTGGACCCGGATGACAAGCAGTTCCGCAGCGGACGGCCCATCGAGCCGGTGTGGGCTATGCTGCCCGGGCGGCCAGTGCTCTAAGTCTTTTCTGCGCGGTGCCTCTTCTTCGCCGCGGAGTCTGTCCATCTTTGGAAGGGCCCGACGGCGTGTTGCCCAGCTGACAAGGCACGATGCGGTTGCCGATGACCAAAGTGGAACAGATTCCGCGGTGGGGCGGACTCCCCGCGGTGGGATGGGTCGAATATCGCTGGCAGCGTGAAGTGGAGACCGCCTAACCGTCGTCGCGCATTTCCCGCAGGCGGTCGAGATCCCGGCGGTCCTTCTTTGTGGGTCGGCCGGCACCGCGGTCGCGCTGCGGTAGGCCAAGGGCTGGCAATTTGGGCCGCGCCGGCGTGTGGTCAGTGAAACAGTGCGACGCCGCCTCTGCACCAACGCGCTTGGCGATCAGCTGGCGTACTTCAAGGATGCGTTCGAAGCCCGGCTGGCGGACGCGAATGGTGTCACCGGGGACCACAATGTGTGCTGCCTTGGCGGGCTTGTCATTGAGCCGGACGTGGCCGGCCCTGCACGCGGTGGTCGCGGCGGAACGGGTTTTGTAGGCGCGGATGGCCCACAGCCATGCGTCGATCCGGACGGCGCCGGAAGAAAATGCGCTCATGATGGAACCTGATCAGTCTGGACGGATATCAAGGCCGAGGTTCCCTGCTAGAACAATGGCCTGCTGCATGTCTACCACAGCCTTTTTTACATTTGTTTCCTGCGGGTCAAGGGACACGAGGTTGCTGCCGCGCAGATCCGCCCCGCTGAAGTCGGCGCCGTCGAGCCACGCACCCCCGAGATCGACGTCGCGGAACGTACCGCCAGAACACTTCACCCCGCGCAGATCGGCCTCGCTCATCCGCACGGAGTTGAACACTGCCTTGGACAGCTCGGCGCCCGGCAACGCCACCATGGACCAGTTGCCGCCGTCGATCCTGGTGATGTTGAAGCTGCACTTCTGGAATATGCTGCCCACCATCCGGCACCCGGTGAACGCGGCGTCGAAAAAGTTGCAGTGCGCAAACGTGCAGTTCGCGAAAGAGCTGTCCGTGAATGCGGCGACGTTGAAGGACGCCCGCTTGAACGTGCAGTGGTCGAAAGAGGCGCCCGTCGCCGTCGCCTCCGTCAGGTCCAGATCAGAGAACGTGACGTCGGTGAACTCCTCGCCGGAAAGATCCCGGGCGTACCAGTCCTCGGACGAGCGCATGGTGTCGGTCATGAGTTCAGTACATCATCCTTGGCGCGGGTCTGTTGTGCACGTCAGGGGCACCGGATTGCCGCGCGAGCCCCTGACCTGCATGACAGAGTCACGCCAGAGCCCGCGATCTGCACAACAGGCGGTGGAACACGTTCACTCAGCGACCTCGGCCTCGAGGTCCTTGATCCAGCTGCCCTTGCGCATGACGGCAGAGACCGTGTGCTGATCGTTGAGGACTACGACGTCGGCGTCCATTCCGGCGCACAAGCTTCCGACACGGTGGGATAGGCCAAGGATTCCCGCGGGGACAACGGTCGCTGAACGGACCGCGTCTGCGAACGGCACGCCTGCCGCAAGGGTGGTCCGCAGAACGTCGGCCATGGTTGCTGTGCCTCCGGCGATGGCGCCGGTGGAGGTCAGCGTTGCCTGGCCGTCACTGACGCGTACTTCACTCGAGCCCAGCCGGTGGATGCCGTCGTCGAGCCCGGCAGCGGCCATTGAGTCCGTGATCAGCGCAATGTTCTCGGCCCCTGCAAGTTCGAAGGTTGTGGTGATCATGAACGCATCCACGTGGTTTCCGTCTGCTATCAGCTCAACGATCGCTTGGCCCTTGGCGGCATCGCGCAGACAAGCCAGCGCGGCTCCCGGAGCACGGTGGTGGATGGGTGGCATGCCGTTGAAGAGGTGCGTGATCGTTGGCACGGCCCGTCGGTTCTCCTGGGGGTGGGACGCCAGCAACCCTCGTACGTGAGCCAGGGACTTTGCGGCCGTGACGGCGTCGGCGTCGGTGTGTCCCAGTGAGGGCAGTACGCCGTGTTCTGTCAGGAGCTCCAGCAGCTGCGTGGAACCTGGAAGTTCGGGGGCGTAGGTCATGACCCGGAGCGTGCCCTGGGCGGCGTTGAGCAGTTCCAGCGTCAGCTCCGGGTCAGGCTCCCGTAGCCACTCTGGGTTCTGCGCACCGCGACGGCAGTGCGAGAGGAAAGGCCCCTCAAGGTGGCTGCCGGCGACAAGATTCTCCTCGGTCAGTGAAGCAAAGAGTGTGAGGCCCTGGAGCAGGTCTTCCCTGGCGGCGGTGACTAGACTGGCCGCCAGCGTTGTTGCCCCGTGCAGGTGCAGCTGATGGAGGCCGTGCCGGATGCTTGATTCCGACGACGACGAGAAATCTGTGCCGAAGCCGCCATGACAGTGAACGTCCACAAATCCGGGGACAAGGATCTGCCGTGGATCCACGACTACTGGATCCGGCCAGCCCTCTAAGGGGAACCCGCTGGACTCGCCGGCATAGGCAATGACGCCGTCGGCCACGGCTAGAATTCCCGACGCGTAGTGGTCGACGCCGGTGTTCAACTGGCCGGCGATAACGGACTTCTGTTGGTGATTCACTGCTCCCCTGATGCTTTGGTGAGCGTTGTCTTGATGAGGGTTGCCTTGGTGAGGGTTGAGCTGGCCAGTAGTGCCGCGCCAAGCAGCCCGGCCGATGGGCCAACGCGGGAAAGGCTGAGCACTGGCGGTTTACGCCACGGAAGCATGCTCTCCACTGCAGCCTGAAGGGGCGACAGGAGTGTGGGTCCCGCTACTGCCAGGCCACCCCCGATGATGATTTCTTCTGGATCCAACAGGGAGGTCAGCGTGGTCACCGCCGTGGCGAGTGCATGAATGGCTTCGGACCAGATTCGGGCCGCGACAGGGTCGTCGTTGATCAGGCTCGGAATGTCAGCTGTGGAACTGGCCCTGGTGCCGCCGGCTGCACGGTAGCGGTTCAGGATGGCGCTGGCAGAGGCGTAAACCTCTAGGCAACCGGCGCTCCCGCACGAGCAGGTTTCTCCGCCGGGAAACACCTGGATATGCCCCAGTTCTCCGGCCTGACCCAAGGCGCCCTGAATTATCTCTCCGCGGCTGACGATAGCTGCGGAAATGCCAGTACCGATGGGGATAAATACACAATCCTGGAGGTCCGCCCGTACCGACATCTCGGCACGGGCGGCCGTCCTGGCATCGTGATCGATGACTACTGGAAGACCAAACTGTTTCTGGAGGTCACTGCCAAGGGGCAGATCTTTCCATCGTAGGTTGGGAGCGAAACTGATGACCCCGCGCTGTGAGTCCACGGGACCGGGACTGCCCACGCCTATAACTCGTGGCTCCAGCCGCAGGAGTTCTGCCTGCCTCACCAGCGTTTCCACAGCGGTCACGACGCTGTTGTAAGCGTTGGACGTGGCCGAAAAGGTTGGAACGCTGATGGGCTCCGAAACCAGCTCATTTCCTACGAAGATGGCCGCCTTGATGGTTGTTCCACCAATATCGACTGCCAGCACCGCGGCTTGGTTCATGGTCGTCATCGTGTGTTGCAGTCCTTGCTACTTGACCAGGCCGTTGGGGCGTTTGGGCACCAGCAAGTCTGCCACGACGGGCAGGTGATCTGACGCCGATGTTGTGATGACTTCAGCGGAGAGCAGTTTGATGTCCTGTGAGGCGAGGATGTAGTCGATGCGGATGGTCGGGTTCTCCACGGATCCGCTGCCGGGCACACCGTCAATGTCCGGTGCAAAGGTGTAGTCCTCGTTTTGTCCGAGCGTCTTGAACGTATCGGTCAGGGTTGAGAAGAGCGGCTGGAGTTCTGGCGCATCCGGTTCAGCATTCAGGTCACCGACTACTACGGTGGGCCGCTTTGTTTTGCCCGTGATATCAAGAATTTCCTGTACCTGGAGT
The DNA here is from genome assembly GCF_016907875.1 of Arthrobacter roseus. NCBI lineage: Bacteria > Bacillati > Actinomycetota > Actinomycetes > Micrococcales > Micrococcaceae > Arthrobacter > Arthrobacter roseus. The sequence goes on along the minus strand of NZ_JAFBCU010000001.1, from coordinate 138,777 downwards.
TCGCGCTGTTCGGCCCGCTGAAAATCGAGGTGGGTGCTGTAGAAGGACATGTGGGCGCCCTTCACGTTGATGACTGCTTCAAGTAGTCCGCGCTGTTCCGTTGGCCGTTCCTCATAGTCGATGTTTTCGAGGAGGTGATTTTCAGACGAGATGATGGGGTACTCGCTGAGAATTGCAGTCCCGTACTGGCTGTGCTCGGTCTGACCGCGTTGTGGTTCCAGATCCAGGTTGGCCCCGTAGGTGAAGTGCATGTCCAGACGGTCGGCGAGCCAGGCGGCCTCGTCGAGGAATTCGCTGCGTGAGGACCAGTGGTTGTCCACCTCCTGGAGCCCGATGATGTCCGCGCCTGAATCCTCGATGACGCTGGCTGTGCGTTCAAGATCAAGGACGTTGTCGCTGTCCGCGCCGTAGTGGATGTTGAAGGACATGACGGTCACTTCTTGTGGCTTGTCCTTGCCCTGTGCATCGGCTTGGGCCGCCGGTGCACAGAGGATTGCGCCGGTGGCGGCAAGCGCGAACGCGGAACTGGTTGCGATCAGTTTTTTGAACATGTTGATGACTTCCTTTCGGGTTCCTTTAGTGATGCCGTGCGTTAAGCACTGGTGGAAAAATGGGTTGGCCATCCAGAACCTCGGTGAGTGGGATGGGAGCAATGATTTCGCCGGTGAACTCTCCGTCCACACTGTTCCCGAAGCCAAAGAGGACCCACTGGCCATCGCGGGTGCGGAACAATTGCGTTGCATAGATGCCCGGGATGAAGAAGGGGGAGCCGCCTTCAATGTCCCAGGGTCCCAGAATGCTCTCTCCGCGGGCGATCCACGTTCCCGTGTTGTGCTCGGAGGCGGGCATTCCGGGAGCGTACTCCGGCAGGCACGAGAAGAGGAGTACAAACTCGCCGTCGACCTGGTGGGTCTGGAGCACTTCCATTTCGCCGAATCCTGCTGGCGCGGAGAGGGGCGGCTGGATGTCCCAGTTTTCCAGGTCAGGGCTGACGGCGTGCCCGACGACGGCGCGTTGGGCGGGATCGCCGGTGGCGGCTCGGGCCGTTATCAGCATGTGCCATTGGTTGGTGTCCTCGTCGAAGAAGACGAACGGATCCCGCCACGCCTCGTCCGGCCAGGTCCCGTTTCCGAGTTTCTCGTACCAGCGGGCATCCGCTTCAAGGGGCGGCTGCTCGGAGCGGGTCCACGAAACCAGATCATTTGAGACCGCGGAGCCGATCCGCTGCTGCAGGCCGTCTTCGGCGCGGCTCACCCCGGTGTAGAAGAGGTGCCAGCGTCCGTCTGGTCCTTGTACCGTGGAGCCGGTCCAGGTGGCCAGGTCATCCCAGGCTGGTCCCTCGGAAGCCGACAGCGCGTTGGGCAGATGCGTCCAGTCCTCTAGATTCGGGGACGTGGAGTGCCCTATCGACGCGCGGTGATGTCGTTTCTGCGGGTCTTTCAAGGACCGGTCCGCTTGGAGGTAGAACAGGTGGTAATTCTCGCCGTCGTCGGTGAGCCAGCTATCCCACGCCCAATGTTCTTCGAGACGAAACGTCATGCTGATCCCTTTCCCAGAGATGATTTGGCGGTCTGCACCGAACGGTAGTAGTCCCGCAGCGAGAGGTTGCTGGCAGCCTCTTCGTCGAGGACGAAGGTTATCCGAGGGTGAAACTGGAGGATCGACGCCGGACATAGCCCGGCTACCGGGCCCTCCACCGCCGCCGCGACTGCCGCCGCCTTATGCGTTCCCTGCGCCACGAGAACTATTTCGTGCACGTCCATGATGGTGCCCAGTCCCTGGGTGATGCAGTGGGTGGGAACGGCGTCGGGGGCTTCGAAGAAGCGTGCGTTGTCCTCCCGCGTCTGGGAGGAGAGCGCCTTGATCCTTGTGCGGGATGATAACGACGACGTCGGCTCGTTGAACCCGATGTGCCCGTTCGCGCCGATTCCCAGAATCTGAAGGTCGATTCCGCCGTGATCGGAGATTGCCTGCTCGTAGTCCAGGCAGGCCTGGTCCAAGTTGGTGGCGGCGCCGTCGGGCACGTGAATGTTCGCCGGGTTCAGCCCGAGCGGCACCGTGATTTCCGACTCCACGAATGTTGCGTAGCTGCCGGGGTGGTGGGCGGGAAGACCAACGTATTCGTCCAGGGCAAAGCACTGTACGTCCTCGACCTGTAGTGATTCACGCTCTTTCCGGTTGGCGAGCGCCCGGTAAGTGGCCAGGGGAGAGGATCCCGTTGCGACGCCGAGAACTATGCCGGGGTTCCGTTGGATTCGCTCGGCGAACAGATCGGCAACGTAAGCGCCGACGTCGGCCGGGCGGGGCAGGATGAGAACTTCCAACGGTGATCCTTTCTGGACGGGGGTTTATGAGTGGGTCAGCCTTTGACGGCTGAGCTGGCAACGCCTTCGATGAACCACCGTTGGAAAATCAGGAAAACCACGATGACGGGGATGACCAGCAGGACCCCGAACGCCATGACCTGCCCCCATGCTGGGGGGAGTTGCCCGGCAAAGACACTGATCTGCAGTGGTAGGGGTCTCAGGTTCGGGTCCGAAATCATCAGCACCGGCCAGAGGAATGAACCCCATTGGGTGAGGAACGTCAGAATGGCCACGGACGCATAAGCAGGCTTGCTCATGGGCGCAATGATGCGCCAGAAGATCTTCCACGGTCCGGCGCCGTCCATGAGGGCTGCCTCGTCAATGCTTCGGGGTATGCCGCTGAAGAACGAGTAGAACAGGAAGATGGCCAGCGCGTTTCCAACGAAGGGGACAATCTGGATCCACAGGGTGTTCCGTGCGTCGTTGTAGAGGTAGAACATGGGGACCGCGACTGCCTCGAAGGGGACGATCAGCAGCATGAGGATACTGAGCAGGATGATTTTCTGTCCGCGCCATTGAAGCCTCGAAAGGGCGTACGCCGCCATGGAGTTGACGATCAAGCCAAGCCCGACGACGGCGACGGTCACGGTGAAGGAGACGGCGAAGAACTGCCACAGGTGCCCGGTGCTGTCCGAGGAGAGACTGGAGGACACACCGGAGTAATTATGCAGGCCCCATTGTGAAACATCGAACACTTCAAAGCCGGCAAGGGTTTTGCTGGCCGGTGCCAGTGAGGCCGCGACCATGTAGGCCACGGGGGCAAGGAATAGGGTCCCGGTCACCAGTAGAGCGATGTAGTGGGGTACGTATGACGCTCGTCTGCGGCGGCTGATGTTCTGGGTTGGTGCTGTTGTTGTCTGCATCGCTCAGCCCTCCTGGGTCCGGGTTGCACGGCGCTGGATGAGGGACAGGATGACAACGATGACAAAGAACACCACGGAGATCGCGCTCGCTCGGCCAATGTTGTTCTGGTCGAAGGCGGCTGTCACCGCTTCGTACATCACGGTTCGTGTTGCTCCTTCATTGAGGCCCCCGCCGGATTTAGCCAGTACGTAGATCTGGTCGAACACTCGTAGCGACAGGATCATGGTGTAGAGCGCCACGAAGACAAGCGTCGTCTTGATGCCGGGAAGCGTGACGTGAAGGAAGCGCTGCCAGGGGCCGGCGCGGTCTAGTTCGGCCGCTTCGTAGAGCTCGCCGGGGACCTGCTGGAGTGCGGCCAGGAGAATGACCATCTGGAATCCGCAGCCCTGCCAGATGGAGAGGACTATAACGGATGCCAGCGCCGTCGTTTCGGAGCCGAGCCAGTCCTGAGCACCAAAGGCGCCGCCGGAGAAGAAGGCCAGGGCGGAGTTGAGCAGTCCCTGATCTCCGCGGGCAAGGATCAGCCGCCAGATGATGGCAACCAACGCAATGGGGAAGACCACGGGCAGGAAGTAGAGGGAGCGGAAGATCCCGACGCCGGGGATGCTCTTCTTGACCAGGAGGGCCAGGCCGAGGGCGAGGGCCGTCTGAACGGGCACCACCACGGCGGCGAAGATGAGGTTGTGTAGCAGTGCGCTGAGGAACTGTGCGGAAATATCCGGGTCGGTGAGGATCCGGGCGTATTGTTCAAGACCCATGAAGTTGGGGGAGCGCGGATCGCCCAAGCGGACGTTGTAGAGGGAGAACCCGATCGCTGCCACAAATGGCACTGCGACGAACAGGATGAGCAGCAGCACCGCAGGTGTTGCCATGAGCGGCCCGGCAAGACCGCCGGCCCGGTTCTTTTTCCTGGGGCGCCGAATGGTGTCGGCATTCGGAAGGGTTACGCCAGTTGAGGTAGCGATGGGGAGCTCCTACGTGCGAAGGAGCGGGGCCTGTGCGGCCCCGCTCCTGTTTCGGTTATTCGTCTTCGTAGCCGTTGTTGTCCGAGAAGTCGGAATCAATGGCGCGTGCTGCGGCGTCGAGTTCTTCCTTGACGTCCGCTCCTCCCCAGATGGCGAGGAGCGCACTGCCGAACGAGCTGGTCACCGTTGGGTAACCCGGTGTGACCGGGCGTGCCACGGCGATGCATTCTTCGGTTACGTCCTCTGAGCTGCAAGCGGATGCGAGGTTGTTGGCGAACATTTCCAGCGGCTTGTCCGGTCCGTAGAGTTCACTCTGCTCCAGCGCGGTGGTGCTACCCGGAACGGCCGCATTGGCTTCCACCATGGCGGCGATGCTTTCGTCCGTCATCAGGAAGTCCAGGAACGAACCAGCTGCTTCGGTGTTGCCCTCAGCTGCGGGGGTGACGCCCCACTGCCATGATCCGTGACCAGCCTTGGTCCCGTTGCCGAAGTCCGGCAGCGGCATCAAGACCAGGTCCTCACCGAGTGCTTCGCTGAACGTGGGGTACATCCAGTTACCGGTCCAGGTCAGTGCTGTTTGTCCCTCAGGGAAGGCGGTTCCGCTGGTGTTCGGGTCTGCGTATTCTTTCCAGGATGCCCACTGCTTGAGCGCGTCAACGTTTTCCTGGCTGTTGATGACTCCCTCAGCCTTGCCGTCCTTGATGAGGGTGCCGCCTGCGGACCAGACGTCCGGCGTCGTGGTGAAAGTGCCCCACTCGGCAGCGAATCCATTGGCCTCGCCGAGGTCTATGGCCTTGCCTGAGGCGCTTGTCTTGGCCAGCTTGGCGAGGTTCTCTTCGAACTCGTCGACTGTCCACGCTTCCTCGGCCGTCGTCGGAATGTCCTTGATCCCGGCCTTTTCGAGGAGTGCCTTGTTCCCCCACAGGCCCAGGCCGACGTCGAACATTCCCACTGCGTAGGTCTGGTCGTTGTAGGTTCCACTTTCGCTGACTCCCTCGATGCGATTATCGAGGGTGTCAGCGGAGAGGACGTCGTCCAGCGGTACGAGCTTGCGGTCGTAGGCAAAGGACGCCATGGTGGGCGCGTCCATTTCCATGACGTCGGGCAGCTCATCTGCGGAGGTGGCCTGGATGGTGCTGGTGTAGTCCGCCTCGGGAATGAGGGTCAGATTCGCGGTGACATCTTCCTGCGACGAGTTGAACTTCTTGACCAGTGCCTGCAGGGCCTCGGACTCGGCGCTCTGGCCGGTGTGCGCCCATACTTCGATGCTCCCGTCTTGTGAGCCTTCGCTGTCCGAGCCCCCGCCGGAACAGGCTGTCATGGCCAGCGCTATGGAAAGCCCGACGCCGATTGTCGCGGCGACATGACGCGACCTTCTTAAATGAAGCATGGTGTCCCTTTCGATCCCGAGTAAAACTCTTGAGGTGTGAGTATCTGACTAGCTTGGCCTAGACCAATTTCCAAGTCAATAGATTGGACTAGTCCATTTATTTGCGCGGTACCATCACTACATGGCTCTACCTGTCTCTGCTGCTCCCAAGTACTACGTACTCAAGGAAGAACTGCGCCTCCTCGTGGGGGAGTCGGAGCCGGGCGCGCCGCTTCCACCGGAGCGAGCTCTGGCGGTTCGTTACGCCACGTCGCGTACCACGGTGCGGCAGGCTATCGCCGAGCTGGTCGCTGAAGGAGTACTGAACCGGACGCAGGGGAAGGGCACTTTCATTGCGGCGCCGCACCCCACGTATGTCCGCCAGTTGACGTCCTTTTCTGAGGACGCAGTGGTTCAGAATCTGGAGAGTTCGTCGAGGATCGTTTCCGTGGACTCTGTTCCGGCTGATGCTCTGCAGGCCACGCAACTGGATGTGTCCCCGGGATCTTTACTGACCCGGGTTGAAAGAGTGCGACTGATTAACGGTGAACCGTTAGCGCACGAGATAGCCCACATTCCCGGTGACCTGCCCCATATTCGCGAGCGTCTGGATGAATACGGCTCGCTCTACTCGACGCTGAGCCGTTGCTACAGCATTGAGATCGCGGTCGCTGAAGACACAGTGGCAACCCGGGTTGCAGGACCGGATGAAGCGCGGCTGCTCGAGATTGAGGTGGGGGCGCCGCTGCTGATGATCCACCGCTTGGGGCTGGACGCAGATAGCAGACCCGTTGAATGGACAAAGTCGGTCTTCCGCGGCGACCGATTCCACTACTTCGCGCGAATGGACCGAACCTCTGAGTAGTTTGGGGTTCCGTGGCTGGCACTCACCCGTTCGATGGCGGTGGCCAGATGGCGTGCAGTAGGCGCGTCGCTTCCTCAACGTCGATCTGGGAATGGATGCTGATGTCGGCGAGGGCCCGAGCGGCGTCCACCACAGCGCGTGGCGTGGCCAGAGCTGTTGCACTGACGCGGGTTCCGCCTCCGGTTCGGGTGCTGATGAATCCTTCGGCTTCGAGAGACTTATAGGCCTTGGCTACTGTGCCAGGGGCGACGCCGAGGTCTTTTGCGAGTTGGCGAACTGAGGGTAGGCGCTCGGCGGCGCCGAGTCTGCCTGCGGCGATGAGTCCACGGATTTGATCACGGATCTGTTCGGCGGGCGGCGCCGATCCCGTCAAGGTGATGATCATGAGCGAACTCGCGTGACTGCCGCACGGCGCGCGCCTGTAGTCGACAGCAGAACCCCGACCCAGAGCGCGTATCCAACGCTCGCGGCCGCAAAACTTCCGACGGTGAGGATGGGCTCGAGGGCAGCAAACGAGGGACCGAACGTGGCAAGTACGTCTGCTTCGACCGGTACGGTGGCATGGAAGGACGCCGATCCTGCCACGGAGTTGAAGACCGCGGACAGGTGTAAGAGGAGTGCGCCGGATGCCACTGCCACTATATTGCGAGTCCTCCATCTGCGGGTAAGGACATCGTTGGCGTGGTCGACACCAAGCGCGGGGCGAGCGATCAGCCACAATGCGAGGACTGTCGCTGCAAGAAGGACGGCCAGCAGTGCGAGAGCGGGAACAGAGTAGTACCACCCGTAGATACCAGTCCCTATGGTCGTGGTCCCGAAATCAACAGTTATGCTGCGCCAGAGGCCCTCATCATCGGGCTCGGATGCCATCCCGGCCAGAACTGTGACGATGACAATGACCCCGACGATAGAGGCCATGCCGATGAACCACCTCTTCCGACCGAAACTGAATGGATTTCTGGGAGTCAGGTCGGCACTTCCTTGAGGGGAAGGCGTAGTCAGGGGGAACGCGAGGATAATGACCGCACAAATTCCCAGCGCGAGCGGTTTTGTGAATTGCGCGTCTGACAGCCACCGAGCGATTTCACTGGACAGTGGTGACGGAAACAACAGCGGAGCAGAAACCGTGCGCAGAAAAACTGCTCCGAGGAAAGCTACTCCTGACCCCAATGCTGTAAAGAGTGCAACCGCTCCAGACGTCGGTTTGGTTTTACGACCGTGGATCAGCCACCATGTGCCCCCGACCAGAATGCCCAAGATCATAGTGCCGAATACGAACCAGACGAGTAGAAGCATTGTGCCCTCACAACAGGGTAGGAGTGTATCAATCAGCAAGTACATTCAATGTATCACGTGATTGGTACGCTGCCGTAATTGTATCGACCAACTTTCCTGCCGGTCTGAAGGGGCTGCCCGAGAACCAGGGTTTGGTTCAACAACGCTCGCTGATGTGACCAGTGGTACCCCGAGGAGCAAGGTCGCGGTCCCGCAGGACGGTCTGCTGAGGTGTAGTGTCCCGAGAGCAGATTTCGAAGAAATCACCTCGAAGATCATCGGTGTACTCAATGTCGAGGACGTGTTTCCCATAAACCTCGGCGTACGCCGTGCACTCGGAATAGCGGTCGCATTCTTCGGTGGTGACGAAGTCGAACCCAATGTCCTGCTTCCCTACCGTGGCAAGTTCGGGGGTGTTCTTCTGAGAGGCTGCTAGGCCGGCCTCGTGGGTCGCTTTCACTAGGAGCTTCGCGAATGCGACTGCATGATCCATGCTCAACGCGGCTTTGGATCTAGTCCAAGAATCGAGATTGTCGAACTCGATGGCCCTAAAGCCCTTTGCTGAACAGTGGGCGATTGTTTGCTGGTGACGGTCAGCTATAGCGGAGCGTTTCGCGGCCGTAGAAATGTCCAATAGGTGTTCATCAGGCCAACCGGGGTCTACCAAAGGTTCTCCTGGAGCCGTGTTGAGGAGTAATGACTCCGGCCACACTTCGCCCGGCTGGGTTTGGAATCCGTTCACGTAACAGATGGAGTAGACCCCTTTGGCGGCTCTTCACGGTTGGTGGTGAATCCGGGGTTCGTGTCGTAGCAAAGTAAGGGCCCGTGGCCCTGTTGAGATGGATGTGTCTAGCATTCTTCTCAAGTCAGGAACCACGAGCCTTGAACCAGCCTACCCAGTCGTGCCCGGATGCGGCGACGACACTGTTCAATCTGCCCGACTACCGAATCGTCACCGCCGTTATGAACGGTGACGGTATCCGTGTTGTCACCATCGCCTCGGACTTCCCGCCGGGCTGCCCTGGCTGCGGCATGATTTCCACCCGGGTGCATTCGAGACGGAGACAGCGAGTTCGCGACATCCTTGTCGCCGGGCTGGTGAGCGTGTGGTGGGCCAAGCGCCGGTTCTTCTGTGACGAACCTGCCTGCACCCGGAAGACCTTTGCCGAGTCGACCCCGCAAGTGCCCCGCTTCGCCCGGTCTACGGCCAGACTCAAGGACACGCTCAAAGACGCCGTCGTCTCCTCCGGCAGAGCGGCCAGCGAGGTCGCGGCCGCGTTCGGGGTCTCCTGGTGGCTGGTCAACACTGTTGTTGTCGCTGCCGCCCTGGCGCTGCCATCGGTGGACCTGCTGACCCCGGCACGGCTGGGGATCGATGAGCACCGCTACCGATCCGTGCGCTGGTTCAAGGACCAGCAGAGCGGGAAATGGTCCCGGTTCGAGCCATGGATGTCCACCATCGTCGATGTCGATTCCGGCCAGGTACTGGGCATCGTGAACGGCCGCGACAGCCACGGCGTCGGGGCTTGGCTCAAGTCCCGACCCGCCGCCTGGCTGGCCGGCATCGAGACGGTCGGGATCGACCCGTCGGCGGCGTTCCGCAAAGCCTTGCGCGAGCACCTGCCCGATGCCGCCGTCAGCGTGGATCACTTCCACCTCGTCTTGCTGGCCAATGACATGCTCACCGGGGTCCGCCAGCGCGTCGCCCGGGAGCAACACGGCTCTTCGCGTTTCGTGGTGAATATCAGCGGGCTGATATTCACCACGAAACGCGAAGAGCCCCTTTGGCAGGCATGTCCGTGCTGTCTCGGGTGAGGACGCTAACGCCATCTGCTGGGACGTAACCCCCGTTGAGCTGGTAATCGAAGGATCCTGTTGTTGGCGGCAATGACACCTGGACGTTCGAGGTCTCAACATCCGCACAGCCGGTGCCAAAAAGTAAAAATGAGGTTACTCCGAGGCTCAAGAAACCCTTGGAGAATGGATGCATGAATTGAAGGTAACACGGACAAAGGTGTCGATTTCACTGCTCGATTACTGAAAGCGTTGCTCAGGGCGTTGTACCTGCATTACGTTGGCAATAGGGTAATCCGCGTATGTCACCCGGCCCCCTCCAGGAGGGACAGCGATGGAAGCCAAAACAGTTTCCGATTCCGAAATGATCCGGCTTCGTCGCTGGAACCTCAGCCTCACGCTTTTGCACGCAGCTCAGGTAATAGCAGTACTTGTGCTCGCCAATGGTTTTGCGATCACCGTAACGTCACAGTTCCCGTCAGGCCCACCGGGCGCAGCTTCACCAGCGCCTGAGCCCTTGTTCGATGTTGCAATAGGGCCTGTCATTGCAGTTTTCCTGGCGCTGGCTGCACTCGATCACCTCTTGACCGCCACCGTGTTCCGCTCTCGCTACGAGAAGGACCTGCGTGCTGGGATGAACCGCTTCAGATGGATTGAATATTCCGTCAGTGCCACGATCATGGTGGTCCTCATCGGCTTCTACAACGGTATTACAGGTATCACTGCAGTGGTGTTGGTTGTGGGTGCCAACGTGGCGATGATCCTCTTTGGCTGGTTGCAGGAGGTCATGAACCCGCCCGGCAGGGCTCACACCACTATGTTGCCGTTCTGGTTCGGTTGCATCGCAGGCGCTGCCCCGTGGGTGGCGATTCTCGTTAACCTGATTGGGGCCAGTGGCGGTGACGCCAATCAGGTCCCCGGGTTTGTCTACGGCATCGTCGTGTCGTTGTTCGTGTTCTTCATGAGCTTCGCCGTCAATCAGTGGCTGCAGTACCGCGGTGTCGGCAAATGGGCGAACTACGGCTATGGAGAAAAGGTTTACTTAGTGCTCAGCCTGGTAGCAAAGTCCGCGCTGGCCTGGCAGATCTTCGCTGGCTCACTCGCCGTCTAACGTCCACTTCAGAAGCTGAGCGTCACAAAGACGACCAGCAAACGTCATCGTCGATCGTGTAGAAGATCTGGTAGTCCCCCACTCGAACGCAAAATCCGGGTTGTCCCGAGGGGGTCCGCCCGCCTTATGCGGTGATCAGTTGATTTCAGGCAAGCGCATGCGGGTAGTCCGCCGCGCGTTCCTGGAAATCGAGGATCGCAGGGTTGACGATGACGCCGTCGCGAATCTCGATAGCACGCGCGATGGTGGAATCAGCGTCCCAGCTCTCGGGACCGCTCATGACCGTGCGCAGTGACGGGATCAGGGCCGAGCTGATCTCCCACGTCGCCGAGTTCCACAGGTACGACGGCGTGTGGTCCACTGCGTAGTAGACCACGTGGTCGCCGACCTCAAACGTGGGATTGGCAAAGGTGGTCATCTTGGCCCAGCTGAACGCCATGCCTTCATCGCAGGACACATCGACAATGAGGCTGCCCGGGCTGAACGCGTCCAGATCCGATTCGTCCAGGTACATCAACGGATTGTTAGGGTCCTGCAGGGTGCAGTTCACCACAATATCGCGCTCGGCAAGGAAAGGCGCCAATGGCATCCGTCCCCGGTCGGTGATGACGTTGCTGAGGTACGGGGCGTTTTCGTCATGATCGAACTGGGTGATCCGGACCGAGTGAATCGGTGATCCAACGGCGGCCACTGCACGGTTTGTCAGCACTTGGACGTCGTGAATGCCGTGCGCGTTAAGGGCCGTTACCGCGCCGCGAGCTGTAGCTCCGAAACCGATGACGACGGCGCTGAGGCGACGGCCGTAGTCGCCCGTTGATCCGGTCTGCTCCAGTGCGTGCAACACCGAGCAGTAGCCGGCCATCTCGTTGTTCTTATGGAAAACGTGGAGACCAAAACCGCCGTCGGACGCCCAGTGGTTCATGCTTTCGAAGGCGATCAACGTCAGCCGCTTATCGATGGCCAACTGGGTGATGTCGCGGTCCTGCACACAGTGTGGCCAGCCCCAGAGGATCTGGCCGTCGCGGAACTCTTCGAGGTCCGCCGGCTGAGGTTTTGGCAACACCACCACGTCCGCTGCCGCGAGGAGCTCCTCCCGCGGAGCGATCCGCCCCACGTACCCTGCGAGTTTCTCGTCCGAAATCCCGAAGCGTTCGCCGTAGCCCTGCTCAAGAATGATCTGCTCGCGAAGGTCCGCGTCAATGCGTTCAATGTGCGAGGGGTGAATGGCAAGCCTGCGCTCATCAGGCTTGCGCGTTGTGGCAAGAACTCCGAGTTTTAGAAGAGTCAAATGCTTCAGCGCTTCTTGTTGTTAGTGGTCAGGATGTCAGGCGTAGTGGCACCGGAGGCCTTTGCCTTTTTCTCGGTGCGCTTTTCCTTGAGGGACTTACCCGATTTTTTGGATGCGGACTGTCGGGGCGATTTGTCGGCCATGAGTGTCTCCTCAGCGCATCAAATAATGCTGCGCTTTAACAGGAGCAGTGATTTGCTCCGTACCCCTGACCATACGGCATTGCTCCTACTCGAGATGCTCGATGAGCGAGTCCATGAACGCCTCGCAAGCCTCGATCTGTTCCAGCTCAACGTATTCATTGGCCGCATGGGCGACGGCGATCTCGCCGGGTCCACAAACAACCGTTTCGATACCCACGCCGTGGAACAGTCCGGCCTCGGTTCCGTAGGTGACCTTCTCGTCAGTGGCCAGCCCGCCACAGTCCACAGCGAACTGGACGACGGCGGCGTCGTCATCCGTGTCCAGCCCCGGGCCGCGTGCTTTGGTGACCAGTTCGATGCTGGCTGCAGGGTTTTCTGCCTTCATCTCGGGTTCGAGCACGTCGACGAGGAACTCGCGTATTTGCGCGACGATGGGGTCTGCCTTAACGGTTCCCAGCGCGCGGAACTCGAACTCGACCTCGCACAGGTCAGGCACGGTGTTTCCGGCAATGCCTCCTGAGATCACGTTCACTCCGCCCGTGGTGAACGACACCGGGTAGGCGTCGTCGAACGGTCCGTTGTCCTTCCAGCCCTGGGTCAGCTGGCGGTAGAACTCGATGAAGCGACCTGCGTAGTGGATGGCGTTCAGGCCATTGGGAGTCAGCGAGGAGTGGGCGGCCACCCCATGGAATCGCGCGACGAACAGGTTGATCGATTTATGTCCGCGTACCACCCGCATGCCCGAGGGCTCGCCCACGATGCAGGAGTCCGCCTTGATGCCGTGCTCTGCGAACTGCCCGACCATCCGTTGAGCGCCAAGCAGCCCAACTTCTTCGTCGTAGGAGAAGGCTAGATGCAGTGGCTTGGAGAGTTTGGCCTGACTGATGTGCTCCAGCTTGCCGAGGATGACGCCGAGGTAGCCCTTCATATCCGCTGTCCCGCGGCCATAGAGCCGGCCATCACGTTCCTGAACGGTGAACGGATCACTGTCCCAGTTCTGCCCATCGACCGGTACAACGTCGGTGTGCCCGGACAGGATGACGCCGCCTTCTGTAGTCCCATCGTGTGCCGGGAACGTCGCGAAGAGGTTGGCCTTGCGGACCTCGGCGTCGTCCTCGTTGGCAAGGATCAACGGCTCGACGCCGTACTTGCGCAACTCGTCGGCGATGCAGTCGATCAGGTCAAGGTTGGAGTCACGCGAGGTGGTGTCAAAGGAGACGAGGCGGGTGATCCAGTCCAGCGAAGAATTCATTTGCCGACTCTACCCGGGGTGGTGCGATCGTCGTCAACGCGGTGTCGATAGGGAATCGCGAAGTTGCCGTCTCAGGGATGCCCATAGACGCTTGACCGGTGACCCAGGGTCACGATGACGATCAGTAGGATGTCGTCGACGACCGTATAGATAATGCGGTAATTGCCCACTCGTACGCGGAAGCCCGGCCTGCCTTGCAGCGCCTTGGCGCTTGGCGGGTGTGGGTTTGTGCCCAGAAGTGCGATGGCGCCCTGAACGCGAGCGCGGTCCTGGTGGTCAACTTTCCGCAGTGCCTTCACTGCGGCCGGTCGCAGCTCGATTCGGTAGGTGCTCATTCCCAACCGAGATCGGACTTGACCTGCGCCCAGGGAATGTTGTCGCCTTCCTCGGCAATAGCATCATCAAAAGCCGCTGCATCCTCAGCGTCTTCGAGGGCTTCCAACATCTTTTCGTACTGTTCAGGACTGAGGACGACTGCGGTGGGTCGCCCGTGGCGTTCGAGGAACACGGCTTCGGTTTTACTTCGCTCCAGAACTTCAGGAAAACGACTGCGCGCGTCCGTAACGCTCATTGTTGACATGATTTAAGTGTACGTTTCTAATTGAAGAATGTACAGAAGTTACGCCTCGCCAAGTCAGCGACCTTCAGCGACTCTATCCACAACGTAAACCTGCCTGAGGGGCATGCGGACCCGCCATTTAGCTGGAAGTAAATCGTAGTGCTTCAAAGTGAGGTCAACGACATCTGCTCCAGTAAGGAGTCTCAAGTTCTGCCGCTCTCGTTCGTAGCCCCAGGCCTCCTTGGTGTAATTACCAAGGCAAACAAATAAGGCCATTTCACCTTGGGCCAAAGTGCCACTGAGTCGCTGAACGTCTGGTCGCGACTGCTGGGCCGCTGTGTGTTTGCACTGCACTTTTATCTGAGGTGGCTCAAGGCCGAGAGGATCGCGGTGGGCGATGACGTCGATGCCTCCATCGGACGAGAAAGGCGTCACTCGCGCTTGGTAGCCCATGGCACGCAGAAGGTCAGCCGTGAAGTGCTCGAACTCTTCATGGCTCAGCTCTTCGAGGAGTGCTTTGAGAATGGTGTCGTGTGCAAATTGCTCTAGGCGAGTGGCACTTGGCTCGTCTTCAGCCCATTCCTCGGCTGCTTCTTGCGGCGCTACCGCTGGCTGTGGATCAACGGCACCTTGCTGATTACCTGCGAGGAACGCGTTAAACACTTTGTCGTTGTTCTTGACGCGGAACAATGTCAAAGCCGAGCCAATTTCGTATAGTGCTTTCTGCGGAAACAGCCCGCGAGAGACTCCGGTATGTAACCATTCAACACGACGACGGTGCGGATGAATCGGTTCGTTGACCTCGAACTCGTACGGACCCACGACGCGGCCGAAGTTCAGGGTGCTGTCTCGCTTATTCGGAGCAATGACGATGTCGCCTGGCTCCATCTCGAACGCGAACCGCAGTAGAATTCCTGCCCAGACCGGATAAGCGCCGGGTTTTTCGTCGGGGTATTTTCGCTCCAGAGCTTCCTTGAGTTGAGCGCGGCTACTACCGATGGCCCGGATATCACCGATCTCCCAACCAATGCTGACGAATCCCTCGTCGACCAGTTCGTCCGTCAGTGCGTCGTTGTGAATTCCCCAGATAGTCTTCAATTTTCCCCTTATTCAGCTTGATTGCCTGCGTCCGTTACTCACCGATAAACGACGCCGGCAACAGCTCAGCGCCGATAACGCCCACGAGCAGCGACGGGGCGATTTTCTCTCCGCGACGCAGCACGCTGATTTGGCCGGTTGGTTCGAGTATCACGCACGCCACTTCCTCAAGCGAACGGATACCAGCCAGACGCAGCCGCGTGTGCACCTCACTGGCAACGATGTGCGATCTCTTGAGGTTCTCATCGAGCAACAGTGGCCCTGCCATCAGAAGGACAGCAGGACTGTTAACAATCTGGGCGGCCTTACGGTTGCGCCGGAGCTCACCGGTCAGTGCCTGAAGGACAAAGAGCGTGGTGATGCCCAGGAGCCCGGCCACGAGCGTAGGAGTGTCGCCGAGGATGGCTCGACCAATGACCGCACCGAGGGCGATAATCGCGGCGATGTCGAAGCTCGAGAGGCTGGCCAGCGTGCGTTGACCGAGGTATCGCACGAGTAGGAGCACCGCGACGTAGAAGACGATCGACGAGATGACCACCCTCGCCGCATCGACCCAATCAAGCCCGAATTCCGTCCACATGTACAGCTCCTTTTAGCGTGCAGACAGCAGCGGGGCGAAGAACGCGGCGAGTTCGTCGGTCGCCGCCAGCGGTAGCACGTTGGCCACGTACTGGTCCGGTCGCACCACCACAACCACGCCGTCGCGGGACAGGCCACGCTCTTCGAAGATGTCGGACTTCGGATCAGTTGCGTAAACCTTCTCGTAGTTGGTCAACGCAAACGGCCCGACGTCGGGTTTGAACACTGCCGGGACGGCGTTGAAGTCCACATCCTGGTGAGGCTGCTGGTAGATGACTTTCACGTCAAACCAGGCATCGACGTCGGCCCCTTCCGGAGTAACCGCAAGCGGTGATTCCGGTGCGTTGGACAGCCATTCGGCGAGGTCGGTGACGCCCGACGGCGATCCGGCCGGAGCGGCGTCGGCGAAGACGTAGATTCGCCAGCGGCCATCCGCTGTGGCGTGATGACCGAGGTGGATCGGGTTGGTGTCGCAAACGCGCCGGGTCATGGCGGATTTGAAGCGCTTGCCCACTGTGAACCCGGTGGCTAGGTCCTGGTGCGTTGCGTCGCCTGTGATCATGGACGGCGTGTACTCGGTCATGAACCCGGCCGGGAACTCGGCGGTGCGGACGTAGAAGTCCTCGAGCTCGGAGGGGTCCTCGAACTCCTCGGGCTTCTTGGCCATCAGCGTTGACCACTCCTTGTCGAAGTCGATCAGGTTCTTTGCCACGACCTGGCGCTCGGCCGAGTACGTGGACAGCAGTGATTCTGGGCTGCGGCCCTCGAGGACATGGGCGAGCTTCCAGCCGATGTTGAACCCGTCCTGCATGGACACATTCATGCCCTGGCCGGCTTTGGCGGAGTGTGTGTGGCAGGCGTCGCCGGTGATGAACACGCGCGGGGTAGTGGTGCCGATCGAGTCGGGGAGGACGTCGTCGAACCGGTCTGTGAGTCGGTGTCCGACCTCGTAAACACTGTGCCAGGCGACGTTGCGCACGTCGAGCGTGTAAGGGGTGAGGATCGCGTTGGCCTTGGCGATGATCTGCTCGATGGTGGTCTTGCGGATCGCGCCCTTGCTGTCCTCCGCCACCACGCCGAGGTCAACGTACATGCGGAAGAGGTGTCCGCCTTCGCGGGGGATCAGCAGGATGCTGCCGCCGTCGTTCGACTGAATGGCGCACTTGGTGCGAATGTCCGGGAAGTCCGTCTTGGCCACCACATCCATGACGCCCCAGGCGTGGTTGGCCTGATCACCCGCCATCGTGCAGCCAATGGACGCGCGAACCTTGCTGCGCGCGCCATCGCAACCGACAACGTACTTGGCTTTTACCGTGCGCTCCTGGCCATCGTTGGGGCCACCGACCTGCGTGAGAGTCACGGCGACGGGGTAGTCGCCGTCGTTGGCAACCACCATGCTGTGAAACTCCAGACCATAGTCCGGACTCATGCGCGTGGGGGAGTTCGCCATGACCTCGGCAAAGTAGTCCAGCACGCGGGCCTGATTGACGATGAGGTGCGGGAATTCGCTGATGCCCGTTGCGTCGTCAACGGCGCGGCCGCCACGAATAATGTTGGTGGGGTTCTCGGTGTCGGGCCGCCAGAACGCCATCTCGGTGATCCAGTACGCCTCGGCGGTGATCCGCTCCGCGAACCCGAACGCCTGAAACGTTTCAACGCTGCGGGCCTGAATGCCGTCAGCCTGCCCGATTTCCAGCCGGTTCTCACGGCGCTCAACAATGCGCGTGGTGATGCCGGGGAACTGCGAAAGTTGCGCTGCGGTCAGCATGCCCGCAGGACCGGATCCCACAATGAGTACGTCAACCTCGTTGGGCAGTTCCTCAGGGCGGTCGATGCCGACGCCGGCCGCTGGCTGGACGCGCGGGTCCCCGGATACGTAACCGTGGTGGTGAAACTGCACGGATGGTCCTCACTTCTCTGGCTGAAAATCTACGAGTGTTCGATAGTTGAACGCAGCGTTCAATAATCGAATAAGGCGTGTTGGTGACACTTTACGTCAAGCATGATGCGGGTCACAACCGCTGGCTAGCCCTTCCCCTCACCCCATCCCCGCTAGACTCGCACGAATGGTTTCCCTGCACCGTTCGCTGCCCGTTTTGTTCGTCGCGGCTGCCCTCGTCCTGAGTGGCTGCACTGCTGGCGGGGGAGAAGCACCAGAGACCACAGCGTCCGTTGTCCGGGCGACGGCGTCGTCGCCCGGTCCCGCAACGGAATCGGCAACCGCAAGCAGCACGCCAACCCCAACGCCTACACCCACCCCGGAGCCGGTGGAGCTGCCCCGCGGCGGCATGGAAATCTTCCCCGACTACCGGCTGGTGGGTTACAGTGGCCACCCGCACGCGCCCGCCATGGGACGGCTGGGGATTGGCAACCTGGGATGTACCGGACGCATACCTCCGATGAAACGATTCGTCGCTATCTGGACGCCGCCCGGAGCCACGATGCGCTGTTGCTGCTGAATATCCAACCGGGACGGTCGTCGATGACCGCAGAGGTTCAGCGGTTAGGAAAGTGGTTGAAGGAGCTCGACGTCGGCATCGCCCTGGATCCCGAATGGGATGTGGGGCCCGGTCAGATCCCTGGTTTCACGTACGGGAACACCGACGGGACAGAAATCAACACGATCGCGGCCCATCTGGACGGCATTGTTGCCAAGAACGATCTGCCGCAGAAGGTGCTGGTCTACCACCAGGTTGCCAACGGAGTCGTCACCAACGCCGATGCCATCAAGGCACACTCGGGCGTCGCCGTCGTGCAGAGTGTGGACGGCATCGGCAGCCCAGGCAGCAAAACCGAGACGTACAACGCGGTCATGGCGGGCAAGCCGGCCACCGTGCACCCCGGGTTCAAGCTGTTCTTCGAGGAGGATGCAGCGCTGGGGCCGCTGATGACGCCGGCCGAGGTGCTCGCTCTCAAGCCGCAGCCGGAGTACGTGCTCTACGAATAGCGGAATAATTGCTAGCCAACCCATGGTTGCTCCTGCTGTACTGGAAACCCTCCCGATCAGAAGGACATCCCATGACCCGCCCTCGGCTTTCCTTTCTTGGCCTCATAATGGCCGCCACCCTGGCCGTTGCCGGCTGCAGTAGCACCGAGGGCGATCCGTCCTCTCCGGACTCCAGCGCCGCGCCGACCACCCTGCAGGAAATTCAGGACGCCGGCGTCATCACCGTGGGAACGGAAGGAACCTACCGCCCTTTCACCTTCCACGAGAACGGCACGGGTGAGCTGACGGGGTACGACGTCGAGGTGATGAAGGCCGTTGCCGGCAAGCTGGGAGTGAAGGCCGAGTTTGAGGAAACCCAGTTCGACGGGATCTTCGCAGGTCTGGAAGCCGGACGCTTTGACGTCATCGCGAACCAGGTGACCATGACGGATGAGCGCAAAGAAAAGTATGAATTCTCTGAGCCGTACACCGTCAGCTCCGGCGTCATCGTGACCAGAGTGGACAACAAGGCCATTGATTCCTTCGATGATCTGAAGGGCAAAACCACCGCACAGTCCCTCACCAGCAACTGGTATGAACTGGCGAAGGAGTCCGGCGCCAACGTGCAGGCGGTCGAGGGGTGGGCACAGTCGGTCACTCTCCTGAAACAGCGTCGGGTGGACGCCACGATCAATGACAAGCTCACTTACCTCGATTACCAGAAGAACTCGCCCGACGACGAGATCAAGATTGCGGCCGAAACCGAAGAGAAGTCCTACTCCGCGCTCGCTTTCCGGAAGGGAAGCACGGAGGTTGTCGACGCCGTGAACAAGGCGCTCGCGGAGCTGGAGCAGGACGGGACGCTCGCGGAGATTTCCAACAAGTACTTCGGTACCGACGTCAGCAGCTAAGCGGTGGGCATCGACTGGGACCTCATTGCCCGCTCGCTCTGGCCCATGATCCAGGGGGCCATCAAAGGTACTATTCCGCTGACGCTGGCGTCCTTTATTCTGGGTCTGGCGCTCGCCCTGATCATTGCCCTAATGCGGCTCAGCTCGGTAGCAGTACTTCGCGGCATCTCTCGGGTCTACGTGTCGATTATCCGCGGGACACCGTTGCTGGTGCAGCTCTTCGTGATCTTCTACGGGCTGCCGTCCATCGGGCTGACCATTGACCCGTGGCCGAGCGCGATCATTGCGTTCTCCCTCAACGTGGGCGGGTACGCGGCGGAGATCATCCGCGCATCGATCCTCTCTGTCCCTCGCGGACAGTGGGAAGCCGGCCACACCATCGGTATGTCCAATGGCAAAACTCTGCGTCGCATCATCTTGCCGCAGGCCGCCCGCGTCTCGGTGCCGCCACTGTCCAACACCTTCATCAGCCTCGTGAAAGACACGTCGCTGGCATCGCTGATCCTGGTTACCGAACTGTTCCGGCAGGCGCAGGAGATCGCCGCGTTCAACCAGGAATTCATGGTGCTCTACATCGAAGCTGCCGCTGTCTACTGGGTCATTTGCCTGGCCCTGTCGTCCGCACAGTCCTATATGGAGAAGAGGCTGGACCGCTATGTCGCCCACTGAGAACACTGAGAACACTGAGAACACTGAGCCCGTCCTGAAGGTCCGCGGCCTGCAGAAGTCCTTCGGTGCCAATGAAGTGCTAAAGTCCATCGACCTCACCGTCTCGGAGGGCCAGGTGGTGGCCCTGATTGGACCATCTGGTTCCGGCAAGACCACCGTATTGCGCTCGCTCAACGGATTGGAAACGCCCGACGGCGGTACGGTCTCCTTCCGTGGCGGACCCGCCGTCGACTTTTCCGGCCCGGTAGGACGCCGGCAGCAGGCCGCCCTGCGCGACCGCAGCGCGATGGTGTTTCAGCAGTACAACCTTTTCCCGCACAAGACCGTGCTAGAAAACGTTATCGAGGGCCCGGTGCAGGTGCAGCGCCGACGTCGGGCGGATGCTGTGGAAGAGGCCGAGCGACTCCTGGACCGGGTCGGGCTGACGGACAAAAAGGATCAGCATCCTGTGGAGCTTTCCGGCGGGCAGCAGCAACGCGTGGGCATTGTCCGCGCGCTGGCATTACACCCGGACGTGCTGTTGTTTGACGAGCCGACGTCGGCCCTGGACCCGGAACTCGTGGGCGAAGTCCTCACGGTTATCAAGGAACTCGCCGAGGAACGCTGGACCATGGTGATCGTCACCCACGAGCTGGCATTCGCACGCGAGGTCGCGGATCAGGTGGTGTTCATGGACGGTGGCGTGGTGGTGGAGCAGGGAAGCCCCGACGTCGTCCTGCGCCAGCCTGCCGAGGAGCGTACCCGCCGCTTCGTGCAGCGGTTGCTGAACCCCTTCTAACGGGTGGCGGGCGGCAGCCTAGCACTAGCCTTGCATCAGTCGCCGAGTGATAGGTTCAGTCGCTCCAGCGCCCAGTCCCACCGGATCAGCTCCTGTTCCAGGCGAAGGGCTGGGCCATACGCATCCTCACGTAGTCCGCGATACACCGCAGCCTCCGCGTCCGTCAGCCGGGTCAACGTGGCTCGGGAGGGAGAGGGCTCGGCGCCCCAGATCTCACGGTGCGCCAGCAGCGTCGCCTCGTCCATAAGCAGACTGGACACGTGCGGATGGACTGCACGCAGTTGGTCCAGGATCTGGAAGCCGTGCGTGTCCAGATCGCCCCAGTAATGCACCGCGCATTTTCGCAGCCAGCCGGCGTCGCGCAGGGCGGAAAACCCGTAGCCCCCGCCAAAGAGCGCCAGAGTACGAGGGCATTCCGGCAGGGCCAGGAAGTTCACGAGATTCTCCGTCACCACCACCCGGTCAATCGGGAGCTCGAGTGTGCTGAACGCCTCTGCCGTCACCGCAAGGTCCCGGACGGATCCCAGTATCGAAAGCTCTGGGTCCAGCACCCGGAAACGTACGCGTTCAGGCGGGTGCAGGAACCCGTGGCGCTCCGCGAACCGTGCGGCGGCGGTACGGGCAGTGCCGAGCACCGGATCGGGCACGTCCGCAGCGGAGCCGGCAGGGCCGACGTCGTCCGATTCAGCCCCCAGCACAGCAATCATCGCGTCAATGACCCGCCGATGCGTCTCCACGAACTTCGTGTGCACGCCGGGCAGACTCAGCTGCCGCACGTACACCTCCGGCGACGGGTTCTCCCGCAGCCAAAGCGCCACCCGCCCAGCCGTCAGCGCATTCTCGCCCAGCTCCAGCAGTTCCAGCGGACGTTTCAGCGCCCACCCGCGCAGCCGTGGATCCAGTGCGGCCAATTGATCAGCCAGTGACAGAAACCGCAGCGAGTCCCTGGTCTTTCCCGCGAAGGCAATCTCATCCCGGGCCGAGGCGAAGATGGCAGCCGCCGGCACCTCATTGGCCCCGATCGTGGTGCGCCCCACCTCCACCGTCTCCAGCACGAAATCGCCGGCTGCACGGAATAGCTCGCCAACCCACTCGTGCGCGGCCGCATAGTCTGTCCGCAGCTGTGCCGCGGTGGGCTTCTTCAACGGACGACGACGGGGGTAGGCTCCCGTGGGCTCCAGCAGTTCGCGCAGCAGGACACCACGGTTCCAGGCAGTGCGTGAGGCGGACCGTAGCTCGGCGACGCCCGTCCAACGGGAAGCCTCAGCCGGCACGCTGGTCCCGCTCGTCCCGGTATTCCTGGATGCTCATGTTGCGCAGCTGCGAATCGTCGCCCTGCGGGTTGGCCACAAATCCCACATGGGACACGAACGGCTCAATCACATGAATTTTCTGCAGCGGCGTGACGATCAGCAGTTGTAGTTTCATTCGTTGGAAGAGTTCCAGGCCGTAACGCGCGGACTCGTCCGACCCGCGGCCGAACGCCTCGTCAATGACCACAAAGCGGAAGCTCCGCCCGGCACCCTTGCGCCCCGCCGTCGAACCCGTTCCCAAGCCGAACTGGAACGCCAGCGCCGCCGCGAGGATGGTGTACGCCAATTTCTCCTTCTGGCCGCCAGACTTCCCGCCCGAATCCGTGAAGTGTTCGTACTCCTCACCGGTTTCAGTCCATTTCTCCGAGGCGGAGAAGGTGAACCAGTTGCGCACGTCCGTGACCTTGGCCGTCCACCGGTCGTCCAGAGCTGTATAGCCCTCGCGGCCGCGGAACCGCTCGATGAGCCGCTCCACCTGCAGGTACTTCTGCTCCGAGTACTGGTCTGTATCGCCCAGGCTGCCCTCGGAGCAGGCCCGCAAGTCGCTGCCAAACTGCCGCACCTCTAGGTCCGTGCTGTTCTGCGGCTCCAGCTGGATGTGCCGTCCGCGGTTGTACTCGATGCCAGCCAGGGACAGGTTGATCTCCTTGATGCGGCTGCGGATGTCCTGCGCCCGGTTGTCCAGGAAGGCATTGAACGCCACCACCTCATGGATGGTGTTCTGGTTCAGTGATTCCTTGAAACGCGCCTCAAATCGCGGCAGCCCGTTGCTCACCAGGTCTTCCAATAGCCGGTTGAATTCGACGGCGGACTCCAGAGCAGCGTCCATCTCCGTGGTCTCATTCGGGTACTTGTTGCGGAAATCAGCCATCTGCCGGACGGTGGATGCGGCAACGGTGGCGATCCGCTTCGTCAGCGCGTCAACTCGATTGGTGAGCGTTGTCCGCACCGAACTCTCCATGCTCGCTGTGTTCTTGTACGTGAGTGTCTTCTCGCCAAGCGTGTCAGCGGTGAGCCGGGCGACGGCGGCCAGGACGCCGTCGTTCTCCGTCAATGGGGTCTCGGCCAGAATTCTCTGGCACTCCTCAATGGTCTCGGCGATTGCCTTCGACGCATTGTCATTGCCGCCCAAGCGCTCGCTGAGCTTACGGTCCTTCTCCTCAAGCCGCGTCAACTGGGCCGTCACTTCGGCCTCGCGGGCAGTCAGCTGGGTCAGAATATCGCTGGCCGATTCGAGTCCTTCCCGCTCCTGCCGCAGCTCTTCAACCCGGCGGACGGTCAGCTGCCAGCCGATCTCGGTAAAATCAGCCACCGACGCCACCGTGCCCAGCTGCTGGTGTTGCCGGCCGAGCTTGCCCAGCCCGTCGTCCACCGTGGTTACGTGCGCCTCCGTGCTGCGCAGCTGGCCCTGCAGTTCCTCCTGCTCATTCAGAAACCGGGCGATTTTGGCTTGATTATCCCAGCCGAGCACATAGTTTCGTCGGTCTGAAATGTCCCGACGGTCGTCCTTCTCGTGCCGGCCGCGCCCGCCCTTGAGCTGTCCGCGGACGCTCAGCGCCTTGGGGTAACGGCGGAAGTCCGCGAGGTGCTCGCAGCAGACGTAGTCGTATCGGCTGGCCAGTTCATCCAGCAGGAAGTCGCGGAGGGGGGTGCCCTGCTTCACAACGATCTTCGCGGCGAGTGTTCCCTGTTCCGCCGTTTTCGGCGAGTACTCGCCACCCACGCGACGGTAGACCAGCCGGCCGCGCACATTGTTGCTGTCCACCCAGGCACTGACGGCAGCGTAGTGCTCTTCGGGCACCAACAGGGAGAGCGCGAAACCGTGCAGAGTGCGTTCCGCCGCACCCTCCCAGAGGCCCTCGCCGTCGCGCACGCGCAATAATTCGCCAGCATAGGGGAGGGCGGATTCGGCAATGCCGGTCCCTTCACACAGTCGACGGCGGAGCTCCAATTGCGGGCGCGGCAGGAGGGTGGGGCGGGCGGAGAGGCTTGTGAGCTCAGCTCGGATTTCCTTCAATCGCTCGTCAAGGCCTGCCCGTTCCACGGTCAGCGCTGTTCGGCGGTCCTGGAGCTCGCTGGAGTGAGTCTGCAGTTCGGAGTCCACCTCCGCCAGCCGGGCACGGTTCCGGTCGAAGAGCACGCGGTCCTGGGGAACCTGCAGGCCCAGATCGGTTGCGGCGGAGGCATAGGCCTCGAATCGTGCCCGCTGCCGCTCCAACGTTCCGTTGAGCGTGGAGATTTCAGCGTCGATGGCGGCGAGACGGCCGCCGCCGTTGGTGCGGATGTCCTCGCGAATGGTGGAGAGTTCATGGCGCCGGTGGGAAATGTCCGCCGACAGTGCGCGGCTGTCCTCCTGCAACCGGATGCCGGTGTGTTCCAGCTCCGTCTGATGTTCGCGGCTCAAGGTCAGCTGCCGGTCTGTGAACCACGGATGCAGCGCATCCCGCTGTGCCCGAGCGTCCTCGTCCTCGCGGGCAAGTTTTGCGTGCTGGGCGGAGCCGTCATGGATCGGCGTCAGGAGGCTGATCTGGTCCTTGGCGCGCAGCACGGCCTCATGCGCCTTCTTCAGGTTCTCGAAGTGGTGGATCAGGTTGCCCACCCGCTTGACGGCGTCGTCCTCCTCCAGCATGTTGGTTCGGACAAAGGAGGTAATGTTCTCCACCTGCTTCATCGACACCGTGCGGTGAAACAGCTCCATCGCCTGGTTCCCGCTGATCCCGAACTGTCGCTTGAAGGCGGCCGCGTAGGGGTCGAAGGAGTCGTGGACGCTCACGCCGGCGGCGCGGAGTTTCTTCTTCAGCTTCGCCGGTTCCTGGCCGAAATTCGCGAAGTCCTCCGCGACGGACTGCTCCGTCTCTGCGAGCGAGTAGAAACGGTTGGGTTGACCCGCCTCCTGGGTGGCCCAGAGCGTGATGGCCAGCGTCACGGACTTGTTCAGCTGCTCGTTGTGGAAGACGCCGAGCACCACTGTGAGCGTGCCGGTCTTGCGTAGGGCCACCGGTTTGGAGTGTTCGCCGCCGGTACTGCGGGTGCTCTTGTGGAAGCCCCGCACGTAGGACATCAGCGTGCGTTCCTTCTTCTGCGCGCCGGCGGCCTTGTTGTAGTCAATCCGGTGTGCGGGCAGCAACAGAGTGGTGATGGCATCCACTACCGTGGATTTACCGGAGCCGATGTCGCCGGTGAGCAGGCTGTTGTCGCCGTCGAGCCGGAAGGTGCGCACGCCCTCATGGAAGGTTCCCCAGTTGAGCAATTCAAGGCGCCGCAGCCGGAATCCCGGCGGCATACCGCCGTCGTCCGATTCCTGCTCCAGGCTGAACAGGCTGTCTTGCAGATCAGCGCTCACGCTGAATTCTCCCTTGGTTCCGGTGCCGGTTCCGTCTCTGGTGCTGAAGGGGCGACGCCCTCAAGCGACGCACGATAGTCCGTCAGCCGCGCGTCGAACTCTTCCAGCCACTGGGCGTCCACGAAGGCCTTGAGGATTCGCATGACCTCGTAGGTGCCGGGCTGGCCGCGGAGCTTGCGCAGGAAGCCAAGGTCCACCACCTTCTTGATATCAGTGTTGAGCCGGTCCAGGACCCGGGCCTCGTTGCTGGACTCGGGCAGGAACACCGAGACCATATCCGCGATGTCCTGCTCCGTCATGATCAGACGCAGTTCGCCGCTGTTGGTATCGAACTCCAGCATGCGTCCGCGCAGCAGCGCCAGGAGCAGGCTGACGTTGAAGGTCAGCTGGCGGCGGGGGATCAGCCGGGGCAGCGTGGCATCCGGGTCATCCCGCGAGCGCAGGAACGCGTAACCTTCGGGCTCGTCAAGGATGAGGTCCAGCCCCAGCACGGCAACGTAGTCCCGAACCTGCGAGGTCAGGCCCAGCAGCGACTGCCAGATCTTCTCGTCCGCTTCGGCGTACAGCACACCCTTGAACAGTCGGGTGACGACGCCGGGAAGTTCCTCGGGTGTCCGGTTGGCGGTGCTTTGGGGCGTTTCGGTGTCTGCGCTCATGCTGGCCTCACAAAGATGATTTTCTCAAGTCTCGCTTCCCGGATGCTGCCGTCCGGCAACGTCCACGATAACTGTTGGCTGGAGTCCGGATCGATGGAAGCCCAGGCAGACTCGGTAGCTAGCTGGTAGTAGGCCACAATTTCGGCCAACCCCTGTGAGAGCGGGTAGGCATCGGTGATGTCGACAAGCGACGCCTGTTCCGTATTTTCCAGCACGGTCACGATGTTGGCCCTCAGCCGCTGCGTATCCACGTGGAACTGGTTGAACAGCGCATCCGCGTCCACGTCGGCGTCGTCGGCGGTCATGATGTCATCGTCCACCAGCACGCGCCTGCTCGGTTCATAGAGTGGACGCTCAAAGGGTAGTGCGACGTCCACACTTGGCGTGGCGATGTTCATGAACATGCCCGACGGCGGCTGGCCACGGGTGCCGAGGGCGCCGGATTCGATGCTGCGGATTAACTGCATCACGCGTTTGTTCTCCAGGAACACCTTGTCATCGAGCAGCCTGCGCATCTGCTGCGAGAGCTGGCGGACGGTGTTCTGGGTCTGTTCGACGGCGGGGAGCCAGTCCTGGTGGAGGGTGGCGACGGCGTGGAGGTTGGGCTCTTTCGAGAGCGCTTCAATGCGAGTGGCCCGGGTGAGTAGGTCCTGCAGCTCGCTTCGCAGCTGCGGTGACATGAGGTAGTCCCAGAACCCCTGGAACGTGCGGCCCTGGGTGGAGCTGCTGATGTCCTGCTGGTTGGCGAAGATGGTTGCCAGGAGATCGCCCTGGCTGCCGTCCCACGTGGTGATCTTTTCTCGAACCGCGCGGTCCAGTTTGCGAAAGTTCTGCTCCACCTCGCGGAAGTCTCCGAGCAGGTTGCTGGCCAGCGCCGTCAGTTGCTGGAAGTGGTCTCTGGCTTCCGGGGCGCTCATGACCCGGACGTGGCCGTCGCGGATGCGCTGCATCTCGGCGTCGATCCCGTCGCGTTGGTACCGCAGTTCGGCCAATCGAACCTCTGGGTCCGATTCCGATTGCTGGACCAGCTGCTTCAGGACCGCGAAAATGCTGGTCAGCCGTGACTGCGTGGCCACGAAGTCACGGCCCTGGAGGCCCTCCACCCAGCGGATGACGTCCTCCGCTGCGGCTGTGAGATCGTAGCGTGGTTCGTCCTGGTCCGGAACGTAGTACTTGCGCAGCCAAGCACGTTCGGGTGCAGCCCAGTCGTCCAGATACTCGGCGGCTGCTTTGGGGAAACTGTCCTCGCCCTCGGATTCGCGCAGGCCAAACAGGACGTCGTCGAGCGTGTCAATGAGCTGCTGGCGGGCGATGTTGCGCTGGTTGGGGCCCGTGAACGCCGTCATGAAGAAGGACAGGGCCAGCGGGGCATTCTGAGCGCGCAGGAGGGACCACGCTGCGTGATTATCCCGCAGAGAGCTGATTGCGTAGAAGTCCATCCAGCCCCCTCTCCCGGGTTGCGTTTTGGGCTTTTGCCAATGGTACGTCGCCCTTTTGAATCAGGTCGAACTTATAAATCCAACCGCTGTTGCCTTATATCTTCAGGAGCTTCCTATAAGTTTCCTGCTCTGAGGTGCGCGCGGACATC
Organism: Arthrobacter roseus; assembly: GCF_016907875.1. Taxonomy (NCBI): domain Bacteria; kingdom Bacillati; phylum Actinomycetota; class Actinomycetes; order Micrococcales; family Micrococcaceae; genus Arthrobacter; species Arthrobacter roseus. The sequence goes on along the minus strand of NZ_JAFBCU010000001.1, from coordinate 111,065 downwards.
CGGTTAAGAGATCGTTGCTCTAGCCGGTTCTGCCTGAACGAGCTTTGCGATATTGGCCAGCTGTGACAGTACTTGTTTGGGCCGCTCTCGGAGGTCCAACCGGAGTACGTGCAATGTCACACCAGAGTGCTTCACGAGGTGCTGTGTGGCGTCCAGCGGACCGTCTGCGTAGATGAGCGTCGCCTCGCTGAGCTCGGCGGCAGTTGCGTAGGCGAGTAGTTGATACAAGTCAGCATTCTTGCCTCGGCCGCCGTCCCGCTTGTATTTCACGTCTCCGACAAATATCCAGCCGCGTTCCGTCCGCGTAGCCAAGTCAGGATGAAGATCTATGCGACCGACCGGATCAAGTGTGAGAGTACGGCCGTCGGGAGTGGCCATCGAATACCCCGAGAAGTGTTCCAAGGCGCTGCGGACGAACCGCTCGAAAAGGTCCGGCATGTTCAGGGTGAATCCGGTGACTGGCACGGTCCCGGCCTCGAGCTCAGCCATTTCGTTCTCGAGCACCACGCGACAGAGGTCCAGGAGGGGCCGGTAATGTTCGTTGTGCCGCGTCCACGAAAGTCGGTTCAGCGCCGCCAACGGATCTCGGAGTTCGTCAAATTCTCTGAACTGTTTCCACATCCGGTTCAGGCCCATGAGCGCGTCCTCCGCTTCCGGTGACACTTGAATCAGCCGGCGCAGTATTGCGAGGGACGTCCTCACAATCTGATTCTCGACAACATTGTCGTCGTGAACCCGAAACGTCAGGGCGAGCGGCACGGGCAGGACCCGTCTCATCTGACGTTGCCACTCAATCCGACCGCGCACATACGGGAGATCAGCATGTTGCTGGCGGTAAGCACGGAGGAGTCCGCGTGCCACGACGCCGTCGCAACTGCGAATGAATAGCCGCGCCAGCCCCAGTACTAGGTCATCGGTGTGCCCCAGAGAGGCAGTTTCCTCCTGCCACCGGTATGGATCCGCAGTAAAAGCGGTCATGAATAGGACCCGGTCTATCGGGATCTTTGGCGCTACCGTAATCGTTCTGCCAGCCACCGACAGCGAGCCGATAATGCTGCCAGGAGTGACAGACATCAGTGTGGGATCACCGGTGGATTCGACGTGGGCATCAAAGTGCCCCTCGAGGGCCCGTCGTTCCGAATGGGTCAGTGCCAGCGACTCCGAGCGGCGCCATTCAGTCAGTTGCAGCATCGGACGCAATCCCGCGAACACTGCTCTTCAATGCGTCGAAGTCGAAGGCGGCCCACCTGTCCGGATTGTTGTAATAGAGCTCCTGCAGGGTGGGAAGTACTGAGTGGGCCCAGGAGCGGCGGGCATCAGTCTCGTTCCCCACCATGAGGTGCGTTGGACCGATGTGCTGATCCCGGTCTTTGATCAGGCTGTTTGCTGAATCGAGCAGATCTGCGAACCACGCTTGTCCGCCCTCAGCGTGAAGATACATGCGCAACATGCCGTCGACCGGAACTTCCCCCGGGCGGAGATCCAGGATGAAGAAGCGTCTCCGCAAGGCAGCGTCAAGAGCCGTAATGGATCGATCCGCCGTATTCATGGTTCCGATGACCAGCAAATTTTTAGGCAGACTGAACGTGCCGCCGTAGTTGAGCGTGATGTCCTGATCGCGGTATTCGAGCAGGAAGTAGAGTTCGCCGAATACAGCAGGGATGTTGCCGCGATTGATCTCGTCGATGATGACGACGACGGTTTTCTCCGGGTGCTGTTCTGCATCGCGAGCCGCCTTGAGGAAAGGGCCGTCCACTAACGTGAAAGCGGTCGGGTTATTTGGATCCGGCCGCAGCCCTTGTATGAAGTCCTCATACGTCGTTCCGGGATGAAACTGCGTGAGCACAACGTCGTCGGCGCCGCCAATGAACCGGGCGAGTTCCCGCGCGATATGAGTCTTTCCTGTTCCGGGCGGCCCTTGGAGGATGATCTGCCCCTTGCGCTGCAGTAGTTCAACGGTTTCCTGCAGCCAGCTAGCACCGGCGTCATCGAAATATAGTTCCCTGGCCAGGTCCTCGACTGTCCTCGTGTCTGAGACGGCTGGCGCAATGCCATCGCTGGCTTCCTGCGTGGCCGTTGAGATCGAGTCCGTGGATTTCGGCTCTGTTGTCCCCTTCCCGTCACGCCACTGAACGAAGGCCCGCACTACGTCTTCAGATTGGCCGGGCATGTCGTTGGTCTTGGCAATGATCCAGGCCACTCCCTGGGCTTCGAGCCTGTTGATGACTGGGCCACCAGTTTGAGCCAGCACGCCGATAACGGCGTCGAGCCGTTCCAAGAAGTCGAGGTATTGCTCGCCGCTTGTCGCACTTTGCTGTGACCTGTATCCGCCAGTCAAGCGAGACGTTGTTTTGGCCGGTTCCTCCCGCCACGGCGGAAGGTTTTTAGGGTCTACGGCGAAGAGAAGTAGGGAAGCGACGCTCAAACGTGCACCAGGGCCTGAAAATTCGGTGGCCGGTATCTGGTGCAGGAACGCATCAATTCCCGCCGGTCCCGGTGCGGCGTGCAATGCGGACAGCGCTTCTCGAAAACGTTGTGGGGCCTCGATCACCCAGTCGATAAACCTGATTGCCACCCGATAGTCGACAAGATCAGCCACTCGGAAGATGTGCTTCACGTGCGGCTGCGGATCTTCGCCGTCAAGAATTGCCCGCGACGCCGTCGCAATCTCTTCGGCTCGTTCGTACTTCCAATCCATTTCCGACGCGGCGAAGTCGTCATGTTCGAAAACGAGCCGTGCCCAGTCGGCATAAGTCTGCAGCTTCTCGCTGGCTCCCTGCCAACGCTGTGTATACGGCGTGCGGTACAGCTCCACAGAGCGACGACCGCCGTATTCCACGTTGGGTTCGAGCGTGGCAACCAGTTTCTCGAAATCTAGGTCACTCGGATCGGCGGCCAGAGCTGACATGATCGCGTCGCGGTCTTCTCGGCTAACGACGGCCGGCGCCTCGTCGGGGAAGAGTAGATGTTCGAGGGCGAGTTGTTGGCTCCATACCGACTGCACGTCAATTTCAGCTGTGGCACGCCTGAACGAGCTAAGCCCGGCGACGGCGCCCTTCCGTTCATCCGGTTGCATGTTTTTGAAGTGGATGACCACCCTGATGAGATAGCCGAACATTTTCCACCGCATGGCACTGTATGCAGTGCCCGGATTAGCGGCGCCGCCAAAGAGTGCCGGTTCGAGTTCATCTGGGATGCGAAATGTACCTTCATCGCGGATGGCGACTACCTGGTTGACTTGCTCGCGTTTTTTCTCGCCCGACATGGCCGTTGTGCTCATGACCAAGAAATGCATGAACAGCAGTTCCGCCGCCATCTGCACAGCCTCCGGCCCGACGTCGGACAGTTGAGATCGCAGCTTAGTGATGAATGACCCGCTGCCAGTATCTACCTGATCCATGAAGCCGTCGGAGAGTTGCCGTGCCGAAGCAACCCCGTTCATTTCCACTCCGCCGAACAGGCTTCGGTCACCAACGAGACATTCGTCCCTCCAGCGGGCCGCTGCTTCGTACATCGGTTGGGCCGACGGCTGGACGGCCCGGCTGAGTCCATTCACTTCCCCATGGCGATTAGTCATGCTTGCATTCTGACATCACAGTGTGACAGTTCAAGAGTTTGCGCAGTCTAGAGAGCGCGCCGGCCTCGCTCAACATGCGCGTCATAACAGAGTGAGGTGGACCACACTGTGGTAAATTTGCGCTAGTTCGTGGGGGAACTGGAGGGAATCTTTTTCCTACCTTCGTGGGGATACATCCTGCCCACCGGTAACTCCATATGCGCAGCAGAAGCGCGGACACACTTGTGCTTATATGAGGAGAATTCAATTGGGAAACAAACTACTTTCGGCGGCGGCCGGTGGATCAGTGCTGTTGCTGGCTCTGACCGGTTGCGGCGGCTCCTCATCGTCGGATAAAGCCGACGGCGCCTCGCTGACCGGCTCGGGAACCGGAGCCGAATGCACCATCGAGAGCCCCATCCCTGTTGCCGCGGCGTTCAGCCTCACAGGTGCTGCCGCGCAGTACGGCGCCGGACAAAAAAACGCCCTTGAGCTGGCCGTGAAGAACCTCAATGAGGCCGGCGGGGTCACCTACGAGCTCACCGTTGAAGATGACCAGACCGATCCGCAGCAGGCTATCCAGGTCTTCGAGAACTTCGTCAACGACGGCGCCAGCGTTATCGTTGGCCCAACGCTGTCCAATACCGCCAAACAGACCAACCCGGTCGCGCAGGAGAGTGGGGTACCAGTACTTGGTGTCTCCAACACCGCCGGCGGCATCACCGAGATCGGTGATTACATCTTCCGTGTCTCACTCACCGAGGAAGCCGTCATTCCGCAGACCGTCGCAGCAGCCAAGGACAGTCTTGACCTGGAAAAGGTCGTTGTGATGTACAGCAATGACGATGCGTTCACCGAATCCGGCTACCAGGCCTTCGCGGCCGCGCTGGAGGAGAACGACGTCGAAGTTGTCGAAACACTGACCTTCTCCAAGGGCGACACTGACTTCCACGCGCTGCTAGACAAGGTCAAGGGCACCGATGCGGATGCCATTGTGGTCTCCGGGCTGCTCGAGGCCGCGATCCCGCTGGTCACTCAGGCGCGCGAGATTGGCATTGACTTGCCCATCGTCGGCGGTAATGGCTTCAATTCACCGGCCCTGCTCGAAGGCGCCGGCGACGCCGCAGAAGGCGTCATCGTTGGCGCTGCCTGGAACTCTGCTTCTGATAACGATCAGAACGTTGCGTTCCTAAAGGACTACGAGGCCGCATACGACACCCAGCCGGACCAGTTTGCCGCACAGTCTTATGCAGGCATGCAGGTTATCGACCAGGCCGTCCGCGCTGGTTGCTCCGGTGAGCGTGATGATATCAAGACCAATCTCGGCGAGATCGAGAATGTTCCGACAGTCCTGGGTGAAGTCAGCATCGACGAAAACCGCGACGCGGAGCACGAGGCGCTCGTGCAGGTCGTAGAAGACGGCAAGTTCACCATTCTGAAGTAAATCCCGCATCCGGAGGCTCAGCATCCGGAAATAGGCCGTGCGCCGCGCCGATAACGGCCGGCGCCCGGTCGAGGTTAAGGACCCATCATGCAGCAGTTAATGGACGGCATATTTCTCGGCTCGATCTATGCCCTTTTCGCCATTGGTTTCACCTTGGTATTCGGCGTATTGGACCGGCTGAACCTGGCCCACGCTGCAGTGTTCTCAGCCGGGGCTCTCATCGGTATTGAAGTGGTGACCAACCTAGGGCTTTCCATCTGGCTGGCCATTCCCGTGGTGATGGTGGCCGGAGCGATCCTGGGTGTACTCATTGAGCGCATAGCCTTTCGGCCGTTGGCCAAGCGCCATGACGCTCATTTTGCCGGGCTCATCTCCTCGATAGCCTTTGGTGCGATTATCCTGGCCCTGCTCCAAGCACGGTACGGCCCAGATACGCGGAGGTTTCCGCCGGACTCGTTCCCCGACACCCGGTTTGAGTTCCTGGGAGCAACTGTTTCCCTGCTTCAGGTAGTGATCCTTGCTATCAGCATCTCGCTCATGCTGATCCTGACCTGGATGGTGGCGAAGTCCAAGCTCGGCCGGGGCATGCGAACTATCGCGGAGAACCCACATGCGGCCTCGGTGCTGGGATTGAATGTCAACCGGATTACCACGGCCACTTTTGCCATCTCGTCTGCCCTCGGCGCAGTCGCCGGTGTGCTGTTCACCCTCAATGTCAACGCCGCCTCGTTGGGCTTGGGCCACTCGGTGGAGCTCAAGGCGCTGGCGGTCATTATTGTTGGCGGCATGGGTTCGCTGCCCGGTGCGCTGGTAGGCGGTTTGATACTGGGCCTGGCGGAAGTTTATGCCGTCAACTACGTCGGTTCGTCCTGGCGGGACATGGTGGCGTTCGGCTTGCTGTTTCTGATTTTGATTCTGCGACCTCAGGGACTCTTCGGCGCCCGTAAGACTCGGGAGGTCTAAGGCCATGTCTGAATACTCCGCTCTGATCACCATCATCGCCCTCACGGCGATTTTGGCCTACAGCTTCTACGCCGTCCTGCTCGCCGGGCAATTGAGCCTGGCCCAGGTAGGACTGGCCTCTTTGGCAGTTTTCACCGCCGCACTGGTAATTCCAGAAGAGCCCCTGTTTGGCTTCATCCCACCGCTGCTCGTCGGCATCGTCTTCGGCATGTGTATTGGCATGATCGCCGCCTTCATCCTTGGGCTGCCAGTGATCCGGCTGCGCGGAGTCTTCCTGGCCATTGCCACGCTGGCCTTCGCGGAAATGGCTCGAATCTTCCTGATCAATCAGACCTGGACCAACGGCGCACAGGGAATGTCTTTTCCGAAGCTCGTTGGGCCCGTGATCGCGTGGACCGCAGTGGTGGTGGTTGCCTACTGGTTCTGGCGTTTGGCCGGATCCAGGCTGGGCCGCGCTTTTGATGCCATCCGCGAAGACGAACTCGCCGCCGGTTCCATGGGGATCAATGTTGCCCGGTACCGGATGGCCTCTTTTGTTATTGCGGGCGCTATCTCGGGTCTGTATGGCGTGCTGTTTGTGCACTTCACCCGGTTCGCCGACCCCAACGATTTCTCCTTCACCGCCGCCGTCGATGGCCTGGTGACCGCCGTAGTCGGCGGCGTGACCTTGTTCATTGGTCCGGCGCTCGGCGCGGTGTTCCTGTCCGTGCTGCCGGAACTGCAGCGCACCCTTGGTGTCGACGCCGGTTGGATCCGTCCAATGATCTCTGGCGTGCTGCTACTACTGGTGATCCTCTTTCTGCCCGGCGGGCTTTCCAGCCTGGTCCCAAGGCGCAAGTCGGCCCGAAAGCTTCTCACCGTTTCGGAGCTACTTCCGAAACTGGCTGCGCTGCCGGACACAGGCACCGAGGTTGTTCGGCTGAACGCGCTGGGCAAGTCCTACGGTGGCGTTCATGCTGTTCGTGGAGTGGACCTAGAGCTCAAAACGGGCGAAGTCCTCGGGCTGATCGGTCCCAATGGTGCTGGCAAAACCACCCTGGTTAACATGGTGACGGGACTGACCCAGCCGTCCAACGGTACTGGCACCGTGCTCGGTATCGAGCTGACCAGCCGCACCAAACCGCACAGCCTAGCCAAGGCCGGCATTGCGCGCACCTTCCAGCAGATCAAGCTCTTCAATCGGCTTTCAGCCCTGGAAAACGTTCTGGTGGGCGGCTACCGAATTGGCAAGGACACGCTCCTGCGACGGCTGATTTTCCTGCCGTCGGCGCGTCGGGATGAGCAAGCAGCACTGGCCATGGCCTCTGCTCAGCTGGTCCGGGTGGGACTTGGCGAGAAAGCGGCAGCGGCTGCCGGCGACCTCTCCTATGGAGATCAGCGGCGCCTAGAAATCGCTCGTGCGCTCGCATCGCATCCCACGGTGCTCATCCTCGATGAGCCAGCTGCTGGCATGAACCATGTGGAGGCGGCCGGGCTTTCGGAGCTCATCCGCTCCCTCGCGGCGGACGGAATTGCCGTGCTGGTGATTGAACACAATGTGCGGATGATGCTTCAGACCTGCGACCGGATCACTGTATTGAACTTTGGCGAGGTGATCGCGGTTGGTGAACCGGCGGAGATCGCCCGTAATCCACAGGTGTTGGAGGCGTACCTTGGTTCCGCTGCGGATGACGACGGCGACGGCGACGACGGGCTCAGCTCTCGCGTGGTGGAGGAACTAGCCGACGCCGCGGAGCATCCGGAGAGTACTAATCAACGAGCCGATACGGCTGGACCGGAGGGCACTCGATGAGTACGCCAATTCTCAGCGCCGAAGGGCTGCAGATCAGTTACGGCCGGGTCGACGCCGTTCGCAACGTCTCCTTTGAGGTCCAGGCCGGATCTCTGGTCACCATGGTCGGCGCTAACGGCGCGGGTAAAACCTCCGTGCTGAACGCGGTCTCCGGCATGCTTCGCCCGCGCAAGGGCGTGATCCGGTTCAAGGGCGAGGACGTCACCCGCTGGCCCTCGCACCGTCTGGTGAAAGCCGGCCTGGTTCAGGTGCCCGAGGGCCGCGAGATCCTGGGTACTCTGACCGTTGCGGAAAACCTCAGCCTTGGTGGGTGGCACCGAGGCAGCACGCTGAACCGCAATATCGACCGAATGTATGAACGCTTCCCGGTTCTGAGCGAGCGGCAAAAGTTGCAGGCTGGTGCTCTTTCTGGCGGCGAGCAACAGATGCTAGCCATTGCCCGGGCGTTGATTGCCGAGCCTGAGGTGCTGCTGCTCGATGAGCCGTCGATGGGCCTGGCGCCGAAGATCGTCGATGACATCTTTGCCGTGATTGAGGAGATCCGCAGTAACGGGACCACGGTGGTGCTCGTGGAGCAGAACGCCCGTCGGGCTCTGGCCGCAGCGGACTTCGGCTACGTCATGGAGACCGGCGAGATTTCGCACTCTGGGCCGGCACAGGAGCTGCTCGCGGATGAGAAGGTCATTGAGGCGTACCTCGGCTTGAACTAGCTCACTTGCGGGTAATCACGTCGTCGCTGTTGAGGATCACGAAGTTGTGATCCTCGGTCAGCACGTTCAAAAATCCCGAGTCGACACTGAGAACGTATCCAACGTGGTGCCGTTCGTGGTTTTGATCTCTTCCTGGGGTACCCACGGTGTCTGGACGAGGGCCGCGATGAGCAAGACGGCTATGCCGGCCACCCAGCCAACACTGGCCATGGCCCGGGAAAACGCGCGGCGCACGGGACTTTCCTTTGGGAGAATGCGGATCAGTGCGAACGTCCCAAAAACGGCCGCTGTCGCTAACGGCAACCACCACAGGTGAAAACTGGTTGTCAGGGCGATCAGCGTGACGATGCTCAGGATAATGGACAGCAACATCACCGCCTGATGTTTGCGGACCGACCACAGATACGTGGCGACCAGAAGGGGGAGAACGCCAATCAGTAGTATCGCCACCAGCAGGTACCCGGCCATTAGCGTTCCGACAAGGAGGGCCAGACTGTCGCTCACGCTCAGCGTGGTACTCACCAAGAACGCCGTGTTCCAGTCATACCCGGACACGGCCATGATCCGCAGAACCAGGAACATGAATCCCCACGCCGCCGCTGGCGCAACGACACCAGCGTAGCGACGGGGAACCTCGGTAGAGGCCCCAGATCCTACGGCGATCTTCTTGTCATTGGCGTCGGGTGCGGCAGCGGTCATGGGAAGAGGCTACTGCTTCTGCGTTCGCGGTAGCGACAGGAATTCGACGACACGTTCCGGATCACTGGACGAAAAGACCATGTCCCTCTCGCCGTGCTGGAACTGGACACCACGACCAGATTGCATGATGAGCCCGGTCATCCCCGGTCTGGACCTCAGCCCTACGCCGCCGAACGAAGCAGCGTTTACATCAACTGGTCGTATGTTCTGAACTTCGGCTATCGGGATCTCATACTTTCGAAATGGCACCATGTTCAGCAATACGATCGATCCATCGAACGAAACATCCAACCGCGGAACGTAGACGATGAGCGCGGCAAGAACGATTGTTCCCGCACCAACCGCGATCAATAAGACCATTTCACCAGTCTCCGATTTTGAAGCGAATGTGGAGATGACTATGGCTGCCCCACAATGATAGAGCTTCCCATGATCAGGAGCTCCGTAGGCCCACCAAACCTCGTGGTTTCGAGTTTCTGCATCACTTTTGATCCGTTCTAGACGCACGCTCGCCGCTGCCACGATGCTCGGTTAGTTCTCAGCGGGCTTTCCACCGGGCCAGTGCCACGCCCGCCAATATTGCACCCAGTCCGCCGACTGCGAGGTCACCGATTGTGTCGTCGTACCCCACGTGTATTGCCTTCGTGATGTAAGCGTTGCCTGCCCATTCGATGAATTCCCAGAGAACTGCCACCGTGATGCCCAAAGCGAAAATCAGGACCACAATCGAACGGGCTGGAAGCGACTTTCCGGTGTTGCTGCCCGGAGTGACGTCCGTTTTGGCGAGGATCAAGTACAGCACCGCGGCTGAGGATCCTACTGTAATGAAATGGACCAAGAGGTCCCACCATGAAATTGCTCCGTATAACCCCGCGATTCCGCTCCAGGTGGCTACGAAGATGGTGATGCAGAACGCGGTGTCGAAAGGTCCTGCCAGTCGGGCAATGCGGGGGATCAACAAACCGAGGAGCATAACGGTCAAGCCCAGCGTTTCGGGTAGCCCCAACCGGAAGGCGCTGAACACGATACTTGCCGCGGCCAGGACTCTAACCGCGTCCCCGATGGGGCGGCTGCGGTTATGGCCAGCGTGGGCCTCGGTGGTGGTTTCTGCTGACATTGAGGATCGCTCTCGTGCGTGGGTGCGGACAGAAGCGGCCGGCCCATGGCAGGGCCTGCCGCTTCTTATATTAGATGTGTTCTAGCTGTCGGCGTCCAGTGACGTGTCCACGTTCGTGGCTTCGATGTAGGGCTCCCCGTCCCAGTCCTCGTAAGCCTCATCGTCTAGATCGACGCCCATCTCCTCCTCCACGGTGGGAAGGTCGAAAGCTTCCTGAACGGTTCCGGTCACCCCGACGGTAAGCCCGGAGGTCACCTCGGGCAGCTCCGTGTCGTGGACTACCAGCAGGGCTTCGACCGTGGTGTCGTCGGTGCCAGCGATCGTGAACGACATAGGCGTGAGGATCTCATTGACGTCCGCCGAGACGGTGACTTCCTCCCCGACGTAGGTATCCATCTCGTCGTAGAACGTCTGGTCATAGACCCCGTCATACGCTCCAGCAGCAGCTGCTGCGTCGTCCTCCTCGACGACGTCCTCGACATCCGTGCCTTCCTCGGTACCCGAGGTGCTGTCACAGCCCACAATGCCAAATGCGGCGATCGGTACGATCGACATCGCGGCGGCCTTCTTCATCCATGTGGTTTTACTCATTGCGTTCACGACTCCTTCTTGGGTTTGAGCCCGGCGGCGTATCCGGACCTTCTATCAATTGGATTGTGCTGCGCCTCGACATAACCGTAAGCACGCTTGGTTTCGTGTTTCAAAGCGTGTGATGGAAGCGTTATCGGATCACGGGGGCCTTAGTTTTTCTGTAACCAAATCTTCACTGCGCTGATATCTTGCCGATTCTGATCATTGGCGGAAGCGCGGAAGTATCCCGTGTCGGGCTTGCACTAAACGACTCGGCTTCCAGATCCTCGTTGGCCCAGTGACTTGTCCTACAACTCAGGAACGCACGGACCCCTGCCAATGCGGGCGAGGCCAGCACGGTCGCCGTCGCCAAGACTGATTGTTGAGTTGGCGCCCCCATACATGAGCTGCGTTGGATCGTTCACGTGACCGAGCCCGAGCACATGGCCCAGTTCATGCGTGACCACACTGCGAACCGCACTGGCGCCGCCGGGGCGCAGCATTACCTCCGCCAACTGCGCAGTGTCGAGATCGATCTGGCCCGACACAAACACCCACGGACTGTCGACCGCTTTATGCGGCTGGCCGCCACCAAGACCAGCAACTGAACCCGTGAGGTCAGGGATCTCCTCCGGACTGGACCAAGCTATCAACACCGGAGCCCACCGATCACCGTATCTGTCTGGTTGGTACGGTGATCGTTCGTCGCTCGACTTCTCGTCTGTTTCGCCGTCATCAATGAAGCGAAGGCCCGTCGCGGCAGAGATCTCAGCGACGGCCTCCCGGATAACCGAGTCGCCGCCCGGCAAACGGGACTGCCCGCTCACCACGTAATGAATCGGACGGCACGGGTCGAAGGCAATGAGTGACTGCTCAGGGTCCGGAGATGCCTGTAACCGGTACTGGTCTGAGCCCAACCCTTCGGGCGGCATCCCCAGCGGCGAATCAGATGCTTCGACGCCTGCTGGTGGACCGTCTGCGCGCGCCGAAGCCGCTGGTGGCAGTAGCCGGTCGAGTGCTCCTGGGGCGACATATAACACCGTAATGAGCGCAAGGCCAACGCCGGTGGCAATCCCGAGCGGAAGCCGCCGTCGTACTGTCTTGGCTTTTGGCCGCTTCCGCAACCGGTGGTTGGGCGCTCCGATATGAAGAGCGGGCGGCCGGAGTTGGGCCTGGTGGCGTTCAAGATACTCGTCGAGGGCCCACTGTGGTACCCGGCCGCTGCGTGTACGCCGAGGGCCATCAGTCACATCATTATCGCCGTGCGTCATTCATCCCCCAGGTGGCCGTTCCGACGAATCCCCGTCTCGTCGTCGTAGAACAGCATAGGCGCTGGATCAGTTCGCCGAGCGGGCCAGGAGACGCCGCCCCCATTCGGGTGGCTTGTGAATTAGTGAAATATCCGAGGCTAAGGTTTTGCGGATCGTCGTAGTGGCCTGCACCTGCCAGGTATATGTGTGCTGGTGCTGGGGTGTGCCTCCTAATGCTGTGCTCCAGATGATGACGGCGTGCAGGACGGCCACTGTGCGGTAGGTGAGGGGCCAGTTTGTCGTAGGTACCAGTTTGTCGTAGGTAACAGGCCGTCCCGGGTTAGCGCTGTTGCGGCCGTGATGCTTCCACACGGGCTTCCACGACCCGAATGGGAAGGGAGATCCCGCCATGGAATACCTGCCCGGCGTCGGACCCGAGTTTGGCCTCGAAGGTGGCTCGGACATCGATTTCGGGCAGCACGCCAAAGCCCTGATCCGAGAGGACTTCGCGGGTCCGGGTTACTGCTTCCCCGTAGGCAGAGCGACGGTGAAGGTGTGTGCGTAGCTCATTGTTGTGCTCCTTCATCGGTTTTCTCATTGATGCAAAGGACTGTGGGGCCGCTGTGCTACCGGGCTTCGATCAGGCCCATCATCCCGCTGTCCTCGTGGTCGAGGATGTGGCAGTGGTAGACGGTTTTGCCGGTGAAGTCATCGAAGGCGATCCGGACCCGGACGCTGCTGCGGGCCGGGACGTTGACCACGTCCTGCCATGCGGGGCTGTCCACGGGCCGACCGGCTTGTTCGATGATCTGCATCGGCCATACGTGCAGGTGCACGGGGTGGTCCATCGGGCTGGTGTTCCTCAGGGTCCATTCCTCGATGGCACCGGCGGGGACCGTGGTGTCGACCCGGGCTGGGTCGAAAGGCCTGCCGTTGATGGTGAAGTTCATCATCCCCGACCCGGTCCGACCGCCCATGCCGCCGCTATTCATTCCCATATCCATGCCCATGGCGAAGACCAGTTCCCGGTGTGCAGTCACAGGGGCGGCCCGCAGGTCCCGCGGTGCCAGCTGCGCTGGGACCGGTCCCAGCGCAGCTGGCGGTGCGCCGGCAACGGCCAGGGTGGCCAGGACCGTCCCGTCCGGGCCAGGCTGGGATTGTCCGCCTCCGTTATGGCGGCCCATCATGGATCCCATGCCGCCCCTGTCCACTGGCAAGGTGCGAAGTACGGCGGTCCCGGCCGCGGTGGTGACGAGCAGGTCGGCCCGGTTGCCCGGGGCCAGCAGCACCTCGTCAACGTCCCTGGGACTCTGGTAGCGGCCGGAATCCAGGCCCAGCAGCTGCAGGTGCTGGCCGTCCAGGCACAGTTTCAGGTACCGGGATGTGCAGGCATTGATGATCCTCCACCGCTCACGCTCGCCCGGCCGGGCGGCCAGGGCCGGGTTCAGCTGCCCGTTGACCAGGACCAGGGCACCTTCCCGGCCCATCATTTTCTCCATCGCCGACACGGCCGCGATGGAGCCCCCCTCGGTGAGGGAGATGTCCGAGATGACCAGGACCCGTTCCCGGGTCACCGGCACGGGCTGGGAGTCCTGGACGATGATCGCGCCGTACAGGCCGCCGAAGAGCTGGTCGGCAACGCTTCCGTGGCGGTGCGGGTGGTACCAGTACACGCCAGGCGGATGGTTCGCCGGCAGCCGATACTCATAGTCAAAGGACGTACCCGGTTCGACTGAAACCAGCACGTTGTCGCTGTTGCCCCGCGGGGAGACGTGCAGCCCGTGGACGTGCAGATTGGTCGGATCTGCCAGCCTGTTCTCCAGCGTCACATTCACCCGGTCCCCGGGCCGCAGGAACAGGGTGGGCCCGGGCAGGGACTCGTTATAGGACAGCGCAGTGGCATCCCAGCCCGCGATCGACACACGCCCCGAGGCCGCTGAAAGTTTCACCTGAAGCCGGCCATCTGCACTGTGCAGGGCCTGGGGTTCACTCAGGTCCTGGCCACCGGCGGTTTGGAAGCTTGTGCGCCCTGGCCCCCACAACAGGCCTGCTGCGCCCGTCGCGGCGGCCGCAGCACCCGCACCACCCAGGATCAGGGCACTGCGGCGGCTGAGAGGTTGCATCAGGAGTCGTCTCCGAGGACCTTGAGCCGCTCACGGTATTCTTCTGTGCTCAATTCTCCCTTGGCGTACCGTTCGTCCAGAATTCGTCGGGCGGCACTGGCGCCCCGGGCGGGGCCGTCCGTGCCAGGGCCCTCCCCACTGCCAGTTCCGCCACGGTTCATCCCGCCGGAGAAAAACCGCGCGGCAAGGATCACCAGTAGCACGATACCGACAATCAAGAGCGCCCCGAACAGCCACGTCCAGCCCATCATCGAACCGTATCCACCCATCATTTTCCTTCTCCGTTTCTGTGACATGAATCGTTGTCCTGCCGGCCGCCTCGGGAGTCGTGGCAGTTCGTGGCGCGACCAGCGTAATGATTGTCAATAATGACCCTGCCGTATTGGACCCTAAACGGCCGGTCGGAACCGGTATGCGGCACAGTGACGCCCTCCTGTGTTTGGTTTTCGGTTGGTTGCGGCCCAGGCGAGGGACAGGAAGAGTTTCTCGAGGTCTTTCGTATTCATGCTGGCATCTTCTTTGGTGACGCACTGCACGAGTCCGCTGACGATGATAGAAAATCCTGCTCGGTCCAGTGCCTTGGAGACCGCTGCGAGCTGGGTGACGATGTCCTTGCAGCCCCGGCCCTCCTCGAGTATGCGGGTGACAGCGGCAAGCTGCCCCTGGGCCCGTTTGAGACGGTTGACGACCGGCGTGAGTTCTGTCGAATCGAGTTCCATGGCGGGCTCCAAAGCTGGGTGGGTGCCTTACGAATTCTATACCTTGGAGGGTAAGACAGTTAGTGGTGGGCCGCCTGCGTCCAGCCGGACACGGACCGTTTGCAATATACCCCCCTGGGGTATATGCGTTATGAATAGAGAAACGGACTTGCAGTACTGGTTTGAGGCCGAACGCGACGCGATGGCCCGGGACCTGCACGACGTCGTCGCCTCCCACCTCTCTGCCATCGCCCTTCACCCCGGAGGCGCGCTCGCCACCGCACCGGACACGGGTAAAGACCGTGCGGCACTGGAACAGGTGCGCCGGTCCGCCCTGGAATCGATGACGGAAATGCAGACGATGATCGCGCTGCTGCGCTCGACTGACGAGGAGAGGGAGCCCGACGACGACGCCCTGCTGCCACGACTCTCACACCTGGAACCCTTACTCAGCACCGCCCGCGCAAACGGGCTGGAGGTCAGTCTGCAGGATCGGCGGCGGGGAGATGAGGCCGGCGCCGCCGTCGAACTCGTGGGCTACCGCATTGTGCAGGAAGCGCTGACCAACGCCGCCAAACATGCCGGGGGCAGCACTGTGGTGGTGGCGCTCGCGGACGACGACGGCGAGCTCACCGTTACCGTGCGCAATACGCTCGCCGTGCGCACTACGTTGACGGAGCGCGGCACGCTAGGCGAGCGCGGCAGTGTTGCCGCGACACCGGGCCTGGGCATGGGGATGGACACGATGCAGGAACGGGCGCAGGCGATCGGCGGAACCGTGCACGTTTCAGCCGACGATGATGCGTGGACAGTGACCGCTGCGCTGCCAGTACCGCAGCGTGCGGCGGTGGGGAAGTGACGGAAGCAGGTGCTGCCCTGCGGGTGCTGATCGCCGACGATCACGCGGCTATCCGCACCGGACTTCGGTACATCCTGGAATCCTCCGGCGGGATCGACGTCGTCGGGGAAGCGAACGACGGCGCGACGGCGGTGCGACAGGCGGCCGCGCTACGCCCCGACGTCGTCCTCATGGATGTGCGGATGCCGGGCATGGATGGGATCGCGGCGACTCGCTCGGTGGTGGCCGACGGGCTCGCGCAGGTTCTGATTCTCACCACGTTCGATGTGGACGACTATATCTTCGGTGCCCTTCGCGCTGGGGCCGCCGGATTCCTGTTGAAGACCGCCGAGCCCGGAGTGCTGGTCGCCGCCGTGCGTAGCGTCGCGGCCGGTGACGCGGTGATGGCGCCGGAAGCCATGCGGCGCGTGTTGGATGCTTACGTTGCATTGGATCGTCGTGTCGCCGGGCCGTCGGGCGACGGTTCCGGTGTGGCAGGCGTGGACTCTGGTGCCGCACGTGGGGGACCGCCGTCGTCGGGCGCTTCCGTCTTGCGCGAAGAATTAACCGCACGTGAAACAGAGGTGTTGGTACTGATCGCCGAAGGGCTGTCCAACCGACAGATCTCCGGTCGGTTGCAGATATCTGCGGCGACTACCAAGACCCACGTCTCGCGCGTGCTGGCCAAGTTAGGCTGCGCCTCTCGCACTCAGGCCGCCATCGTTGCCCGGCAGGAGGGGCTCGTATAGATAAAACGGCCAACCAGCATCGATAGGATCGAAGCATGGGCCACGAAGCGAGTCTGAAAAGTACAGTGGCTCTGTTCGATCTGGATGGTACATTGCTGGACACTCCCCGCGCGATTGCCGGCCAGCTGGTAGCTGCGGTTGAGCACGTCACCGGCAATCGGCCAACGTTTGAGACGGCACACAGCCTCATCGGGCTGCCATTGCCCGAAATCTGCGCAACCCTGTCAGGTCTTGCGAATGATCCCGCCGTCCAGGCGATCGTCGCGCGATACCTGGAGCTCTATCGCGCCAACATTGTTCCGGCCGCCGCTGGGCTACTGTTTCCGGGCGTCGAATCTGGTCTTTCCCGGCTTGCCGACAGTGGGATCGACATGGCAGTGGTCACCAACAAACAGAGCGACAGCGCCAAGCTCATCCTGGACGCCGCCGGGATCAGCAGGTACTTCACCACCGTCGTCGGCGTGGACGAGACAGAAAGAGCGAAGCCGCACCCCGATCCCGCATTGTTGGCGCTGAACCGCATGAGGACGGTTGCCTCGTCGGCAGTCATGGTCGGCGATACGCCAACGGACATGAACATGGCCCGGGCTGTACCCATGCGGAGCATTGCCGTGACCTACGGTGTAGCTACCGAGGAGAAGCTCAGGGCGTGCAAGCCGGCCGCCGTCGCAACAACCTTCAGCGAAGTGGTCTCCCTCGTCGAGTCTTTCCGGTGGGAAGCTAAGCCCAAGCCTGCTTGATCAGATCCGAACAGCGTTCACCGATCATCATGGTGGTGATGTTCGGATTAACACTGGTCAAGGTGGGCATCACAGAGGCATCGGCAACTCGAAGCCCGGTAACGCCCTTGACGCGCAGCTCAGGATCCAGCGGGGACGAAGCGTCGCCCACAGCACCCATCCGCACCGTTCCGGCCGGGTGATACACGGTGTTGTGCGTCTTGGAGATGTACTGCGCCAACTCCTCATCCGACTGCGCGTGAGCACCTGGGGCTAGCTCCTCACCGGCCCAGTCCGCCATCGCCGGTTGCGAGACGATCTCGCGTGCCTTACGGATTCCGGCGACCATCACCCGCATGTCATGCGGATCGGTAAAGTACTGCGGATCGACCTTCGGTTTGTCCCTGAAATCAATGCTGCGCAGACGCACAGTCCCTCGCGAGCGAGCCTGCGTGACATTCGGCGTCAAGCAAAAGCCGTTCTCCGTGGTGGGGTATCCCTGACGCATCGTATGCATATCGAACGGCACTGACCCGTAGTGGAACATCAGATCCGACCGGTCCAGCCCGTCCTCGGTCGGCGCGAAGATGCCGATCTCGAACCATTGCGTGGATTCGGTGACCATGGGCTGCTTGGCCTCCCACTGGATAATCCCTTCGGGATGGTCCTGCAGGTTGGAGCCGACGCCGGGGGAGTCCACTCGCACGTCGACCCCTATCTCACGCAGATGCTCGGCAGGCCCGATTCCCGAAAGCATCAGCAACTTCGGCGAGTCGATCGCCCCGGCTGAGAGCACAACCTCGCGGCGTGCCGTTATGGTGCGGGTGCGCAGGAGATCTTCGTTGAGGACGTCAACGCCGGAGCAACGGTTGTCGGCATTAAAATTCAGCTTCTTTGCGCGCAGCCCAGTCAGCAGCTGCAGGTTCTGCCGGTCCAGGATTGGATGTAGGTAGCTGACCGACGACGAGGATCGAACGCCGTCTTCGCGCACATTGATCTGGAAGAAATTTGCGCCGTTGACCACCGTCGTATTGTCGTTGAACTGCACCCGGGGTATCCCTGCTTCTTCGCAGGCATCCAGCAAGGCCACACCGCACGGGTCCGACGGCGGAATGTTGCGGATATACACGGGCCCGTCCTGGCCGTGGTGGTCACCGGCGACCGCATTGGTCTCCAGGCGTTGGAGCAGCGGATACGTTGATCCCGCGTCCCAGCCTTCGGCCCCGTCAGCGGCCCAAGAATCGAGGTCCTCACGCGGCGGCCAGAAGGCGATACACGAGTTGTGGGACGAACATCCGCCAAGCACTTTGGCCCGTGAGTGACGCATGAAGGAGTTGCCCTGCGCCTGGTCTTCGATCGGGTAGTCCCAGTCGTAACCGGACTCCAGTAGTTCCATCCACCGGTCCACCCGCAGGATGGCGTCATCACCGACGTCGGAGGGTCCCGCTTCGATCAGGGCGACGCTGACATTTTTGTCCTCGCTCAATCTCGCTGCAGTAGCCGCGCCAGCGGATCCGCCGCCGATGACAACGTAGTCAAATTCGTCCTGATTCATGTCGCTATCCTGCTCTTTCCCTCTGCTCCGCGTAATGTCCGGTCGATGTGCTGAGTCGCGCTACGCGCTGAACCAACCGGTCACTGCCGGACGCAAATTCTGGTAAATGTGCTTGGACTCCTGATACTCGCTCAAGCCCGTGGGCCCGAGTTCGCGGCCAACTCCGGACATACCCATGCCGCCCCACTCAGCCTGCGGCAGATACGGGTGGAAATCGTTGATCCAGACGGTGCCGTGGCGGAGCCTGCCAGCTACCCGTTGAGATTTTCCAGCGTCCTGGGTCCATACCCCGGAGGCCAAGCCGTAGGAGGTGTCGTTGGCAATGGAGACCGCTTCATCTTCGGTGGTGAAAGTCTCCACCGTGACCACCGGACCGAAGCCTTCTTCCACGACCACGGACATCCCACTGCGGGCACCATCTAAGACGGTGGGCAGGTAGTAATAGCCTGATTCGAGTTCGCCGGTTCCCCATTCACCGCCGCATCGAAGCACCGCGCCTTCGTCGATTCCGGCCTGCACGTAGTCGGTGACTTTCTGTCGATGGTCAGCCGAGATCAGCGGTCCAGTTTCAGCCGCGTCATCGAACGGCCCGCCAAGGCGAATGTTCTTGGCCCGACGGACCAGTTCATCGACGAAACGGTCATGGATCGATTCCTCAACCACCAGACGTGCACCGGCTGAGCAGACCTGTCCGGAGTGCACAAAAGCGGCATTGAGCGCATTGTCGACGGCGGCGTCGAAATCGGCGTCCGCAAAGACCACGTTCGGGTTCTTGCCACCCAGCTCCAACGCAACTGTTTTGACGGTCGCTGCGGCGGATGCGGCGATGATCTTGCCGGTGGACAACCCGCCCGTGAACGAGACCATATCCACATCGGGGCTCTCCGATAATGGCGCGCCAGCAACGGCTCCGGCACCGAGCACCAAGTTAGCGACGCCCGCCGGAACACCGCAGTCAGTGAGGAGATCCATCAGGAGCATCGCCGTGTGAGGGGTCAATTCACTCGGCTTGAGAATAAACGTATTGCCGGCAGCCAGGGCCGGGGCCACCTTCCACGCCGCCTGCAGCAACGGGTAATTCCACGGTGAGATCAGCCCGCATACGCCCACCGGTTCGTAGACGATCCGGCTGACGACATCCTCGCTGCCCGCGTCGACCATCCGCCCGGCATCCAGTCCCGCGAGCTTGCCGAAATAATCGAAGCAATTGGCTATATCGTCCATGTCGATGCGGCTCTCGACTATTCGCTTACCGGTATCCATTGACTCGGCGTGGGCGAACTCTTCCTGCCGGCTACGCAGACCGGCAGCCACCTGCAGCAAAATCGCACCACGTTCGGGCATCGGTGTGCGGGGCCAGGGCCCTGTATCAAAGGCGCGCCGGGCAGCGGCGATAGCACGAACTGTATCTTTGGTACCAGCCTCGCTGACCGTATTGACCAGGACGTTATCAGCTGGACAACGGATCTCGCGGGTGCCGCCCGCTTCTGCCGCTGTCCAGACGCCGTCGATGAAAAGAGTTTCCGGGTTCGTCATGCTCATCCTCCTGGGAAGCAACGTCGAGTACCTTCATCTTCTCAGGTTAGGTGCCTATTTTCACGTCGTGGATTAGTCTCGGACCTCGTGTTAAGCTCGGCAAAGCATGAGCCAGAGACTATCTCTGAGCGATTGTGCACGAGCTCTAATAAAATAGTCCACAGTCAGGAGCACACAAACTGATGAGTGATCTTCATCCGGGACCCGTTGATCAAGCGGACAACGCATCAGGTGATGAGCCGCTCAAGGGGTCAGCACCGGTCCGTTGGCCGGTTTTCATCGCATCGATTGTCGGTGTGCTTGCCATAGCCATCTGGACGCTGACCGCGCGGGAACAAGCGGAGGCGGTCATTGGCGAGCTCGTCGCTTTTGTCTCCACCAGTTTCGGGTGGTTCTATATTCTGCTGGCCACCGTGATCTTGGTCTTCGTCATTTACCTGGGGCTGTCCCGGTTTGGGCACGTGCGGCTTGGTCCAGATCACTCGCGACCAGAGTACTCCACGTTCGCCTGGGCCTCGATGCTTTTTGCGGCTGGCATCGGCACCGACCTGATGTTCTTTTCCGTATCCGAACCGGTCTCCCAATACCTGAACCCACCTGTTGGCCAAGGCGAAACCGTTGATGCTGCGCGGGAAGGAACCGTCTGGACACTGTTCCACTACGGAATTACCGGCTGGGGCATGTACGCGCTGATGGGTATGGCACTCGCGTATTTTGCCTATCGGATGAACCTGCCCCTCGCTGTGCGGTCTGCCCTCTACCCGCTGTTCGGTCGGCGCATCAACGGCCTACTCGGTCACACAGTGGACACGGCAACCGTGCTCGGCACGATCTTCGGGGTCGCCACCAGCCTGGGAATCGGCGTGGTGCTACTCAACGCCGGATTGAACATCATCTTCGGCATTGCCATCGGTACGGCTGCGCAAATCGGGTTGGTGGCGCTCGCAGTGGTCATGGCCTCCATCTCGGCCACCACTGGCGTGGACAAGGGCATTCGTTTCCTTTCCCAACTCAACGTGATCCTGGCCATGCTGTTGGCCGCTTGGGTACTGATCACCGGCCAGACACGTTTCCTGTTGGATGCAATCGTCATGAACGTTGGCGATTTCATCAGCATGTTCCCCGGCATGACAATGCAGACCTTCGCGTTCAGCGACGTCGATGAGTGGATGTCACTGTGGACCCTGTTCTTCTGGGCCTGGTGGGTTGCCTGGGCGTCCTTTGTGGGCATGTTCTTGGCTCGCATCTCTCGTGGACGGACGATTCGTCAGTTCGTGCTCGGAACCTTGATCATTCCCTTCAGCTACATCGTGATGTGGGTGTCAATCTTCGGAAATGCTGCCCTGGCACGTGTTCGCGGCGGTGATGAGGAGTTCGCCGACACGGTAGCTTCCGGAAGCGGACTGGGGTTCTTCAACCTGTTGCAGCAGTACCCGTTGTCCGGGGTGGTCATTGCTGTCGCCGTCTTCGTCGGTCTGCTCTTTTACGTCACGTCGGCGGACTCCGGAGCCCTGGTCATGGGCAATCTGACTTCGCGCCTACGCAGCGTCCAAGAGGATTCAGCGCCGTGGCTACGCATCATCTGGGCTGCCACCACGGGCCTGCTGACAATCGGCATGCTCCTCGTGGGTGGGATCACCACGCTTCAGTACGCCACGATCATCATGGGCCTACCGTTCTCAATTATCTTGATCTTGGTGATGATCAGCCTTTGGAAGGCTTTGCAGGTTGAAGGCCAGCGTGTCAGTACTACTACCGGAACGAGGGCCCATGTTCTCGCGGCACGGGTCGAAGGCCGCGAAACCTGGAGAACGAGGTTGTCCAGGATGACCAATTTCGTTACCGCCACGGACGCCAAGCGCCATCTCGATGAGGTCGTGTTCCCGGCCCTGCAGGAAGTCGCCGATGAGCTCAACGAGCGGGGTGTGCCAGCCCAACTCGTGGCAGAAGACGGCGAGAGATCTGGGGCCCGTTTGAGCACTGATGCCGTGACGTTCCCGTTTGTTTATCTGGTAAAGCTCGAAGTCGTTCCCGTGCCAGCTTACGGCGGCCGGATGGTCGGAAGCCGAGACCAATACGCACGCCTCGAGGTCCATCTGTCAGATGGTGGTCAGGGCTACGACGTGATGGGCTTCTCCAGCACCCAGCTGATCCACGACTGCCTGGATCACTACGAACGGCACGTGGAATTCCTGCGGACAGCTGACTAGGAACCCGGGCCGCTGTCGCGCTGGACTGCAGAAACGTGGCGGACCTGCAGATACGCGGTTGCGCCACCACGCGTCTGCAGGTCCGCCACGTTTCTGCGGGTGTAGTTATCGGGAACCGATCAGGACGCCGGCACAGCCTCAGCGTCGGCGTCCGCCTTGGCATCAGGGTCCTCCGCAGGCCCCGCGAACTGGGACATGTACAACCGGTAGTACGCGCCGCGGGCCTCTAACAGGACGTCGTGGTTACCTTGCTCTACGATTCGGCCAGCCTCCATGACCAAGATGGTGTCGGCGTCGCGGATCGTGGAGAGCCGGTGGGCGATCACAAAGCTGGTCCGCTCCGTGCGCAACGCCGCCATGGCGTGCTGGACCAGGGCCTCCGTGCGCGTGTCCACTGAAGACGTGGCTTCGTCGAGAATGAGCAGTGACGGGTTGGCCAGGAAGGCGCGCGCAATCGTGATCAGCTGCTTCTCGCCGGTTGAGACGTTGGTGCCTTCGTCGTCGATCACGGTGTCGTAGCCCTCCGGCAACGCCTTCACAAAGCGGTCCACGAAGGTGGCCTGTGCCGCCTCGAACACTTCCTCGTCCGTGGCATCAAGCCGGCCGTAACGGATGTTGTCCATGATCGAACCGTTGAACAACCATGCGTCCTGCAGCACCATTCCCACCTTGGACCGTAGCTCGGCACGCGATAGCGCCGTGATGTCCACCCCGTCCAGGGTGATGGAACCGCCGTCGAGCTCGTAGAAGCGCATCACCAGGTTCACCAGCGTGGTTTTGCCGGCACCCGTAGGCCCAACAATCGCGACCGTGTGACCGGGGTGTGCCTCAAAGGAGAGGTCCTCGATCAGCGGCTTCGCGGCGTCGTAGGAGAACGAGACATCTTTGAACTCAACGTGGCCCTCAGTGCGCGCCGCCAGATGCGAGGTAGGTGTCTCGGGATCCTGCTCTTCAGCATCGAGCAACTCAAACGTACGCTCAGCCGAGGCGACGCCGGACTGAACCTGGTTGGCCATACCGGCAATCTGCCCCAGCGGCTGCGTGAACTCACGCGAGTACTGAATGAATGCGGTGGCATCGCCCAGGCTCATCTGCCCAGACGCAACCCGCAGACCACCCATGACCGCGATCCCAACGTACGCGAGGTAGGAGACGAACTGCATGACCGGGAAGATCGTGCCGGAAACAAACTGTGCCCCGAAGGAAGCCTTGTATAGTTCCTCGTTCCGCTCATCGAAACGCTCCACTGATTCGTCCTCGCGGCCAAAAACTTTCATCAGGTCGTGGCCGGAGAACGACTCCTCGATCTGTCCGTTCAGCGAGCCGGTTGCTTTCCACTGCGCGGCAAACAGGCCCTGCGCCCTGCTGCCGATTACCCCCGCGGCGACGGCCGAGAGCGGCAGCGCAATGAGGGCGATCAGCGCCAGCTGCCAGGACACGATGAACATCATGATGATGATCCCGACGACGGTCAGCACCGACTGGATCAGCTGCGAAAACGCCTGCTGGAGAGCCGTCTGAATGTTGTCCACATCATTGGTCACTCGGGAGAGCAGATCGCCGCGCTGCCGGGTATCAAAGTAGTTCAGTGGCAGCCGATTGAGCTTGTCCTCAACGTCCTTGCGCAGCTTGTAGACCACGCGCATGACCAGCTTGTTCAGCAAGAACCCCTGAGCCCAGAGGAAGACGTTGGCAACAAAATACATCGCCACCACGATCAGGATAATGACGCCGAGTTCCTGGAAATCGATTCCCTGGCCCGGGATCAGGTTCATTCGGCCCACCATATCCGCAAGGTTCTCCTGTCCCTGAGCCTCCAGCCCCTGAACTACTTGCTCCTTAGTGGCCCCGGCTGGCATTTGCGATCCAACCACGCCGGAAAAGATGACGTCCATGGCCTGGCCAAGAATTTTCGGAGCGATGACCGTGAGTATCACTCCGGCGCCAACGAATAATAGTACGGCGGCGATGCCCGCCTTCTCGGGCGCGAGAAGGCCAACGAGGCGCTTGGCCGAGGGCCAGAACTGTCTTGGCTTCCGAATGGACTGCTGGCCGCCGAAACCGTCATCCATCGACATATCCGCAAAATCTTCATCCGGTTCGACGGCGGTGGCCAGCGCCACGGTGGCGGCTGCTTGCGCGATTGCTTCCTCCGGTGTCGCGTCCGGTGCTTCGCCCGGCTTACGCCAGGTGCGCCGTGCCTTCTTGTTCTCTTCCATCTAGACCACCTCCGCCGCACTGATCTGGGATTCTACGATTTCTTGGTATGTCTGCGAGGACTCCAGTAACTCCTGGTGGGTGCCACGGGCCACAATCGCGCCGTCGTCGAGCACCAGGATCTGGTCTGCATCAGTGATGGTGGAAACGCGCTGGGCAACGATGATCACGGTGGCGTCCCGGGTTCTGCCGTGCAGGGCTGCGCGGAGCCGCGAATCAGTGGTGACATCCAAGGCGGAAAACGAGTCGTCGAAGAGATACACCTTGGTTTTGGCGGCCAGGGCGCGGGCAATGCAGAGTCGCTGGCGCTGACCGCCCGAAACGTTGGTACCACCCTGGGAGATGGTGGCCTCGAGGCCTTGCTCCTTTGCCCGGACAAAATTTTCAGCCTGAGCAACGCGCAGGGCGTCCCAGAGCTCTTCGTCGGTGGCCTTCTCTGCGCCGAAACGCAGGTTGGAGGCCACGGTCCCGGAGAAAAGGTAAGGTCGTTGCGGCACGGTGGCGACGCGTTCGGAAAGTTGCTCCCGGGTGAGGCCAGACACAGGGATCCCGTCGATGAGTACCTGGCCTGAACCGGCGTCGTACAGACGCGGTATGAGGTTCAGCAGCGACGTCTTGCCGGAGCCGGTGGACCCAATGATGGCCGTGGTCCTGCCCGGCTCGGCTGTGAAGCTCACGTTCTTCAGCACCGGCTCCTCAGCACCGGGGTACCCGAAAGTCACGTTTCGGAATTCCACGGTGCCGTGCAGAGGTGCGTCGACAGTGGGGGTTTCTGGATCTCCGAGTGAGGGCTTGACCTGCAGGACCTCGTCGATGCGCTCTGCGCAGACCGCCGCACGGGGGATCATCATGGCCATGAACGTGCCCATCATGACGGCCGTCAATATCTGCAGCAGGTACTGCAGGAAGGCGGTCAAGGATCCAACCTGCATTTCGCCGTCAGCAACGCGGTGGCCGCCGAACCACAGCACAGCGGCGGTGGCCAGGTGCAGGATCATGCCGATCAGCGGGAACATCAGAACAAAGAGCTGGCCAACCTTCACGCCGACTTCGGTCAGGCGCTGATTCGCGGTATCAAATCGCTCGGTCTCGTAAGGTTCACGGACGAAGGCCCGCACGACACGGATGCCGATGATCTGCTCGCGCAGCACGCCGTTGATGGCATCGATGCGGTCCTGCATGAGACGGAACAGCGGTATGAGGAAGCGGATGAGGATGCCAACGATGACAACCAGCACGGGGACCGAGACCCACACGAGCCACGAGAGCCCGGCGTCCTCGCGCAGCGCCATGATGATGCCGCCCACGCACATGATCGGTGCCGACACCATGAAGTTCAGCCCCATCAACAGCAGCATCTGGACCTGCTGGACGTCGTTGGTGCCGCGGGTGATCAGGGTAGGGGCGCCGAACTGATTGACTTCACGCGAGGAAAAGCCAGCAACGGAATGGAAGACGCCGCGGCGGATATCCCGGCCCACAGCCATCGCGGTGCGGGCGCCGAAGTAGACGGCGGCCAGCGCCGTGAGGACCTGCGCGAACGCAACACCGAGCATCAGGACGCCGATGTCCCAGATGAGGCCAGTGTCTCCCTGGGTCACGCCCTCGTCGATGATGCGGGCGTTCAAGCTCGGTAAGAACAGGGTGGCGATAGTGGTAGCGAGCTGAAAGATCAGCACCCCGATGATCCACGGGCGGTAAGGCTTCGAATAGGTGACGATGAGGCGCAAAAGCATGCAGTAATGTCCTTTTCACGGTCCGCACCGGACGCTGGGTCGCGCCGGAGGGAAGTGGCTCGATCGGCTGCGGCGGATCGGGCCACAGGCCACATTACGCGGGGGCTCGGACAATTCAATCGCTCTGGAGGATGACTTGTGATCGGTGCTCGTGCGACGCCCGGGGACGTCGAACGCCACCTGCGCCACGTTTCTGTGCGGGAGCCGACGACCGCAACTAGTGTGGCGTAAGCCCGTAACGGCATCGTACTGAATTGGTACCATGGGGCATGGCGATCAATGTAAGGCTCCCTCTGGACCTCGACCGTCAACTGGATAAGGTGGCCGCAGCGGAGCACACCTCCAAGCATTCCCTGTTGCTTCAGGGCGCGCGTCTCATCATTGAGCTTCATGGCAGGAGACAGGAGATCAGCGAAGGCCTGAATTTTGTTTTGTCCCATGATGCTGAGCTTCTGACTCGACTCGAAGACGCGTGACTCAATATCTGACACTCGATGATGCGCTTCGCGTCATCGCATATCCCGCGCTAGAAGAAAAAGCTGCGGTCCTCTTGGAATCCGGCGCACGGATTCCTTGGGAACAGAGCGCACGATCCATTGCCCACTACCTTGCCGCGGGATCCCGATAAGCATGTGGTGGGACATGCTCCTCGCGGTCCTTGGCGGGCTCGTGCTTCTGTACGCGATCCTCCTGATCCTGCTCTGGGCGTATGCGCGGAAGCATCCGGAAACAGTCAGTATGAAGGACGCGCTCCGGCTGCTGCCTGACCTGCTGCGACTCATCAAACGGTTGGCTGGTGACTCATCGATTCCCGCAGGAGTGCGGATCCGCCTGGTACTCCTGCTCGTGTACCTGGCATCTCCTATTGATCTGGTGCCAGACTTCCTGCCCGTCATCGGTTATGCCGACGACGTCGTCATAGTCGCCTTAGTGCTGCGCTCCGTCGTCCGACACGCAGGCGCCAGCGCGCTTGAGCGGCACTGGCCCGGCACCGCGCAGGGGCTGGACCTCATTAAAAAGTTGGCGGGAACCACCGC
Organism: Arthrobacter roseus; assembly: GCF_016907875.1. Classification (NCBI taxonomy): domain Bacteria; kingdom Bacillati; phylum Actinomycetota; class Actinomycetes; order Micrococcales; family Micrococcaceae; genus Arthrobacter; species Arthrobacter roseus. The sequence goes on along the minus strand of NZ_JAFBCU010000001.1, from coordinate 83,546 downwards.
TGCCCAATAGAAACGTGGCGGAGGTGCAGGGACGTGGTTTCGGCACCACGCAGTTGGACCTGCGCCACGTTTCTGTGCCGGGCGGCAAAGACACCAGGCGGCAACGCAGCTATTGACCGTCGGCGAAGTCCGCACCAGTAGCCGCAACTACCGTGGCCGCTACTGGCCGCTCCTACTCTGGATTTTTGGGCTGTCCGCTAGTTTGAGCCAGACGACTCCGCCGATAATGACGGCCAACCAGAAAGCCTTGGCCAGTGTCATCGTCTCGTCGAAGAACACCGGACCCAAAAGGTTAGATTCGCCGCGCCCTACGGTGTGGTCCAGTGCTGCACGCTTTTCATCGCGTGGGTCATCAGAGGGGCGGGCATGGCACGGAGTGCGGAGTCACATAAGCCAGCAGCGAGTGGGTTGGCGATCTGCCCCACCATTCCGACGATGCGTGAACGGCGCTATAGCGCTTCGATGCGAGCTCGGCGTAGCTGGTCATAGCGGCTAAGGGCGGCGCCCAGGTCCGAGGGATGGTCGCGAGTCTGACGGAGCAGCAGGATTAGGGTCGTCGCATCCTCGATGGCTTGGCCCGCGCCTTGCCCGAGGTCGGGAGCCATAGCGCGGGCAGCGTCACCGAGGAGGACACCGCAGCGGGTCGCAAATGTTGGGGGCAGGTCCGCGAGGTCATAGATGTCATGGCGGAGAATAGCGCTGCACGGTGTGGCCTCAATGAGGTCAGCGATTGGACGATGCCAGGAACTAAATACTTCCCTGAGGACCCCTCGGTCGACAACGAGATCGAAGTTTTCAATGCCACCATCAATGCGGAGACTTGGCCCACCGTCGGATGAAACGGTGGCCGTACTACCCAATTGGAGCGACGTCGTCACCCAGACCAATGGCATCAAGAGCGGCGAAAGCGTTGCCGAGCAGCGTCAAACCGACACCTACCGCAGTGGGTTCAGCGCGTACTTACACATTAGATGTCGAGGAACACCCTGATCACCACGTAGACGGCGACCACGAAGACGAGTCCAGCGAATCCACGCTTGAGCACCTGCTCCGGCAGCGACCGCCCGATCCGTCCGGCGATGTACGCCGCGACCATGGCAGCACCAGCGAAAGACCCGGTGAGAGCCCAGTCCACCTCGAGGTTCCCCAGGTGCGAGACGAGCCCACCCACTGAATTGATCACCACTATGACCAGCGACGTTCCCACCGCCGTCGTCATCGGCAAACCGAGGATCAGCGCCAGCGCAGGGACAATAAGAAATCCACCCCCGACGCCGAGCAGCCCGGTGAGGAAGCCGACGACGACGCCGGTGGCCACCGCCTTGGGCAAGCGGCGGCGCCAGAGAACCGTGCCGTCCTCGGTGATATCGCGACCGGCCCCGGAACCGACGGGCAGCAGCATCCGCACACCAGCGAGCACCATGATCGCCGCGAAGACAATCAGCAGCAGCTGCTCATCGAGCAGGGCGTTCACTGCAGTCCCGGCGAAGGCGGTTGCTCCGCCGACTACCCCGATGATCAGTGCTAGCTTCCAGTCGACGTCGCGGCGTAGGCGTGGAAGTACCGCCATGGTGGAGGACGCGCCGACGACGACCAATGAGCTGGGAATCGCCGCGGACAGCGGCATCCCGACGCCGTAAACCAGTGCTGGGACAGCCAGAATGGATCCGCCCCCACCGACGAGCCCGAGTAACCCGCCGACCAGCAGGCCAAAGGCCAGTGCGGTGATGATCACGGACGGCTACTTGGCATGCTGCTCGGCCCAGGCGGCGTAGCTGCCCTCAAGTTCGACGACGTCGTAGCCTGCGTGGCGCAGCGCGCTGGCGACCACCGAGCTACGCATCCCGCTCTGGCAGTACGTCACGATGGTGCCACTATTTGGGAGCTGATCCAGGTTCCACAGCACCCGGCCGCCGTGCAGTTGCTTTGAGTCGGGAACGTGTCCGTCGGTGTGCTCGCTCTTGGCTCGGACGTCCAGCAGCAGGGACTTCTCGAAGTTGTCTACTTCCCCCGGCTGAATCAGCCGCGGCGTTTCCTGCGGCAGCCCCTCGATCGTGGTGACGTAGCCGGCGACGTCGTCGATGCCTACCCGGATCAGGTGGTCCCACATTTCGGTTGCAGGTTCGAGGCCGTCGGCGAGTAGAACCAGGGGGCGAGTGTCGCGTTCCGGATCGATGGCCCAAGCCCCGTAAGTGGCCATGGACTTGATGGCTGGGATGTTCAGCGCTCCGGTGACCGTGCCGCGATGGACTTCGTCCTGGCCCCGGGCATCCACGAAGGTTGATTCTTTGGCGACCAGCGAGGCGGCGACGTCGTGCACGTCGAGTTCGCGCAGTGGTTCGCGTTGACCGATGATGGCCGGACCTGCCACGTTCTGACGTTTCATGCGCCCGAAGTATGCCGGGGCATCGGGCTGACCGTCGAGCAGTTTGGCAACAAAGCCCTCTTCGTCGTCGGCTGTCAGATAGGGGCCCCACCAGGCGTGGAGCCGTTCGTAGCCGACGGTGCTCGAAGGCACAGCACCGAGTGCCTTGCCGCAGGCGCTGCCAGCGCCGTGGGCCGGGTGGACCTGGACGTAGTCGGGCAGGGTGAGGAATTTGTCCCGCAGGCTGGCGAACATCTGCTTTGCCCCGGCAAAGCGGGTGTCGACGCCGCCGGCTGCCTCGTCGAGCAGGTCGGGGCGGCCCAAATCGCCGCAGAAGACAAAGTCGCCGGTCAGTGCGTACCCCGGCTCGTCCGCGAACGCGCCGTCGGTAACCAGAAAAGTTAGGTGTTCAGGCGTGTGTCCCGGGGTGTGTACGGCGGTGAGGGTGATGTTGCCCAGCGTGATGGCTTCGCCGTCGTGCAGTTGGTTGGCGTCATAGTTGTACAGCCAGTCCGGGCCGCCCTCGCCGGAGACGTACATGGTGGCCCCGGTAGCAGCAGCCAATTCGCGGGTTCCGGAGAGGTAATCGGCGTGGACGTGGGTCTCGGTCACGGCGGTGATCTTCAGCTGGTTGGCTGTGGCGATCTTCTGGTAGACCGCGATATCGCGGCGGGCGTCGATGACCACGGCCTCCCCGTTGGCCTGACAGCCAATGACGTAGCTGGCCTGGGCCAAATCGGTATCGTAGATGCGTTCAAAAAACATGGTGATGCTCCTGACGTGGTGAGTTAGGCCCGGCCCTTGAGGATGAGATTCCAGTACATGAACGGCAGCCCGTGGCGCTTGAGATACCACATGTCGCGGCGCTCATGGGTAGTGTCGATGAACGGGATGCTCGGTGCCGGGCGCATGCTGTAGTCGAATTCGGCCAGCAGCATCTTGTGCCGCGAGGTGGTCAACGGGCAGGACGCGTAGCCGCCGTAGCTGGCCGGCGGCGTCGTGCCGTTCATCGCCGCGAGCAAGTTCTCCACTAACACGGGAGCTTGTTTGCGGATGGCCGCACCGGTCTTGGAGTTAGGGCTCGATCCTGCGTCACCTAGAGCGAAGACCTCCGGGTAGCGGGTGTGACGCAGGGTGTTCTTGTCGATCTGGACGTACCCTGCAGGATTGTCCGGGTCCGCCAGTGCGCTGTTCTTGAGCCAATCTGGCGCGGACTGCGGCGGGACGGCGTGGAGGAAGTCGTAGCTGATTTCTTCGCTCGCCTCGGTGGTGTTGTCGCGCATTGACACGGTCTTGGCTGCGGAATCGATGGCGGTGACTTCGCTGCTGAATCGGACCTCGATGCCGTAGTCGGCGACCACCCGATCGAGTTCGTCGGAGAATTCTTTGACCCCGAACATTCCCGGAGTCGGGAGCACCAGCACCATGCGAATGTCCTTGAGGACTCCCTGCTCGCGCCAGTAGTCGGCAGCCAGGTAGGCGATCTTTTGCGGTGCTCCCGCGCATTTTATCGGCCCCGCAGGCATGGTGAACACTGCGGTGCCGGAGCGTAGGCTGCGGATCATGTTCCAGGTTTTGGGTGCCAGATCGAAGCGGTAGTTACTGGAAACCGAAGGCGTCTTCAGGGCTTCGGGCAGGCCGGGCAGCTTGTCCCAGTCGAGCTGGATGCCCGGGCAGACCACGAGGTAGTCGTATCCCACGACTGCCCCGGAAGCCAGGGTGACGGTTTTCGCATCAGGGTCAGTCGCTGTGGCCGCGTCCTTGATCCACGCGACGCCCTGAGGCATCACCGAGGCCTGGGACCGCTCTGATTCCCGCGCTTGGGCACGTCCGCCCCCCACCAGTGTCCACAACGGTTGGTAGTAGTGCTTGTCACTTGGTTCGACGACGGCGATGTCGTCCTGGCCGGCGTTGCGTAACCGCGCTGCCACGCTCAGTCCGGCATTGCCTCCGCCGATGATCAGGATGCGATGGTGCAGGCCCATGTGAAACGTCTCCACTTCGTTCGGCGCTGCCCGCCGAGGGTGATGCGTGGCGGGGAGGTGCCGGGTATCAGCGGGAAAGCACCACCTGACCTAATGTACGTACATTTACGGATCAGGGGAAGTGCGAAGGGGAAAAATTCTACGGATGAGACGTTACGGCGTCAGCGGCCAGGTCCCGGCGCGGATGGGTAGGACGTGGTGACGGTGAATCGGTCGCCGCGGATAAGGGTTTCGCGCCATTCCACCGCGCTATCTCCAGCCAGCCCGAGGCGTTCGATGAAGAAGACGGCTGTTCCGGGTGTGCAGCCAAGACGATTCGACTGCTTTGCGTCGGTGGCCAGGGCGTGCACCGTTTCGCGTCCGGCGCTGAGCGTGATTCCGCAACGGCTCCGTAGCACTTCATAGAGCGCGGTATGGCTCAGGTCTGCATCCAGCACCGGCGAAGCGACCCCGGCGGGGAGCCAAACGTCATCCACCGCGATGACATCCTGATCGGCATAGCGGGTCCGGGAGATGAACACCAGATCGGCGTCGGCCTCCAACCCCAGGTGGGCGGCGGCTTCCGGCGACCGACGCAGTTCAGCGGCATTCACCACGCTGCGCTGGATCATCCCTGCATTCTCGACGGCGGCGAAGAGGCTGTAGACAGGGCCGAAGCGCTGTTCGTCCACCACGTTCACCACTGAAGATTGCCTACCCCGCTGGGCGGAAAGCAGTCCCGCGCGCCGCAGAGGTGCCAAGGCCGCGCGGATGGTTGCCCGGCTGACGTCGTATTCCTGTGCCAGCGCCATTTCCCCGGGGAAGCCCGCCGCGAATTCATCGGCGTCGATCCGTTCCATGACCTGGTCCTGGACCGATCGCCACAAGGGAACCTTATTTCCTTGCTGCTGGGATTCCGAGTGCCCGGTGACCATCGTGTCCTCACATCGCTCGCCGTGGTGTCCGGCCGGCAGCGAGGGTCCCCGGAGCGGAGGCCGCGGAGCACCGGCTCTCATGATCGATGCTACCGCGCGTCCGACGCCCGTCAGCCCGCCGTCGCCTTCCCCGCCCGCGCCCCGCCTTCCCCGCAGAAACGTGGCGGAGGTGCAGGAACGTGGTTGCGGCACCACGCAGTTGCACCTGCGCCACGTTTCTGTGCGGAGCACCGAAGGGTGGATACGGAATAGGAGCGATCACTGAGCAGGTTAACGAATCACCTGGGGGAATCGGCGATGGAAAGGTGACAGCTGTGAGCCAGAAAATCTATGCTCTGCACGAGAATTCGGAATGGTTTCCACCGTTTACCCGGGCTTTTGAACGGGAAGGGCTCGACGTCGAGGAGTGGATACTCACTGACGGCGTCCTTGACCTGGAGACAGTACCGCCGGAAGGCATTTTCTGGTCCCGCATCAGCGCGTCGTCGCATACCCGCGAGCACGGGCTCTCCAAGGATTACGCGCGGGCTGTCTTGTCCTGGCTGGAAGCGCACGGTCGGCGAACCGTCAACGGCCGCAGGGTCCTGGAACTCGAGATGAGCAAAGTGGATCAGCTCACCGCCCTGCGTGCTGCCGGGATAGACACCCCTCGGACAGTCGCGGCTATCGGTAAGACCCACATCGTAGAGGCAGCTCAGGGATTTGCCACGCCCTTTATCATCAAGCACAACCAGGGCGGCAAGGGAGTGGGGGTGCGGAAGATCGATTCTCTGGCCGAGCTCAAAGACTATGTGTTCTCTGATGAGTTCGAGGATTCACAGGACGGCATCACTCTGGTTCAGGAGTACATCCAGGCAAAAGAACCTTTCATCACCCGGGCCGAGTTTATTGGCGGCGAGTTCGTCTACGCCATCCAGGCAGATACGGCGCGGGGAGGGTTCCAGTTGTGCCCCGCGGACTCCTGCGCCATTGACCCAGAATCCGGCAAACCGGTCATGCCTCCTGGAGCCACGATTGAACCTGAACCGGATCAGCAACTCTTCAGCCTGCGCCGGGATTTTGATCATCCGATCCTTGCCAAGTACGAGGAATTTGCTCGGCGCAACAGCCTGGAAGTGTGCGGAATCGAGTTCATTGAAGACGTCGACGGGCGACTGCTGACGTATGACGTGAACACCAATACCAACTACAACGCGGTAGTGGAGGCCGAGGCTCCGCGCTCTGGCCCGGGCGAATTGGCTAAGTACCTCAAAGGGCTAGCAGGGTAGCTACGCGGAACCGCATGCCGGTGCCATGATGGAGGCATGGAACTCGAGGGGCCCCTGCATGCGCACACCGTGAATCACGACGCACCCACTCAAGCTGACATCAACGCCTTCCGGACGCTGGGTGCGGACATGGCCTCCGGCGTCGGCATTGTCTCAACGGTGCATCGCCGGCGTGACAATGCGGCGACGGTCAGCGGGTTCCTCTCCGTGTCCTACGATCCGCCGACCATCGTGATCAGCCTGTATGAGCAGTCGCGCATCTGTGAGGCTGTGACTGGCTCAGGGACGTGGGCGCTGAGTCTGCTGACGACGGAACAGCAGGGCACGGCGAACTGGCTAGCGAGTCCGGGCAATCCCGTGGAAGGGCTATTGAGTCAAGTGCCGTTCTGTCGGGCGCCTACCACCGGTGCTGCCGTGATGTCCGGTGCGCTCGCCTGGTTTGAACTGAAAACGGTTGCTGTGCATGAGGCAGCAACACATCTGTTGATCGTCGGCGAGGTGATGGCGATGGGCCGTGATGTGCCGGGCTCAGCAGCCAATGATCCAATGATTCACTTTGCCGGTGAGTACGAGCAGCTTCGGCGCTAGCTCGACGATGGAGCCGACGACGCCGGAGCCCCCGCTGGTCCCGTCAGCGCCGAAATCGAAGCCCGAGCGTCCCACGCGAAGCTGGCCAGCCAGTGCGATGACATGAAGTCCTCGCTCTGCAGCCCCTTGAGCCCAGCACGCGCCAGGCGGTCCATGGCTGACTCGAGCACAGCCGACGACGGCGCCCCACCATCCCGTAGCGTCCCCAGAATTCGGGCGATCTGCCCCGAGCGCGTCAGATTCAACCCATGCAGGTGCGTCATGTGTCCATCTGTTTCATCGCTGACCCTGACAGGCCGAAGAATGCGGGAGTCCTCGTTGAGTCCCGGCAGGAACGCCGTGAACCATGACGCAAACTCCTCCGGATCCAGAACCGTGCGCATCAAATCCGCTTCCGTCAGCCCAGCGGAGAGGAAGTCCTGCCCACTGAGTTCCCACTCACCGGGCCAGCCAGCGTCCGTTCCGAACCACCGGCGCGCCGCTTGCTCACAAGCCGAAGCAGCCTCAACACGTCCCAGGACACGGAATGCGTCCAACAGGTACGCGACGCCGAACGCCGAATTGGTATGCACGCCGTGACGCACTGGATACTCTGTTTTCTCCAACCACGTCACGGTCAACTCGGCTACTGCATCGACACAGCTCTCCAATGCCTGCGACCAACCACGGATCTGCTCATCCTGGGACACCGAACACGTAGCAGCCAACCGCATCAACCAGGCCCAACCATACGGCCGCTCCCATGAGGGGTTGCTCAGCAGATAGGCCGCTTCGACGTCGAGCTTGTCCGCAGTCAGGTTTGCAGCCAGCCCTTCCCGCAAAGCCGCGGAGGCAGCTGCGCCCAGGCCGTCGTCCGCTGCCCCCAGCACGCTCACGCCCAACCAGTGCATGTGGACGCACGAATGCCAGTCGAACGAGGTGAAAAACGCGGGATGCAGAGCCTGCGGCGATGGATTGTCATCAGCAGAAAACTGAACATGGTGAGCCGCATAGGGGTAGGCGCGGCCTAGATTATCCAGCACTACGGAGGCGCCGTCCGCTGCGGTGAAGGGTTGCAGAGCGTTGTGCATCGAAGAATGCCTCTCGTGGAAGGTGTCTAACGACCATAGGCTGTTGGTATGACAGTTTCGCCGTTGGTCGGCCCAGTTGCAGCTCCTGAACTTCACGTGATGACGTTCAACATTCGCCGGCCGGTCCGAAACCTCAAGCCCCGCAGCCCTGACCGCTGGGCCTACCGGGAACCGCTGGTCCGGCGTTTGCTCGCAGCCGAACGGCCCACGATCGTCGGTATTCAGGAAGCAATGCCGGAACAGTACGACGCCGTCCGAGTCGGCCTCGGGCCCGGCTACGATTATGTCGGCAGAGGACGCAAGGCCGACGGCACCGGGGAGAGCTGCCCCCTTTTCTACGACACCGAACGCCTGAAATTGTTGGACTCGGAACAGTTTGCGCTCTCAGAGACTCCGCATACACCCGGATCCTCGTCCTGGGGCAACATGGTTCCGCGCATCCTGATCAGCGCCAACTTCCGCGACATCGTGACCGGCACGAGATTCGTTGCCATCAACACCCACTGGGACCACATGTCCCGCACATCTCGCCTCCTGTCCGCCAACATGGTCCGCAACCTTGCCGGCACTGACAGTCTTCCCGTCGTCGTGCTCGGTGACTTCAATACCGATGCCGGCACTAAACCGTATGAGGCACTCACCAGGGGAGGGGTACTTCTGGATGCGTGGGAGACTGCTGAGGATCGTCTCAGCCCTAGATGGGGGACTTTTCCGCGCTACCGCGAACCGGAGCTGGGCCGAAAACGGATCGATTGGGTGCTCGCCACGCCGAGTGTTTCCGTGTTGCGCACGGGCATCAATACAACAACGTACGACGGCGGTTGGCCATCCGACCATGCGCCGGTTCAGGCTGTGCTGCGGTTCGACAGCCCGGCCGGCTTGGACGAAACCGCTGGAACCGCTGGAGCCGAGAAGTGAAGGGTGTAGCGTGCCTGTCGTGAGGATATTCCAATGACCACCGCACCTATCCACGTGCCAGCGCCCGACGCCGGGGCGTTGCTGGCGTCGTACCTTGAGGCCTTCAGCGAAGACCGGGGGTACCTCAACTTTGCGAGGTTCGGTCCGCCGTCGCGCGCTGTCGTTGACACCAGCGCGAGGCTCATGGAGACCGCGATGGCCGGGGAAGTCGGAGTGGGCAAGGCGTTGGACGTACAGACGCTCCGAGCCCGTGAAGCGTTCGCGAGGGTCAGCGGATTTCCACTCGACCGCGTCGCTCTGGTCCCGAACACATCACTCGGGCTGTTCCAGGCTGCGTTCGGCCTTGAAAGCGGTTCCGTCCTGATCAGCTCCGGGGAGTTCCCCGCGAATCTCTACCCCTGGTTGCGCAACAACAGAATTGGGCGGGCGGGCGTACACGTCATGGGTGGACCGGGTGTGCACGTGACACCCGATCTTGTGGCGGGGGCTATGAGCGCCGAAACCGTCGCGGTGGCCGTCAGTGCCGTCGACTTCCGCACTGGTTTCCGGGCCGACCTCGCGGGGATCCGGGACGTTATTGGGTCAGACAGACTACTCGCTGTGGACGGGATTCAGGCGTTTGGAGCGGTCGACGTCGACTGGTCACCGGCAGATGTGCTGGTGACGGGAGGCCAGAAATGGGTCCGGGCCGGCTGGGGTGCGGGAGGCATGGCGTTCTCGGATGCCGGGCTTGAGCGAATCCAACCAGTGCTTGGCGGCTGGACGGGCGTGGTGGACGAGCATGTTCACGACGGCACCGAACACGAAACTCGCCCGGACGCCACACGCTTCTCAATATCGGCGCTCTCTCCCTTCGCTGCGGGGGCTTTTGCTTCGGCTCTTGAACTCATAGAGAGTGCTTCCGTTGCTCGTATAGAGGCGCGGATCGCGTCTGGTGTCGATGCGCTGATTGGTTGCCTCGACGAGGCCGGGGTAGGGGTGTTGTCGCCGCGGGAGCGGGCAGACCGTGGCGGCATCGTCGTCGCCCGTGTTCCCGGAGGTAGGGCCGCTCAAGCGCATGCGGCACTGGAAGCCGAAGGTATCTCCGCCACGCTTCACGGCGAGGACCGCATCAGGCTCTCCGTCCACGCAACAACGTCCCATGAGATGTTCCCGGTGGCTGCTTTGTTTTGTGGCCGCTGACTGATTAAGTTGATCCCATGAAGACACTCCACGCGAACGCGGCCCTTGTAGTTATTGACGTCCAGCGGGCGTTCGATGACCCGTATTGGGGTAAGTCCAACAACCCGGCGTGCGAGGAAAACATTGCCAGCCTCATCATGGCGTGGGAATCGGAACGGCGTCCGATCGTCGTCGTTCGCCATGACAGCAAGGACGCCGGGTCGCCGTTGCATCCGAGCGCCGACGGGAATGCGCTCAAACCCTTTGTCGCCGAAGCGTATCCGGACCTGCTGGTCACGAAGCACGTGAACTCGGCCTTCATCGGCTCACCGGATCTGGATTCTTGGCTCACGGAAGAGGGCATCCGGCAGATCGTGGTCTGCGGGATCCAGACCAACATGTGCGTGGAGACCACGTCGCGTATGGGCGGGAACCTGGGCTATGAGGTCATTTTCCCGCTGGATGCAACCCGCACTTTCGATATGGTGGGTCCAATAAGGGCCGACGGCGAAACTCTCACCGCGACGGCGGACGAACTGATGCACGCTACGGCCGTGAACCTGCACGGTGGTGGCTTCGCCGACGTCGTCACCACTGCTGAGGTGCTGACGCAGGTGGCCGACGAGGAGTAGTTGTTGTTACGGCGTCGGGCCGCCTTGAGAGGTGATGTCTGAGGCCTCGACGTCCTTCTTGTCGCTGGTATCCGTAACAGACCCGATGCCTTCGCTCACAGGATCGGGGGTGTTCTCGAGGTCGTCCTCCACGGTTTCGGCTTCCCGCCAGTCTTCCGCGCGCGTGGGGTGATTACCCTGTATCAGGCCCTGGGATTCGTGTTTCAGCTCGTCGTCGAGAGCTGGCCCGTTAGTGGTACTTCCGCGTTCCGCCATGATCTTTCCCTTCCGTCATCCGACGCCGGAGCATCCGATAATCTGCTCAACCAAGATAGGTAAGTAAGCTTCCAATTTATCATTGGACCGGACAGAGGTGAAGACGCACGCATCCGGAAGCTTAGAGGAGCCTCACGTGCTCCGGCCCCAGATCAGTTATCCGGGAGACGCCGAGTAACTGCATAGTCCGGGATGCCTGGGTGGAGAGGATCTCGATGGTCCGGTCCACGCCGGCGCGACCGCCCGCCATCAGGCCGTACAGGTAGGCCCGGCCAATGAGCGTGAAGTCTGCACCGAGGGCCATCGCCGCAATGACGTCACCTCCGCTCATGATCCCGGTATCGAAAATGATGGCCGCTCGCCCCTTCAGCTGGGCGGCGACGTCGGGCAGTAGGTGAAGGGGGATGGGCGCTCGGTCCAGCTGTCGACCACCGTGGTTGGAGATCACGATGCCGTCCGCGCCGTGGTCCACGGCTTTCTTCGCGTCGTCGACTGTCTGGATGCCCTTCACCACCAGCTTCCCTTTCCATACTTTGCGCAGCCAGTCGAGGTCGTCGTAGGTGAGGGTGGGGTCAAACATGGAGTTGATGAGCTCGCTTGGCGTGCCAGCGAAGTTGGAGAGCGACGCGAAGTTCAGCGGCTCATGGGTGAGGAAGTTGAACCACCATGCGGGGCGGTAGGAGGCATCGAGCACGGTCTTCGCGGTCAGTGCTGGCGGGATGGTCATTCCGTTGCGGACATCGCGTAGGCGGGCTCCGGCGACGGCGGTGTCCACGGTGACCATGAGCGTGTCATAACCTGCTCGGGCAGCGCGCTCAATCAGATCCAGGGAGCGGTCCCGGTCTGTCCACAAGTAGAGCTGGAACCAGTTCCGCCCGTTCGGTGCAGCCTTGGCCACGTCCTCGATCGACGCCGTTCCCATCGTGGACAGTGTGTACGGAATGCCAGCGCGCTCGGCTGCCTGCGAGCCTGCGTACTCGCCCTCGGACTGCATCATCCGGGTGAAGCCGGTGGGCGCTATGCCAAACGGAAGGGCCGACGTCGCGCCAAGAATCGGCGTCGTCAGGTCGACCGTCGACACATCCCGCAGCACGCCCGGCCGAAATTCGAGATCGCGGAAGGACGCCCGCGCCCGGTTCAGGGTGATCTCCTCTTCGGCCGCTCCATCGGTGTAGTCAAAGGGGGCTTTGGGGGTCCGTCGCTTCGCGATGGCGCGCAGGTCCGCGATGGTGTTCGCGCTCTGCAGACGGTTGTGTGCGCTGGGCAGAGTAGGAGCTTTGAACTTCAGCAGCGGAGTCAGGTCCGCGATCTTTGGTATGCGACGACGCAAGGCGTCCGGTCTGCGGGAAGGCTGCTGGCTCATGCTTCATGCTAACGCCGCGCTGCTGGCCGGTACATTGTGACTTGCCAACCGGGCGGTCCCCTGTGACGATTAAAGGGTGACTTCCCAAGCACCCCAGGCCGGTCATCGATTTCGTGCAGTGATGGCTCGGCTAGGAGCGGAGTCGCCGCATCTCCTGCTCGCCGTCAAGGCCGCGCTCGCCGTGGGCCTGGCCTGGGTGATCGCTCCATACATGCCCGGTGTTGCCGATGAGTATCCTTATTACGCACCGCTGGGGGCATTGCTCAGCATGCAGTCCACGCTATCCAGTTCAGCCAAGTACGGATTGCAGGTCCTTGGCGGACTGGCCGCCGGCATCGCGCTCGCGGCTGGTGTGCTGCTGGTGGGTGATCCTAATTTGTGGACTATATCCCTCGTGGTGGCTGTCGGCGTCTTGCTGGGGAAGAACCGATGGCTCGGTGCTCCCGGGCAGGAATATCTTCCGATTGCGGCTCTCTTTGTGCTCATTGTCGGCGGTCCGAACGCCGATGCCTATTCGATTGGGTACCTCGTGCAGATGAGTGTTGGCGTCGGCGTCGGGCTCTCGGTTAACCTGCTGATCCTGCCGCCACTCAGCTTTAATTCTGCGGTCCTTCAGCTCTCCCAGCTCCGGCTCGCTTTGGCGCAGCACATGGAGGCCGTCGGCGGGGCGCTGACCGAAAACTGGCCACCGGAGCGGAAGGACTGGGCGAGTCAAAACGACGTGCTGTCAGCTACTGCTATAAAAGTACGCGAGACGGTCCACACCGCGGACATCAGCCGCCAGGGAAACCCGCGGGCTCGCCTGTATCGGCGAGATGTGCCCGGCTATTATGCCGACCTCGTGGTGCTGGAGAACGTCACCTTCCACATTCGCGACCTCAGCGAGGTGCTGGCCGGTGCAGTGTGGGGTAAACCGTTTCCCGTTGATCTGCCTGTTCGCCTATGCCCGCCCCTCAGCGAGGCGATGTGCGCAGTCGCAGCCGTGTTGAAGGCCTGGAATGACGACGAAGATCCGGGCGGAGCACTGCAGGAGGCTGAGTCCGCACTGGAGACACTGCAGCAGAGGCTTACGGAACAGCGCACCGAGGATAACGTCCCGTTGAGCGGTGCCGCGACAATTACCATGGCCCTTCGGCGTATCGTGGCAGCGATCCGGCCGCGTCTTGTTAGTGAGACGCAGCCGGACCGTGCTTCGGACACCGCAGACTGAAGTTCAGGAAGGGCTAGGCGAGCGTTGCCGTGTCGATGACAAACCGGTAGCGGACGTCCGAGGCGAGCACGCGCTCGTAGGCTTCGTTGATCTTATCGGCGGGGATAACCTCCACCTCGGATCCCAGGTGGTGCTCGGCGCAGAAATCGAGCATCTCCTGGGTTTCACGAATGCCACCAATCATGGAACCGGCAAAAGACCTGCGGCCGCCAATGAGCGCGAACGCGTTGACCGGCAGTGGCTCAGGTGGTGCGCCAACGCTGACCAGAGTGCCGTCAAGGGACAGTAGGCCCAGGTAGTCACTGATGGGGATCGAGGCACTGACCGTGTTGATGATCAGATCAAATGAACCGGCAAGATCCGTGAACGTGTTTTCGTCGCTGGTGGCGTAGTAGTGCTCCGCACCCAGGCGCAACCCGTCTTCCTGCTTCTTCAAAGACTGGGAAAGCACGCTCACCTCGGCGCCCATGGCTGCGGCCAGCTTCACGGCCATGTGACCGAGTCCGCCAAGCCCGACGACGGCCACCTTCTTGCCTGGTCCCGCACCCCAGCGGCGCAACGGCGAGTACGTGGTGATGCCAGCGCAGAGTAGCGGTGCAGCGACGTCGAGGTCGATTCCTTCAGGGATCCGGACCACAAAGTCCTCGGTCACCACCACGTGGGTGGAGTAGCCGCCCTGGGTCATTGAGCCGTCGCGGTCTTCGGCGCCGTAGGTGCCCATGTTGCCTTTGAGGCAGTACTGCTCTTCGCCAGCCACGCAGTTCTTGCATTCGCCGCAGGAGTTCACCATGCAGCCCACGCCAACGCGATCGCCGACAGCGTGTTTGGTGACGTTGGAGCCGACTTCGGTGACGATGCCAGCAATCTCATGTCCGGGCACCAGCGGGAAGGAAGGCGGTCCCCACTCGCCACGGACCGTGTGGATATCGGAGTGGCAGATACCAGCGAACTTGATGTCGATCAGCACATCATCGGCGCCGACGTCCCGGCGTTCGATGGTGGTGGGAATGAGGCCCTCCGTGGCGGAATGCGCTGCGTAGGCGTTAACAGTTGTTGGCATGGGTAACTCCTGCGAGTTGTTGGTGCGCTAAATTCTTCGTTCTGTTTCCCCAACATCAGCTGCGGGCTAGGTATTCCGGACGCCCGCTGTCTGAAACCAGGCTGCTAGCGCCGCGCGTCCGCGAATCGGGGCGCCATGGTTTCCATCTGCTCCATGACCAGTTTGATGGCGGTGGGCTGCTTATCCGGCGGGTAGTCGTATTTGACCAGTAGCCGCTTGATGTTTGCGCGGAGTTTTGCCCGGACGTCGTCGCGGACGGTCCAGTCTGTTCGGATGTCGCGCTGCATGATGCCAACGAGGTCGCGGGCAATGTTTGCGAGGACACCGCTCCCCTGGACTTGGACAGCGGATTCGTTCTGGGCGACGGCGTCGTAGAACGCCAGTTCGTCCTCCGTCAGCGGTGGATCAAACTGGGCTCCGCGGTTGGATTCCTGAGCTACTTCGCGCGCCAGCTTCACCATTTCCGCAATGACCTGAGCGGCGGTGAGCTGCTGATTGGTGTACTTGTTCATCAGCTCGTTGATGCGCTCAGAGAAAGCGCGCTGCCGGATAACGTTGTTGCGGGTGGTCCGCTGCGATTCCTCAGACACCAGTTCGCGCAGTGCCTCGATGGCCAGATGCGGGTTACGTGCCTGCTGCGTTTTGCTGACGAACTCAGGAGTCAGATCACTGAGTGATGGCCGGGGCATTCCCGCTGCTTCATAGATGTCCAGAACATCGCCGGAGGACGTGGCGGTGGCAATGAGATTTCGCAGTAACCGCTGGATGTCCTCGGGCACTGGCTCACCACGCAACTGCCGGTCCATGGCGTCGAACTTCGCCATGTAGACGCGGGTCTCTTCGTAGAACTGCACTTCGGGCCGTAGCTGTGCCAGGTTCTCGTGTCCGGAGCACAGTGCCCATGCCCGTGAGAGCTGGCCGGAGAGCCGACGGTACCGGGCTGCGGTGAGTTCAGCGCCGTCGTCGTTCGCTTGATTTCCGGGCGTGGCCGGATCGCGGAGGTAATTCGCCGCCTGAGTTGCCGCGTTGTAGAGGGGCTTGCGGCCGCCCTTGTTCAGGACTGCGCGCCAGTCGAAGCTGGAAAGCAGGCCCCGTAGCTGCTCGACGAGGGCCGTCGTGGCGAGCACCGCGGCGTTGATGTCTTTGCCCACCGGCTTGTTGGCCTGGTCTGACTGCGTGTATTCGGCGAGGGCCTTGGACAGGTTGTCGGCCAGCGGCGCATAGGCCACCAGCAGGCCGTCCTCCTTGCCGCGGAAGGTGCGGTTGACGCGGGCCAGGGTCTGCATGAGCAGGGCGCCCTTGAGCGGCCGGTCCAGGTAAAGCGTATGGAGGGGAGGGGCGTCGAAGCCGGTGAGCATCATGTCTTTGACGATCACGAGTTCGAGCTCGTCGTCGGCGTTCTTGAGCCGTTCCTTGATGGACGCATTCTCCGAATCCCGGCGCACATGCTGTGAGACGGGCTCGACGTCGGTGGCGTTACCGGAGTAGACCACCTTGATTTTCCCTGATTTCAGGTCGGTGGAGTGCCAGTCGGGCCGCAGCTCGGTGATGGCTGTGTAGAGGTTGGCGCAGATCTCGCGGGTGCCACCAACAATCATGGCCTTGCCGGGAGCGTCGATGAACTTCCGCATCCGGTCGCGGCGGTTCTCCCAGTGCGCAACGAGGTCTTCGGCGAGGGCCTTGATGCGCTCCGGTGCGCCATAGATGGCATTAACGACGGCGACGGAGGACTCGAGGCGCGCCCGCTCAGTGACGTCGAGGTCCAGTGTTGCTTCGTCGGCGGCGAGGTCGAGCGTTTCATCGGTGACCTCATCCGCTAGGCCCACTTTGATCAGGCGCGGTTCAAAGTAGATGGGGACGGTGGCGCCGTCTTCCACGGCACGGGAGAGGTCGTAGATGTCGATATATTCGCCGAAGACCGCGCGGGTGTCCCTGTCATCGAAGGAGATCGGTGTGCCGGTGAACGCAATGAGTGTTGCGTGGGGGAGGGCATCGCGCAGGTGGCGGGCGTAGCCGTCGAGGTTGTCGTAGTGGCTTCGGTGGGCTTCGTCGACGATGACCACGATGTTGCGCCGATCGCTCAGCAGCGGGTGTTCGGTCCCTGCGTGTTTTTCATCTGGGGATAGGCCGAATTTCTGCAGGGTGGTGAAGTAGATACCTCCGGTAACGCGGTTGCTCAGTTCTTCACGGAGTTCGGAGCGTCTACGGATCTGGCGGGGCGTTTCGGCGAGAAGGCGGGATTGGTTGAACGTCGCGAAGAGCTGCCCGTCGAGTTCGTTGCGATCCGTGATGACCACAATGGTGGGATTCTTCAACCGTGGGTGGCGGATGACTCGGTTGGCGTAGAGCTCCATCTCCATGGATTTTCCAGAACCCTGGGTATGCCAGACGACGCCGGCCTTGCCGTTTGATTCGACGGCTTGGACAGTGCTTTCCACGGCTTTGGTGACAGCGAAGAACTGATGTGGTTTGGCGATTCGTTTGGCCAGGCCAGAGGCGTTTTCGTCGAACGCGGTGAAGCTGCCCAGCAGTTGCAGGAAACGGTGGTGCTCGTAGAGGCCGAGGAGCGCTGTTTCAAGTTCGGTGACGAGTTCGCCGTCGACCATGGTGTCCCGGCTGATTACTTTGCCGTGTTCGTCGACGTTCCAGGGGGAGAAGTGGTTGAGCGGGGTGAAGGGTGTGCCGTATTTTGCTTCGAGTCCGTCCGAGGCGAGGGTGAAGACGCAGAAGCGGAACGCGAGGGGAAATTCGCGGAGGTACGTCTGCAGTTGAGCGTGGGCTCCGGCGACTGTGGCGGAGGTGCTGCCGGCTCGTTTGAGTTCGATGATGCTCACGGGCAGGCCGTTGCAGTAGAGGACCAGGTCGAAGCGTCGCTTATGGTCTCCGGCTATGAGGGTGACCTGGTTGACGGCGAGCCATTCGTTCTGGGACGGTTCTGCGCTGATGAGGCGGAGGGTGGGGTTGGCTTCTTGTCCGTCAGAGTCGATGTAGCTCATGCGGAAGCCGTCCACAAAGTATTCGTGGATGCGGTGGTTTTCGGTGATGGCGTCCTGGGACTTCGCGGACGTGATATCAGCCAACGCCTGCTGGAGGTACTCGGCGGGGATGGTGGGATTGAGCCGCCGAAGGGCATTGAGAAGGCGCGGCCGGATGAGTAGTTCGTCCCAGCTGGCTCGTTCGCCCTGGCCGGGAGCTATCTCCTGCCCTGTTTTGGGTTCCCAGCCGAGTGGTTCGGCGAGGAGCTCGAGCGTGAGCCCTTCCCAATCGGCTTCGGAAAAACTGGTTGTCGCGGTCGTCATCACTGTTTGCTCCCCTGGCACCGTCAATGTCAATCCTGACGCTATCAGCGGTATGCCCTGATCGGCGGGGGAACGCGGCGATAAGGGCTGTTATCAGGGCGGGAACGCGCAATTTGCCTCCTGCTGGCACGCGTTCCCATACCTCGTGTTCGTCTTTCTCGTGATCATCGTCCCGCTGGCCATCAGGAAGCGTTTTGGTCACTTGGGATCAGATCGCACCCCCGTCCACGTTTCATAATGCAGGGCCGTCATGATAGCGGTGTGTTCCGGGGGAGCGCGAGCAGGCCTTTGAATAGGCGCTTACTTCTTCGGCTTCGTGCGTCGCTTTTGCACCGAGGGGACGTCCAGCTCCGGCACAGCTCGGAGCATGAAACGGTCGAAGTGAGGCACCGTAAATCCAGCGTATCCGTGCGAGGGAGTGTACAACAATCCCATATTGATGAGCTCTGACCGGGTGGGAGCCAGCTGGGTGGATTCACGCCCCATGACTGAGGCCACATCCGCGGCCTTCTGGGATTCGGGTCCGAGCTGTGCCATGGCACGCATGTAGGCCGTTTGAAGTTGTGTAGCTCTGTCCAGGCGGACCCGGAAGAATGAGGAGTCCAGCTTTGCCTCGTATGCGTCTTTCGCGTCCTCAACATCTTCGAGCGTGATGACGTCGCCAGCAGCCACCGCCCATACTTGATATCCCAGTTCTTGCACGAAGTACGGGTAGCCTTCCGTCAGTTCGAATGCCCGGATCAGTGCGTCGTCGTTGAACTTTACGTTCTCAACGTGTGCTGGCTCCGCCAGTGCCTTCTTGGCGTCGTCGAAGTCCAGGGATCCGATCTTTGGAAACTTGAAGAGTCGCTCCGCGTAGGACTTCGCGTCCCCGGCCAGCTCGGCGATCTGGGGCAATCCTGCACCTACGAATGTTACTGGGAGCTTGCGTTGCACCGACTTGTGGATCGCCTGGATCACGGCTTCCAGTTGGGTTTGACTCAGGAACTGCACTTCGTCGAACAGCAGGACCAAACCGGTACCGTGTTCCTGGGCGGCCTCCCCTATAGAGACGAGTACGTCAGTCAAGTCCAGGGTGAGATTACCGTGGTCCGCGAGACCCTCCGCAGCATCAACACCTAACGACAAGGTGGGGGCCCCGGACGAAGGGTCGATGGAAAGGCTGAAGGATTGCAGGACCTGGGCGGCGTTCCTGGCTTTATCTCCCCATTTGGCTTTCGGAGAGATCTGGTAGAGAGCCGCCCGAAGCTGTGAGTATATGGTCTGGCGAAAATGGTCGTCATCATGTTTGCTGGCCTCCAGTTCGAGGACCTTCCACCTGAGCTCTTCGGCAATCTGACGGAATTCGCCTAGCAGGACGGTCTTTCCAACACCCCGAAGTCCGGTCACGATCATGGACTGATTGGTGCGGCCTCGGTCAAGTCTGCGCAGGAGCACGAGGAAGTCCTCCAGGAGCTCATCACGCCCAATGACAATCTCCGGGGTGGCACCAGCATTCGGCGTGTAGGGATTGTTGACGGGGTCCATACGTACGATCTTACAAGAGTTATCTCACTTTATTGATTTCTAGTAAAGTTTGGATACATCAATAAACCATCCTGCAGCGGATAGAGGTACTGAAGCTCGTCCGGGCGGAACTGCAATCAAAGACCAATGACTACAGGGTAGTAACCGCCTCTCCGATGCTAAGGCGATACTGCTCAGCCTTGTAGTCTGCAGTGAACTCAAGAACTTCGACCTCATGTTGCCTCAGCGCATCGAGTACTTGCTGTGGTGTGACGCGGAAGAACTCTCGTCGGGTGTTCACCTTGTTGACCCGTTCTTCAGTGAACGTCCGGTGAAGCATCGCCTCCACGCCAACTGCGTCTGAGGTGAAGAACAGCGCGTGCACATCGAAGATAAACGGAACCGAAGCATCTCCAAGCTCCCGAACTCGGTCCATGGGCTCCAACCTTCGGGTCATGCCGATTTTCACCACATTCGGACCGAAGGCGCCTACGTTGGAAATCACGTAAACGTAACCAGCCCGAATGTTTGCAGCCCTGTAGTCGACATCGCTGATCGCGCGTTCTGCGTCTTCAACTTGACTGCGCATTCGTGCGGCGCCTTCTGTATCGCCCTTCGCTTCTAGCGCTCTGAGCGTCGCCTGATAGTGACTCAGCTCCTTTTCGAGTTTTTCCTTGGCCCGTGCAAGTTCTTGCTCGACTTTGCGCTGTTCACGGAGCTCTTCCCGGCGCGCCCTTTCTGCTTCCTTCTCTGCCTGGAGCGCTTGTAGGTGCTGTGCAGCCAGTGACATTTCGACCAGTCGCAGCTGATGGTAGCGATGGGTGACTTCGAGGTCGATCATCGTTCCCTGTTTGACTATCTGTTCACGGGCTTTCGACAGTCGCGATTGGGCAGTCTGCAGGTTTCCAGCCTTCACTGTTTTCACGCAGTTCTCGGCTTCGGCGTTGTAGGCACGGAGCATGATCTGGGACATCTGCGACACGAACCGCTGTCCCTGCTTGGCTGAGTTGTTGAACGTGAAGTTTTTGGTCGCGACAATCGCAGATTTGGAGCGAATCATGTCCTTAATCTCCACCCGAAGACCTTCAAGCTTTGCGCTCAACTCCGCGGACGACTCTGCTGGGTTGGAGTAGTCAAATAGGCCTGCGTCTTGTAGCTCCACTTGTAATCGAGCGGCCACTAATTGGTTTTGCACGGCTCCAAGGTCGGACTGGAGGTTCGTCAAGTGCTGGCGCAGTTCTGTGAGCTCGGCGGCTGCTCGTTGGCTGTCTTGCTGAATGCGATCGAGGTTTCCCAGTCCGTACTCATCCAAAAGTGTTCGTAACCGCTGATTTTCTGCGATTTGGTCTTCTGCAATTCGGCGCCCGTTGAAGAAGCCAATCCTCTTCGGCCGTGACACAGTTGCGTTCCCTTGACCTTTTGTCGGTGCTGACGTAGTCGGAGAGGAGAGTCCGTGTGCGGGTTGTGAATGCTCCGTCCAGGTGATGCCATCCCACCACCTGACGATCTCTGGATTTTGACTGTCTGGATACCACCCGGCAGGTGCACTCATGTTCTCCCCCATTTTCGCTATTGCTTCGCGCTGCTGCACGATTGGTGCACAGTCTATAGTTTCGGTTCTCCCAACCAACGCACTGCTGTGTCAGGATCAACTAGGCCTCCGCCCAAGTAACGGGCAGTATCTGCCCTCCGCTTGTCGGATCAGTGACGGTCAAGCGCAGCAGTTCATCGCAAAAAGTCTGGCTCGCAGTCGAACCTGTCACGTTGCTCCTCGTCGGCGGATAGTTCCGGATCTTCGTCACTGCAACGGGTGGGCTGAGCAGCGCCAGGCGGCGAATCCCAATGGTGAAAGCGGCGCTTTCACCATTGGCTCGTTGAATTGTGCAGCGGTTGCCAGAACGGGAATCGATCAGTCGAAGTCGACAGGGAACATCGCTCTGGCGGTGCGGCCGATAACGTTGGTCATGGTCGCGTCCACCGCGCCGCCTACCACTCCGCCGACGAGCGGTACACCCTTCGCCAACGTAATAAGCGAACGCTTCGAGCCGTACTTGGCCAAGAGCATGAAACCGACCTTCTTGTTGGTCTGGCGAATCAGCGCGATCGGGAGCTTCTTGATTGCCTGAATCAACACCTTCTCGCCAACCCTAATGCCGATTGTTCTCGCGATCTGTTGTGCGTTCGAACCCACCGCGATGAGGGTGGCTACAGTGCGGACGTGTGGATCCTTGGCGTCGTACCCCCGCAAGTAAGCGATTGCAGCCGCGAGACGCGCATTAATCACGAGTGCGCCCGCCATGTTTGCGGGAACCGTTACTGGCATCGCGATGAACCCACCGAGTCCGGTCAAGAAACCGTTGACACCGGCCGCTTCGACCGACTCGACGATCAGTCTCTTGATCGCCTTTTCAATATCGTCGCGCTCGTCAGGCCTCACTTTCCGTGTTGGTTCGGCGTTGGGTTCATAGCGGGTGCCTTGGACGCTAGCCAGCCGAGCCTCTGCCCACGTGATCGACCCTGTCAGTGGACCGACACCCGAGTCGATCACCTTGCCAGTCAGCTTCAGAAGCTGCTCGGACGCCTTCTCGGACCTAGCCGTCGGCGTCTGTTCGGGTTCGACGGGTGTTGCGTTGGCCACCGGGATTCCTCTCTAAGTTCTTGTGTGGTGTAGCGGAGACGGGAAATTTGCCGCCCGTCCGCAGGCTAAATTGTGCAACAGGCTGTTGCAACATTGTTCTCAGGAAAACGTCAGTCAAACATTTGCGTCCTCGAGGATAGCTTCGGCATCCTTCACCTTCAGCTTGCCGGACATCAGCTGGGGGAGGAGCGCGTCGCGGGTGGTGGCGAGATCAAGATTTTCCATCTCGGCACTGAGCACGAGCGACCATAGATTCTCCATCTGACTGGCGTGCTTCCTCCACATTGCCACCGTTGGTACCCGCACTAGCTCATCCAGATGCCGGCGTTGAATGTGTCCCATCGTCGTAGCCTTGTCGGCGGCGATTGCCTTAAAGTCACTCAGCTTCTCCCGAATAAGTTCGTGTACCAACCAATTCGGATAGGGGTCCGACGGAATCACCTTGAAGATGTGCTGATTGACGATTCCGGAACGACGGAACCAGCGATGTAGCGTCAAGGAGCCTGACCATGCAAAGAGAATATCTCCAGGATTAGCAAGGTGTTCGGGCGCAACCTCGGCGTCACTGTAAACGGTTGAGGCACCTATGCCTGAGTTCAGCTCAGCGATCCTGATGACTACTCGGCCGGTTCCGCTGGCATTCTTCGTGAACGCGCGTCCATTAATGAAGCGAGCCGTTGATGAAAGCGGGACAGCCTCCGAATCGCTCAGCATCGACCGAAAAGTAGCTTGCTGCAGTTGGTCCACACCGTCGATCAGGTTGGTGTTGGCAGCGATCTTGTCGTCGAGGGCGCCCAGCACTTCCGCGATCGCCTGCTGCTCGGACACGTCAGCATGCACCTTGAGCCGGAGCTTCCCGAAATCACCTTTCTTGAAATGAGGAATCATCGATCCGACGTGCATATTCGATATCTTCGTCTTTACTTCTGGGGAGGAGAGAACGTAGTACAGGTACAGAGCACTGGTGTGGTTCTCGTCCACGCGGAGAGCAACCATATCTTGTGCGATGCAGAAAGAGACGGGATCGGGAACCATTGCAACCCTGCCCGGTGAGCCTTTGCAAACGAAGATAATGTCGTTTGGTTTCGGATGCCCTCGAAACCAAGTTTCTACCGTCTCTGGCCCAACGTAGCGAACGTTCTCGAAGACAGGGTAGAGGTGGTCGTCCTTAATGCAATTTGTCGCGATGAGAGGAAGCCCGCTTGGAGCTGTCGGACAGCTGCGACCTCGATTATCGATAATGTAGTCCAGCAAATCTGTGAAGGACCGTTCGACGATGCCACTCACGAGACCCTCCCCAACTGCTCCCGCACAACGCCGGCTAGCCGCTCGGATTCGTCGAACTGCTCGAACAGTTCCTTCTTTAGCCGCGCGATCTTTTCCTCGATCGGCTCGCCGTCGTCCTCCACCTCAGCCGCACCAACATACCGGCCCGGTGTCAGCGCGTAGTCCGCAGCCTTGATCTCCGCCAACGGAACAGACTTGCAGAAGCCGGGTTCGTCGTCGTACTCCAACCCCGCCTCCACAGCGGAAGCTGACCCACGCCAGGCATGGAACGTCCCCGCGATCTTCGCGATGTCCTCATCAGAGAGAGCCCGCTCGGCACGGTCCACCATGTGCCCCAGATTCCGCGCATCAATGAACAACACCTGCCCGGCACGATCCACCGATCCGGCAGCACTGGCCGTCTTGTCCTTCGCAAAGAACCACGTACACACCGGAATCCCGGTAGACCGGAACAACTGAGTGGGCAGCGCGATCATGCAGGACACCAGATCGGCCTCCACCAACTCAGCCCGGATCTGGCCCTCGCCGCCCGAATTCGAAGACATGGAGCCGTTCGCCATCACCACACCTGCAGAACCACCGGGCGCGAGCTTGGAAATGATGTGCTGAATCCACGCATAATTCGCGTTGCCAGCAGGGGGAACACCGAAGCGCCAGCGCGGGTCGGACTCGGACCGCGCCCAGTCCTTGATGTTGAACGGCGGGTTCGCCAGAACAAAATCAGCCTGCATATCCGGGTGCTGATCGCGGGCAAACGTATCCCCCCAGCGGGACGCCAGATTCGCGTTCAACCCATGAATGGCAAGGTTCATCTTCGCCATCCGCCACGTGCGCTCGTTCAACTCCTGCCCGAACACCGAAATGTCCGAGCCTTCTTTCTCATGGTGCTCCAGGAACTTCTCCGTCTGCACAAACATGCCGCCCGAACCACAGCACGGGTCATACACTCGCCCGTGCGTTGGCTCCAGGACCTCCACCAGCACGCGCACCACCCCGGCCGGCGTATAGAACTCGCCGCCGCGCTTGCCCTCAGCGCGGGCAAACTTCTCTAGGAAATACTCGTATACCTCGCCCAATAGATCACGGGCCCGCGTAGCGCCGCTGCCGGTGAACTTCGCCGAGTTGAACAGGTCCAGCAGCTCGCCGAGCCTGCGCTGATCCACATTGTCGCGGTTATACAGCTTCGGCAATGTTGCCGACAGCGAGGGGTTGGCACCCATGATCGCGTCCATCGCCTCATCGATCAGTTGCCCGATCGATTTCGCCGGCTCGTTGGACGCGCTGGCCGTGCCCTTGGCGTTCTGGGCCAGATACTCCCAACGTGCCTGCGCCGGAACCCAGAAAACACCGCGGCCCGTGTACTCATCAACATCGTCAATGAGCTGGCCAATCTGATCCTCGCTCAGACCATCCGCCGCCAGCTCCGCCTGGATCTGCTCCCGACGCTCCTCGAAGGCATCCGAAACATACTTCAGGAACACCAACCCCAGAATGACGTCCTTGTACTGAGACGCATCCATGGACCCCCGCAGCTTGTCCGCCGCCTTCCACAGGGTGTCCTTCAGTTCCTTCATCGTGGACGGCGCACCATCCACCTTCTTCACAGCAGCCACTAGCGGCGTCCTTTCGTCTGGTCGAGCCTATCTTCCAACATCAACGATCCCGAGGAAACGCCGTCGATCATCACATCTTCAAGCCGTTCAAGCTGCCGCAGCCGCTCCCGGGTCCGCGCTGTCTCATCGCGAAGGCCGGCCAGAACGCCGTCGAGCTTTCCCCGTTGTTCCTCCACCACCGCGCGGACCCGCCAGCGACGCCAGTGAACGCCATGGGGCGCTGCCTCCACATCCGCCGCGAGAACCGCAGGCAGCAGTCCGCCTGGATCGGCCTCGCTGATCCGCAGGATTCGGGCCGGATAAACAACGACGGCGCCGCCCTCCGCATCCACCAACGCGGCAGTCTGCGGGCTGGTGCAGAAAACCACATCGCCGGGTTCGGTCAACCGGCTGCCCGGATATTTGGCGGTCAGGTCCAGTCGGTCAATGCGCCGTGACCCGGGATCGGCGTCGTCAACAAGCTCAGCAACTCCGATCAGACGGGCACCCGAAACGCGCGCCCTGACATCCTCAGGCAGCAGACGATTTCCCGGCACATACTTCAAGTAGCCAGCCGCTATGACGCTGTCCACGGTCTGTTGTGTCAGTGTGCCCGAGCCAGAACCCGGACCGGCGAGGACCGGCAACGTCAGCGCGGGTGGCGGCTCATTCAGTGCGGCCACCAGAGAGTCCGCCTCAACGACAGCATCACCCGAGGCAACCTCACCCGCAGCAACTGCCTGCCGCCCACTCATTGCAGGAGCAACCAGGGAACCGCGCGAGGCCAACAACGCCCGCGTCAGGACTAGCCGGGCGAACCGGAACGCATGCGCCCGAATGGCAGAATGCCCAGCCAGCGAAGCACCGAGATCGCCTACCACATCCTGCACCACATCAGGGGTCAGCACTCCACCGGACAGATCAGCGGACATGGTCCACCGCTCCGCAATCGGCACACCCTCCGGCGCCGGTCCCAGAACCCACAGTGCCTGCGACTGCCGCGGCTTGCCCTTCACCAGACCACGCGGCAACCGCACCACCGCACGCAGCCGGCCCGACCTCAGGACACCCGAACGCAGCAACTCCGCCTGCGCCGAAGCGGCCGGATCCGCCAGTGCGCTCGCCGGGCCAATGAGGACCCCGCGCTGCGTCGGACCCAACTGCAGGACAACGTCCTCGATTTCCTGAAGGATCTGCTCATCCGACATCGGCCCGGAACGTGGCGGCGGATAATGCCCGACGACAACGGCCTCACCAAACAGATCAGAATCCTCCGTCATCGCCCGGTAGTGAACCCCATGAATTTGCAAGCGTCGGCGTACCAGCCGGGCATCGCCGTCGTCCGCTGCCGACGTCAGCATGGTGGGAGCGGCGAACTCGCCCGCCTCCGCAATAATGCCGAGCAACAGGTCGCTGCTGCCGGTGGTCGCGTCCGCAAATACCGGTGCCTCCTGGTGACCAGCGAGCTCGACGGCGGCCGAAGCGACCAGCGAGATGGCAACCGGAATCAACGCACTGACGGACTGCTCCCGCGCGCCCGAACGCAGCCGTTGACCCACGAGCTTTTCAAAGGCTGCAACCGGGCCGTACGCGCCCTCAGTCAGCAGATCCGCATAGGCAGCGGCATTCCCCAGCCGCGAACCAAGAGCCTCAACTTCTGTGAAGAGAAAGACGTCATCGGGGTCGTGCTCATCTGCACAATCCAGCAACTCCTCCCCGGAGTGTTCGCTCAGCGGGTGGCCCATCAACTGACGCAACGCCAACAACGCGGTCAGCCCCTGGAAATGCGCCGCCGCGTCAGCGGACCTCAACTCACCTGCATAAACGAAAGCGCCGACGTCGTTCCCCGCGTCCGGATTTTTCCCCCGGCCAGTCTCGCCGAGCCAGGTCACTACGGCGTCGGCGTCGAAAAGCTCACTGCCGGCATCCATGGCAATCGGGGAGGGGAAAGGCATCGTCGAATGAGCGTTGCGCTGCCGCCACATGGACACCACAGGACGCTGTACGCGCGCCAGGAGTGCGACGTCGGCAAGTGCGATCTGCATGCTGCTCACCTGTTGCCCGCCTCTGACGCTCATGAGAAGGAGCTTACCTGTCTAGACGTGTTTCTAGGAGCTATAGCTGATAACCCGCATTATCAAGAGATCCTGACCGAGACATACTCTGCACGAATAAGTTGTGAATCACGGACCAGCACCGCTGAATCCGGGTGAGAGTGAGGGCCCTTCGGGGCTTTGGGGGGATGGCCCTCACTCTCGCCGCACTTCGTCCAAGAACCGTTATTCAAAACAGGAGACACCAATGCGTAAGCCGATCACAACCACAGCCGTCCTGACACTTGCCGCACTCGCCCTCACGGGAGGACTCACCGCCTGTTCAGTCGACGGAGGGCCGCCCTCCGCTGATGGGCCGGCAACACCGCAGATGACCATGGAAGCTCCCGCCGCCGACGCAGTAGTGGAGGAAGAAGAAGCCGAAGAGGTGGAAGAGTCCGCGCAGGACCAACTCTCCGCCTACGGTGAGACCTGGGAGTACGACGACGGAATCGCCGTGACGGTTTCTACCAAGGGCCAGACGGTAGCCGGTGAGTATGCCTTCGGGGCGAATCCCGGAGATCAGGTGCTGCTCTTCGAGGTCACGATCACCAACAATGGGACGGCGATTTTCGACCCGACGATGGCATCCAGCACGGTCAACTACGACTCGACATCCGCCGAGCGAGTGTTCGACGGCGACACGGTTGTCTTTGAAGGAAAGATCCTGCCCGGCGCCTCACTGACCGAGACTCAGGCCTTCGCGATCCCCAACACCAAGGCGACTGACGTTCTGTACATGCTTACCCCTGACTTCGAGCATGAAGAGGCATTGTTCTTCGGCAGCATCACTCCAAAGGCTGGTGCATAACCAGGCCCTCGCACTTACCGCACCGACCTTCGTGCCGATAGGGCAATGAAGGGCCAATCGAGGGGAAAACCAATGACTGAACCGAACTATCCACGCACACCGCCGCCACCAGCAGGGCCGCCGACGGGCTCCCCGCGCGTCGCTGAGACATCCGCAATCGATGAGAACGGCGCGGCTAAATACGGTGAAACTGCAGAACAAGTCGATAAACGGAAGCCGTGGCTGTTCGGCGGAGCTGGGCTGGTGATTGGCGTGCTGCTGGGTTTGGGGCTCAGCGCCGCTATATCCGGAGGATCGACATCCGCGGTCATCACGGACGCCGTGGAAACCTGCGGCGTCGAAGAAAGTCCTGGTATAAGCCTTGGCGACGCCGGCCAGAGCATCACCATGAACACGGCCGGAGACGAATCCAGCGGAGCTGACTATGCCGACGTCGTCTGTGTCCTCTCCGCGATCGAGACGCCAGACAGCGTGAGCTCCCGGATGAGCAGCACGCGGGCGCTCGACGGACGCCAAACAGGCGAATGGGACGGGTTGAGCGCTTCATGGGGCTATCACCCCGACGACGGGCTGAACGTCGTCATCGAAATGAATCAGGATTAGGCGAGAACGGGACACATCATGGACAAGACAACACAGAACAAGCCCAGGTTCCTTCGCATCGGCCGCACCAATTGGATTGCCGGTGGGGTGGCAGGGATGGTCCTGCTTGGATCGGGCATAGCGCTCGGGACAACGCTTCCCGACCCGACCGCTAGCGAACAATACTCGGCGCTATCCGCCGACATGGCGGACCTCGAGGCGGAAAGAGCTGATCTCGAATCAGAGAAGGCAGCCGTTGAAAGCGACTACACCGAGCTCGAAGGCGAGCACGACACCCTCACCTCCGAGCTCGATGACCGGACCGCAGCTTTGGACCAGCGCGACGGGGCTCTCAAGGATGCCGAAGAGAAAGCCAAGCTCGCCGCTGCAGATGTCAAGAAGCGCGAAGAGGCCGTGACCGGTGCCGAGAAGAAGAAGGCCGAGAACACAGTTTCCGAGGGTCAGTGGACCGTGGGGACAGACATTGAGCCTGGCGCTTACCGCACCACCAGTGACGTGAACTCAACCTGCTACTGGGGGATATACACGTCCGGATCCAACGGCGACGACATCATTGCTAACGATCTTCCCGGGGGTGGACGTCCCACGGTCACCCTTGCCGTTGGGCAAGACTTCTCAACACTTCGTTGCGGTACCTGGCAAAAGCAGTAGACCAGCTATCAGACTGACTGATCCACCGGACTGAGAAAGCCCTAGGGGCCGTCCGCGAACTCGAACTCAACGTCAATGGTTGAATCGATACTCGTGATGATGCCCTCGTAGAAGGCCATTGCTTGATCTTTCAAGATCGCTTCATTGGAATCGATGTACTGATCTTTTGCCTCATCGTTGAGAATGTCGTTGATCATCTCGACAGCATCGATTTTGGGAGTCATCCAGCTCAGGGCGCCGTTGTTTTCGAAGGCTAGTTTGAAGAACTCGTCGTTGTGTCCGATGAAAATGAAATCTGGGATGGACACTAGGTATTTGTCTTCGCCAGTTTGCTCGATTTTCACATCTTTGCCGTCGATACCCAGCTTCCCGCTGAAGGAGTATTGGATTAATGATGCCCTCTCGCTTCCCGGCACATCCAACCCGAGGAACCGCTTTGCGGGTTCATTTTGCTCCTTTATGCCCTGAATACCCAAGCTCAGGAGTACCACCTGCTCCTCGCGGGTTATCGAATCGATGACTTGTGTATTGCGGGTGTCAGACTTGGCATCAAAGGCAAATATGTTGAACCGGGACTGCATCGCCCACAATGCGCTAACCGCAACGAGGCCAATAACTATGAGCAGAATCGGCCACAGGAGCACTTTTTTTGAGAAGAACGGCATTATCGAGGTTTCCCCACTCTATTTTGGTCCGATCTGCCCGTCGCATCGGAGCAACGGTGTTGGGCGCCCGTTAGCAGCTCAGTGACTATGTTGATAGCTAATTGGATCTCCGCGGTCCAGCGTTCCCAGTATTGATGCGGTGCCATTCCGGCGAGGGATCCGTGAAACCGTTCATGATTGTAGATCTCTTTCGACGCATCAGCCAACCTTGGCGTCGAGCGGTGGAAGCAAAATTGTTGCGGATGAAGGTCCAACGCGTACCGAGCGACGACTCGTCGGGGCTGACAGATAGGCTGCTTCAGTGGATACTACTGAACCCGGGCAAACCGTACGAAGTGATGGGAGGCCGACGGCCAACATCTATGTGGACGGGTTCAATCTGTATCGGCGCTGCTTGCAGCGTCACCCGACTTTGAAATGGTTGGATCTGACAGCCCTTGCTTCCTTCATCATGCCTGATTACAGAATCAACAAGGTCCACTACTTCACCGCCCACCTTCGTTTGGGCTTGATAGCTGACCCAGGAACCCCGGTACGACAGCAGATGTACTTGCGCGCGCTCACAACGGATCCACGCGTGACGATCCATTTAGGTAAGTTTCGTAACGACAAGCGGCCCATGCCTGTGCATCCTCAAAAGATCGACCCAGAAACCGGCAAATTCATCACGGTCAATGTGCGCAAACTCGAGGAAAAAGGATCCGATGTTAATCTGGCGACACGGTTGCTGGCCGATGCGTTCCAGGAAGACGCCGATATCTATGTGGTTCTGACCAACGATTCAGATCAGGTAGGACCACTAACAACGATGAAGACAGAACTAAGTGTTCAGACGGGAATCATCTTTCCCATGCCATCGCATAGGTCCTCGAAGGACCTTGTGAAGACTCGGCCCGATTTCATCGGGCATGTCACTCCGGAGGCGCTTGAGGCCTCTCAGTTTCCTCATACACTTCGTGACGCGGTCGGTAAATTTCACCGGCCTCCAAAATGGTCTTAAATTCCGAGAGCCCCAGTTTCCTGAGGCTCTCTAACCGGTAACCGAAGTATCCGGGGGTGTATATACAGTATGTCACGGATCGCCGCGTGTCCGCCGTCGCCCCAGAAATGTGATGACCAGTCGGTGCACGGACACCACGACGGCGAGCCAAGCCACTCCCAGCGTCCAGGCCACGATGACGTCGGTCAGCCAGTGGTGACCCAGATACACCCGGCTCAGCCCCATGGCCACAACGAACAGAACGGCGACGATGACAGTAAGGACGCGCGTCCGTTTGTGCCGCTGCCTGAGGATGAGTAGGTACGCGAAGACCCCCGCCAGGACGGTGGCGTTGAGCGTGTGACCGCTGGGAAATGACGGCGAATATTCGAACGGTGGGATGGCGAACTCCATCGGCGGGCGCAGACGACCGATGGCCTGCTTCCCGCCAAGAGTCATCAGCAGCGATCCGGCGGCCGCCACAATCATGAGTAGGAGCGGAGCCACCGACTTGCGTTTGAGCGACAGCACGACGGCGGCAGCTCCGGCCAGTATCGGCATACCAATGGGTCCGCCCACGTTGGTGAAGACGGTGACTGCTGTATTGAGGCCGGGGGAGCGGAGGGCAACGGCGGCTTTCAGGGCGGGTTCATCCAGTGCGGAGAGACCGTCCTTTTCGACGACGCTCTCGTAGATCTCACCTGAAACTGCGGTGAAGGCGATCGCGAATCCGCCGCCGATCACCAGGATGAGCACCAGCGCGAGATGCGGGCCCATCCAGCGAGCCAGTACCTGCACGAACCGGATCAGTGGTCGCAGCGCTGTGGGCGTCCAGCCATCCGGTTCGGGGCCGCGTTCCCAGGGGCTGCTCATGGATTGACCCTACGGCACTACGCTTGAGCCATGTCAGATGGAATCCTGAAGCAGCTTGCCGAAGCCCACCGGATTGGCACGAGTGTCACTGGGTCGGACGGAGAAACGCGCGATGCCAGCGCAGACACCCTCACGAAGATCCTGACCGCGCTGGGTGTCCCTTGTTCAACAGAAGAACAGATCCAGGATTCTCTGCAATATGCCGCCAACGCCGCGTGGCGCAGGTTGCTGCCGTCCGCCGTCGTCGTCCTTGTGGATGATGAGGCCACGGTGCCGGTACATGTGCCCAGCGGAACCAGCCCAGAGCTAACCGCTATCGCGGAGGATGGAACACGGCATGCGCTGATATCGCAGGGAACGCCCCAGACGCACGAGGTTGACGGCGCCGCCGTGGACCGGCTGACGTTCTCTCTGCCGCAGCTTCCGTTGGGGTGGCACCGGTTGGAGGCCACGCACGACGGCGGCCACGCTGAGTGCGCGCTCATCGTCACGCCTCAGCGGCTCACCACGGGGGACCGGCTCTCCGGGTCTCAGCGGTGGGGGCTGATGGCCCAGCTGTATTCGGTGCGTTCAGCTGAATCGTGGGGTGTCGGGGACCTGACGGATCTGGCCTCGCTCGCGACGATATCCGCGGGCAAAGGCGCCGATTTTGTGCTGATCAACCCGTTGCACGCGGCCGAGCCAGCGCCACCAGTGGAGCCTTCACCATATTTGCCGTCCTCCCGGCGGTTCTTCAACCCCCTCTACTTGCGCGTGGAGGACGTGCCGGAGTTCCAGCAGCTTCCGACGACGGCTCAAAACCAGGCCACTGAAGCCGCGCGAAATTTCCAGGACGCAAACCGAGATCCGGAGTTCATCGATCGGGATACCAGTTACGCTGCAAAACTGAGCGTCCTGAAGGAGCTGAATCACGTGGAGCGCAGCCGCTCCCGTGAGGAAAGCTTCCGGCGCTTCTGTGAGGAACAGGGGCAGGGGCTGCAGGACTTCGCCCTTTGGTGCGCGCTCGCAGAGAAGTCAGAGGATGGTGGGCAGCAGTGGCCGGGATCGCCGTCGGACGTTCCTGCAGGGCGCCGGCAGGAGCTCGCGTCCAGAATTGAGTTTCACATCTGGCTGCAGTGGCTCTGCGACGAACAACTCGCTGCGGCCCAGCACACCGCCCGAAATGCGGGTATGGACATTGGTGTGGTGCACGATCTCGCGGTGGGAGTCTCCCGCAACGGAGCCGATGCCTGGATGCTGCAGGATGTGCTGACCGCGGGGGTGCAGGTGGGGGCGCCGCCGGACATGTTCAACCAGCAGGGGCAGGACTGGGGCCAGCCGCCATGGCACCCGCAACGTCTCGCCGAGTTCGGCTATGCCGCGTACCGGGATATGCTGCGCACCATTCTGCGCCATGCCGGCGGCATCCGCGTGGATCACATTCTGGGGTTGTTCCGGCTCTGGTGGATTCCCGACGGCGCCGGACCAGCTGACGGCGCGTACGTCTACTACGATCACGACGCGCTGATCGGGATCCTCGCACTGGAGGCCGAGAAGGCCGGCGCCGTCGTGATCGGCGAAGACCTGGGATTGTTCGAGCCGGTAGTGCAGAAAACTCTGGCCGGGCGGGGCATGCTGGGTACGTCCATTCTGTGGTTTGAGTACGACGGCGAGCGCCCGCGCCCGGCCGATCAGTATCGACAGGCGTGCCTCACCACGGTCACCACGCACGACCTACCGCCCAGCGCCGGCTACCTGGCGGGCGAGCATGTGGACCTGCGCGAGTCATTGGGTTTGTTGAGCCGTCCGGTGGAGGAAGAGCGTCGCGCGGACCGGGAGGCGCAGGACGCAGTGTTGTCCCTGGTTCGCTCTGTCACAAAGGGTTCTGCCGAGCAGGGAACCGTGGAGCAGCTGCACTCATTCATTGCGCACACGCCGTCGGTTCTTTTGGGTATTTCACTCGCGGACGCGGTGGGGGAGCGGCGAACCCAGAATCAACCCGGCACCAGCGATGAGTATCCTAACTGGCGCGTTCCCTTGGCTGACACCGAAGGCCGCGCTGTGCTGGTGGAGGACCTGGCATCGAGTGAGATCTTCGATCGGTTGGCACAAGCAGTCGCCGGAAAACTTTGAGGCTTGACGTCCTAAACACTATGCGCGTGCATAGAATTAGTGTCTCTGCATCAGTGCCAACCGGTTGGAGCCTATCTGCGTGAGTGACGAACGCCGCCGTGAACTCGGTAAAACTGACTTACCTGTGGAGGACGAGCTGATCAGCTCGTTCAATCGGCTCGTCGAAGAGGGTGCGGAACGCATCCAGCGCACCTTAGTTGCCATGCTGACAACAGGACTTCTGGGTGGGATCGAGGTCGGGATAGGTGTTACTGCTTATCTGGCCGTCTTGTATGAGACAGATAATCAGCTGCTCGCCGGCCTGGCGTTCAGCGTTGGCTTCATTGCGCTGTTGCTGGCGAAAAGCGAATTGTTCACTGAAGACTTCCTGGTGCCCATCGCCGCCGTCGCGTCCCGTGCGGGGAGCATAAAACAGTTGGGAAAGCTATGGGGCGGGACACTCGTAGCTAATCTACTGGGCGGCTGGATCTTCATGTGGATTGTGATGAAAGCTTTCCCACAGTGGCAGGAAACAGTCACCACATCAGCCGAACACTTCGTAAACGCGCCCTTCAATCTGCAGGCAATCTGTCTGGCGGTTCTGGGCGGCAGCACCATCACTTTGATGACGCGGATGCAGCACGGAACAGATTCCGATCCGGCCAAAATCGCCGCCGCTATTGTTGGAGGCTTCCTGCTGGCGGGCCTGCAACTGTTCCACTCGATTCTGGACTCGCTACTGATCTTCGGCGCCATCCACGCTGGCGCTGAGATCACATATGTGCAGTGGCTTGGCTGGTTTGGTTACACGCTGCTGTTCAACATTTTGGGTGGTCTGCTGCTGGTGACGTCACTGCGGCTTCTGCGTACCAAGGATCTGATCCAAAAACGACGGCGGGAATCACCGGCAGACCCGGATGCGCTGCACGGAGATTAATGCGTTGGGCGCAGTGCTAACTGTTCGGCCAACGACGGCAGGTCCACTGCTTCGTAGGTGGGCGGCGTGAAATAGCTGGGGTACGTGTTGCCATCGCGGTTGATCCACGCGGTCTGCATGCCAGCAGCGTTGGCGCCGTGAATATCCCAGGGGTGTACGGCTACCAGCAGCATCTCTTCGGCTGCTTTGCCACACGCGGCCATGGCTGTCGAATAAGCGGCTGCGGCTGGTTTCCACGCGGCGGCGTCGTCAACGCTCAGTAAGTGGGAAAAGTATTCACGGATGTGTCCTTCGCTGAGGAGCTTATCTGCCACTGTGGTGGCGCCATTACTCAGTGTTACCAGGTCCGCAGTGCGGGCCAGAGCTGGGATTCCAAGCACGACGTCGGGGTGGAGGGACAGGTCCTTCATGCTGGTCATGATTTGGTCTACTCTCTGGCTGCGCTCGCTCACTGCCGCAGCCCCCGCCGCAGCCTGAGCCATCAGGCGCTCGAGGCTGTCTTTTGCGATCTCGGCGAAGGGAACGTTGCCTCCAGCGGCCGCTAGTGCGAACCCGTCCCGAAGGATACCCGTGAACCACGTCTGGGCGGCGTGGGCCGGGAGACCAGCGTCCTGAAATGCAGCTCCCAAAGGGGCGGTGTCTGAGAGGGTTTCGTTGACATCAAAAACAATGACTTCCGGAGTTTTCATGTTCCCAGTATCCCCCTCGGCTAGTCCACCACCCAGGTTGACGATGGCTCAAAGCTGACACCGACGCGATCACCAAGGGAGAAATGCGGGTTACCACTGACCTCTGCCCAAAGGCACTGTGCTGGTTCACCAACGGGTCCGCCAGCGATGACCACGTTGGCCAGGGAATGTGCACCGAGAGGTTTGATCGATGACACCATCGCGTCAACGACACCGTTTCCCGGGGGCACCAGGTCAACTGTTTCTTGCCGAATCACCAGCGATCCGTGGCCGTCTCTGGCCTCCGGAACGTTGATGGAGCCGAGCACGGAGTGGTGGATCCCGCCGCTGACTACGCCGGGGATCTCGTTGAGCCCTCCTAAGATCCTGCTCACTTCCAGGGAGGCAGGGCGGTAGTGCAACTGGGAGACCGGACCGTGCTGGAGGATGCGTCCGGAGTCCAGAACGGCGATTGAATCGGCCAGCACAGCTGCTTCTCGGCGGTCATGGGTGACCAGCACAACCGTGGGGTGGAGCTGCTCGCGGATATCAGAAAGCAGCGTGTACATATCTTCGCGCAGCCTCGAATCAAGGGAGCTGAACGGTTCGTCCAGCAGCAAGAGACGAGGATGCCGGGCCAGAGCTCTGGCCAGGGATACGCGTTGTTCCTGACCACCGGAAAGTTGCGAGGTGCGACGGTGTGCAAAGTCCTTCAATTGCACCAGATCCAAGAATTCGAGTGCCTCTGCTCTGGCTATCCGAGCAGATACCCCTGCCATCCGGGAGGAGAAGGCCACGTTGTCCACAACGTTCAGATGTGGGAACAACAGTGGGCTCTGAAATACCAGTGCTATGCCCCGGTGCTCCGGTGGAATTTCGGTCAGGTCCTGCCCGTCAACGATCACTTGCCCGGCCGATGGCTCCTCTAAACCTGCGACGACGCGCAACAGGGTGGACTTGCCGCTGCCCGAAGCGCCCAGTAGGGCAACGGTTTGGGACGCTTCAACTGTGAGTCCCAGGTCTTTGAGAACAGGTTCCGATGTCCCGTGATACAGATGGGAGATATTTTTCAGTTCAAGTCGAGAGCTCATCGGGTCCTTCCGGGGCGGCCACTGAGCAGCAGTACCAGCAGCACAAGCGGCGGCAGTACTACGGCCAACGACAGAATAGCCGTGAGCTGCTGATTTCCACTGCCCGAGGCTGCGGATGCCAATATCAGGGGCAAGGTTCTGAGCTGGCCACCGCCAACGATCAGGGTCACCAGGTAATCGCCCCAGCCCACCAGAAAGGCCAGAAAGGCAGCCCGTGCACTTGCTTTGGCCAAGAGGGGAATTCGAACATGACGCACGGTCTGGGCTCTGGAGGCTCCCAGCGTCCGGGCGGCTTCTTCAAACCGATCGTCGTATCCGGCCAGAGCGCTACGGAACATGAATACTGTGTAGGGCAACGCTGTGACCACCAAAAGTAGCAGAACTCCAGCCGCCGCCGGGATGTACGCACGCAGTAACACCACATTCATGCCCATCACCAGAGCAAACGGCGGTATGGCCAGCGGTGAGAGCAATACCGCTTCAACAATTCTTTGGGATCGCGGAGGAAGACGTCGCAGTGATGAAGCCGCCATGAAACCCAGTGGAGTAGCGATCACCGCAACCGCCCCACCGAGCAAGGTGGAAGCCAGCAAGGCAGGCATGAGGCCCGAGGAAGCTGCCTGCGACCAGCCGCGCCAACTATAGCTCTGCGGTAAAACAGCGGGTGCCCGCCATTCGCCAGCCACGGCCCAGAGCGCCACCGGTACCATCGGCAGCGCGAACCAGAGGACCAGCAAGGCACCTACCATCACCCTCGCCGTCGTCCCGCCCGGCATTCTGGAACCTATGGAGACTGGAGGCACTTGTTCCAGGATCACC
This sequence comes from Arthrobacter roseus, assembly GCF_016907875.1. Lineage (NCBI taxonomy): Bacteria > Bacillati > Actinomycetota > Actinomycetes > Micrococcales > Micrococcaceae > Arthrobacter > Arthrobacter roseus. Next base: position 46,154 of record NZ_JAFBCU010000001.1, on the reverse strand, counting down.
GCAGGCTCCGTATCCGCCGCAACAGGACAAGGCCCATCAAAATGGCCACCGCGCCGAGTAGGATTGACAGCAAGGCTGTGACCATTGCTTCCGGCCGGGACGCCAGGTCAATGGAGCCGAAGAGGCGCACCCCCCGCACGGGTAGCACTTCGGGACTGATCGCCCCCAGTAGCCAGGGCACCTCATATGAACCCAGGGTGTAAACGAAAACGATCACTGCCGAGACCGCCAGTGCAGGCAGCGCCAGCGGGAAAACCACATGCGTGATCCGCTGCCGTGGTGTAGCGCCAAGGGTGGCCGCAGTCTCGCATAAACCGCCAGCTGAGCGTGCCAGACTGCCAACGATCACCAGCGCTACGAACGCCGACTCCTTCCAGGCGTATTCGAAAATGACCGCCAACGAGTATGGTCCGCCCACCAGGGCCGGGAACCCGCCATCGGACAGTCCCAACAGGCGGGAGAGGAAACCGGAATCCGCCAGCAGCAATCCCACTGCACCTGCTCCAATTAGGTGCGGAATCGGGATGGTTGCAGCGCCGATCGCCGCAACCAGACGTCCGGCTCGCTCCGTCATCAGAATGTAGGAAGCCGCGATGAAACCCACGATGCAGGCCAGAAGCGTTGACGCACCGGCGATGTACAGCGAAACCGCCGTCGTTCGTGCCAGCTCCGTGGCGTTCCCAGTCCAGTATTCGAGGGTGAAGGAGGCAGGACCGATGAAGGGCATGAGCCCTACGCTCTGCAGCAGTGTTGCAGTGAGGCTGCCCAGCAGAACGACGACGACGGGCAGCATGGCTGGAACCGCGAGCAACAGACTGCGGGTGGTGGTGAACCGCCCACTCATGGCGTGCCGGCCACCCGTTCTCTCCACGCGTCATCCAGTGCTGTGACCCACTCGGCGGAGAGCTCTGCGTGGGCGTTGCGGGACATCACCTCATAGGGAGGTACGACGTCGGACGAGGGGAGGGACTCAAATAGTTCCCGTTGTTGTGGCGAGAGTTTGTCCATCTCGAGGACGGTGAATTGTCCCCACACCTTAGGATCTGCTTTAGCCGCCTGCTGTTCCGGCGACAAGGCGAGGTTGGCGACAACCATGGCTCCTGCCGTGTCTGCCGCATTTGCGGGGATGGCCAAAAAGCTGGCATTGCCCACTGTTCCCTCATCCAGAGTCAGTACTTTGGTGGCCTCAGGCAGTGCCCCCGATTCAACCAGATCGGTCAACCGCGCCGGCCCGTAGGTCATGGTCATGTCCACGTCCCCGTTGGCGAATAACTGGTTCAGCGCCTGTTCGTCTCGAGGGTACGTGCTGCCCTCGCGCCACAATGAACGCTCCAGTTCCTCCAACCTCTGGATGGCGGCGGGCGCAAATTGCTCGAATGCTTCGGCAGAGAAGGTTTGCGGCACTTGTTCCGCGCCGTCGGCCATGCTGAGCATGACTTCACGCAGGAAGACGCTGCCCGTGAAGTCCGGCGGTGCCGGGTAGGTGAAACGACCCGGATGAGCTTCGGCCCATTCCACGATGCCGTCCAAACTCGTGGGCGGATCGAAAATGGCATCGGAGTTATAGGCGTAGGTGAACTGGGCCTTATGCCACGGGGCTTCACAGCCATTGACCGGAACACCAAAGTCGTCGGTAATCAGCGGGTCCGCTGGATCGGTGTACTTCATGTTCGGCAGCAGATCGGTCCATTCGCAGTGCCAGGCGTCGGCTTGTTGGCCGGTACCAAAATTGGCGCCATTGACCCAGACCAGATCCACGGTGCCATCGTCACGGCCAGCCTGGATCTCGGTCAGCACCCGGTTCACCGCGTCCGCAGTATCCGCAACCGGTACGCGCCGCAGCTCCACGCCCTGCTCCGCTGCTGCTGGGATGAGCACCTCATCCGCGTATGAGTTGGCTTGCTGGTCGCCGCCGTACATCCACAAATCAACGGTCTGGCCGTCGGCTTCAGTCTGCACATCCTCGAAAGAAGCAAAAGTCTCTGATGGCTCTGCGGGGGTGGGGCCTGAACATCCGGCCAAGAGCAGCGCAGCAAAAGTACCCATCGCTATCCGCGAAAGAAGTGTGCGTGGTCTCTCAGCAGGTACTGTCACATGAGACAACTGCGGACCCTTTCCATGAAATGAACGTGCGGTGTCAAGTATTCTCTAGTTTTGGTTTAGTGCTGAACAACTGATGGGTGGTGAGGTCAATGGCCGGGCAAATATCAGTGTCCCATCCCGTCCGTCGTTTGATCCTTCTGTTGTTATTCGTTGCCGCGGCTGCCGTGGTTGTGTTGCTTGTGCCTATACCTGAAGTTGAGCAGCTGCGTGGCATGACAGAGCGCGCCGGCTGGTGGGCCCCCGCAGCTTTTGTTCTGGGCTACGCGGCGCTCACGCTCGCACCAGTGCCCAAGAACGTCCTCTCTATTGGGGCGGGGGTTCTGTTCGGTTTCAGCGCAGCCCTCGCCGTCGTCTATATCGGCGCTATGCTCGGTGCCGCGGCCGCCTTTTGGCTGGGACGAGTGCTGGGCAGGGACGCCGTCGAGAAGCTCACGGGAACGCGGGTTGAGAAGGTGGACGAGGTCCTTCGCCGGCGAGGGTTTGTGGCTGTTATAGGCGTCCGGTTGGTGCCGGTATTGCCGTTCACCGCCATTAATTATTCGGCTGGCCTGACATCGTTGGGATGGCGTTCGTACATGCTCGGGACCGGCCTGGGAATCTTGCCCGGGGCCATCAGCTTCGTGGCCCTTGGTGCTTTCGGACTGGACTTTGGTTGGCAGACCAGCCTCGCCGCCGGTGTGCTTGGAGCCCTCACTCTTGTGGGCCTGATTTATGCTGTTCGTCGACGGCGTGGAGAGAAGACCCACGATGTTTGATGCTCGGCTACGGCCCCTGTTAGCGCCAGCCCTGAACCGGGTGGCCGGGTGGTTGGACAGGCCGTGGATTACGCCCGATCGCCTGACCGGACTCAACCTGGTGTTGGGCTTGGTCAGTGCTGTACTCGCGGCCACCCAGCAGTGGCTTCCAGCACTGGCAGCCTGGCTCCTATGCCGGATGGCCGACGGCGTGGACGGACCACTGGCACGACGACGACGACGGCGCAGCAGTCTGTCGGGTCAGGCTCGCCAGGATTCAGGTCGGGGCGGATTCTGGGACATTTCAGCAGACTTCGTCGTTTATGGGGCCACCGTGGCAGGGGTAGCAGTGGGAGCCACAGCTGCGTTCAACGCGCCGTGGCTACCGTTTCTAGCAGTGATGTTTGCTTACTACATCAACGGAAGTGTATTTCTCGCGTTTTCTTCCATCGCAGAGAAAACCGGGCGGCAGAAGGATGACGGCCGTTCACTGTCTTTTCTGGAAGGTCTCGCCGAGGGAGCCGAAACCGTCCTGATCCACAGCCTCTGGTTGATCTTCCCTGCGTTCGCGTGGCAGATCGCTACTATCTGGGCGATCCTGGTGTTAGCGAGCGCCACTCAACGAATTATTTCCGGCTACCGAATACTGCGTTGAGTGGTTTGTGAGCTTTCCTCCACCGGTTGAAGCGCACCAGTACGCCCACCCCCGCCTTGACCAGCGGGCCTTCCAGAGATGAGCGGGCGTGGGCGGTGGCCGCATTCCACAGTGCGTCGTTGTAGGTGGGATAGGGGTGAGTGACTCCTGCCAGGTCCCGGGTACGGAGGCGTTGCTGAACTGCGAGGGTCAGTTCTCCGAGAGATTCTCCCGCTCGGGGACCAACAATGGTGCCGCCCACAATCCTGCCCCGCTTATCGATGACGAGCTGAGTCATGCCTTCGATCTCGTTCTCCGTGATGGCGCGGTCCCCATCGCTGTGGTGGATGGTCGAGGTGGTGTATTCCGGCGAGGTGGAGTCAGTGATTCCAACGGCCCCCACCTCAGGAGAGGTGTAAGTGACGCGAGGAATGGTTGTGCTGACCGTTCTGCGTAGTCCGAGCACGGCGTTGGACGAGGCCACGCTCGCGTGCACTGCTGCCAGGTGGGTGAAGTCTGGGGATTCGGTAACGTCTCCGGCAGCCCAGATATTCGGGTTGGAGCTCCGCATACCGTTATCCACCAAGACGTGCCCGGATGCGCCGCACTGGACGTCAACGGTGTCCAGGCCAAGGCCCTTGGTCCGTGGCTGTCTGCCCGTCGCCAACAGAACGACGTCGGCCTCAAAACCCAGCCCTCCGGTGGTATGCACAGTGCTGGTGTCGTCAGCGTCGACGGTGACTTTCTCGACGCCGTCGTCTTCGATCACCGTGACGCCATCAGATGTGAGGCTACCTCTGATGAGGTCAGCCGCATCAGGGATTTCCCGGGGAAGGATCCGTGATCTGCTGATCAGGGTCACTGATGTGCCGAGTCGGGCGAAGGCTTGACCCAGCTCACAGCCAATCGGCCCGCCGCCCACGACCACCAGGCGGCGAGGCTGTTCTTCGAGGTCCCAGATGGTCTCGGACGTGACCACCCTCGCGGCTTCAAGTCCGGGGATCGGTGGGATGGATGGTGCGCTGCCGGTGGCAATAAGAGCCTGACGGAAGCTTATTGGTCTGCCATCGATTTCTGCTGTCCCCGGCCCGGTAAAGCGTGCCGTTCCAGCCACGACAGTCGCGCCAGCCGATTCCAACGCCTGAGGCGAATCATCCGGTTCTATGGCTGCTATGGCGCTCGCAATTCTTGTCCGGACGGCGGAGAAGTCAGTTCTGTTGCCGGTCAGGACGTGTTCCGTAGCGGCACGTGCTGCGGCCGCAAGAAGTGTTTTCGATGGCACGCAGCCAGTCCACAGACAGTCGCCACCGGTTCTGGAGCTTTCCACCAGAATGGTTCGCGCACCGAGCTGCGTCGCCGTTTTCGCGCCGACAATTCCGGCGGTTCCACCGCCGATCACCAAAAGGTCAATCTCATATTTGCCCAGCTCCACGGAAGCCTCCATCGTTATCGTCGAATCCTTAGGGTAGTTCGTTTCGGCAAGCCCGAGAGATGGGTTGGGGAGTAAACCGAAGGCTAGAGATGGACTACGATTTGGGGCACGCAAGGGAGAGTTGGCATAGATGTTTGAGAAATACAGCGCGTTCGCCCCGTTCTATGACGCGCTTTCCGGAGAATATCCTGTCTACCGTCGCGGGCGCGTGCTCGGTATCGACGGGCTGGCATTATCAGAAGGTAGCCAGGTATTGGATATCGGGTGTGGTACTGGGCTGAACTTCCCACTGCTCCAGAAGAACATCGGGAGCACGGGCATAATCGTTGGCATTGACAGAAGTCAGGAGATGCTTCGCCAGGCACGGGTGCGCGCCGTCCGTCATGGGTGGAAAAACGTGATTCTCCTCGAGGCGGACGCAGTGCATCTCTCGCCGGAGCAAACTTCGCACCGTATTGAAGCTCTCGGGGGACGTCCCCTTTCCGACGCTGTGCTGGCCACTTACGCTCTGTCCCTGATACCGTCGAGACAACAGGTATGGGAAAACATGGTGGCTCTGTGCCGGCCAGGTTCCACAGCGAGTGTGGTGGATATGCAGGATCCCGAAGGGCTCGCCTCAGTGTTTACTCCGTTGGCACGGCTTGCGTGCTGGCTGGGGGGATCCGACATCCATGCCCATCCGTGGACCGCTGTCGAACGCGACTGCGTCGACGTCGTGGCGGCCTCCGCCCGCGGCGGCCACCTGCAGATCAGGTCCGGGCGGCTGCCGGGCGAATAAGCGTCGACTACCATTCCGACAGTCCCGATATCTTGTTGGATCCCGACGTCGTGTTGGATAGGGTTGGCAAATGAAGCTGCCCGCATGGGCAGGTGGCGGAAGGACTGCTCATGGACTTCGAAGCACTCATCGCCTCGACGGGGGGCCTGAAGGCGCAGATCGCCCAAGCCGTCGCCGACGCTGCACCGGCCATCCTCGACACGGCCAAGGCTATCCACGCTGATCCTGAGCTTTCTTTCGAGGAGCACCGTGCCGCCGATCGGCTCAACGATCTCCTCCAGCAGCACGATTTCGAAGTGACCAAGGGAGTGGCCGATCTCCCGACTTCCTTGGTCGCCCAGCGCGGTTCAGGTCCGATAGTGGTCGCCATCATTTGCGAGTACGACGCACTGCCCGGGCTGGGCCATGCCTGCGGCCACAACCTCATCGCAGGTGCTGGCGTAGCGGCTGGAATCGGGCTTGGACCGTTGGTCGACAAGTTGGGGATCACGCTGCGGGTCATCGGCACCCCTGCGGAGGAGCACGGGGGTGGCAAGGTCGCGATGATTGAGAGCGGCGTCTTTGACGAGGTTGATATGTCGTTGATGATTCACACCGTCCAAGACGGACTGTCGTACGACCCCAGGGGTACAAGCAGCCAGGCAGTGGGTCGCTATCGAACCACGTTCCGCGGCCGGGCTGCACATGCGGCCGCTACGCCACACCTCGGAGTTAATGCTGCAGACGCCGTCGTCGTTACTCAGGTGGCCGTCGGACTGCTTCGCCAGCAACTCCCCAGTGACCATCGAGTAGCACTGTATGTTGCGGAAGCAGGGCATGTGACGAACATCATCCCTGAGACAGCCGTGGTGGAGTGGGAATGTCGAGCCTTCTCCATGGAGGAGTTCGAGGTGCTCCATGACAAGGTCAAGAAGTGTTTCGAGGCAGGCGCACTGGCGACCGGTTGCACGGTGGAGTTCGAGAACACAGAGCCGCTCTACGAACCTTTGATCCAGGACGAGACCCTAGGACAGCACTGGACGGACGCTATCGCTAGCCTTGGTTACGACATGGAAAGGAAGACTGCGCTGAGCGGCGGCTCGACGGACATGGGCAACGTGTCCCGACGCGTGCCCAGTCTTCACCCGTGGATGTCGATCCCCGGCGCTACCATGGGGATCCATTCGCACGCCTACACCCAGGCAGCCGACAGTGAGCCGGCCTACGAGGTCATGTTCCATGGTGGTCTGGCGATGGCTTGGGCGGTGGCGAGCCTGGTGTCGTCGCCGGCTGACGTGGAACGCGTCCTTGCGCAGGCTGCTGCGTTGCGTTCGGACACTTCCGCGTTACGACCATGAGTAAGTTCATAGCGCTTCTGCCTGGCCTACGCCAATCACAGAACCGCGCAGAAGCCTTCAGTAGGGGCGAAATTGAAGGCCATCCACGGCAGACGTTGTCGGCGCTATGCGCGCATAGATTGAGCGGCTGTGCTTGACGACCGCACGCTTGGATACATCGTTGCGGTAGCAAGAACTGGATCTCTACGCGGGGCAGCGAAGCTGTTGGGGGTGGCTCCATCTGCCGTGCAGAGGGCCTTGGCCGGGGCGGAACGACGAGTCGGGTGTTTACTCTTTGAACGAGGCACCACAGGAGCCCGCTCGACGGCTGCCGGTCGCCTCGTCATTCAGCATGCTCAGGAGCGCTGCGATCTCGATGCACAATTCTCCGTACAGCTCTCATTGGTGACGTCGGCTGCAGTTGGCGAGGTCACTATCGGGGTGGGCCCGGGCTTCATCGACCAGTTTGCGAGTCGGGTGCTATCACCGTTCATGCACGACCATCCGAACGTCCAGGTCGACATCATCACCGGAGGAACGAGTGAGCTTGTCGCTCGCCTGCAGCGGGACGAAGTCGATGTGACGGTGGCGCTGCATCCTACTGTTGATCGAGGAGTCCGCGTCGTGAACAGCGTTCCTCAGCCCGTTGGATTGGCGTGCGCCGTCGATCACCGGCTTGCCGCTGAATCGCTGATCCGGCCGGCTCAGCTCAGCCATGAACGGATGGCGGTGCTGCCCGAAGGATTCGGGCTCCGGGCTCTGCACGACGGTTTCGTCCGTGCGCACGGCGTGGAGACCACGGTTGCCGTGCAAAGCGACTCCCAGCGGGCGATCGTGGCCGCAGTGGCGACCGGGCGTGTGGTGGCACTACTTCCCCCGGTGACAGTCACGCGAGCTGTCGCTACCGGTGCGGTGGTACTCATCCCAGTAGACGATGCCTATCTAGCCCGTGTGTCTGCTGCTCTGCTCACACGCACCGGGCGACGCCTCACTCCGGCCGCGGCGGCGCTCCTCGAAGCGTGCAGTGGATGGTTCGAAGACTGAGGCGTTGCCTAAAAGACAACACCCTGGCTACGTCCTTGCTGTCTGGTGCAACATTATGAGTCCTCCTAGACTCATCACATCTCGCTCTAGGAGGACCTGTGAAAGCCGTGAAAGCCCTGGTCAGACTCTGGCCCATTCACCTCATCGTGCTGGTTACCAGCATCGTCGCACAACTCATTGGTGTGCGCGCCATCCCGATCGGCATCGGAACGATCCTGCTCCTGCCGCTGTTGTTCGTCTTCGTGTTCACACTGCTCTTGAACCCGCACATCATTAAGCCGATTGGCAAAATCGTCTCGACCAGACGTGTAGCCGCAGCAAGCCCGCTCATCATAATCGCGATCATGCCCTTTATCGCCAAGTTCGGAACCACGATCGGTCCGTCAATCGAAGAAGTGATCCAAGCGGGACCGGCGCTATTGCTGCAGGAGCTGGGCAATCTGGGAACGATCCTGCTCGCGTTCCCGGTCGCGATCTGGGTCTTCCGGATGGGGCGCGAATCTATCGGAGCAGTCCACTCCATCGCACGGGAGCCCAACATCGCGATCATCGCTGACCGTTACGGGCTTCGCAGCCCCGAGGGCACTGGCGTGATGGGGGTTTACGTCATGGGCACCCTCTTCGGTACCTTCGTCTTCGCCATCATCGCCTCACTTTTTGCGACGACCGGCGTCTTCAGTATCGAGGCGTTGGCGATGGCCTGCGGCGTCGGCAGTGGGTCCATGATGGCCGCGTGCTCAGGAGCCCTCGCGGCAGCCGTACCGGAGGCCACGGACAGCATCACGGCCCTGGCTGGTGCCAGCAACCTGCTCACCTACGCAACCGGAATGTACGTCAGTCTCTTCATCGCGCTTCCACTGGTGGAGCGCATGTACCTCCGGATCCGTCCCAACGATCCCGACAACCCCCGCGTCGAAACCCGTGAGGAGCCCGTGCGATGACCACGAACGAGTCCGTGGAAGATTTCGTCCCCACCAGCAACGACCGGAAGTTGCCACTGGGTCCCACGCTGCTAGATCTCGCCGTGGTGACCGTGATTAGCATCCCACTGCAGCTCATCGCGACCGACCTGACCTTGGGCGGTGTTGTGGCAGGGCTGGCGGCCCTTTACGTCCTGTGCGTCCTAGGCCTGCTGGTGACCAAGTATGCGCCCTTCTACCTGCCGTCCGTTGCGTGGATCTCCCTGGTGGGGATTGTGCTGACACTGCCTTACATGCCCTGGTTCGACTGGTTCAACGGGCTAGTGTCCGGGATCGACTTCCTAGCCTTGGCGGTTCCCCCTTTGGCGTACGCGGGTCTGGCTATCAGCAAGCTCGAGATTGACGTCATGCGGCGGTCCGGGTGGAAGATCTTGATTGTCGCGATCTTGGTCTTCACAGGCACTTACGTCGGCTCTGCCGCCATCGCCGAGTTCATGCTGTGGGTGACCTCGTGATGGCAGATCAGCAGGACCCCCGGGCCCGCTCGGGGGGAACGGTGAGCATCGCCGTCGTGGGACTGGGGCAGATGGGCAGCGGTATGGCGGCATCGTTGGTTCGTGCCGGTCGGCAGGTTCTCGGGGTCGATCCTGTGGTTGGTCAACACCTGGACGGTGTGCGTCGTGTCCCGCTCGCGACCGCGCTGGACGAGGCGGAAGTTATCGTGCTGTCCCTGCCGGGCGGGGAACAAGTGCAGGAGGTGATTGACGCGGTTGAGACGGTTGAGACGCCCCGTGTAGTCATCGACACCAGCACCTGCGACCCGCTGGATACCCGGCGTCGGGCCGAACAGCTCGCGTCTGGTGAGCACTTGCTCGTCGACGCGCCTGTGAGTGGGGGTCCGTCCGGCGCCTTAGCCGGAGAGCTGACTGTCTTCCTGGGGTGCCCAGACCAGCACCTGGCATTCGTCCAGGCGATGCTGGCGCCCCTGGTGGGAACGGTGACGCACGTAGGAGAAGTCGGCGCCGGCCACACGGCCAAGCTGGTCAACAACCTACTCTGCGGAATCCACATGTGTGCGGCTAAGGTGCTGCTGGAGGTGAGTGAAGGTGCACGGATCGCCCCCGAGAGATTGGTCGAGGCGGTAAATGCGGCCTCCGGACGCAGTGGCGTCACCGAGGTCAACGTCCCTCGGTGGGTCCTCAGCGACACCTTCGACTCCGGTTTCCCAGTCGGTCTGATGGCGCGCGACGTCGAGCTGGCGGTGTCGGTCGCCGACGCCCTGGGCGTGTCCTCTCCGGTGGCTGCGGCGGCCAAAGAAATGTGGGCGCAGCTGCTGGACCAAGTGGGTCCTCAGCAGGACTTCAACAGGATGGTGAAGCCATGAAACTGTGGCAGGACGTGCTCGGCACCGACGTTCTCGGCTCGTACGTGAGTGGGGAGGTCATCGAGGGTGCGGGCGAGCGGATGGAGCTCGTGGACCCGTCGACCGAGGTGACCTACACGGCGTACCGCGATGGAGGCCCCGAAGTGGTGCACCGCGCCGTGGAGGCCGCGCACCGAGCCGGCGCACAGTGGCGTGGGCTCACCGCTTCGGAGCGCGGACGTATCCTCTGGTCGGTCGGCCAAGCCGTCAGGGCCAATATCCAGGAACTGGCCAAACTCGAGGCTCAGACGGTCGGTAAACCGTTGAAGGACGCCATCGGAGAGACAACCAAGGTCGCCGAGATGTTTGAGTACTACGCTGGCTGGGCCGACAAGCAGCACGGCGAGGTGATCCCCGTCCCGTCCTCTCACCTGACCTACACCGTGCGTGAACCATACGGGGTGGTCGCCCAGATGACACCCTGGAACGCTCCCATCTTTACCGCCGGCTGGCAGATGGCTCCCGCGCTGGCGGCTGGCAACACGGTTGTGCTCAAGCCGTCCGAGCTCACCCCGCTGACCTCGGTGCTGCTTGCCCGGCTGGCCGAGGACGCTGGTCTGCCGCGGGGCTCGGTCAACGTAATCGCAGGACTAGGACCGACCGCAGGGCAGGCACTGGTGACACATCCCGGCGTCGGCAAGGTGGTTTTCGTCGGTTCACCAAAGACCGGCCGACGCATCGCAGCCGCGGCTGGGGAACAGTTGATCCCGTGCGTGCTCGAGCTGGGGGGCAAATCCGCCAACATCGTCTTCGAGGACGCCGACCTGTCGCGTGCCATCGGTGGAGCCGCCGCGGCGATCTTCTCCGGAGCGGGTCAGAGCTGTGTTGCCGGGTCCCGGCTACTCGTCCACAAGAGCGTGCACGACGAGGTCGTCGAACGACTAGGCGATCTGGCCGGACGAATCCGCCAGGGACACCCGCTCGAGGAACAGACCCAGGTCGGCCCGGTCCAGAACGCTGGGCAGCTGAGCCAGATCACGTCCATGGTCGACGCCGCCCTGGAAGGGTCGGCCCACGCCATCGTCGGGGGTTCTCGAACAGACCGAACCGGCTTCTTCTACCCCCCGACCATCCTGAGCGGTGTCACGAACGATGATCCGATCGCCCGCGAGGAAGTCTTCGGCCCCGTCGTGGTGGCGATTCCGTTCGAGGACGAGGACGAGGCCGTCCGGCTTGCCAACGACAGCAGCTTCGGCTTGGCGGGCTCCGTCTGGACCAACGCAGTGGACAGGGCCCATCGCGTGGCGGGACAGATCCGTGCCGGGACCGTGTGGGTTAACTCCTACAAGACCATCAACGTGATGGCGCCCTTCGGTGGATTCGGCGCCAGCGGATTCGGCCGCTCAAGCGGGCGAGACGGCCTGCTGGACTACACCCAGTCCAAGGCCGTCTGGGTAGAGACCGACCCCGAGGCCCCACTGGCCTTCGGCTACTAATCCTTGCTCTGCGCCGCGGCCCTAGGATCAACGTGAAGGAGTAAGTATGGGTTCCGTTCTTTCAGTGAACGCTCAACGGCTGGTTGCTGATCTCGAGGCGCTCGGACAGATCGGTCGAGTGGCCGCAGGTGGGCTGAGTCGCACGTCATTTTCGGCGACCGACACCGAGGCACGCAACTGGTACTTCGAACGTTGCGCGGAGGCAGGTCTCACGGTTGTCGTCGACGGTCTCGGAAACCTGATCGTTTCATCGCCGGACGTTGTCCCTGAGACCACCGATCGTCCAGCGGTCTGGTCCGGCTCGCATATCGATACGGTGCCGAACGGAGGCCAGTTCGACGGTGCGCTCGGTGCGATCGCCGCCTTGGAGTGCCTGCGTCGCATCCACGAAGAGGGCATCGTTCTGGAGCGACCGGTGCGCAGCATTGTCTACACCGACGAAGAGGGCAGCTACGCGCATCTGCTCGGCTCAAGCGCTCTGGCGCGCGGGTATTCGCTGGCTGAACTCGAAGCTATGAACGGCCGGGACGGCGACCGTTTCGTCGACGCCTTCACCGCTGCGGGTGGCAACCTCGATGCCGCGACGCGCACCAAAATCGATCCGGCCACGTTGCATGCCACGGTCGAACTACACATCGAGCAAGGGCCCACACTCGAGAACCTCGGACACGAGATCGGCGTAGTGACCGGCATCGTCGGCCTCGGTGGCGGCTCCGTAACTTTTCGCGGCCGCGCTGATCATGCCGGGACGACGCCGATGCTGGGGCGCAAGGACGCCCTCGTTGCTGCAGGAGCCCTCGTTGTCGCCTTTCCGGATCTGGCTGCGCGTATCGGCGATGGTGCCGTGATTACCAGCGGTGTGATCAGCGTTGAACCAGGAAGTGCCAACGTCATTCCGGAACTAGTCCACGTGACCGTTGACTTCCGGCATCCTGACGCGAACCAGCTTGCGGCATTGGAGGCAGAAATACGGGGGGCCGCCCGTGCTATCGCAGATCAATATGGGGTGGATGTCAGCATCGATCTCGAACCGAGCATTCCGCCTGCACCACTCAACCAGGGCATCCAAGATCTCATCGCGGCCGCAGCCGCAGCGCGGGGTCTCTCATCGAGTTGCCTGCCATCTGGCGCCGGACACGACTCGCAGAACATGGCAACGCTCGCCCCGACCGGAATGATCTTCGTGCCGAGCATCGACGGTCGCAGTCATTGCCCGCAAGAGAACACGTCATGGATTGACGTGGAAAATGGTGCGAACGTGCTGCTGGACACGCTCATTCAGCTTGCGGGTAGTTGACACCGCAGGCTGAACGCCGCTTGCAAGCCGCGTCTGGGGAGCTCGTCCACAAAGTGCACGTCGCGCGAAGCGAAGAAGAAGTAGCTATCGCTCTCGTGACGGCGCTCACCGCCTGTGGAGGGGGCAGGGGGAGACCTTGCGGTAAGTCGGAACGTAGCCGCCACCACGTCAGCCAGCCCGACGACGACGCCCACCCCGTCACCCACGCCAACTGCTACGTACAAGCCGGCATCGGCGGAAGGCCAGGCGGAGAACGTACCTTTGCTCGAGTTGCCGGAGGAAGCCAAGAAGGAAACGAAGGCGGGTCTAGAGGAGGCTAGCCGGGCGACGGTGTACCGCTATCTGAATATGGGAAGTGATGAACTGGTGTGAGGGGTTCATGTGCCGGTTCCAGGTCGGTCTGGCAGGGGTTTCGCAAACGGAACCGCAAAGCCGCCATTCAGGCTGTGGCTTAACTGCCAAGCGAGATTAACGGTTATAGGGTGCTGGGTTGTGAAGTCAGGAAGAGGTGTACAACCACTTGATTCAAAGTGAATCACAGAGATACAGGCAGCGTGTGGACCGGCTCGACGAGCTCCGCGCGGCCAAGAACGCGGCGGACCGGAACCTAACGCAGCGCGAGATCGCCGAGCTCCTCGCGACCAGTCAAACCCAGGTGCACCGTATGCTTCAGGCTCTCGAACGCCGCGGCGGGACAGTCGAGCAGGACCCTGAGGAGATTATTCTCCGAGTTTTCGATGATGTAGCAGTCGTAAGAGTGGCGAAAGCGTGCATGGAACTCCAGCAGAATGTGTCAGCTGGAGGGCGGGCAGTTGTCGTCAGTGCGGGGCCACCCGGGGCAGGTAAGACTGATGTGTTGGACTCTCTGTCTCTAGGTGGTTACCGGGTTATCGACCCCGATGCGGCCAAGGATATGCTCCTTGATGAAGCGGACCGGTATGACCTGCTGGACTATCGATATGAGCACGTTTTACCTGATGGCGGACCGGTAGGGCTGCGTGAACTCTCAGCTCATGTGCACATCCTGTCGACGAGGGTGAGCGACGTTGTTCGCCGGTTGGCTTTGGTTTGGCAGCGGGGGAGAACGTCGTTATCGACGGTACGCTGTCCTGGCGGCCGCTAACCGGTCTTTACATCGACGAGCTCTTCAGCGCAGGATACGGGGGCCTTGAGGTTATTGACGTGGAGACTTCTCTTGAAATTGCTGTGGCCCGCGCCAGGGAGCGGTGGTGGGCCGGACGGCAGAACGATTCGCACTTCGGCGGTCGCTTTGTGCCCGATGAGGCTGTCACGCGGTGCTACGACGACGCCCAGTCAACTGAATCAAAGTGCGCAGCAAACGCTCTGATTCTCGCTGAACGCGCCGCCAACGAGCTCGGTCACGGGAAGCTGCGCCGGTTTGACTTAGACGCGCAGACCGGTGCGCCACGTCAAACCCTGGAAACCAACTTCGGGTAGAGGCGTCAAGTGTCAGGTTGGAACCTTGACTCGCCACCCGTCAGTGTCCGGGAAACACTAAGTCGAATCCACCCTGAGGAAATTGGATGGAATGCCCGACATCTGGTTGGGGTATGCCCCAGTCTGACTCGGATTCTATAGGCGACATGGAGGATTCCCGTCCCAAGCCTGGCGAGTATCGCGCAGTCGCGTCGAAAACGACAAGCCCTTATCGGAGGGACCCAGCCAAGTCAGCCGGTCTGGTTAGAGGCCGGAGTAGGAGTGGAGGCCGGAGAAGTAGACGTTGACGATGGCGAAGTTGAAGATGATGCACAGGTAGCCGACGATGCAGAGCCATGCTGCTCGGGTGCCGGTCCAGCCGCGGGTGGCGCGGGCGTGCATGTATGCGGCGAAGATGACCCAGATGACGAAGGTCCAGACTTCTTTGGTGTCCCACCCCCAGTAGCGGCCCCAGGCCTCTTCGGCCCAGATTGCTCCGGCCATGAGGGTGAAGGTCCATAGGATGAAGGCGACGGCGTTAATGCGGTAGGCGAGATTTTCAAGGCTTAGCGCATCCGGGATGCGGCGCATGAAACTCATGCCCGGAGACCCTCCGTTGGTGAGGGCAGCCTCGCGGCGGGTTTGGAGCAGTTGCAGGACGGACATCGCGAAGGTCAGAGTGAACAGTGCTGAGGCGGTGACGGCGATGGAGACGTGGATGATCAACCAGTAGCTTTGCAGCGCCGGGACCAGGTTCCCTACTGGGGTGGGGATGCCGATGGTCGCGGCAGTCAGCATGATCAGTACCAGGCCGATGACGAAGGTACCCAGAAACCTCAGGTCCCTCCGGGTGAGAACCAGGAGGAAGACACCGGCCACTACCAGCGCCCCGGTAGTGGCGAATTCATACATGTTGCCCCAGGGGACCCTGTTAGCGGCGATGCCCCGGCTGAGGACTGCAGCCAGATGCACGACGAACGCCAATGTTGTTACTGCCACTCCGATGCGGGCGGCGGTACGTCGTTCTTTGGTGTAGTGCATGGACTCATCGGCCACCGAGTCAGATGAACGGTTGCCGGTTGAATCGCTGGTGCTACGGGCGACCCGGTCCTCGGGGCCGGTCAGTCCTTCGTGGCTGCTTGTTCCGGCCATGGCGGGAAGCTTGGCTTGGGCAGTCTCTGCAGTCTCTGCAGTAGACGTGGTTGCGGCGTTGGGGTGTGCTGTGCCGTCCGCGGCGGCGTTTGACTGTGTTACTACCCGGTGGTTAATGGCAGCCAGTTTCTTGCTGCTGGCGGCCATGTCCCAGGCGAATGCGCCAAAGGCCACCAGATAGGTCAGGGCGGCCAGGAGCATGAAAAGTTCGCTGTATTGGCCGAGGTCTTCATTGATTCCCATTACTTCTCTTCACTGTTGTTTCTCGTCGACCATTTGTTTTCGAACAAGGTGCGGAGCGCTTTTTCTTCGCCGATGAGCCGGTAGTCCTCTCCGCGGGCGAGCAGGCCGTATTCGATCATGGTGCGCCCGTCCTCGTGGGTGCCGGCGCGCACCCACGCCCTGCGGCGGCCGATGAAGAGGGAGGTCATCAGACCCAGTACTGCCAGGGATGAGAATATGAGCGCCCCGATTTTGCCGGGGTCATAGGTGATATCGACACCGATGTAGCGCTTGAGGCCGTCAAAGGTGATTGAGCCTTTGCCCTCGGGAAGGTCATACGTTTGATACGCGCCCAGGACGATGCCGCCGGTGTCCAGTTTACGACCGTTGAGCTGCGTCAGCTCCGAGGTATCGAGCGTGTAGACGGAAGTCGGCACGCCCTCATCGAGTCCGAGATCGCCATAGTAGGAGTCGAGCAGCAGCTGCGGATTGAACGGGTCGGGGTCCCCGGCTACAGTCTGCCCGTTTTCGCCTTTCATCGCGGTGGGGATGAACAGCCCGACGAAGCCTAGCTGGAACGGCTGGGCGTCGGGGGCCTTAATGACGATGGTGGAGGTGTAGGCGGCGTCGTTGACGCGGGCGACCACCGGTTCGCTCAGCGTGATGTTGCCCTCACCGTCGCGGATGGTGATGACCGGTGCATATCCGTTTCCGACCAGGTAGACGTTGGTCCCATTGAAGGAGAGCGGTTCGTTGACCTCCAGTACCTGTTCCCGCGGTTCTGCGTCCGGGGTGGTCTTGGTGGTGACCTTGGCGGTGAAGTCGATGGGTTGACCGTAGTTACTTGTCGTTTCACGCTCGAAGGTCACATCAAAGTTGTCCAGACGGATCGAGAACGGATCGAGCGTCCCGTCACTGAAGTTCGTGCCGGGGGTGAACGAGTCGTAGCTGACCAGGTTGTTGATGAAGGTGCCGTCTTCGACCAGGATTTTTTGGCCTCGGTAACCAAACAGCCCGCCGACGGCGACGGAGATCAGCACACCGATCAGCGCGGCGTGAAATACCAGATTGCCCACTTCTTTGATGAAGCCGCGCTCGGCGCCCACCGAGGGGTGCGGCCCGTCCGCATCACGGACATCGACTCGGTAGCCGCGGCGCTTGAGGATAGCCGCAGCGTCCGCCACCGCCTGCGATGCCGGGACCTGTCGCTCAGCGGGTATGGCTAGGGCTCCGTAGTGTCGCAGCCGGGATAGTCGCTGCGGGGTGCGCGGCGGCTGTGAGCGGATAGCCTTGGCGTGCTGGCTGGCCCGCGGGAACACGCAGCCGATCAGGGAGATGAACAGCAGCAGATAGATCGCTGAGAACCAGACTGAGGAATAGACATCAAAGAGCTGGAAGCGGTCCAGCCACGGACCAGCGCTCGGATTGTTCTGGATGTACTGGGCCACGACGGCGGGGTTCGCCGGCCGCTGCGGAAACAGCGAGCCGGGGACCGCGGCTACAGCCAGCAACAGCAGTAAAAATAGTGCTGTGCGCATACTCGTCAGCTGACGCCACGCCCAGCGTAAGGTCCCGATGAAGCCAAGAGCTGGCAGCGCGACGTTGTCGGTGGATTCCGCTGTCGGCGCCGGCTTTGTTACTTTCTGATCGTGTACGGTATTGCGCATCAAATCGGTAATCTCACTTCATTGGTAAACCAGTCCTGCAGCTGTCCTACCCAGAATCCCCAGAGACCTGAAACCATCAGCAGGCCAAGTAGGATCAGCACGGCGCCGCCGAAACGCTGCAGCGACAGGCGGTGGCGGCGGAAAAACTTCAGGGCTCCCAGCCCGCGTCGTGCGCCGAGGGCGATCAGCAGGAACGGTACCCCCAGTCCTAGACTGTAAAAGAGTGTCAGAAACGCACCATTGATCGCTCCGGCGCCGCTGGAGAATGCCAGGAGTTGGATGGCCGATAGCGTCGGACCGATACAGGGTGCCCAGCCCAGGCCAAAGGTGATTCCCAGCAGCGGCGCCCCCCAAAGGCCGGTCGGTGGCTTCGCGTGGATCTTCGCCTCCCGCTGGAACCAGGAGAATCCGCCGAGAAAGATGACGCCCATGAGAAGCACCAGGCCACCTGAAACTTGAGTGATCCATGCCTGTTCGTCTCGCTGCAGCCAGGCACCGAGGCCGCCGAACACGGCCCCAATGAGCATGAACACCGCGGAGAATCCCAGCACGAATAAGCCGACACCGACGAACATGCGTCCGCGCCTCTGCTGCTCCAGATCCGCCCCGGTCAACCCGGTCACATAGCCCAGATACCCCGGCACCAGCGGCAGCACGCAGGGCGAGGCGAACGAGACTAGGCCGGCCAAGATAGCGACCGGAATGGCCAATAGCATCGAACCGCTCAGCACCGTCTCGGCAAACGGGTTGTTTGCTGCGGTCTGCACGATGACGGTTGCAGGCGTTGTGATATCGGCCGGGTTCATCGTTACTCTGCCACGGCCTCGGATATCAGGGCGTCCAGAGTGTTCTTATCCACCAAGCCAAGAATTCTCGCGGCCACGCGTCCCTGCTTGTCCAATACAAGTGTCGTCGGTACAGCCTGCGGCGGAACATAATCGGTCATCGAGAAGAGTACTCCGCCGTCCTGGTCATCAATACTGGGATACGTCACACCGAAATTGCGCTCGAACGCCGCCGCGGTAGCCTCGGGGTCACGAACGTTAACCCCGTAGAACAACACGCCGTTGTCCTTATGCTTCTGATGCAGCGACTCAAGGTCCCGGGCTTCAAGTCGGCACGGCGGACACGCTGCATACCAAAAGTTCAGCACCGTCACCTGTCCCTGCCAGTCAGCCGAATCCACCATGGTGCCGTCGTAGAGTTCAGCCGAAAGCTCCACCGAAGCCCCCCGAGCTTCAGGAATGTACTCGGAGATCGAGCCGTCACCGGCAATGTAGTTTTTGCCATCTCCCGCCGCAACTTGGTCAGCCAGTGGATCAGCGGACGCGCAAGCGGTCAGGGCGAAGACTAAGACAATGACGACGGCGAGCAGTCTCCCGATTGGACGTTGCAGGGTTTGGTTCACGACGGCGGCTTTCACTTACTCTCCGAAACTTCTGGGACCATTACCAATTTTCTACAGCGTGTAGTACAACCCTTACGCCCCCTTAGAGACAGAGGCAAACCCGGGCGGCAAGCAACTTGTCTGCGGCGGGAAAAGGTCGTATGGCAATAGTACTATGTGTCATAGTAGATGGTTGTACGGCTTGCCGTTGGTTGTTCGCGCGGTGAGTTTTCGTCTAGTTCGGGTGACTTGCACTTCAGTGCTGTCGGAGTGAGGCGGCACCACAAGGCTCTCATCTACTATTGACGATAGTATTTTATCAATAGTCCGAATAACAGGTAGGTCAGGAGTGATGGGTGTGGGCGCAATGATGGGTGGAATGATGGGCGGAGTCATGATTTGGGGGATTCTGCTGTTGCTGTTGCTGGCCGCTGCGGTGGCCGCGGTCATTGTTCTGGCCGTCCGTGCCGGCAGGCAGGGAGCGTCCACGCGGAGCGAACCTGCAGCAGATTCTGGTGAAGCCCATAGTGTTCTGCGCAAGCGCTTCGCGGCCGGGGAGATTGATGACGAAGAGTACCAGCGCCGCCGCACTGCCCTGGGCAACGACTGATGGCCAACCGCTTCCCAGGCAAGTCTGACTAACCGTCCACCCCACCCGAGCAGGATGCTCCTGGTTCAGGTGTCTGGGGGCCCTGAACGTAGGCGGCCAGGAAGGGTTCCAGCCGCTCATCAGCAGCACCATCGAGTGTGAGTTGGGTGCCCCAGGCAGGCGCGACAAGAGGAGCCTCCTGATCCGGGTTCGGGCTCAATAAGACATAGCTTCTGGAGTCCACCAGGTCGGTGAGTTCCTGTACCTGGTCATCGGGCAGGTCTGAGTTGTACGTGAGCCACACGGCCCCATGCTCGAGGGAATGCACGGCCGGCTTTTCGTCCACCGGGGAGGTGTAGACGCCGCAGTTGACCCATACCGGCGCATGGTCGCCGCCGACGCCGGGCGACTGCTCATAGTCGATGGGCTCCTGGACGTGATTGCGTGATAAATCCTCAAACTTTTCCACGCCCGCAATGGGTCTGCTCGCCGCTTCCTCAGTGGCAGCCTGGCGCTGGGCCTCGCCCACCAGGACAAAGGCAACGACGCCGATCAGCGCCACAATGACCAGGGATGATATCCCGTAGACGAGAATCTTGTGTCGCCGTTCGGCGCTCTGATGCTTGGCCCGAATGGCAGCGGCTTTGGCTCGCCGGTCATTGGTTTCCTGCTGTTTCTTCTTTACCACGTAGATAGTTCCTCTCCTGGATGTAGTCCTTTTATCTTGCTTATCGGCTCTCTGCCGGAGAACCGTCGGCCGGCTCGATCTGTCCCTCATTGGGGTGCGCGCGGGATCGGCCATAGTTTTTGCGTTGGATAAACACCAGCAGAGCAATCACAAAGAGCAAGCCGGAGACCCAAGTGTTAACACGGAGGCCGAGGATAAGGTTCGCGGTGTCTGATCTCATGAGTTCAATGAAGAACCGCCCGGCCGTGTACAAAACGATGTACAGCGCCGAGATCCCGCCGGCCCCGATATTTCGCTTTCGATCAACCAGCAGCAAAATGAGGCCCGCGGCCAGAGCCCACAGCGACTCGTAGAGGAAGGTGGGGTGGAAGTAACCCAGTACGACGGGGTTTCCGGCGGCGTCCAAGACGGCGCGGCCGGCGGACATCTCGTGGATCTCCAATTTCCATGGAACGGTCGTTGATTCACCGTAGAGCTCGTTGTTAAACCAGTTCCCCCAACGCCCCAGTGCCTGAGCAAACAGTACGCCGGGGGCTGCTGAATCGGCGAAGGCGAGAAATGACACGTTGTGCCGACGGCATCCTATCCACGCCCCCAGTGCTCCTAGAGCAACGGCGCCCCAAATACCGAGGCCGCCCTCCCAAATCTTCAACGCATCCCACGGGTTCCTCCCGGGGGCAAAGTAGAGCTGTGGGTCAGTGATGACGTGATAGATCCGCCCGCCCACAACCCCAAAGGGCACAGCCCACACCACGATGTCGAACGCTGTCCCACGTTCGGCTCCCCTGGCTACGAACCTGCGCTCGGTAAGATACGCGGCCACGACGATACCGGCGAGAATGGAGAGTGCATAGAAGTGGATCGTGACCGGACCCAGATCGAAAGCACTCACAGTCGGGGAAGGAATATAGGTCTGGGTCTCGGTGAGAACGGCTGCTGCAGTTTTCATTTGCCCGCCACCATTGCGGCGAAAGTCTTCCCGCCGTCCTCAGAGACCTGGACGTTCTCTGCAGACGCCACCCACACCTTCAGATCCTCGTCTGTGCTTGCCGTGGCGGCGATCGCGGCCGGTTGACCCTGGATCGAACCGGTGTTGGCCCAGCTGAGCCCCGCGTCGTTGCTTACATGCACCTGACCGCCGGGGGTAATACCAACGGCTATTTCGGCACCAGCGAACGTGGTGAACATTAAGACCGGAGCCCCCGGCACGCTGGCCCAACTTGATCCCGAATCGGTGGAGCGCTGCAGCCCCTCCTCAGTCGTTGCCAGAACAACGTCCGAGCGGGGGCTGCCGGCCAGGTCGAAGGGCTGGATATTTGTGGGGGATGACTCCCAGGTTTGGCCGTCTTCACTGGTTCTCACTGTCCCGTCGAAGGCGACCACGTTTCCATCTGAGGTCGTGAGCGTGTGGAAGTCCGACTCACCTTCCCTGGAGAGGATCTTCCAGGTCTGCCCGCCGTCGGTTGATTCGATCAACCCGACCGGGTTCGGCATATCGTTTCCCAGACCGGGGTGGCCGGAGGCATAAAACTCTCCCGATCCTCTGGCCGTGAATCCCATCAGGTCGATCGGCGGCCCAATCTTCGTCACAGGATGGTTCGATACGTTGAATAGGCCATCGTGCGTGGCCAGAAGCACGTCCTCGGTTTCCGGGGCTACGGTCATGCCGTGAATATGGCCGGTCGGATAACCGCCCGTCGCGGAGTCGGAGTGACTTTCGGCGGGGTCATTCTCGCCGGCGGAGGAGCCAGAACAAGCGGACAGGAGCACTGTTGCGCCGAGCATGAGGGAGAGTGACTTTGCTGCGCGCCGCCGGGGCGTTGGAAGTGAAGGCATAACTTACTTTCGAAACTGTGGGGACTCGTACAGACCCACCTACTATACTGCATAGTAGAAAACGTTCTGAATACGTCCAGGCGGCCGCGTGGAAGGAAAGGTCGACGCCGTCAAGGGCCTGCAGGCACAGGGTCTCACGGGTGCCATGGCTGGCGACGGCGTGAACGACGCTGCAGCCCTCGCTCAGGAAGATCCGGGAATCGCGATGGGCTCGGGAACCGACGTGGCGATCGAGGCCGCTGACCTCACAGTAATGGGCAACGATCTGGCCCAAGTGGCTCAAGCCATTGAGCTATCTTGCAGGACGCTCAGCACGATCACGATGCACGTGTTCTGGGCCCTTTGCCTACAACACTCTGGGAATTTCGATTGCGGCGCTTGGCCTGCTTAGTCCGATTATCGCCGGCGGGGCCATGGCTGCCAGCTCCGTGCTGGTGGTTCTGAACTCACTGCGGCTCCGGAACGTCGATAAATAGCTGCACGCCGCTGCCATGCTTTTGGGGAGTCAACAGCCTGGCGTTGTGCGGCACCAGTTGAGCTGCAAGGACCCGCAAATCGGTCCTGGTAGTCTCCTGCGCTGGAGCGGTGTATCTCCTGATCATCTACTATAGAACGTAGGAAATGCTCGTACACGGGCTGGGACAACGGTGAAAGAGGTGGGCAGTGCAACGGCTCGGAGAGTTGGAAGCGGTTGTGATGGAACGGTTGTGGTCTTTAAACCGCCCGGTTGCCGTCCGGGACGTGCTCGAAGAGCTACACGGTGATCGCCCCCTTGCCTACACCACAGTGATGACGGTGATGGATAACTTGCACCGCAAGGGAATGCTGGTGCGCGAGAAAGATGGCAGAGCCTACCGATACCGGGCTGCGCAGCCCCGCGATGAATACACGGCGACCATCATGGGGCAGGCATTGGCATCAAGCACTAACCCCTCAGCGGCCCTGCTGCACTTTCTGGAGACCATACCCTCAGATAACATCGCGCTGCTCCGTGAAGCACTGGGCGAACACGATCCGCATGACGATGAGCGCCGGTCATGACAGCACCCATCACCCTGTTCGTCTTTGCTCTCGTTACAGCTGTGCTTGGCCCACGGCTCCTGCGTCGTCTGGACTGGCCGAGCCGAGCGCCACGGCTGGGCATCCTGGCCTGGCAGGCGCTGAGTGCGTCGGTACTGCTCGCGGTTGTGTTCGCCGGCCTGTCGCTGGCCGTTCCCGCTATTCCGTGGACCACGGATTTGGCGGCCCTGATTGAATCATGTGCCATGGCCCTGCAGGCCCAGTATTCAACTCCCGGCGGGGTGGCCGTGAGCGCCACCGGTGCGGTGCTCGCCTTTGCGGTGATCGGCCGGGTCGGATTCTGCCTTTTCCGTGGCCTTCTCAGCGGCCGACGGACGAAGAAAGTTCAGTTAGACGCGCTGGTCATGGTCGCACAGCACCATCAAGGCTCCGAGGCTCTGGTGGTTGATCACCCCTGCGCCGCCGCTTATTGTCTACCGGGTCGGCATCGGACGGTGGTGTTCACCACCGCCGCCCTTGAGGCTTTGGATGAGGACCAGTTTGCCGCCGTGCTGGCGCACGAGCGGGCTCACTTGCAGGGCAATCATCACCTGATTCTGGCAGCGGCCGATGCCCTGCGCCGGGCGTTTCCGCGGCTGGCTGCTTTCCGTATCGCTCATACCGAAATGATCGCCCTGGTGGAGATGCTCGCCGACGACACCGCAGTTCGTAGCAGCCCCCGGCTCACCGTTGCTACCGCCCTGGTACGGCTGGCCGAACGCGGCGCTGCCCCTGCCGCCGCATTGGCTGCCGGCGGCGATACTGCACTGGTTCGGGTCCGGCGTCTTGTCGCGCCGGCCAATCCACTGGGCCCGGTACGAACCATGGTGACGGGCATGGCCGCCGCTGCTGTGATAGTACTGCCCTTGGTGATTTTGGCAGCGCCGGCCGCCACTGCCGGTCAGGATATGCTCTGCCCTACCGATATGCCCAGCAGCAGCTCCAATCTTCAGGGAAATTGCTCAGCGGAGAACATGGGCCTTCCTGCCCATGTCAGCGATTTCTGCTAGTCACGGCTATCGTCGGTGTTTCCGGCGGTCTACTTTCTAATCCGCCGCGTCTGAGCAGCACGAGAGTCAACAAGGAACCCTGGATGACGTCGATGCTCAACATATAGGCGCCGGCCAGCCGTTGGTCAGTCATCGCGCTCATGGCCCAGGGGCTTTCCATGGCCCCGTACCATTCGGGTAGAAGGAGATTGGGGCTGCTCAGCAGAAAGAGACCTAGGGCAATGTAGAACATCGTTGCCGCCAGCACCGCGTAAAGGGCGTTCGGAGGTCGACTCCCCGGTCCGGACGCCGAGCGCCTCAGCGAATTGACGAACAGGACGCCGACGGCCAGGAAGTGCGCCATCATCCATTGATGGCCCAGGGGATCCCGAGCGGCCCACTGCAGCAGCGGCGAGTAATAGAAAATGACAAGTGATGCGCTCAGGACAGCCGCGCCCGCATAGGGGTGCGCAAGTGCACCTGCCAGCGGTGACCGGCTCGCGGCCTTGATCCATTCCCGGGGACCCCAGCTCCCGTCATCGCGGACACTTATCGTCCGTGATGCGAGGATAACGGGGTGCCCGGCGGCGAGCAGGACCGGAATTATTGTGGTGAGGATCACCTGTGCGAGCACCTGCGCACTGAGGAGGAACTCCCGGTAGACATTGAGACCGCCATTGGTGATGTAGAGCAGCATCATCAGACCGGTCAGCCAGTAAACGCTCCGCCGGGCAGGCCACCGGCCGCCCGCTCTGTGTAGACGGCGGACGCCGGCCAGGTAAAAGAGGACTCCGGAGCTGAAGAGCAGGAACCAGATCGGATCGAAACCGAACTCGGTGAAGTAGTTCCAAGGTCCGGGAGCTGGGGGAAGTGGTGCGTCGACCATCCGCTCGGCGAGAGTGCTGTAGGCGACGGGAACATCAGGGATGGGCGACTCGATCTGCGCCAAGATCGGTGCTATGCCTGAGGCCAGGCCCATAAAGAGCAGTTCGGCGGTGACGAATGTCCAGAAGGGTTTCATGCTGTCTGCCGGGTCCCGTTCCATTCTGGAGATGATCCAGCGGCGCTGCGCGAAGCCAAGCACGCCGAGGACAACCAAGGCAAAAGCCTTCACCAGGACAAGGAGCCCGAAGGCGGAGGACAGGTTTTCCAGCGTTCCGATCGTCACCTGCGCTCTGAGGTAACCGGAGGCGGCGAGCACGATGAAAGAGAACAGGGCCAAAGCCGAATAGCGTCTAACAATGACCGTCAGTCTGCCGGGAGTGAGTACGGGACGCAGCACGACGAGAGTGATGAGACCGCCTAACCAGAGGGCTGCGGCGATAATGTGAAGCCCGAAGGCGGCCATCCCGGCCTCGTGGCCCTCACCATAGTTTGGGTGCCCGTTAAGCGTCAGGGGCACCAACCCACCGATCGCCAGGAGAGTCACGGCGCCGACGGGCACCGCGTTCCTGACCGCAAAGCACAGCATCGTGACGATGGCAGCGATCACGGTGGTCACCAGCCAAGTTTGTCCCAGCCCCACGCTGGTCACAAACAGGGCGAACTCCGCTCCGAACAAATCATCGGAGGCGACTCCGTCTGCCGCATCCAGGTAGGCCAACATCATGGTTACGGCTGAGATCACCGTCCACACCGCAGCGGAGATACCGGCGGAGTTTAGTGCTCTGGCATACTCCCGATGGTTAGGGGTCAAAGCAATGCATGCCAGGACGAGGGCACCGATAGTCGCAGCTGCTGAGACGTTGAATAGGAACTTGGCAACCGGCAGCGCCCACAAGAGGAACTGACCGAAATCAACCAGTGGGGCCGAGCCGCCATGCAGCGGCATTATCGCAAAGGAGCTGATGGTGGGATTCAAGAGAACCGTGGAAGCTAACGACAAGTGCGGCCTTCACCCACCTCTACCAATGCCCGAATTATCGTCGCCGAGAGCCCGCGCATGAGTCCTAAGTCAGGTTTGTCCATGACTGGCCCTCGTCAGAGCTGGCGTAAACGGTGGCGTTGGTGCCGCTGAGGGCTGCGGCGTAAAGCGTTTGCCCGTCGGGCGAGAAGGCCGCGGCGGTCGTGCCTTCAGGTACCGTCAAAGCGGTCCAGGTTTCACCGCCGTCACTGCTGATAGCACTTTCGGCCATGCCCACCGCCACGACCCGTTCGGTATTGGTTGGGTCCCAGGCGGCGGCCATCGCCGCGCCGGGGCCACCCAGAGCGGTCCAGGTGCGGCCACCATCGTTACTGGATACCAGACCATTAGCCATATCCGGTACGATTAGCCGCTTAGGGTCGGCAGGGTCAACCAAAATGACCCCCATAAAGGATCGGCCCACCTCACCGTTTCGGGTCGTCCAACTCTTCCCGCCGTCCTCGCTCACCTGCAGCCCGCCCTGCGTCGTGCCGGCGTAGAGAATTTCGTCTGAACCGCCGAGGGCATGGACATCATCGAGGGCCCCTTCGCCGGTGACCTTAGTGAAGGATGAACCGTCGTCAGACTGGTAAAGGCCCGGGTGGCCGCCAATGAGCGTCGTTTCCTCCGTTGCGGCCACACCCATCGGGTCGGTTCCTTTCAGCGAGGGGAGCTGGGCCCAAGTGTTGCCGCCGTCGGTCGAAACAGCCCCGCCATCGTGCCCGCCCACATAGAGCTTGCCCTGGAGGGCGGTCAACACGTGCAGGTCACCGCCTACATACGGACCGGCCGTGGCCCCGGACGCTTCGGCGTCGGCGTCGTTACCGCCAGTGGCAGCAAGAACACCGATCCCACCGCCGACGGCAATGACAGCTGCCACCGCTGCGCCAACCCATCGGCGGCGGCCGACAACGGTGCGGCGCGATTTCGAAGGTTTAGCCAGTGTCGCGGGTTTTGACGCTGGTGGCACTCGGGATATGTCGTTCACGGTGAAATCCTTGGTATTGAGTTAGTGCGGCTGGGAGGCGGACCCGGTCAGCGGTGTCCTAGGTGGCAGCGTCAGCTGATATGTCAGGGATCTTAGATCTGCACGGCCATGGGCATGGGCGCGCCGTGGCCAGGGAGTCCGTTAAAGTTAGCAACTGTTTTCTCGCGAACCATAATCCGGGCGGATTACGGTGATCAATCAGATTTATGAGTGAGTGACTCACCGCGCAGCGCTGCGACTTCTTCGCGCAAACGCGAGATTTCCGCCTCGTCATTGCGTGTGGAGTGGGACTGTTCACCGGTACTGGCTTTGCCCGCCATCGCACACCGGTCCTGACGCATCGGACGTAAGCAGAAGAAGTAAGTCACTGCCAGCGACAACAGAAGAACCACTGCGGCGAAGCCGAGCTCGCTCATCGCGAGCCAGTACTCTTCGAAGGCAGGGTCGGCGGGTTCTGCCCGGAGTCCCGCTCACTTGCGCGGAGCTGGTCCACCTCGGCGCGCAACTTCGTTAACTCCGTTTCAGTGGCAGGGGAGGGATCCGGAGCCGACGGCGAACTGTTCTTACTGCCGCGCATCATGAGCCACATCATGACTCCCATACCGACCGGGCATGCCAGTACGGCAAGGGCGAGTAGGGCTTCGCTCATCGGGTTTCCCCCTGCTCTTCGCCAGTGGGCGCTGATGGCATGCCATCCTGTGGGTGGCCGCCCATCATCTGCTCGTGCATCCGGGCCATGCCCGGGGCTCTTTGCATCATGTCCTCGTGCATGCTGGCCATCTCCGACATCTGCTGCATCATCTGCTCGTGCATCCCGGCCATATTGCGCATACCGTCCTGGCCATCCATCCGATGCTGCTCGGCCGGAGAGGACGAGCTATTGCCAGGTGCGGGATGCCCAGCGGCGGCACTGGCGGGTACGGCCGCACCGGCGGCAAGGAGCCCGGTGGCGGCGACGGCTGATATCCATGTACGTATGCGCATGAGCGCCTCCTCTTTATCTACTATTCTCCATAGTAGTACAGGAATGGATTGGAGTGCAACGCGGGCAGGGTGGGCGCCGACAGCGAGAGGAGCGTAATAGGCTGAGGTTCGTGGACATTGAACATCGAGCGAGCGTTTCGGGTAGTAGAGCCGGTTTCGCTTCGGCCGCTGCCGGTATCGCCTTGTCTCTGGTCTCGGCCTGGGTTTTGCGACACCGGACGTCTAAAAGAGTGCAGCGGTGGCAGCCGGGGGGCGGCACGGTGCAACGCAGTGGTGCACTCGGTGTGCGGGTTTTTGGGCGGGGTGAGCCGGTTCTCGTGCTGCTGCCCGGGATCGGAGCAAGTCAGGCTTTCTATGGGGCCGCGTATGACCGGTTGGGCGACATCGCGACTGTGCTCGTCATGGACCCTTTGGGGTTCGGCTCATCTATGGACCCCGGGACGAATCCTGAAGGGTTTGCGCTCAGCCAACACACCGAGGCGCTCTCTATCGCCCTACGAGAACTCGGTCTTAGTCAACGCCCGCTGATTGTGGTGGGCCACTCGATGGGTGCCTCGCTCGCGCTCCAGTGGGCGGCGGCCGTTGACAGCGACGTGCGGGCGGTCATCGCCTTCAACGCACCGCTCTACTACTCACCTGAGGAAGCGACGGATCGGGTGCGCCAGATAGGGTGGTTCGAGGCGCTCCTTGCGAGCGGGCCCCTCGCTCGTGAGGTGTGTTGGTGGATGTGTCGCCACCGCACCACGGCATCCGCAATCGCTGTATTGATAAATCCGGCCATCCCGATCGCGATTGTACGAGACGGGGTGAAGCACACCTGGTTTTCCTACATCGGCAGTTTCCGTGCACTGGTCAGCGGCGATACCTGGGTTCCGGCGCTCTCGAGCCTCTTGATGCGGCAAGTGTCCGTAGACCTCGTGGATGGCGCATCCGATCCTGTGCCCATGCCGGGACGTGCAGACATGCTCGCCGACCGCTATGACAACGTCACAGCGCGTACACATCCAGGTGGCCATGATCTGCCTCTGACATCTCCTGGCTGGTGCACCGAGTACATCTACCGGCGGGTACTGGAGACCGACTTGTCAGCCCGGAAGCTGCCCATCTGAGCGGTTCAGCAATTGAGAGCTGAATGGCGGCCTGTTCCCGGCAGGCCGATGTAGTCCTCTAAAACGATAACTGTCATTTTTCGAAGTCGTCTGCACGGGCATCCGCGGAAGTACAGGAGTTTGTGGGGACGGGTGTGAACAGTCGGGTGTTTGAACCCGGCTGCACAACATGCGTTCCGTATTGAAGTCGTCTGCACTCCCAACCTGAGGGTTGTAAACCGCTGTCCAAGACGGCCGGGTCCGCTCTGCGCGGAAGATGAAGGCATTGCTTGCGGGATGGCAGGAACCGCCAATCGAAGCTGCAAAATAACCGCCGTTTATCCCTAAGACAGATGTGCTGACCCTAGTCCTCTTGATGATGCCCAAGCAGACAACTTCGAAAAATGACAGTGTCTCGCAACCGGTGTTGCCATCACGAATTAGTGCTCCTGCTTAGGAGACGGGGTAGCAAGACATGGAAGGAGCCGCTGCGGCGGGAGGTCGGTGTCATTTTTCGAAGACTTCTGCACCGAATGTTTGAAGTCGCCTGCACTGACTGCTGGACGCTGTGGTCTGTTCGTTAGAGAAGGATCCTGATGGATGAGTGCCGGTTCAGATGTATTGGCAGACTTGGTTCGGTGCGCAGGCGGCGGGCTCGACTGTGAGGCTGGCCGAATGCAGGCTTCCCACTGTTTCGCGTAGAACCAGCAGGTCCGCTATCTGGTCATCGAGTTCCTTCAGCCGGCCGGACAGCAGTGACTGTACGTGGGCGCATGGCGCGTTGCCTCCGTCCCGGATGTGGAGGATTTCGCCGATCTGGGCCAGCTTCAGTCCAGCGCTTTGGCCTCGCCGGATGAAGGCAATCCGGTGAACGGTATTACTCGGATAATCGCGGTAGCCGCTTGAGGTTCGCGGCGGTAGCGGCATCAGGCCCTCCGACTCGTAGAACCGCAGGGTTTTGGTGGTGGTCCCCGTGGCGTTTGCCAGTTCACCTATCCGCATGATCGTTCCTTCGCTGTCTTCCGTAACTTGACCTTCCACTTTACTGGAACGTTGATGATGGAGTTTCGATATGTCCGTGTGCGAAGGAGGAGGTAAGTGGTGATGGCTGAGTATGAATTCGATCTGGCTGTGGTGGGTTCCGGTGGTGCGGCCATGGCTGCGGCCATCACAGCGCGGCAGTCCGGTAAGACAGTGGTGCTTATTGAGCGCGCGGTGCTGGGAGGAACATGCGTGAATGTGGGGTGCGTTCCTTCCAAAACCTTGCTGGCTGCGGCCGGTAACCGCCATGCCGCTCTGAACAACCCCTTTCCTGGCGCGCCGACCTCCGCGGGCACCATTGATCTGCAATCCCTGCTAACGCAGAAAGATGCGCTGATTGAGCACTTACGTGGTGCGAAATACGCCGATGTGGCTGCTTCCTACGGATTCGAAATCCGCGCCGGTGAGGCTTCCTTCCTCGACAATGAGACATTGGCGGTTGATGGTGTGCCTCTGTCCGCGCGATCGTTCATCGTCGCAACCGGAGCCGGACCTGCCCTACCAGAGATGACCGGCCTCGATGAGATGGAATACCTCACGTCCACCAGCGCTATGGAACAAACCAGCCTTCCCGAATCACTGATTGTCATCGGCGGCGGTTATGTGGGCTTGGAACAGGCCCAGCTGTTCGCGCACCTGGGATCAACGGTGACCATCATCGGGCGGATCGCCCCGGCCGCCGAGCCCGAGCTGGCGTCCATCCTCCGTACAGCGTTGATCGATGCGGGGATCATTGTCGTTGAGGAACATGCGGTGTCCGTCTCGGCTGTGAGCGGAGGCGTCACCGTCAGCACTGGTTCCCGCGTGGTGTTGCACGCGGAGAAATTGCTGATCGCCACGGGGCGGACTGCCCGAACGGATGGACTGAACCTCGACGCTGCGGGGGTGGCCATTGATGAACAGGGCTTCATCACGGTCGATGACCGGCAGCGGACCAGCAACCCACGCGTTTTCGCCGCGGGCGACGTGACCGGCGGACCCCAATACGTCTACGTTGCCGCCGCTTCGGGCAAAGCTGCAGCACACAACGCACTCCAAAACTCTCCAGCAGATGCATCGGCGCGATTGGATTACACCGGCCTGCCCGCGGTCATCTTCACCCGCCCCCAGCTGGCCATAGCGGGCCTCACCGAAGCCGAAGCCGTCGCCGGCGGATACCAGTGTGAGTGCCGCGTGCTGGGCTTTGAGGATCTACCCCGGGCACTGGTCAACCACGACACCAACGGGGCGATCAAGATGGTCGCTGATGCCCACACCGGCCAAATCCTCGGACTCAGCGCGGTCGGCGACGGCGTAGGAGAAATAATGCTGGCCGCTACTTACGCGATCCGGGCTGGGATGACGACCCGGCACATCATCGACACTTGGGCGCCGTATCTGACCATGTCGGAAAGTTTCCGTCTCGTCGCCGGCCTGTTCCACAACGAAATGCCCACCTCTTGCTGCGCGTGACGAAGCATACGGGCTGCTCTGATGGGTAAGCGGACTTCCTTCACCACTTTGATGCGGCAGCAGCAGTACCAGCGTCTGTGGACCGCCCGGACCATTTCCCAATGGGGGGACGCCTTCAACACGGTCGCCCTGGTTCTACTGGTCTACTCCCTGACCGGTTCCGGACTCGGAGTGTCCGGGGTGGTCATCGCCGAAATCATCCCGGTTCTGCTCTTGGCTCCCTTGGCGGGGTCGCTCGTGGACCGGCTGCCGCGGGTGAAGGTCATGATCGCCGCGGACCTGATCCGGGCCGGGCTCGCCTTTGCCCTGCCCTTCGTGGACGGCAACGTTATCAACGTCTACCTGATCGCCGTCGGTCTCTCCGCCGCAGCCGTGTTCTTCAACCCGGCGGCGCAATCGGTCCTGCCCTCCATCATCAGGGAGCGGGACCTGGTCGCCGCGAACAGTGGGCTCTGGACCGCCGCCGTCATCTCCCAGGTCGTCCTGGCACCCCTGGCCGGCGTGGTGGTTGCAGTCTTCGGCTATGACTGGGCGTTCTGGATCAACGCCGCAAGCTACCTCGCCTCAGCCGCCGCCCTGCTGCGCCTGACAGTACCTACCCAGCCCGCCCGCACCCACCGGTCCTCCTGGTACCGGGACGCCCGCGAAGGACTCACAGAACTCGCACGGCACCGGCTCTTGCGCGCGCTAGCGGCCACACAGTTTTTGGCCGCCCTCTCAGCCGGAGCAACCGGCGCGCTGCTCGTCGTTTTGGCAGAAGACCACCTCCGCCTCGACGAGGCCAGCTTCGGACTGCTCATTGGAGCCATCGGCGCCGGCGCCGCAATTGGGCCTCTCATCCTCGCTCGGATTACTGACAACCCGCGCCGGCCAGGGTTTGTGCTGGGACCGTTTGTCCTCCGCGGACTGGTCGACGCCGTCCTCGCGACGATCACTGGACTGTTCTCCGCCATGGCCGCCCTGGTCGTCTACGGGCTGGGAACCTCCACCGGAGCCGTCACCTTCAACTCACTCCTGCAGGCAGAGATACCGGAGAAACTACGCGGGCGCATCTTCGCCACCTTCGACATGCTCTGGCAATCCGGCCGACTCATCTCACTACTACTCGGCGGCATCACCGCTGACCTCTTCGGCATCAGAGCGGTCTTCTACCTGGGCGGCACCCTCCTACTGACCGCCGCCTGGACCGGCTGGCGCGGACTGAAAACCGACACCTCCGCCAATCCTTTCTGAGACTGGAACTTCTAAGTCCTGCTCAGCAGCTTTACCCCGTCGGACCGCAGCTCACCAGTTGGGGTACATGCCGGTACAGGGCTCGTCTGGTGATGCCGAGCTCCTTGCAGAGGTCGCCGACTTTGGTGTCGGGCTGTCCCATGGAAGCTCTGGCCAGGCGGACTTTCGCCGGGGTCATTTTGTAGGGTCGCCCACCTGTCCCCCCGCGCGCACGTGCGGAGGCCAGGCCGGCGAGGGTGCGCTCGGAAATCAGCTCGCGTTCGAACTCGGCCAGGGCGGCGAAGATCCCGAAGACCAGTTTCCCGGAGGCAGTGGTGGTGTCGATGGCTGCGCCCTGCCCGGTGAGGACTTTGAGCCCGATGCCGCGTTCGGTGAGGTCGTGGACGATGTTGACCAGGTGCCGCAGGTCTCGGCCGAGCCGGTCCAGTTTCCAGACCATGAGGGTGTCGCCGTCGCGCAGAGATTTCAGGCAGGACATAAGTTCGGGGCGGTCTTCGTTTTCTGCTGCTTCGCCACACCTATACGAAGACCGGTTTGACCGGGCCCGACGATCTCACACCGGCGAAGATCATGGGATCCGTTCGCAAACAGGGGGTCGCGGCCTATAAGTTCCCCAGGACTCCACCTCTCATCTGGCTGAACTTCATCGCCGTCGGAGGTAACCGCTGCAGGTTCCTAAACGCTTACGAGAACCAAGGCGAAGCTCTGGCCGAACGGACGGAGACGCTGCGCTTCTACGACCTGTTGCCATCCTCATGCCTCTCCACCTTCCAAAATCTGCTGGTCATCGATTGGTCCAGTGACACAGTCAATTGGGCGAAGCGAGGCGAATTGGGTGCCGGCTTCCGGGTCAATGAGATCGCCGATGCCCAGGCCCGGGCCTTCCCGGGATTCGATAACTTGATCCTCTCGTTTAGCGAGCTGCAATCGGTCATGGAGGACTCCCGCTATGAAAGCTGGCGCGAAGTGCTCAAAGTGGTCCAGGGAATCTACTTGATCGCCGACACGAAAAGCGGACAGCTGTACGTGGGGAAGGCTGACGGCAGCGAACGGATCCTGGGGCGCTGGAATGCTTACGCGAAGACCGGCCATGGCGGCAACGTCGCACTCCGCAACCTCGACGATCTGGACATGTCCCACCGAAACCATTTCCAGTTCAGCATCCTGCGCGTCTTCAGCACTGGCGCTTCAACAGTGGAAATCGACGGAGCCGAGGCCCACTACAAGCGTGCGCTCCTCAGTAGGCAGTTCGGACTGAACCGCAACTAACACCACCCCGGGAAGTCCCCAGCAGCCTCGACGTCTGCACCCCACGCTCTACCCGGTGGATCCCCGAAGCGGATAGAGCGAAGGCGTCAACGCAGTAGCCGCAACCGTTCGGTGCAGACGACTCCGATGCAAAACGCTAGCTAGTGCACGCGGGTTCGAACAGCCACGTGTTCAGAGCCGGCTGCACAACTGATAGAGGCCCCGCTTTTCCGCCGGTCTTATGTGAGTAGGAGCGGGTTATTGAGATCGTTTCAGAGTACTTCGTATTGGTCGGGGCTCATATAGCCAGTGTTGCTGTGCTGGCGTTTGCTGTTGTAGAAGGCCAGCCAGGCGTTCATTGCTGTGATGAGTTCAATCACGGTCTGCCAGGTCTTTCGGCTGTTCAGGGGTTCGGTCTGCATGCGGCCCCAGAAGGACTCCATGGCAGCGTTATCGCGCAATCCCGACGCTGCCCGGCGAGGGGGGAGGTCCCAAGTATGAAGGTTCTCACTGAACCCTTAGGAAGTGAAGTTCGCGCCGTGATCCGAATGCATGATTGTCGGCCCTTCGCGCTTCCGGTTTCGTTGGGCCGGGGGGAGTCCGGCTGACCGCGGTGCGAACGAAGCAATCCAGCACCACACAGCAGTAGTAGACCTCACTTTCCTTCGTGGGGTGTTCAGTAACGTCAGTCAGCCAAAGCCTGTTTGGTCCGTCAGCGGTGAAGATCCGATTGACTAGATCGGTATCAGTGCGTTTGTCTGCCAGCGGGTTACGGAACGCGCTGGCCCGCCGAACTCCGGCGATTTCGTGTTCGACCATGATGGGCTTGATGAGTTTGTCGTTGAGGATCATCGCACAGAGCGGCGCGCTCCCGTCATTATCGAGCCGAAGCGGAGTTTGAATCTTCCCTGTGCCGGGTTTCGACTCAGGCAAACCGACGGGAGTTCGGCTGCGGTGATGACTGTTAGGCGCAGTCGCGTCGCCCCTGCCTCAGATCGTTGTATCTGCTTCGTGCCATTCAAACTTGCGTGACGGCGCGTCCACCGGCGTTTGTGCCAGGTGGTTTGTGTAGTTCGACATCACCTTCTGCGAGATGCCCAAGACAACCTCGAGAACCTGGCGCTTGGTGAAGCCGGCGTCCAGGAAGGTCTGCACCGCGCTCTCGTCGACGTTGCCTCGTTCACGCAACATGGCCAACGTGAAGGTGCGAAGGGCTTCCAGCCGGGCATTCGGTAGTGGCGTTTCATTGCGCAGCGCCTTGGTGATGGCGTCGTCCACCTTCATGGCTTTGGCAATACCGGTGTGAGCGGGCACGCAGTAGTGGCAGGCGTGTTCAACGTTGGCCGTCTGCCAGACGACCGTGAGTTCATCTTTGTCAAAGCTGGAATTCATAAAAAGCTCGTGTGTCAGCC
This sequence comes from Arthrobacter roseus, assembly GCF_016907875.1. NCBI lineage: Bacteria > Bacillati > Actinomycetota > Actinomycetes > Micrococcales > Micrococcaceae > Arthrobacter > Arthrobacter roseus. The sequence goes on along the minus strand of NZ_JAFBCU010000001.1, from coordinate 10,662 downwards.
GGTAGCCCTCGAGCAGTCCGGGCGCTTCGGCCATGACGGCGTGCAGGCCGGGGATCATGCCGTGCTGTTTTTTTGACTGCGCGAGTAGCGCTTTGCTGTCTTCGGGCGCCGTTTCTTCGTTGTGCAGCTGAAATTCGATCATTGGTGGCTCCCGTTCAGTTGTGGCGGCAGTTGCCCGCCGGGGATAGCAAAACGTGGGACGATTCTTGGCTTTGTGCCGGTCAGATGCTGCGGTGGTCCCGGACCGCGGCTTCCAACTCTTCAAGTCCCGGGGCGATGGCGGCGTCGACTGCCAGCGGGTCGGTAGCGTTGAGCTGCTGCATCTCACGGCCGTCCTGGGCGGTGGCGTTGATCTCGTGCTCGCCTGCGGCGAGTCCGGACATCACATCGGCTACGACGTCGGCGACTGATCGGCGCTCCCAGTCGGCGTTCTGAGTGCCCATCATTGCGGTGTCAGTGGCGCCCGGGTAGACGGTGGCGATGTGCACGCCCGTGCCGTGCAGTTCGCGCCGCAAAGATTCACCGAAGCTGGCCAGGCCGGATTTTGTGGCTGCATAGATGGCGTAGAACGGCATGCCTACCAGTGCGATCTCGCTGGAAATGTTCAGCACAAGACTTCCGGTGCCGGCTGCGCTGTTACGCAGCTGCGGCAGGAGGGCCCGGGTCAGCAACAGCGGTGCCGTGAGGTTCACATCGATCATCGACCGGATATCGGCTTCACTGGACTGCTCCAGCCGGCCAGCACGGACATTACCGGCGTTATTGACGAGCAGATCCACAGTGTCCCAGGACTGCACGGATGAGGCCACCCGGTCCACCGAATCCGGCTTGCTCAAGTCCTGCACTAGGATTTCTGCGCTGCCCCCGGCGGTCTGCACCAAAAGCGCAGTTTCCTTCAGTGTTCCTTCTTTGCGGCCCACGAGCAGCAGGTGGCCACCCTTAGCGCCGAACTCGAGGGCCAGTGCCTGGCCGATTCCCTGGCCTGCACCGGTGATGATGCCTCGGCGGTTTCTGAGATCCACGATGAAGATCCTTCCGAGTTGAGGTAGCGGCCCGCAGTGGCGGCCCGCAGAACGTGTTGTTCTGTACCGAACGGTACCATAAGGGTCACAGGCTTTGGTACCGAAAGGTTACAAACCTCTTCGGGAGACGTAGTATCAGGATATGAGCGCTAGTGTAAATGCCACGATCGGTCGCCCCCGGCTCTTCGATGAGGAGGCGGTGCTCTCCCGTTTGACGGCCCTCTTCTGGCGGCAGGGATACAGCCAGACGTCGGTGGGGGACATCGTGAAAGCCAGCGGCGTTCACAAGCCCAGCCTGTACAGGACCTTTGGCACCAAGGAAGAACTGTTCGCGAGGGTGCTGCGCCGATACCTCGCAGAGCGGATTGGGATGTTCGCCGGTATGGTCGAGCAGGCCGGACCTGGCATCGAGGGTGTCCATACCTTCCTGAACCTGTTTGAGGCTGACGCGGTCTCTGAACGCGGTCGGGACGGTTGCCTGATGGTGATGGCCTCGAACGAACTACGCGGCACCCTGCCGGGCTACGACTTCTCGGCTGACTACCGGCGGCAAATGGGCGGGCAGATCGAAACCCTCGTCGCCCAGGCGCTACCCGACGACGGGTCTGCTCTCATCCAGGCCCGCTCTGATTTGCTGACAACCTCCCTGCTGGGGCTACAGGTGATCATGCGTTCCGGTGCCGGTGCTGAGGAGATCCACCGATACCTTCATGCCGTGCACCTCGCTGCCGACTCCTGGTGAAGTTTGCGGCGTACAGCGCGGACCTGGCCTCGAAGTGTTCCATCGGGTGTCGGTGCCGTCAGGTACCAGGACCGCCGATACGTCAGTGGCGTTACGGGCTGCAATGACAGCACCACCGCGGGTAGAGCTTCCGCCATCCGCTACTCACAGGGAAGGGTGAGCGGCCAGGTTCGGGGGTCGTATCCACGAGCGTTGATATCCAGGTATAAAAGGTGAAAGAGGCTCGATATGGCAGGACGGTTTGAGATCTACCGGGACGAGGAGCAGTTCAGGTTCCGATTGACCGGAGACGACGGAGCGACCCTAGTGACGAGTGAAACTTACAGTGAAAAGGAAGCAACCATTGTAGGAATCAAGGGAATCCGGGACTGCGCGTCGACGGCGCTCATCGCTGACGTCAGTTGACGCGAACGGCGAGAGAAGGACGATTCCGTAGGTCGACGGTAAAAACGGTGGCCTTGGATTTCCATGAGTGAACGCGGGCTGGGGAGGCGCCGGGAACAATCGGTACAGTTGCCCTCAAAGAAATGACCAACCGCACTGGAAAGAACGTGTTGTTGCCGACGGATAGGAATAAGAACTACACGGGCTTCGTTGCTGGTTTAAGGACTGTTTAGCTGTTGATGTGATTGCATCGCGATCAAGGGATGGTTTATGGCGTTGACGTCAGGGTTGGATCGGGATTCAAGGCCGCTCTCAGAGTCCGAAGCGGAAGTCTATGTCGCGTCGGTGTGTTTCAAGACCGGTCCTCCGGGGGCCGTGGGCGTGGAAATCGAACGGATTGTGCACGATGCGTTCAACCCGCGGCGGCCGGTGCCGGTAGCTGAAGTCCGGTCTGTTGTTGCGGAGGCGGAAATAGATCTTCCCGGTGGTGGTGTCATTACCTATGAGCCGGGTGGGCAGCTTGAACTGAGCTCGGCGTGCGGTGCTGACCTTCCCGCAGTCATCCAAGCTACAAGAAGAGACCTCGCCGGCATTGATGATGCTTTCGGGGACACGGGTCTTTCCTTCAGTAGCGTCGCCCTGGATCCAGTCCGTCCGCCTGTGCGGACGCTGGATCATCCCCGGTACGCAGCCATGGAAACCCATTTTGATCGTTCTGGGCCCGCCGGACGGACCATGATGTGCTCCACTTCATCCCTGCAGGTATGTCTGGACGCCGGTCTGCCCGGAAACGGCACCGGCAGCGCCGTGCAGCGCTGGCAGCGACTCCACCGTCTCGCCCCGGTGCTCGTCGCACTTTTTGGCAATTCCCCCTTCCGCAGCGGCGCGCCCAGCGGCTGGCAGAGCACACGCGAGGCCGTGTGGCTGAAAACCGACCCGTCCCGTACAGCCCCCGTTCCGGATTCCGAGGATCCTCCGGCCGCGTGGGCCCACTATGCCCTCGATGCGTCGATACTGTGCATCCCAACGTCGCAGGGTTCGTGGGAAGCACCGCGAGCACTGACCATGCGGGAATGGCTCCGCGGACAGGGGCCCCGGCCAGTCACCGGTGCGGACCTCGACTACCATCTCAGCACTCTCTTTCCCTTCATCCGCCCCCGGGGATTCCTTGAGATCCGGGTGATCGATGCCCAGGCTGGCTCCGACTGGGAAGCGGTCGCAGCCATAACGACCGCATTGGTGGATGATGAGTGGGCAGCGGACAGCGCTGCGGAAGCCTGTTCACCAGTGACTGCGCTGCCCGACCCAATGACTACTGCGGCCCGGGATGGGTTGGCCGACCCTGTCCTTGCTACAGCGGGGCAGGTTTGCGCTGAGGCAGCACTGGGCGCGATGGAACGGCTGGGCGCCGATGCGGCCACACGGTTCCGGGTGGAATCGTTTGTTGAGCAATACGCAGCGCGTGGGCGCTCTCCCGCAGACCAGCGGATCGACGATTGGCGCCGCACGGGTCGGTTCTCAGATTCCGCACAGCGAAAGGAAAAAGGCCAATGACGAATCCGCAAATCTCACCGGACACCAGCGGTGCCCCCGAGAAACTTCGCGCCTCCATCGCGGAGGGCCTGGAGTGCGCGCGTCGTCGTACCCATGCTCTCACCGCGTGTGACGAGGAGGAACTGCTCAAACAGCATTCACCCCTGATGTCGCCACTGGTATGGGACCTTGCGCATGTCGGCAGCCAGGAAGAACTATGGCTGGTCCGCGACGTCGGTAGGATGGAGCCGCTCCGCCCGGAAATCGACAAACTCTACGACGCCTTTGAACATTCGCGCAGCAGCCGCCCCTCGCTGCCGCTGCTGGCACCGTCGGAATCGCGGGGCTACCTCGCCGATGTGCGTTCCAAGACGCTGGGCATCCTAGAACGGGTTCCCCTTGAGGGTTCGCCGCTGCTGGAGGGTGGGTTTGCCTTCGGCATGATGATCCAGCATGAACAACAGCACGCCGAGACCATGCTCGCGACCCATCAGCTTCGGGTCGGCGACCCCGTGCTGCACCCGGTGAATCCGGATCCCGGCGTGCTGGCCCGCGGTGTCACCAGGCTTCCGCGGGAAGTGCATGTGCCAGCCGGCTCCTTCACGATGGGCACCTCCGTGGAACCCTGGGCACTGGATAACGAACGGCCTGCCCATGAGGTGCACGTTCCCGGCTACTGGATCGACACGGTTCCGGTTAGCAACGGTGCGTTCACTGATTTCGTGAACGACGGCGGATACTCGAACCCGGTTTGGTGGACCGCCGAGGGCTGGAGCCACCGCAACGATGATGACCTAAGGGCACCCAAGTACTGGAGGCGGGACGGTTACCAGTGGTGGAGGACCCGTTTCGGCGTTCTTGAGCCGGTTCCCGTGGATGAACCCGTACAGCATGTGTCCTTCTTTGAGGCCGAGGCATATGCCCGCTGGGCGGGGAGGCGCCTGCCCACCGAGGCAGAGTGGGAGAAGGCTGCTCGCCACGACCCGGTCAGCGGCCGGTCCCGGCGCTACCCGTGGGGCGACGAGGACCCGACGGCCCTGCACGCGAACCTGGGCGGAGCAGCGCTGCGGCCTTCCCCTGTCGGGTCCTACCCCGAGGGCGCGTCCGCGCTGGGCGTCCATCAACTGATCGGCGATGTCTGGGAATGGACGTCCAGCGACTTCGGTCCATATCCCGGGTTCCAGGTGTTTCCCTACGCCGAGTACAGCAAAGCCTTCTTCGGCGGAGGTTACAAGGTGCTGCGCGGTGGTTCCTGGGCTGCCGACAAAGCAGCGAGCCGAGGAACGTTCCGGAACTGGGATTACCCTATCCGGCGCCAGATCTTCACCGGCTTCCGGACCGCCCGGGACGCCGCTCCAGCTGGCGGGATGTAGAGGGTGTGTCGTCATCTGGCGTTCCTTGGCCCGCCGACGCCGCTGGCCACACTGATTTCGGCGCCCGAGCACGGCCTGCTCCGGCAGTCCTGGGCACCGCGGCGCCAACGCAACGGTACGATGAACGCGGACGGGTTCGGCGTCGGCTGGTATGCCGCCGAAGATCCCGTCCCGGCCCGCTACCGGCGCGCTGTGCCCATGTGGACGGACCAGTCCTTCGCTGACCTGGCGCGGGTCACCACCAGCACAGCGGTGCTTGCCGCCGTCCGTTCAGCGACACCCGGTACGACGCCGGACGAGGCTGCTGCTGCTCCCTACACCTCGGGGAAATGGATGTTCAGCCACAACGGGCGGATCGACAACTGGCCCAGGTCCGCGGAGACACTTGCGGCGACGCTGCCTCCGGCCCGGCTTCTTGCCCTGGAGGCCCGGGTGGATTCAGCCCTGCTGTGGGCGCTCGTCCTTGAGCGGCTCCAATCGCCTGACTACGGTGTCCAGCACTCCGCCGCCGACGTGCTGGCACGCGTTGCGATCGACGCCGCCGCCGCGAGCCCGGGCAGGTACAACTTCCTTTTGACCGACGGAACGACCATCGCGGCCACGGCGGCCGGCGATACCCTTTTTTGGCGCTCAGACAACAGAGGCACCGTCGTTGCCAGTGAGCCCTCCGACGACGATGCCGGATGGCATGAGGTCCCGGATCAGTCCCTGTTGGTCGCCACCTCGCACGGCGTCGATATAAGCCCGATATCCCACGTAGAGATGGAGCCCGCGCTCAGATGAACCCCTCAAAAACAGCACTTGAGATAGTCCATCACCTACCGCCGCACTACCTCGAGCGCACCCTGCGCGAGGACGTGCGCGCAGGGCTGGGAAAACCGGCAAAAACGCTGCCACCCAAGTGGTTCTACGATCAGCGGGGCAGCGAACTGTTCGAGCAGATCACCCAGCTGCCAGAATATTTCCCCACACGCGCCGAACGGCGCATCCTCGAGGACCATGCGCGGGAGATGGCGGGGACAAGCCCGGCAGAGACGCTCATTGAACTTGGCTCCGGCTCATCGAGGAAAACACCCCTGCTGCTCGATGCATTGATGGACGCCGGAGATCTCCGGAGCTATGTTGCCGTGGACGTCAGTGACAGCGCGCTGACGGGGGCCAACAGCGAATTGTCTCGGAACTATTCCGATCTCACCCTGCAGGCGGTGGCCGCTGATTTCGAATCACAGCTGCAGCTGCTTCCGAAGGACGGACGAAGGATGGTGGCGTTCCTGGGCGGTACGATCGGGAACCTCGAGCCGGATGCCCGTGCACAGTTCCTGATCCAGGTGCGGGAACTGTTGGGGCAGGCGGGTGGATCATTGCTACTGGGCACGGGCTTGGTGCAGCCGCCGGAGATACTGATTCCCGCCTACGACGACCCCAGCGGTGTGACAGCCGACTTCAACCGGAATGTGCTGCGTGTCCTCAACGCCGAGTTGGGGGCGGATTTCGACGTCGAGGCATTCGAGCATGTCGCGGTGTGGAACGAGGCTGAGGAGTGGATCGAGATGAGGCTCCGCGCCACGCGGGCCATGTACGTGCAACTGCCCGGCGCCGGTCTTGAAATCCACTTTGACCAGAGTGAGGACCTCAGGACCGAGGTGTCCGCAAAGTTCCGCCCGGAGCGGATTGAAGCTGAGCTGGCGGCGGCGCAGCTAACCATCGCAGGGCAGTGGACGGATCCCGATAAACGCTATGCGATGACCCTGGCCGAACCGTTCTGAACCGCAGCTGGTCTAGGGTGCGTGAGTTGGTTTGAAAACGTGGTCGTAGAGCACGCCGGTCGATACGGCCTGGACGAATTTGTTGACCAGATCCACGGTCCAATCCTCGGCGGTCCAGGTGGTGGGCTTATACAGTCCAAGAGCGGTGGTGAGTAGGACATCGCCCGAATAGACGGTGTGGGAAACACGACCGCGATTGCTTTCGCCCCACGCAGGCCAGTGTGGGCTGTGAGGCCATAGGCCGAACCCCACATGGTTCCCAATGCAAAGTGCGTGACCCAGTTCAACTGTTTGCGGCCCCGATCGGTCGTCGGATGGATGGGCAGGATCCGTTCGGCCAAATCCGCGGGACCGTAACTGGCCTCACGCCGGGTCAAGGGCATCTCAACGAACGTCTGGAACGCCGTCATCACCACGGTCCCAGCAACACCTGCAGCCATGCCCCGGACAATCGACCCAATGATGGAAGGCTTCTCTTGAGCAAACATACTGCCAATTGTTGTCTCCCCGAGCAGTAGCCGCAACTATTATGACCGTTACTGTGGAGGTCATGTCAATGAAACAGAACCCGAGAGAACCACTGCCCAGTACGCGGTGGGTGCGCGGAATCGTGGGTGACGCTCTTGTGGTCGACAGCCGCGATCAGCTCCTTGTATGGGAAGAAGAAATCCCTGTACCGCGGTACGTGTTCCGGGACGAAGATGTCCGCTCAGAGCATCTGATACCTACCGGACCTCCGGACGACTTGCACTACCACCACCCGAATACCGAAGTCACGTCCTGGTTCGATGTAGTTGTTGATAACCACATCATTCGCCACGGGGCGTGGCGGATAAAGGGTCTTGCCGGTTATACGGGAGTGACGTGGGAACGCGGTGAGTTTGACCACTGGTATGAAGAAAATCAGGAAGTGTTCGAGCATCCCCACGACCCCTTCGTCCATATTGATGCCCTGCCTAGCTCTCGATTAGTGACGGTGCGCCACGACAACGTCGTGATCGGCGAGTCGCGAGAGGCGATCTTCCTTTGGGAAACAGGGCTGCCACCGCGCTACTACCTGCCGAGGCGAGACATCGACTTTGACCTTCTCACGCCGACGACCACGAAGAGTATCTGTCCCTACAAGGGCTTCGCCACCGACTACTGGAGCGTTACCAGCAAATCTTCTCTCACTGACATTGCATGGTCCTACCCCGAACCGTTCTTCCCGTACCGCAACATCGCCGGGGCAGTCGCCTTCCTGCAAGAGGAACTGGACATTTCCATCGACGGCTTACCGCAAACACGCCCTGTGCCCAAACGGTGGCCAGCACGGTCCCGGCTACGGGTCTAGTCACCGATCAGCTGGCACAATAAAGACATGACTCACGCAGCGAACGCCCGCCGGAAGAATCCGTATCGAGCCGCGTTAGCTGTGGGTCCTGTTCTGGGGTTGGCTTTGGTACTGGGCGGCTGTGGTGCGGGTTCGTCCGAGTCCGAGTCCGAGGATGCGGTGCCATCCGGTGCCTACGCCAGTGTGTCTGCGGACATCGAGCCGGACACGAAGGATGCTGAGCACCCCGACGTCCTCGGCGCCGTGCTTGAGGGCGACAGCAACGCAGGCTGGTCGCTGGAGGTGACGCTCAGCTCGGAGTACGACAGCCCTAAGCGGTACGCCGACGGCTGGCGGGTGCTGGATGCGGATGGGAATGTGCTCGGTGAGCACACGCTGGGCCACGACCACGCCGATGAGCAGCCCGTGACACGCACCCAGAGCGATCTTGAGATCCCCGAGGGCGTCGATGTCATTACTGTCCAGGGCAGGGATACCGAGAACGGGTTCGGCGGTGCGACTCTCGAGGTCAAGGTCCCGCGCTAGCGCCCGGCGCAAAGTAGCAGGCGTCGTCCGCGCATCGCGGCCCCACCTCTCTTCAGCAAGTGCTGATGGCACGGCTTGCCTGCTGGCTTCGGCAAGCGTTGGCTCGTGGCCGATTGGCGGGACCCGGCGGAGGCGCCGGTAGCAGCAGTCCCGGCAGCCCCGGTCCTGGCCGAGCCACTGCCATCGTCCGGAGCACCACCACCGCCGTACTGGTTAACCTGCTTCGGCAGCGCGAACACCAAGACGAAGGCGGCCACGGCGAAGATCGCACTGACGAGCATGGCGTGGGCGGAGGCGTTGGTGAAGCCAGCGGCAACTTCCGCTGCGGCCTGTCTCTTGACTTCCGCAATGGCAGCGGCCGTATTCGACGTCGGCCCTGGCTGTTTGTTTATCGACAGGGTGCCGAAGAGGACCGAACCGATCACGGCGATGCCGATGGCAGCACCAACACGCTGGATGGCAGCGATGACGGAAGAGCCAGATCCTGCATCCCGATGATCAACGGTCGCCACAATGAATTGGGCATTCGGTGCAATGAACAATCCGTTGCCAACACCGGCGATGAGGAGCGGCGCAAGCAGAGTCCAGTTGGTGAGGTCGGTGCCTTTGACGTTCTCGAAGAGTAGCCACAGCCAGATCAGGCCGATGGCTACACATGCGGTTCCGAGCACCAGAACGTTTCGACCAAGTCGCATAGATAGTCGATTGCTCTGCGACGAGCCGACGATGCTGCCCACAGCGAACGGAATGGTCACCACGCCTGATGCGAGAGCGCTGTGGGCGAGACCGGCTTGCCACAGCAGCGCGATCGTGAAGAAGATGCTCGTGAACGCGGCGAAATAGACGAGGGCGAGGATCACGCCGCCGGTGAACTGGGGGTGCTTGAACAGAGGTGGCGGCACAAGGGCGCTTCGGCCTCGGCGAGTGTAAAAGACCTCCCAGAGAGCGAACAGTGCCAGCAGGACGACGCCGCCCGCGATTGTGAGGTAGGTCCAGAGCGGCCAGCCCTCATCCTGGCCCTGGATGAGGGGGACGAGCAAGCAGACCAGGGCAGCGGATACGAGGAAGACGCCGAACCAATCCAGACCGGCGGGAGGACGCGGCGCGTCCGGGTCGCGCTTCGGAAGCCAGAAGAACGCGAGAACGAGTGCAGCTAGGCCGATGGGCAGGTTCACAAAGAAGACGAAGCGCCAGCCGTTGGTTTCACCGAAAGCTTGGATCAGGAGGCCGCCGATGATCGGGCCGAGCGCTGACGAGACACCAATGACGCTGCCCATGATCGCGAAGGCCTTGCCTCGCTGCCGCGGAGGGAAGAGCAGCTGGATGTAGGCGGTCACGGCGGGCACAAAAATGCCGCCCGCGAGACCCTGAATGACGCGAAAAATGACGAGCTCCATGTCGGACTGCGCCACTCCGCAGGCGAAGGACGCCACTGTGAAGAGGGCGATACCAGTGAAGAAAACCCACTTGTGGCCCACCCGGTCGCCGATACGGCCGGCGGGAATCAGCGAGAGTCCGAAAGCCAGGGCGTAACCGGAGATGATCCAGGAGAGCGTGGCCTCACTCGCGTCGATGGAGGTGCGGATGGTCGGCAGGGCAACGTTGACGATGGTGGTGTCCAGAAGCGCGATGGACATCCCGATCAGGAGGACGACGAGCGCTTTCCATGCCGATGTGGGAACAGTGGGAGCAGCGGATTGGGCTCTGGCCATTGAGTTAGTCACTAGTGTGGTGCCCTTTCACACGTGGAGGCTGTCTGCAAGTCCTTCCGGGCCGTGGGCTCATACACAGTTTACGTCCGGAACTCCGTCAGTGGCGTACCGCCTAATCCGTTGGGCCGCCTACGTGTCACGTCGGCAGGTCAGTAGTCGGGATTGATGGACTTGAGGTAGTGGTCTACGGCCGCCTTGGGCACTCGGTAGGAGCGGCCAAACCGAATACCCTGCAGCACTCCCGACTGCACCAGACGATATACCGTCATCTT